>NZ_JACJTU010000052.1 GCF_014698835.1 Nostoc paludosum FACHB-159 | reverse complement strand
ACTTGCTAGAGCTTGTATTTGGTCAAAAGTTATCCAATTAGGGCGTGCCGAGTGATTACGGTCTTTGCTGTAGACCTTATTAATAATCGTGTAGCGTGCATCAAATACAGCATTTGCTAAACGCTCTCGGTCTAAACCACTGGTCATATCCAGCACGATATCCAACATATTGGCAAAGCCCAACAGTGGACTATCGCCCAGCTTCAGTTGCCCCCGGTCAAAATAAAGTGCTGTCGTGTTCCTGTGACCGAACATTAATACAGCTAGTTGTTGATTGCGTAACCAGTCTACCCCCTGCTGTTTGATTCGCAGTGCTGCTAATCCCCCACCTTCAGGACGGCACAAGAAACGCTCTAGGTTCACCTTTAAATATTGTTTGCGTACCGTAAAATTAGCCAGCATCACCCGTAACTGTTCTTCAAAGCGACGGCGATCGCTGTACTCATTCCACGGCAGAAGTAACGCCAACTCTAAGTTAATTTGTTTTTTCGCCGTCACCTTAACTAAGCTGAGTTCAACAATTAAGCCAACAGCACTCAATACTTTCCACAAGGCATTCTCATATTTGAGTTCCTTGATCCGGTCAAGCGGATCAAAGTTAGCCGCGAACTCACCCAACACCACCACTCTGTTATTCCACTCAACCCACAGTTGTTGATCTGGTGAAGGGCTACCAATCCAGCCCAAGCGTTCCATGAAAAAATTGAGTTTATCCTTAGTAATCTCTTCTATCGCTGGTGGCAGCAGAACATAATTTGGTTTAGTCTGGTCATCCACTTGATAAATTATCTTAGTTTGTGACCCGCCAACGTCCACGCTAAGGTAAATGTCAGTCATGCAAATAGCTGGTTAAAGTAATGACTTTATGATGACGCATTTTTAGAGCAAGTTGGCACAGAACCAGTACACATTTATCACCAATCCTGCACAAACTGGCACACAAGACTGACCCCGACCCATGAGTGTCAGTGGTGATTTCGCCGTACTCAATTGTGCAGGTTTGCTCTAAAGCTGTGCTAAAAAGGCACTATTGTGTGCCAACTTGTGCCAATGGCTTTCGGTTGGTGGACGGTAGCCGCAGAATTTCGGTTAGGGGTACTAGTATGGTAGTGTACTCACTACACTTCCGCGCCCGCTGGGTGGGCTGCGCCCATCCTTCGCTCCGCTCAGGACGCAGAAGTTTCGTTCGCCCCTTCGGGGAGTTTGCACACCCTTGGCACAACTGTTGTAATCGAGAGTAAATCAATGGTGGCTTTGGCGATTCTGCGCGTTGAAAAACTCAAATCTTTCGGCAATGTCGGGGGTAGCGAGAAGCATACCGCCCGTTTACAAGATACCCCAAACGCCGACAACACTAAAAAAAATATCCGGTTGATTGGTACTGAGGACGGTACAGCACTGGAAGATTTAGTCAAAACCAAGATAGCCAGCACCACAAAGCACAAACCCCGCAAGGATGCCGTGCTGTGTAGTGAGATATTTTTATCGGCATCGCCCGAATATTTTCGCCCTCATGACCCATCTGTTGCTGGTGAGTGGGAACAAGACCGCATGGTACAGTTTGCTGGAGCTTCTAGACAATGGCTAATCAACAACTATGGTGATAAGTGTGTCCGGGCAGAATTACACTTGGATGAAGCTACTCCCCACATTCATGCTTACATCGTCCCCATCAACGACAAAACTAAACAGCTAAGTCACAAGGAAATGTTCGGCGGTGATGGTCGTGTTGGCAGCATTAAACTGTCCAAGCTGCAAGATAGTTATGCTGCTGCACTCGCTCCTTTGGGCATTGAACGGGGGGTTAAGGGCAGTAAGGCCACCCACACCAAAGTAAAGGAGTATTACCAAGCTGTTAACAGCGAACCATTCACCGCAGTCTGGGAGAATAACCAATTAGCACCCACACCCTTTGAATCAGCTAGGACTTACATTGCCCGGATTCAGCAGAGTGACGATTTCCAAGCGATTAATCACCAATTGGCTGACCGCGCTTTCATGCTTGAGCGATTATCCCGTGCTGAGCAACGGGCAAGAGCCAGTGAGAAGGAACGACAACGTTTAGAAAAAGAAGTGCGCTCACTTGAATTGAAAACCCAACAACTGCGGGACTTGGCCTTGGAGGATGTCGCCTGGGAGTTGGGGCTAAATTACGATCGCTCCAAGTGGAGGGGTCACAGTCACATCATTAATATAGATGGCTCAAAATTTTACGACTTCTCACCCCAAGAGCAGAAAGGCGGCGGCGGTGCGATTGATTTGGTGATGCACGTACAGGGGTGCAATTTTCGTTCTGCGATCGCTTGGCTGGGTGACCGCTTTGGTGAAGCTGGGGCACAAAGAGCAGCGATGGCTCATGCTAAAAAAGCAGCGGCTGACATTATCCAGACTGAACCACGTCCCCAATTCACTCCACCCGTTGAAGATAAAGCTAACTGGTCTGCTGTTGAACATTACCTTACCCAACAACGGGGCATCCCCGATGATTGTGTGCAAATGCTTCATAACCAGGGGCTAGTTTACGCTGATGACCAACAAAACGCTGTTTTTGTCATGCGGAATCTTGATGGTCAACGTAACGGTGCATTCCTACGGGGAACAAGGGGAGAGAACAACAGATTTCTTGGTTACTCTAAGGGTACTAAGCGCAGTGATAGCTGGTTTTACTTCAGTTTGGGGGGAAAGGCTAACGATAAAACCTCAACAGCGATTTTGTGCAAATCCCCCATCGATGCTATCTCAAGAGCCATGCTGGAATATCTTATAAGGGGAGATGCCCCACCCGAACGAACAGCTTATATAGCTATTGATGACATCAAGAGCTTACCACTTGAGCGATTGCAGAAAGTTCCTAATATACTGGTGGCGTTTGGTAACGATAAAACCACAGATGCGGTGGCACAGCGTGTATTAGAACTACTGCCACAGTCCCAAATCAAAAAATCTAAGGCACATGATTGGAATCAGCAGCTTATTGATTATGGGCGACAGTTACGGCAACAGCAGCAGCAACGGCAGCACGAAGAAGATGATTTGAGTCTTTAAAAGCTCTTTTGTAGTGCTAGTGTAGTTTTTTAGTAGTTATTTTTTCTATTACTCTTCCAATCAAATCAGTTTTCGCTCAAAAACTTTCCGCCAATTTTGGCGTACTGTGCGTCAAAATTCCCAAATTGGTCAAATTTTATTTTGTCAAAATTGGGCGCTGTTTAGTCACGAATAGTTTCAACTTGGCAACGATTTGGTCACTGACAGCCATTATTTTCTGAAAAAATTTTTTCACCTCTTGAAAAAACACGATTTGGCAACAGCTTGTTTGAATTTGGTAACAATTTGGCAACGATTTGGTCATCAAGCAACAGTTTGGTAATCATCGGGTTTTTCTTGGCTGATAATTAGTTTCTATTTGGCATTATTTGGTATTAATTTAATACCAAATTAGTGACCACGATCCTTGAATTAGTCGATGACAATGATGACGCTTAAAGCAGGAATTTCAGACAGAAAAATAATTTTTCGGTTCGCAAGTCATACAGCGGCCCACCAGGGCAAAGTTTCCCGGTGCTGTTGAGTGCGTTATTCACGCTTATTATTCTCTGTTAACAAAATAGTCACGCACCTACCTACATATATATAAGGTAAGTGCGTGACTAAATATCCTTGAATGCTACTCTCACCGCGATCGCACGAAAGTTCGGTGTCTGCCTCTTCAGTGCTTGCCGTATTCGTGAATGCTACACTCTGTTGACCCAAGATATTTACACACTCAAAAGGCAGGTCAGACCCCGGCTGATTATCAGGAAGGCGAACACTAAAGGGAAGCATACACACGCTCAATACCAGTGATTGAAGACTTGCGGCGATTGTTGGCTGAGTATTACCCGCTCTCCGGCGATGATTATCTGTTCCCTGGTCGTAGCGATGGGCATATCAGCGAAGACAAGCGCCGCTAGGATTTTGAGAGAAGCTTGCAAACAAGCCGGGATAATTGGCGTGAGTACCCACAGCTTTAGAAGGACTGCATTAACTCAGATGAGTAATGCTGGCATACCGTTGAGAGTGATTCAGGAGATATCAGGGCATCGGAATTTGGAGCAGTTGCAGAGATATTTGGAAGTGTCAGACGAGCAGGTGTTAGGTGCGGCTGCGAGTTTGGCGATGTTGTCGCCTGTGGGTAGAAGTGGTGTAGAACTGGGGGTTGATGAAAAGCTAGAAATTGATGCTTCAATCCCTAATAGGGATTTAGGTTAATTGCAATCGATTGCAGCCTTGACGATCGCCGCTTTTACTCTGTTTCAATCCCTAATAGGGATTTTGGTTAATTGCAATGTTCTGGATAGTGCGATCGCATAGCATCAGCCATGTTTCAATCCCTAATAGGGATTTAGGTTAATTGCAATAATTCTAATATCATTACAGTTAGTGCTGGGGATAACGAGTTTCAATCCCTAATAGGGATTTTGGTTAATTGCAATCGCAAACTTCCTACTGTACGAGCTACTCTGCACCTACAAGTTTCAATCCCTAATAGAGATTTTGGTTAATTACAATATTTTCAAACTCAATTACTTGATGAAATTCTCCCAAGTTTCAATCCCTAATAGGGATTTGTGTTAATTGCAGTGGCTTGCGGCTGGAAGCTTTACTTTATTTGGTTTTTCGAGGTTCGGTTGCGCGGATGGGTAAATCATAACACAACAGTTTCTAATTTGGCTAAATATGAATCCCTGAAAGGCAGACCCCATAAGGTGCGCGGATGGTTGAGAAGCAAGGTTGATAACAACCAACTCAGTTAACTACCTGGTTGTAGCCAAGCTTTAATAACTGCTTTTGCAACTTTAAGATACTTATTTTCTAAAATAAATTCATCAATCGCTGTTTCACCCCCTGCCTGGAATGCGCCAACAACACGGCGCTTGAAACTAGGTGTAGTTTCGTCATTAACGTAAGCAACTTTCTCAGCCTCAGTAGCAGTGGGGTTGGTTTCCTCTAATTGTTTGAGAAGTTTTTGAATTTCTGCTGCTGCTTCAGCAAGATTTTGCTTTTGGTCAGACGTGTAGTTAGTTATGTTTCCATGTATCTCTTGTGCATTAACTGCCTGAGCATCTATAAAAGCCCCACCAAACTGAGGATTATAAAAGTTATTATTAGAAACTTTTCCAGAGTTTTGTGCCATAGCTTTTTGCACTGTTTGTTGTTGATTAAGTAAGTAAAATAAGTTATTAATATTTTCTTGCTGTCTTTGAACTTGTTCGCCGTAATGTATTATTTGTAAATCTTTGCTGCTAATTTCTGCCTTGTATCTCTCTTCTAAAACTTTATGGGCAAACTCATATCCCTGTAAAAAATCGCTATGAATCTTTGGCTTATCTACACTAGCGGAGACATTGACCCTAATAACAACTACACCATCGCCTTTATTCTCAATACTTTGTATAGCTAACTCTTCGTCTGCATTTTCAACTTGAATTTTTCTAAATGAGTAAGCAAAGGCTTCCCAGTCAACTCCATTGCGAAAGATGAGGTCAATGGTATTCAAAGCTTTTTGAAATAGCTTGGTAAACTCTCCTGGTGCAAACTCTCCGCTACTTGGACGGCGTTCTTGATTGTCATTTTTCAAATAGACATACTGACAATCAATATTATCCAGCTTCGTAGCACTATTGATATTCCAGTCTTCCAAACAAGCACCCGTAAACTTTGCGTTTGTAAAATTTGTTCCTAATGCTTGAGTTTTACTTAAGTTAGCCTCGCTGATGTCAGCCCCGCTAAGGTCAAGTCCACTGAGGTCAAGTCTACTGAGGTTAGCCCCGCTGAGGTTAGCCTCGCTGAGGTCAAGTCTACTGAGGTTAGCCCCACTGAGGTCAGTCTGGCTGAGGTCAGCCTTAGTGAGGTTAGCCTCAGTGAGAATAGCTCCAGTGAGATTAGCCCCGCGGAGGTTAGCCTGGGTGAGGTTAGCCCCGTGGAGGTTAGCCTGCCTGAGGTTAGCCCCGCTAAGGTCAAGTCCGCTAAGGTCAAGTCCACTAAGGTCAAGTCCGCTGAGGTTAGCCTGGCTGAGGTTAGCCCCGTTGAGGTCAGCCTGGCTGAGGTCAGCCTCGCTGAGGTTAGCCCCGTGGAGGTTAGCCTGGCTGAGGTTAGCCCCGCTGAGGTTAGCCCCAATGAGGTCAGCCTGGGTGAGGTTAGCCCCGCCGAGGTTAGCCTGGGTGAGGTCAGCCACGCGGAGGTTAGCCCCGCCGAGGTTAGCCTGGCTGAGGTTAGCCCCGATGAGGTAAGCCAGGGTGAGGTTAGCCTGGCTGAGGTTAGCCTGGCTGAGGTCAGCCCCGTTGAGGTTAGCGTTACTGAGGTTAGCCTCGCTGAGGTAAGCCCCGATGAGGTAAGCCCCGATGAGGTCAAGATTTATATTTAAATTTTTATCTCTCCAGTTATTCCAAGCTTCCACACCTTCTTTTAGTCGTACATAATGCTTTTTATTAACCATTACAGATTCTCCTTATGTCCTGCCTTCAGAATCTTTAATGGGGCATAAATACAAAGATATAATTTTCAATGAATCTCATCGCATCTAAGCAGCAAGTTTGGTTTTGACTATAGCAGGTGTTGAAAGCGGCGGGCAAGCTTTGCTCCCCTGTCACCTTTTGTATGGGAGATGTCGGTTTATGGAGATATGACGACATTTTGTCTAAATCACCAAATAACCCACTTACAAGCGAAATTTGATAACTAAACAGTATTTGTTAGTTTCAAATTAAACATGGGAATACTTAGAAATAGAGAGTTTATTAGTATAGAGGAATACTGATATGTTCGGACTTGATAAAATTACCCCTGGAAAAGTATTAAAAGCTGGTGCTGTTGGTGTGGGTGTTTTTACGGTCGCTGCACTTGCACCAATCGGAGCCGTAGCCGTCACAGCACTTACTGTTGCAGGTGCTGGCGCAAGTTGGGCGGCTGACAGTATAGGTGATGAATTCAACGGAAACAATAAAGACGACAAAACAGAAAGCTAGTTAAACCACACAATAATGTAACAAATCCCGCTAACGACTATCAAAAGCGGGGTTTTGTTACTTGGAGATAAAATAAGACAAATAATCGAAAGACGATCTGATGTCAAAAACGCCAGCGCCTGGTTTTGTGATTCAGGATGTACCTGGAGTCAATGCTGAAATGGTTTCAAAGATAAAAATTGATTCTGTGAATGATTTTGATAGACTCAAATCATTGATTTTGCGATGCTATGAAATAGAAGCAGGAAAACACTAATCATACTTACTCAGTTAAATACAATTTTGTGAGTTTTTAGTGAAGATTGGCCATCACCCCACATCCCCAAGTCGATCGCGCGCTTGGGGATGTGGGGTGTGAGCTTATTGACACTATTATCAATAAATTTCTGCACTAAAACACGCACTGGTTAGGCAAAATTTGATATTATCAACGGTTATTAAGAAAATCAAACGTTATTGCTTTCACCCCAAGTTTTAAAGCAAGTTTACTATTGTCAAAACCACCAAATAACCTACGAAAAAGCGAAATTTGATAAGTAAATACTGTTTGATAGTTGCAATTAATCTAGCTCTGAACAAGCCTTATTGCTGCTAGCTACACTTAAAAAAATTATCGCTTATAAAGTATGACCAAAGTAGGGCAATACAAAAATAAGCATTATATCCAAGTAAAAAGAATATTGCTAATTTTGCTGCGGTTTTGTCTTGGGATGGCAACCTAAACAAATACCAGCAGCAGCACCCAACCCTCCCCTTAATGGATTATCGGGGGTTGTTAAACCACCAATTAATGCAGCACCTCCTGGTCTGACTACGTGATCGATAACAGTATCTTGGGAAGGAAGAAGCCTTCCAAGTTCGCTCACACCGGGGTTTACCATTATTCCTCCCGTGGTAGACCTTTCGATTTCTATACCAGGTAAATTATTTTGTCCGCCTAAAATCTTGTACGCTTGGAAGTCATCAAGTTCCTGAAGTAATTGTTCTGAAGCTTGCAGGTTTTGTATTTTTATCATTGCTTTGTCCTTGATTTTGTTCATCTTTATTGCTAGCTAAGTATGAACCGTTAATTTAACGGTTCATACTTTATATGTTAGTTTTGAATAAACTAAATATTCATCCCACTAGAAACTCCTTCACCACAAAGGACGACTACCCCCAGGTCGATGGCGGTGTGGGGTAATTACTCGCTGTAAAATTGAGATGCGATCGTAGGTTTGACGACCGCATCTTAGAAGGTATTGTTGAGTAAATAGAATAGACAACCTTAAACAAGGTTGTCTATTACCGAGAATTTCAGCTAATCTGAGAACAACATTTTAAATTACAAGTCTTCGGATAGTCTAACTATCTGGAGACATTTTTTATTTGAGCAAGTAACCCAAATACCCTGCTAGAAATAGCTTTGAGTACTCAAGTAATACAGATTGGGCTTGAGAATCAACCACGCTACGCATAGCTAAAACCACAAAAACCACTGCAAACATAGTAAACAGAATTGTTTCCTTGTTCATAAAAACCTATCTAGATTTTGTTCTAGACATCTTTACTACAATAGTAAATTTGTCTTAAGTGCATTATATTAGGCAGCACAAACTGGGTATTTCTCAAAGAGAAAAAGTATTGATTACGGTGTAGGGTGTACTGAAATAATGTGCTTTTACAGCTACTCTTGTATGGCTTGTTTATTAGAGTGTGGGGTGTAGGGTTTAGGGTGTAGCAAAAGAATATGCTTCCATACTGATTCTCGAAAAGAAGATATTTGAACTTCGGCGGCTCACCACTAGGTATGAGCTTTTTAGTAAGCTAGACCCATACTGCGAGTTGTTTTAGCGCCCAGGTAAACCCGGATGCTCAAAAAATCAACGTATCTGAGGTACAAAAGAACTCTCCTTGAACGTCTGATAAAGATTGTGCTTTTGCACTCATAGAAAATTGCCTCCACAATTATATTTAAAAAGAGAAATTAACCAATCAGAAATGCTTCCCTGAAGTAGGCGCACTTCTCCCCGTCTTTAGTCACTACGTTGATAGTGCCGTGTACTTTGCCGTAGCTGACCATCTCGCCAGCAAACTTCACCTTGCCACCGAGCGATCGCCATTGCTACGCGAACGGAGTTACAATACTTTTGGCTATGAATTGCACGAATTAGCCCATACGTGTAGCGCTACTAAGTAAGTTGGCAGATGGTGAGGCAGGAAGTAGAAACGGCGATCGCTAATGGGGAAGTAACGCCTGCGTGATTGGGTGGTTGGAAAGTTCAGCAACTCGGTTTTCATGCTGAACTAGTCCTAACATGACAGCGAAGTTTTCCCAAACGGATACGGTGGTAGAGTGATCGTTTCCTAGTGTTTTTATTAGGATGGATATAGCTTCTAGAAAGAGCAATTCGGCTTCACTGTAGCGCTTTTGTGAAAGGTAAAATGATGCTAAATTATTGAGGATTACTCCCAGATAGGGATCTGCATTGTTAAGATGCTGTTGGTAAATTTCCAGCGAACGCTGCCAAAGGGCTTCTGCTTCCAGGTTCTTTCCTTGAGAACCGCAGACTTTTGCCTCATTGTCAAGCTCCTTTGCAAGGCTTAGATGGTCAGCACCCTGTTGACGAAGGTTTTTTTCTACCAGTTGCACCCAGAAAAGAGCTTTTCCCCTATTTTCTCCTTGTGACAGGGTAAGCTTTCTGAGATCCTCACTATCTTGATAAGTTACAACCAAGGTACGTCTCTGGTTGGGTTGCTGTTCTTGAAAGTCTAACAATTCTTTCTCAAGTGCCGACTGCGTGAACGGATGATTAGAGAGTTCGCCAACCCTATTTTCTTGTACGGCTTGCTTTAAGAGATACCGAAAGTTTTGCAAAGCGTTTTGAGTATCAGGATGTTCATCCCCTAGTCGCTTCAATAAAAGAGGTATTGCCTTTAGATAGAAAGTTTCAGCTTCGCGGTAGTGTCCCTGCCGATGGTAGACTGCGGCTAAATCATTGAGATTTGTTCCTACTAAAGGATGCTCATCACCAAACAAGTGTTGCCAAATCTGCAATGATTTTTTCAAAAGAGGTTGAGTCTCACTGTAACGCTGTTGCGAACGGTAAAACGCCACCAACCCTTTAAGAGTAAACCCGATCACTAGCTTGTTGTCTTCATAGCAGCGTTGAGCAATATCAAGAGAACGCACCCATAAAGCTTCAGCTTCTAAGCTTTTCCCTTGTAAACAGAAAGCTTCTGCCATTTCAGTGAATTTCTGGATAATACTCGCATCATCGACACTTTGTTGCCGGAGTTGATTTTCTAGCGATCGCACCCAGAGGTCTGTTACTCTCCTTTGCTGCCCTTGTGTATAGTCGGGTTCTGTCATATTATTTAGGACTCCTGTGAATTCAAGGGTTTGTTGCTCAATTTGCCTTGTGAAATATTCAGTGATTGCTCAAACAAAGCTTCAGCATCGTCGTAACGTTCTTGAACATAGTAGAGTACTGCAAGGTTATGCAGGCTGGTTGCTATTCGTGGATCATCATCGTCTAGTTTTCGTTGCCAAATGCCTAATGCTTGCAGATAAAAAGCCTCAGCATCAGCGAAACGTCCTTGTGATTGGTAGATTTGTCCTAAATTGTTGAGGTCAACTGCCACTTCAGGATGGTCATCACCGTAGTAATCTCGGTAGACTTTTAGCGATAATTGATAGAAGATTTCAGCATCATTACAAAGGTTTAGTGAATTGCAAAGCACTGCCAAATTGTTAAGGACAGTTCGTCTTTGAAAGTCGAGTATTGCTTGTCCTTTAGATTGGTAGAATATTGCCAGTTCGTGGACGCTCATTACCACCTGGGGATGGTTGTCTCCTAGTTTTTGTCGCCAAATGCCTAATGCTTGTAGGTAGAGAGATTCAGCTTCACTGTAACGTCCCTGTGAAGAGTAAAGTACTGCTAAATTGTGGAAGCTTACTGCAACTTGGGGATGGTTATATCCGAATTTTCGCTGTTTAATATCTAATGCTTGCTGGGAGGGAAGTTCAGCTTCACTGTAACGCCCCTGTGAAGAGTAAAGTGATGCCAAGTTACTGAGGTCAGTTGCTATTTCGGGATGGTCATTTCCGTAGTAAGCTTGATCGATTTCTAGAGATAGTTGATAGAGAGTTTCAGCATCACTATAACGGTTTTGTGAATAGTAGAGTGTTGCCATTCCGCTGAGAATATTTGCCACCATAGGATGGTTACTACCGAATTCTCGCTGGGTTATTTCCAAAGATAGCCGATAGAGGGTTTCAGCTTCACTGTAACGTCTTTGCGATTTATAAAGTTGCGCCAAATTCTGGGCGGCAGTCGCAACATCAGGATGGTCATCACCGTAGCAATGCCGCCAAATTTTCAACGAACGCTCCAGGAGTGGTTCGGCTTCACTATCACGCCCTTGGTCTATGTAGAGTTTTCCTAGATTGTTGAGAGACCTTGCTACTTCGGGATCATAGTCACCAAGTTGTTCTTGTGCAATGTCCAGTGATTGCAAAAATAAAGATTCGGCTTGTTGGTAGCGTCCTTGCGAGTGGTAGAGTCTTGCTAAATTGTTGAGGGCAGTTGCCATCACAGGATGCTTTTCGCCTAAACGAGCTTTTGTCATTTGACAACAACGCTCATACCAAGATTCTGCCTCGGTATAAGCAGTCTGTCCTCGATAAAATCGAGCAATGCTTGTGGTGGATGCAATCAAGTCTTCCGTTGTTAGCCAAGGTTCCAAATTTGTTGCCGCTTCCATCAGATGCGGAATTACAGACTTAACTTGCTCAAGCATAGAGAGGGGAATGGAGATTATTGGCGTAGTTGCAACAATCTGTTTCCCCAATGTTCCCATCACCTGACAAAACGCCTGTTTTAGCTGCTCTGTCTCAGTATTTTGTTTAACCTCAACCAGCTCCGTCATACTCGATTTCCTCCAACTTACTCCTGAAAAACTCCTTAATCAGTGAATGTAAAAAACGGCTTTTTTCTCCGGTTACTTTTTTTATTCTGTTTTTGTTTTATTTAAATCTTTTTCCAATCAAACTTTCTTATGAAACTACCCAGTCTTTGGAAAATATTTTGGAGCAGACTGCTTGTTTAATACTAAGCTGCAAGGGTTTGAGAAACTTTTAGGAAAAGTTCTAAACTCTAAGCAGCAGCAAAAAATTACTGTTGAAAATGCAATTTAAAATACCTGTATCTGCATTACATGTATTAGCTCTTGTGTGTAATATTGCATAAATTATAAGCCTAAACAATAAGTTAACTAGAGATTTCTTCAACTAATTGCGTAATTGAGAATAGAAACAGTGTATTAATAGTAAAATTGTATGCCGCGCTTAAGAGGTAGTAGATGGAGCCATTAACTGCTGGTGCGATCGCACTTGTAACTTTGCTTTTAAATAAAACGTTTGAAAAAACAGGCGAAATCATTGTTGCTAAAGCATTTGAGCAAGCTGAAAAGGTGATTGAACTGCTTAAGCACAAATCGCGTGATACAGCAGATGCCCTAGAAGCAGCAGTGCAAAATGCAGTATTACCTCCAGGACAACGAGAGGATATTGGAGAAGCAGTTTTAGTAGAAAAGATAGAATCAGCAGCTAAGGTAGACTCAGAAATAAAAGCAGCAGTGGAAGCTTTTGCAAGTGACGCTATGGCAGCAGCGAAAGAAAACCCACAACTTGCCGTAGAAATTCAAAATTTGACAAAGGCAGTTCAGGCTAATCAATTGTTGAGCCAAAATCCTGCCAAATTAGCTGAAACAATTGGGATTAATACTCAGAATATTTCTGGCGGTGAAGTTTATCAAACTTTTGGTCAGGGTGGCATTAGTATTACCAAACAGTATTGACTACAGCCGCCCGAACGGGAACGGGTAAAGTTAAATCCCCCAAATAATGTTCCCCGTAGTGGGGTTGCTAAATTTATTGGGCGTGAAGTGGATCTGGAGAGACTACATACACAATTACAACAGGACAATCTGATTGCCATCTCTGCTGTTGAAGGAATGGGAGGTGTAGGTAAAACGGAACTAGCAATTCAGTATACTCAGCAGTATAAATCTGATTACGAGGGAGGTATTTGCTGGTTATTTGCCAGAGAATTTAATATTGGTACACAGGTGGTTGGTTTTGCCCAATCTCAACTGAATCTGAAAATCCCAGAGGGGCTGGAACTTCCCGACCAAGTTGCTTTTTGCTGGCGGAACTGGCGCGAGGGAAATGTTCTGGTGGTGTTGGACGATGTGGTCAACTACAGCCGTGATGTTGAGTCGTACTTGCCTCCTCCGGCATCAAATCGGTTTAAAGTCTTGATGACAACTCGGCTCAAGTTTGGGCCACCAATCCAGTCGATTTCTCTTGATGTTCTATCAGAAGAACAGTCCTTAGAACTGTTGATTGTTCTAATTGGGGAAGAACGAGTTCAGCAGGAGCTAGATATTGCGAAAACACTTTGTCAGTGGTTGGAGCATTTGCCATTAGGAATCGAGTTAGTTGGTCGCTATTTGCTCAAACGTACTGATTTATCGCTATCCACATTATTATTTAGACTAGAACAGAAAGCTCAGAAACGGCTTGCAATTAAGCATGATTCTCTCCAACTAGATGAAGCGACCCGTACATCGACAGCTAAGAGGGGAGTAGAAGCTGCGTTTGAGTTGAGTTGGGATGAGTTGAGTAAAACCGAGTTGGGTCAATACAGCCAGCATTTAGGTAAGTTGCTGAGTTTGTTTGCACCTGCACCTATTCCTTGGCATCTAGCCGAGTCGGTTGAGCAAAAGTACTGTGAGAACTCCGGCGATAGTAAGGAGTTTGATGTTGAAGAAGTGGAAAAAGCTAGAACTAAGCTACTAGATTTCCATTTACTTCAACTTTCACAGCAACAGGAACAAATTTACCGTCTACATTCGCTAATTCGAGAGTTCTTCAGAAGTAAGTTGGAAGGAGAACCTGATGTTACAACTTCAGGCTCAACATAATACGTTCGTTTTTCCAAGACAAGTTAGAGGAGTTAGATGCCAGTGACTAAAGTCAAGCAACTTACTGAAGCAGAGAAATTAAAATATGCTGTTGCTGCTGCAATGGTGGAAGTTGCACGAAAGATTCCTGATTCGCCAACCCGTAAGGATATTGAATCAGTCAAAGATACTATCCCACATTTAGCAGAGGTAGCACAGAATTTGACTGATGCAGTCAGTGATAAAAATTTAGCTTTGGTTTTTGCTGGCTTGGATAGATTTTATGAAGGACAGGGTTTGTATGCAAGTGCACAACCCTGGTTAGAGCGATGTGTATCAGTAGTACAAACCCGTTTGGGAGAAGAGCATTCTGATGTCGCCGCCGGTTACGACAGCTTAGCTTTACTCTACGGAAAACAAGGAAGGTACAGCGAAGCTGAACAAATATGCATTAAAGCATTGAAACTAAGGCAACGTTTGCTAGGACAAGAGCATCCCTATGTCGCCCAAAGTTACAACAACTTGGTTTCTATCTACAGTTCCCAAGGTAGGTACAGCGAAGCTGAAAAAATATGCATTAAAGCATTAAAACTAAGGCAACAGCAGTTGGGGCAAGAGCATCCCGACATCGCCGAAAGTTACAACAACTTGGCTAATATCTACAATTTCCAGGAAAAGTACAACGAAGCTGAACCACTCTACAATAAAGCATTGCAACTATGGCAACAGCAGTTGGGGCAAGAGCATCCCGATTTTGTCGGCATTTACAACAACTTAGCTCAACTCTACCTTGAGCAAAAAAGATACAGCGAAGCTGAACCACTGCTACAAAAAGCATTGGAGCTAAGGCAACGGCTGCTGGGAGAAGAGCATCCCGACATCGCCCAAAGTTACAACAACTTGGCTCGACTCTACTTTGAACAAAAAAGATACAGCGAAGCTGAACCACTGCTACAAAAAGCATTGGAGCTAAGGCAACGGCTGCTGGGAGAAGAGCATCCCTCTGTTGCCATCTGTTTCAACGGCTTAGCTCTAATCTACTTTGAACAAAAAAGATACAGCGAAGCTGAACCACTGCTACAAAAAGCATTGGAGCTAAGGCAACAGCAGCCGGGACAAGAGCATCCCTCTGTTGCCGGCATTTTCAACAACTTAGCTCAACTCTACGTTGAGCAAGAAAAATACAGCGAAGCTGAACCACTGCTACAAAAAGCATTGGAGCTAAAGCAACGGCTGCTGGGACAAGAGCATCCCTCTGTTGCTGGCACTTACAACAACCTCGGCGATCTTTACTATGAGCAAGAAAGGTACAGCGAAGCTGAACTATTTTACAATAAAGCATTGGAAATTACTGAAAAGGGCTTAGGGGTAGATCACTCGAACACAGTTTCTATCCGTGAAAATCTGAAATCCTTGCCCGATAATTACGCTTAACGCCATTAACAGCGCTCGGTTGTGCAGCAGTAAACGTATGAGCCAATACGTGGAATCCAACCCCTAAACTATTGATTCTTCGTTGAGTGCATCGAGACAAATTAACGCCCTTAGAACTTACGCATTGACAGAAAAATTATATTATGCAGTCAATGCCAACTTCTGCGATAGGTGTTCTAAAATAAAGTCACGAGCTACTTGAAGAGATAAATTTCTTTGGAGTTCATACCAATTTTCAATTAGCTCTTCTACCCGCATTAATTCTAATTGTGTAAAAGCTCGAATTGCACTAAAAAAGTGAGTTTTAATTGCCTCAGATGTCCTCACCATAAATCGACCAATACCACATACTTGTTTAATAGCTCTGTGGTAGCATTCAATCCCCCAATGAATTGAATGTAATGTGTTAAAATCTGTTCGATTAATTCCAAGTAGTGCATCTTCTTCAGCTATATATATCATGTAGTATCTGTGAGTTCCGTTTTTGAAACTTTTCCTAAATACTTTTACTTTTCCAAAATTTTTTAGATGCACTACTAAACCAATTTCGGGAATTTCTAGATTTTGAACTTGGGTAAAATTTTTACCATCAACTGAACATGAACGATTTTTCGCTATACCAGTTAAAAACGTCAATCCCTTGTCTTTAAAGAACTTTACGTTGTCTTTGCTAGAATACCAAGCATCGGTAGTTACTGTCTTAGGCTCCAATCCCCAACTCAAAATCTCAGCAATCATTTCTCGCAAATAACCATTCTTTGTCTTACCTTCTTGTTTGTTATAAATGCGATAATTTAGAGGGACAGACTTACCGGACAAATCGGTATAGTACAAAGTAATTAACTGAATCCCTTTGACTGTACGATGATGCCTTCCTGAATAATAGTAACCAATTAATTCTGTTAACTTTGGGTCACTATGAGGTTTATCAATTACCGTATCGTCTGCACTTAATGTGCCGCCTACTAAATTGATATGCAGTTTAACTTCATCAAATAAATCCTTCGGCTCATACTGCTCACGTAGCAAAAATCTGTTGACACTATCATGTGACAAATCTTTCATAATCTCTGCTAAACGTGTGCAACCTGGATACTTTGATTCTGCCAATAAAAACAGAGTGTAAGTGTTGAGGTCACACTTTGCAGTGGATGGCTTGGTAGTTACTCTGATTGTCCATGCCCTCAATAGAGACAGTGTAAATCATCTATCTTTTCAGTCCCCTACTGCTAGCGATCGCTTATTCTTTTCTCCCTCTCGCTACTACATTCTTTGTCTCATTTGTCAATGCGTAAGTTCTGGCCCTAATGCAGAAATTTGATCCAATCACTCCTGAAAATTTCTATGGAGCAGACTTTACCTTTAAAACCTCGATAGTCAATTGTTGCGCTACAAAAATATGTTTCCATTAGTTGAACGCTCTTAATGATTCCTACTTGCCACTTGCGAACACTGTCGTTGAAAAACTCAACTTTATCCCCAACTTTCCATTGTCCATGATCCAGGCTGACACCAATATTTGCCACCGATGCCGATTGAACTGAATTCGCAATGACTGGGGCCGAAGCAGTATCAGGGTTTACTTGTGTCCAAGCATCTTGTCGAGGAGAAAACCCAGTCACAGAGGGGCTGTCCAGGCTGTCCAAAGAGTTTTCGGCAAGATTAACTTGTTGGACAGGCTCAAACCCAGTCACAGTAGGACTGTCCAGGTTGTCCACAAAGTCATTGGGGACTGAAGGGTTATCAGTTAAATTGACAAATTGATTAACTCCAGTTTCAGAATTTTCTTCATCTTTTTTTTGCAATGCTAATTCTTGGGGGGGGACAATTGGACAGGGTGGACAGGTAGGCTGTGTAAGGGTTTCAGCCTGTCCAGGGTCAAGTCGAGGGGTATTTAGTGGTTGGACAGGGTGGACAGGGAAGCTGTGTAAGGGTTCTGGCGTTTTGGTCGGGTGAAAAAACTCTTCAAATTCCTCTATTCCCCCTTCAAGGCATTTATCTTTAAAGCAATACCAAAATTCCGAAGAGGATTGTGAAGAATCCGGTGGCCCCTCTGGTACTTTCATCTCAAAGACCCCAGCCAGTGGTTCAATGAATGCAAAGTGGGACTGAATTCTTTCACGCTTTCCGTTGACCGTGGGTGTCCAGCTACGTTCCTTGAAGTTGTGGGGTAAGACTGTTTTTAAATGGCTAATAAATTTGGACATCCCCAAAGGTGCATAACCATGTTCTCGGCAGTAAAGTACATACCAACTGTGTAAACGACTTTGTGGTATAAATGTTGCATTCGTTGAGGGGCGTAAGCACAAGTCCACAAAGGATTTGGTCGAGTCCCCGTACAAAGATGCCTCTAGCGCCAGATTCTTCGCTCGATCTGAAGAGGGAGGCGATAACAAAATGCGATCGCGCTCTGCTCGTGGCATTGCTAAAGCCCAAGAAATTATGTCGGACTTCACCTCTTGTAGCTTCAGCCACAAGTCTGGGTCAGGGGTTACATCTCGGTTTTTTACTGGGATTGGGTAAGCTCGACGCATCCAACCGTCGCCAGCATTTTCGATCTGTAGATGACTTACAGAGGCAATCCAAAACCGAATGTACCACTGGATTGAATAAGCCACTGGATTGAATAAAGCACGTCCGCTCATTGGCCCATTGTCAACTAATTCGTAAAAAGCTCGGACTCCTTCGGCATAACCTCCTACATCAGGGAATCCAAATATCCGCTTTCCACTTAAATATTGATGTCGTCCTTCCGGTGTAGAAATATCCGCAAATTGTGAAGCGCTACTAGAGCCGGATTCGCCAAATAAACTACTCCAAAACCTTCCTAGCGTCCCCTTGCCCCCACCACTTAAGCCAATTAAGTGGGGAAACCGACCATAAGGGGCAGTTGGGTCTAAAAACATACTTGTGAATGCCCGAATCACTTCAACCAATTCTGATCCAAAGCTCTCATTTAGAAATTTGAGAAAAACTTCTGGGCATGGTTTGTTGGCTTCATAATCGTGGGGAATAATATTAGTGAGGTAAAAATCTTTGCGATGAGGCATTTGTTCACCAGTTCGCAAATCAACAACACAATTGTTAAACCCTAATAAATGAGTATTGGTTGGCAGTGGTTCTGCTGGTTCTAAGCGACTGCGGCAATATTTAAAGGCAGATTCCTTGTGTGCGTTAGTTTCGTAAGGTTTGGTTATTCTCCAGCCAAATGTCTTTGTGTAAGAGAGTTTGTAAGCGGATTCTCCAGCGTCAGCGAGGAGCTTGTAAGCTTTATTATCATCTTGGTGTTGCCATTGGTTATTCTCTTGTGACCACTTGTAAAAGGATGAATTCAGTACCATCCATTCTGTTTGAGGAAAGATTTTTCGGTAAGCCCAGCCATCAAAAGTACCCGCCGTTACGCAGTTAGAGTAGGGTAAATTCATGGATTGGCAGACGGATTTGTAGAATGCCTCCGGGTCTGCTGGGTCAATATCTATACTGAAATTAGATAAATCCGTAACTTCTTTTTCAATAGTTTCAGATTCTGCCAACTCTTGCGATCGCTTACGCTCTTGTACTGCTGCGTGGATCTCCTCTTCTAGCTTGCGGATAAACTCTGGTACTTCCATTTGCCCCAAAATTTCTTTAATGTCGCTCGATTTATATGGTAAATCGGGGCAGATGCTATTGGGGCTAATTCCAATAAATGCAATTCCTACTTCGGCAGCACATTCAGAACACGTCTGGAGTTTTTTCAAGCCAGTGTCATCGGGGTCATGCAGAAAAACGATTAATCCTATGCCTGCTTCAATTGCGCGTTGATATTCAGGCGTGATAGTCTTTTTATCCCATCCACTGCCCTGAAACGTAATTCCAGCAAGACCATGCGAGCGACCAACTTCTACGCATCCCTCGCCTTCGTGCTGGAGTAGTGCCGGGGTTCCATTCACTGATTTAGCAGCAGCTAGAGCTTCATCAATGCGATATGCTCCCCAAGGCAAATCGCCTTTTTTCATTTGGGGTGTGCCATCCGAAAGCCTATGCCATTGCCGAAAGGTCTTGCTGTAACCTTTCTCCTTATTCGCATCTGGCCACTGATAGCGAACCACCCATTGCGACTCTGAGTAAGGATAAATTGTTTCGGTGGCACTGCCCTCAACATCTTTTGGTGGTCTACTCGTTAACTTTTGAGGTTGGGGAATATCTGTTGCCGCTTGGGTCAACATCACCAAACCTAATTCACCATCTGGAATTGGCGCACTTTTGGGCAAGATTCTCTTGGGCTTTGCTGCCAAACGGTTTAGGGATGGAGTGTAATTAGCCCCTGCCCTTAGAGCCACCACTTCAGCCCAGGGTTTAATCGCCTCCCGGATGTCTTTGCACTCACAACCGTTAAAGCATCTGTACTTCCCGGTTTCTGGGACAATAGATAAGTCATTCCCGCCACAAACTGGACAAATAAACTTATCTTTAGTTTTGGACGGCTCTAGCTGGTCTTGAAAATTTCGGATGTCGAAGGAGGCGAACGCCTGTTGATTGGGGAATTGTGCAACCATTACGCGATACCTCCTTGAACATTATTTAATTTTTGACAATTGCTTAATACATAAGTTGGCGATTGTTTAGGTTGACCCAGTGCATAGTTAGGCTGATGAAAGCGATCGCGGTTGCAAACTGTAAAACAACCTATTAAGCAGCACCAGTTTGGTTTCCCGCAGTGAGGGCAAGGGTTCGCTTTGGTTGCTTCTAGCAGCTTGTTGGTAGCTGAGTCCTGAAATAGCTGTTTTTGTGACACTTTACAAATCCTCCAGTATGTGTGTTGGAGGAATTGGAGCTATCCCGTGGCAGTAATCTTCTAGTACAAACGTTCAAAAATCACGCTTTGCTAAAATTCCTGAAACGCTGTTTACATCTGGTGAGCCAGTATTACATTGGCTTTACACCTAATCGTGTAAGATAAAATTACTATTAGGGATACTAATTAGGCTGCGAAACCCAATCCCCAATTCCAAGTGAATGAAAATCTGAAAACCTCGGTCTCCCAACGGGAAACGGGGTTTTCAACTTTTAGCCTACTTGTACTTGGATAACCAAGCCCTAACAAAGTTGTTGACTTCCGACTCTGTAATGACAAATGCACTGCCTTTCCTCCTGAGAACTAGAACTCTCATATCTCCTATCTCCGTATAAAGATGTTCCTTGTGATTTGCTGATGCCTTTGTGGGAGGGCATAAAAGCAAAACCTTTGCAGTGGGAGTCTTTTGAGCCTCACGGGAGGTCATCAAAAACTTATCTCTATTTTTTGTGAGCCACTTTTCATAATCTGCTAACTCTACCAGTGGGCAGGGTTTCCATATTTTCAATCCATTATTATCCTTGCGCTTGACCTGTAAAACCTCCCTTGCTTCGTTGTAGACAATTTCTCTATCTCCTTTCGACCGTATCGAGATAAACAGGTGAGTTGTTTGTGGAAATCTCACAAACAAGTCTATAGGATTGTTGTTCTCTACTGGTACTGTTGGATAAACTTGGACTCCTTCTTTTTCAAATTCACGAAAAATTGAAGTGCCTATTCTTTCTAACCGTGCCAGTTTTTGAGTTACTACCAATGGCTTGTAAGCCAATCCAAAAATTAACCAACCTACCGGATGGAACATACCACCCGTACCCATCGCCAAACCACCAGCCGTTAGAGCAAGGGTAGATTGATAGTCTATTGCTTCCCTAATTTTGTCAAAAGCTGCTTGGTTATAAAGCGGGGGTTGAAAATTTGTTGGTGGGTCTTTGAGGGTAGTCATTAGAGACTTTTTTGATTAATGATGAGTGAAATCAGCACGAATTGTACTGATCCTAATGCTTGGCATTACATTTTTGAACCAATAGCCATTTATTAGAGCCTTTATCCAGTGCTGGCAGTAGGCGAAAGTTAAATAGTCTGACCATACCTCTATACCGTACTGGGCAGCAAAATTAATTTCGAGAGCTTGAACTGTTCCCAAGATCGATCACCTATTGCCGTCAGCATAGGGATGATTGCAGTGATTGGTATTTGGGTCGCTGTTTCACTCATCATGGTAATCCTCAAAAATATAAATTATTGTTAAGGGTCGTCTTAAGATACGCCCGCTAACCAGTTCCTAGTTCCGTTACTGGGTCGATTTTCTCCTTGGAACGCTTTATGTCTAGCTGGCTTTCGTCAGTCATGGTGTACCTTTATCTTTTTTGTCCTTCGGTGCTGGTGTTTCACTTTGCCGAGATTTTACTGCTTCAGCGATTAGGATTGCTCCCATCTGACTAAGCGATCGCATTTCTGACTCTGCCATTTTCTCTACAACTTCTCCTATATCATCTGGCAGCACAACCGATATTCGTTTACTCATAATCTCATTCTGTGAACAATTCATAGAATACTACTTCCTCCCATTAGTTTATTTCTTGTTAGATGATAACGTCTTGCTACTTCGTAGCACTTGACGCAAAATGCATACATTGCTACTATAGCATCATCAAGCCAAAAACAGTCACCTAACAAAGGCAACAGAAGCCAGAAAGTGATGCTATGGCTTGCCACCAAGTGGATGTGTGGATTTAAGGTGATAAGCGCCTCTAAATTCTCCAAAGCCAGAGAAATCAAGACTTTAACAAACAACAGAACCATGACAACCACATACACCAATGCCAAAAATTGGCTGGTTCAAGCCGACTTATTCGCCAATTCGGGGCTAACTGACCTTACAGGAGGTAAGGACGCAGGAGCAGGATATGGCAAGGCAATCATCGGTGATTTTTCTATCATGATGCCAGCCGCATACTCACTAGTTCGCAACCGCAACCTCATGCACCACGAAACCATATCTAAAGATGGGGCATGGGTACGGTATGTCGAAGGAACCCGGCTTGACTTAAAAGACGTTCAATTCTTTTGGGGTAGTGCAGCTCTAGCACAGGCTGACCACACCCTACTTCATGACGACAAAGCCAAAAAAGCAGAACTGGCACTAGAAAGCATCCTTGCAGACTTGGCAGTTTTGAATATTCCCAATGGTGTCAAGCTTTCAATTAGTTTGAGCAATCACAACCCAGAACGCTGGGCAACTGAAATTAAACGCAGAGTGTCAGGAATTCACACCTTCCAACATCTGCATCCTGTAACTCGTTCCATTGTCACCAAGTCGGTTGACATAGAGGTTGCAGGCATTTACCCTGAAGGTTTTGGAAGCATTGCCCACTGCTTATTCGGTGAAGCATCTTTAGTACTAGACCCCTCGGAATTGGCGATCGCTCTCGATATCGGTTCATCCACTTGGCTTGTAACCGTATTCAACGGTAGTGGTGCAGTCATAGACCGTCATCTAATTGAGGGTGGAGCCGGTGAGTTGCACTCAATGATTGCAGAAGCTCTCGACAAACGAAACGACAGAGTAAGTCTGCTGTCTAAGGATGTGAAGCACTCACCCAGTCTCGTTAACCAGGGGATTCTTGAAGGCACTTTCACATACGGCGGTAACCACCTCACAGGCAAGAAGTTCGAGACAGAGTACAGCCAATGCCTTGAGGATTGGTGGAGTACCAGAATTGAGAAATTCGCCAATTTCGTGACTGCTGGCAATTATCTAGACCGCGCTAAATACCTTGTCGCCTGGGGTGGGGGTGTTTCCTTGCCAGTAGTGGATCAAAACCTTGCCTCTTTAGGTTTTGTGGTCTTGAAAAATCCCCAATTCATCAATGCATTGGGGTTGAAACTATTAAGTCAAATATCTCTAGGAGCCTAATTAATGAATTACGAATCTCGGCGTATAACTATCTCCTACCTAGCAGTAATTGAATTGTGCAAGATTTTTGATTTACCCCAAGACGCGCCGACACAAGCACTTTCGGCAGGCGTAGAGAAGCTGATTTTTCAACACGGTAATGTGCAAACAACGCCCAAAGTAGAAACACCGCAACCTACACAGCCCAATAAATCGGCACTTAGCGCAATGGTCACTAATTTTAAGGGAGCAGCATGACCAAATCCACATTAAGGAACACGCTTTTTGGCATTGGTTTAACAGCCTTTGCTATTGCATTGGGCTATTTCGGAGTGCAGTACATCAGTAAAAACAATATGTTCACTATCGCTGCTGCTGTGGGTGGTGCTGGTGCAATCAGCTATGTACTGCAAAAACCGACTCAACCAGAAGCCCCAACCACACCGATAAAAGCTCAAAGGAGAAGAAACAAGTCATGAGCGACCAACAAACTATACAGACACAACCATCACTAACAACAACCGAAATCATGACCATTCTCTTAGGTTGCGAACAGACTCTTAGATTTGTGCAAGCATCGCCAAATTACAAACTTCTTGAAGCATCTGAGCGTTTTAGTACATCAAATGACCTCCGCCTTGGTGATGCAATTCAAGCAATTTTAGAGATTCACGAAGCAATCTTAGATATCGAGTTTTACTCCCAAGTTGAGGGAGAAACTTATGCAATAAACAACAGCAAGAGTGCGTAATCAAAAGTACTCTTTTGGAGTCAATAGAGGCAGCAATGAATAATTTAAGCAGAGTCTATGACTCAACCCTACTCACCAATTCCAAGGTGTACCAGATTGATAGAACGCTCTATCAGTATCTCTATAAAACGGGTACAATCCAGCATCCAAAGTATCACTTTCGCCCCCTATCTGGACAACGAAAGAAGGCTGATTTACTGCTCAATCACAAGGCTTTGACTACTCGTTGTTACGAAGTGTCAGGGATGTCTACTAATGCTTCAGTTATTAGCTCTGAATCACTGCAATTATCAATTTTTTGAGGTGAATTATGAACACTCAACCACTACCAGAATTGATTGCACAAGCCCAACAATTGCTAACCCAAATTCGGCAGCATCCACAATATCAAAGCTTGCGATTCGATTGCGATGTAACCATTGGTGATGTCAGCCTATTTTTCAATACTCTGCAATGGGAGGCAGCAGCTTCTACTGTGGACGTTTCAAGAGAAGGCTTTTTTCAGTGATAAGAAGAGCGGTCGCTTGACTGGACACCGAGCGACCGCCCTGAATGGCATCTACGCATTATAGACACAAAAGGATTGTAAATCATGACGAAACCGCTTGGATACTACTGCGCTCTAACACCTGGAGATGGAACCTACTTGGACTGGTTGCAAGATACTTATGGTTCTTGTCTTGAAGGTATTAATCGCATCGAAAAACTGCATTTTTTGAAAGCAATAACTGAAAACTTAATCGCTGCTGAAATTGCTACACAAGGACAATATTTACTGTCAGAATCAGCCCAAACAATTCAAAAACTTCAAGAGGATTTGTATCAGTACACGCCAATAGGCGACCACTTGGGACTAGCAGAAGCTTTGGTCAATCAACTTAAATACCAACGCTAAGGAGAATAACGCAATGGATTTTGCAATACGTAATCCGGTAGTTGGTCATAGTTCGCACATTGACGAGAAAGCACAAACTTGGGGAGGCTTTGAAGCTGATATTCTGGGCTATCTTTCTGATATAAATAAGCTCGAACAGTTTGCGGATTATGCCAATAATGCCCAGGAATTATCAGACAGATTAGAGCCATTCTTAGACAACGCCAAGGTCGTCTTTGAGGCGATGGAGAAGCTGACTAAGGGACAGGTAACTTGGACAGAATTAAGAAAGCAATACGGCTCCCATGTTGCTACTGCCATCGCCAAAATTCGTAAACTTAATTCCGAATTTGATTCGGAGATGAGTAAAATAGATGCCCAAGATAGAGCAGACCTATTGCGAATTGACCAAAAGCGTCAACACGCTTTAGCTGAAGTTGCTGCACAATTACATCACGATTTACAAGCCGAATTGTGGAGACATGAAAATAAAATTAGCAGCATAGAAAATAGACAAACAGTGCAGGCTGAACGTCAAGCAATTACTACGGGATTAAGAGAGAAACGGCAACAACTTTTAGCCCGTGCAAGGTACGGCTCACGAGCATTAGAACCAAATCAAACACCCCAGGAAGTAATACCAATTCAATCCCAAAATCATGCACCAGCATCAAGTGTTTCTGCAACAGGAACAGTGAGAGGATGGGGCGCGATGTTGGGTAACTTGTGGAACAAATTGGGCGAGAGATAACTAATTGATTAATAAGGACTTGGCTGATGTTAGTTAGAAAAAGTGATTCATCAACTAACGTCAGCCCTTTTTCATTTGAAGGGCTGGCAGAAAAACCACAACAATCTAAGCAACCAGAACAACCACAACCACTTCCAGAAAACAACAGAGGTAGGACATTTAGACGTGCTGGTAATGCTTGTGAAATTGTCGCTGGCAGTTGTCTAAATTCGGCAGTGATTTTTACCTTTCATTTATTGCAGGTTCACCCTGTTGGAATGTTCTTAGCTGTGGGAACTGCACACCTGTATTTTACTGCCACTGCAACAGGTGAAGGATTCAACAATTTAGTCACTAATTTAATGACTGGTTGCAGTGCATCGTTAGCGTTATTGTGTGCGCTTAGTGAACCGATTAGTGAGTGGAATGAATCGATAACTTCTACACAAACAGCTAATACTTCAATTGAAAAGATGTATCAGCCCAAAACTGCGGATTATTCCAGTTGGGTGAATGGTGCTGGTGTGGCGATATTCGTAGCACTATTAATGATTTTTCTATTTGGTGGTAGTCAGAGGAAATGAATTATTTAACCGACAAACATAAACAGTTATCCGAGTCCCAACAATCGGGCTTAATGTTGTGGTTTGGTCGCCTACCAATGGACAAGAAAGCTGTTGCCATTGGATTGAGTTTGACTGTAGGTATTAGCTCGGCGGCGATGGCTTGGAAAGGGGAGTCAAGCGACCGCATTTATTTCTGCGTTCGGACTCCCCAGAAAAAATTAGTATGTCAGGATCAGAATAACAGACCATTCCGCATGACCCCCCATTACTGGGAGCAATGGAAACAAGAAGGAATGCCCCGGCAGGTTGTCAGAGATGCAGCAACCGGAGTTAACGGCTTAGTGAAAGCGACCAACCCATGCAAACCGTTTTGGGCGTTTGGGGGATTCCTGGGGTTTGCGCTTGCGGGGTGGATGCTCCGCCATTGCCAGTATGAGGAGAAACAGAGAGCAGTTTTTGAAGACATTGCCCAAAAGCGGGATGCTGCAAAAGCAGAGATGGCTGCACGTTCCGAGTTGTTGGAGAGTTACAGGGACGTTGCGATCGCAGAAGTTCAGTTACAAGCAGACTTGGATCTAATCGCTAATGATCGCACTGTTGATATCACCAAAGCCGAGATTTACGCCCACACGGAAATTGAAGTTACCCAAATGGAGGCAACTGACGCAATCTTTGAGGCGCAAACGGCTGGGATGACCGAGCAACAGAAGGCAGATTACATTAAGCAGTTGCGTGAGATGAAAACCCCTTATCTTCAAGGGAGTCAGACTTTACAGGGCACGATTGACCCCAACGATAAGGTTACTGGTTCTGAGGCTGGAGCGATTGCAGACGGCGACAAATATCGCTGGATCAAAAACACCATCGGCTACCCCACTTTGATATTTGGTGGCATGGGTGCGGGTAAATCATGGACTACCAGAGAGATTATTTGGGCAAAGCGTCAAGCCGGTTGGAATCAAATCTTTGTACTTGACCCACATGGTACTGAGGTTGAATGGCGAGGGGTAAACCTGATTACTGGTTACAGGGAAATAGCCGACTTTATGCAATGGTACATGGCGGAAATGCGCCGCCGTTACAAAGCCTATCGTGAAAGTGGAATGGTTGAGGAGCAATGGACGCAACACTTAAGAGACACAAACCAACATTTCTGTGTAGTCGCTGAGGAATTTACCACCTGGACAGATAACATAGTTGAACCAATGCCAGACGATTTTTCGGATGAAAAATGGAAGCCCGACCCTGATTTTATTGGTAAATGGTTTCGCTGTGCCATGACTGAATCTCGCAAACAATTAATGATTCCTTTGTTCGTGGCTCACGACCGCACAATGGAGATTTTAGCCAAAGCCAAAGGGTTATCAAAACTTCGAGATGCGGCACTGTTAGAAGTAGAACTAATCGCAACTATTGACCCAATCACCACAGAAGCTAAAGCTAGTGGTAAAGGAGCAATTAAATTACCTGGGCATGGGCAATGGATTGATATTGAATTGCCTAAACTTGACCGCAAACGAATTGATTTTAGGCTTGATAAACCTGTGACCATTAATGAACCGCCAACAATCGATAAAGCCACTTTAGAGCGGATTTATGAACTGGAATTCAATCTTGGTAACAAGGCGGCTGACACCCAAGATAAACCGAAGAAACTATCACCAATGGCGCAAAAGCTGTATGAATATCTCACCAGAACTGAACGAATCGAAGCTGACGTGAGGGAGTTTAAGGGCAACTTTAAAGTGAACGGTGAGAGATTTACTGTTGAGCAAATCAAGGGCTGGATGTATGAAATTGTTGGGGCTAACTTAGCAGACTGGATAGGCGAGGGTGTTATCAAGCTTAATCAAATTTGACTGCTCTCTATGTCTGGTGTCTCGCTCCTAAAATACCCCTTTTTTAGCGGACACTGGACACCGGACACCCCAGACACTAAAGCCTGAAACCCTTATAAAGTATAGACACCAGCAGACACCACCCCAGACACGACCGAGACACCAAGTGTCTATTACGTGTCCGCTAGACACCAATAATAAATCAGTCAATAAATAGCCATTTATTATTAGAAGATTATCAACATCATGCTGAGAATAGTAATTGTTGAACCAGAAACATTCACTCTTTTAGGCATCAAAGGTGCTATTTCACAATCTCCTGATATAGAAGTTACAGGGTCAGCCACCAGTGGAAAGCTAGGGTTTCAGTTAATTGAACAAGTAAATCCTGATGTTGTGTTAGTTGATTTACTCTTACCCGACATGAGTGGTTTAGAACTGACTCGCTCAATCAAAAGCAAAACTAATAGTAAAGTGGTGATTTTTACTAATCAGACTCATTCCGACTTTATTAAGTCAGCTTTCCGTCATGGGGCTGATTCTTATATGCTCAAAAGTGCTGATGTAGAATTGATTGAACTAGCCATCAAGAGAGCTTACTCTGATGAATGTCTACTTGACCCGAAGCTGGCTAAAAAACTGTTAAAAAGCCTTGATAAAAATAGATATATTGACCCCAACTCCGTTGACAAAAACTTGCTTGACTCTCCCACCGAGCGACAAATACAAGTCCTGCGTTTACTGGCTCAGGGTTTAGCTTTTGAACAGATTGCCAAAGAAATGTTTCTCTCTGTTAGTACAGTCAAACGTTATGCCAGTGATTTGTACAGTAAATGGCACGTCAAGAACAGTTATGAGGCTATCAAAAGAGGGGCGATGCTTGGTTATATCGACTATAACTTGATTGTGAATGAATGATGTATTGGTGATGAGAGCGAGAAAATTAAGTCCGGGATTGAAGCATAAAAACTGGCGTTAAGAAAAAAGAATCGCTTTAAAACTTTGTAATTACGAAATTGTTCATGGTATATCTGTATCCAAAAAGGAATTTGTATACAGCACCCGCCATGCCCCAGGACTTCTCCGGTCAAAATCTTCGTGGGCGCTCCTTCAAGGGTCAAAATCTTGAGGGTGCAAATTTTAGCAGTGCAGATATCCGAAGCGCAGATTTTACAGGGGCGAATTTGAGGAACGCAAACTTTAGTCATGCTCAAGCTGGGCTGCAAAAGCGTTGGGCAATTGGTTTAGTTCTTGTCTCGTTCTTATTGTCGGGACTCTCAGGATTTTTATGGGCTAACAATGGTTACTTGGTATTGTTAATATTTGATACTTCCAGCTTAGGGAATCAGATTGCGGGCTGCATTGCTTTAATCATATTGATTGCTTTGTTTGTTGTCATAATTCGCCAAGGAGTAACAGTTGGTTTAGGAGCCTTTGCCTTTTCCTTCGTCTTCGCTGGAGCCGTAGCCTTACCCGGATCTGTAGTTGGAGCCTTAGCCGTAGGCGGATCTGTAGCCGGAGCCGTAGCAGGAGTCTTCACCTTCGCTTTTGCATTCGCCGGAGCTTTCATCGTAGCTGGAGCCTTCGCCTTTGGCGGAGCCGTAGCTGTAGCCTTCACCGCAGGCTTCGCCGGAGCATTCACCAGAGCCGAAGCCTACGCCGGAGCATCAGTCTTCCCCGGAATGTTACTTAGTATTTACATCAGTTGGCAAGCGATGAAAGCAGACGAAAAATATTCCTTAATTCGTAATATTGGTATTGATTTTGCGGCAACAGGAGGCACTAATTTTAGTGGCGCTGACTTGACCAATGCTGATTTCTCCCAAGCTAGACTCAAAAGCACAGATTTCTGCAAAGCTATCCTTACTAATACCCGTTGGTATCAAGCCAAAATGCTTGACCGTGTTCGCTCTGGTAAAACCTATCTGCAAAACTCACAAGTACGCGAATTGCTAGTTACAAGACAAGGACAAGACAAAAACTTCGATGGTCAAAACCTGCGGGGTATCAATTTACAAAATGCTAACCTAGCAGATGCCAGTTTTATTGGTGCTGACCTTAGTGAAGCCAATTTACAAGATGCAGATTTATCTAGAGCAAAACTCAAACAAGTCCAACTAGACAGAACTAATTTAACAGGCGCTACTCTCACCGGGGCATACATTCAAGATTGGGGCATTACCACTGATACCAAATTTGATGGGGTGCGGTGCGAATATGTTTATATGCGACTGCCCACAAAAGAAAATCCTGACCCTCTTCGCAAACCTGATAATAACAAAGAGGTATTTGCAGATGGGGAGTTTGGTGATTTCATTAAACCAATTTTTGATACCCTTGACCTCTACCACAACCAAGGTGTTGACCCCAGAGCGATCGCAATTTCCTTTAAGCAATTAGCAGAGAATCACCCTGAAGCTGACCTGCGAATTGTCGGAATGGAAGTGCGGGGTGAAGATAAGTTTTTACTTCGTGCCAAAACCGCAGCAACGGCTGACAAGTCCCAACTGAGTGCAGAATATTTTGACACTTACAATGAGATAAAAGCCTTGCCGGAGCGAGAAATTAGATTACTATTAGCAGAAAAAGATAATCAAATTCTCAGACTAGAAAATATGGTGATGACGGCGCTTGAGCGCCCTAATTTTTATTCAAACACCCAAGTAGGACAGGTAGGTACTATGACTAACAACCCCGGTGGATTTTCAGTTGGTGGTTCAGTTGGCGGCGATATCAAAAACTTGCAAGGCGATAACAACCGCGCAACTCAAGGTGACAATAACCAAGGTGTGCTTGGTGATGGGAATCAAGTGACGCAACAAAATCAAGTGGGTGCAGACACCGGAGAATCGCTCACTAAGGAGGATGTTGTTAAGTTATTGGCTCAACTTGAAACTTTAATTAAAGGGGCAGAACTACCAGCAGATACCAAAGAAGAATTAGTTGAAGACTTGAGTGCAGCTAAGAAAGCAACGGATAAAGAAGAACCAAATAAGCAACGAGCATTAGAGCGTTTGGGATCTGTGGCAGAAACACTTGATAAAACAAGTAAGGGCGTGGAGGCTGGTCAGAAAGTCTGGACAATAGCCAAGCCGATTATTGCGAAAGTTGCAACTTGGTTAGGTGCGGCAGCAGGTTCTCACCTGTTGGGATTGTAAAACTGAATTATGAGTCAGCAGTCACCTGATAACTCAGATTCACAACAGCCTGATGCAAATTCAACGCAACAGGCTGATGGTTTCACACCTCAAAATGTAGTTCAGGGGAATCAAAACCGAGTAGTTCAAGGTGATAATAACAAATCTGTTTTCGGTGAGAGTAACACAGTAATTCAGGGTAATAACAACTTGATGCTAACCATCAAGGAGTTAATTCTTGGACAGCAGACAACACCAGTAGGCAACCCGGCTCGACCAAAGAATCAACGGATACTACTAGCCGCAGTTAAGGAAGAAGTAACAGCACGATTAAGGCAGTCTCTACACAATGCCGTGCTGATTAATTTGGGGAAGGAATCACAACCGCAACAGGTAAAACGCCCTTGGGATGCAGAGATAAAAATTGGCTTAAAGCCTGCTGAACCTCTCCCAGATACTACAACTACTTTAGAAGTTTTTGACTCGGAAGAAATTGCAGGTAAACTATTAATTTTAGGTGCGCCAGGGGCAGGAAAGACTACTACACAAATAGAATTGGCGCAAGCTTTAGTCAAACGTGCGGAAGAACACCCTGATTATCCCGTTCCAGTTTTATTTAACTTGTCCTCATGGAAAGATGACCGCCAACCTCTAACTGATTGGTTAGTTGCAGAACTTAAATCTAAGTATGGTGTTTCAATCAAACTTGGTAAAGAGTGGGTAAACAATCACCAATTACTACCATTGCTTGATGGTTTAGATGAACTTGAACCGCAGCGTCAAGAACCTTGTGTTAATGCAATTAATCAGTTTTTAGCAGGTGAAACTAGACCACTTTATCTAGTTGTTTGTAGTCGAATTGAAGAATATAGTAACTACACGACTCAATTACAACTCAACGGTGCTATCTACTTACAGCCTTTAACTAACAATCAAATTTGTGATTATTTAACAAGTATTAAATATATAGAACTGTGGTCAACCATCAATAACGACTTAGACTTGCTAGAGTTCGTTAAAACTCCTTTACTGCTCAGTATTACTGTTCTAGCATCTCAAGAAATATCTGTTGAAGAGTGGCAGCATTTGAATTCTACAGCAGACCGGATTCAGTATTTACTAGATGCCTATATAGGGCGTATGTTAACACGAGATATTAACAGTAGGGCATATTTGAAGAACAAAACTCCTAATGCTAGGAAAACGCGGATGTGGCTTGTTTGGTTAGCTCAACAAATGCAGCGAGAATCGAAAACGGAATTTTTGATTGAAGAAATGCAGCCTAGTCTGTTAACAACTAAAATACCCAAGCTTATTTATAATTTGATTGTCTGGGGAGTTATACAAATGTTGCTTGGTGGGCTGATTTATGGGCTGATTCATGGATTGTTTAATGGGCTGTTTAATGGGCTGATGGAAGGATTGTTTTATGGGCTGATTTATGGGCTGATTAATGGTTTATTTGGTGATGTAATAGAGTACAAGCTTGAAAAGATAGGTTTAATTAGGTCTAATAAAATTTTTAATAAAACTATCATAAAATGGCTACTTGGTGGGCTGGTTGGTGGGTTGATTTATGGGTTGATTTCTGGGTTGATTTCTGGGTTGCTTAGTGGGCTAATTTTTGAGTTGATTTCTGGGCTGCTTAGTGGGCTGATTTTGGGGCTGGTTTTTGGGCTGATTGGAGATAAAATTGAAGCAATTGAAACTTTAAAATTTTCTTATCATAATTTTTTAAATGGGCTGATTGTAGGGCTGATTGCAGGGCTGATTTTTGGGCTGATTATAGGGCTGATGCCTGATCTGATGTCTGAGCAGATTGGAGTACTAATTGTAGGGCTGATTGAAAGGCTGATTTATGGGCTGATTTATGGGCTGATTGTAGGGCTGATTGTAGGGCTGATTGCAGGGCTGATTTTTGGATTTCATGGGGTAGAGATAGAAAATAAAACTATTCCTAACCAAGGTATTTGGCAATCTGCTAAAAATACAGTCAAGTTATCATTCTTGTTTTTTTTACCTTCCACAATATTAATCTTTTTGATTCCACGAATTCTACAAAAGAATAGTTTAAATGAAGCTTTAATTTTTAGCTTGGTGTCTGGATTACTTTTGGGATTATTGGTGGCGATACCTAGAAGTGGAACACCCGTTATCAAACACTTCACCCTACGCCTGATTCTCTACCGCAACGGTTGCATCCCTTGGAACTACGCCCAATTCCTCGACTACTGCACCGAGCGATTATTCCTCCAGCGTGTTGGTGGCCGCTACCGCTTCATCCACAAACTGCTGCAAGACCACATCGCGCAAATGGAGTTCAAACGGAATTAGGAAGATACAATCACGCGCTTTTCAAGTCCATCAAACTGGTGTATGAAATAAAGGATATTTCCGAATGTAGCTTAGGTGTAGGTCAGCACAACTTTTGCACCAATATTATTTCAAATTACAGCAATGTTCTAACTACCTCAAACTCCAACAGAAAATTCCTCAGAATTACCGTAGTGATTAATAATACTAAATGTCATACTGGAGAAAGCGATTCTACTGCAAACCCTATGTCGATTCCACGATTTCTCACTGCGATTAATGGGATAGCCCAGTTATGGGCTGCTGACGGTCAATTCTTAGGGTTGCTATCGAGCGATCAATCTGACCCAAACTCAATCAGCAATTTTTATGGAAACTACGGCAGTTCTTGTGGAATCTACAGCATCCGTAACTCTGCTGGATTGTATGGTAGTGAATCCGGTATATACAGCCCTTACAATACTTGCTGCCTGAATCCTCCCATCACCTTTTACCAAGGTCAGCCAGTGCTAATGGTCACAAGGAATCCTTATGTTCAAACCAATGGTTTACCAGTTATTGACCCTGATTTTCTACTAGGTGTATACGCACAACTCAGCAACTCACCAAACCTTTTTTATTCTGACCCAATGGAGCAGTTGAATCAGGCTAGGCGAGATTATATGCAAGCTTTAAACACACAATCAGCCATGATTGCTTCCATGTTCCATTGATTCTATGGTGTTCATAGTTAAATGAAATACGCATTGGTTAATGGAATAAGGCAAGAAGCTACACCCAAAACAAAAGGCATTTGCATTTGTTGTGGTAGTCTAACTATTTCAAAATGCGGTAATCAAAAGGTTTGGCATTGGGCGCATGATTCTAAAAAGATATGTGATTCTTGGTGGGAGAATGAGACTGAGTGGCATAGGCTATGGAAAAGTTATTTTCCCGAAAATAATCAAGAAGTTATTCAAGTCGATGCTTTAACTGGAGAAAAGCATATAGCAGATGTAAAAACTGATAATGGAGTTGTTCTGGAATTTCAAAATTCACAAATAAGTGAACAAGAGCTTTCTTCAAGAGAAGATTTTTATAAGGAAATGATTTGGATAGTAAATGGGGAAAAATTTTTAAAGAACTTTACGATTTCATCCCGTGTTCCGAATCCATCGAGTGAATTGGTTCAAGATATTCTTATTTTACAAGCAAATAAAACTCACTATGCCCATAATGATATAGATGCCTTTTGGTTCTTAAAAAAATCTGAAAATCCTGATTATATTAATTATATTAAAACTGGAAAACCTTATTCCAAGATGGGAGAAATTTATTATTCCTTAGAAACAATTAATCAGGAAGTAAACGAAAATTACATCGGACATCATTTATTTCATTGGAAAAACCCAAGAACTATATGGTATCAGTCAAAGAAATCTGTCTTTATTGATTTTGGAGGAACTCTATTATGGTTGCTACAAAAATATGATGAAAGTGGTTTAATGTGTATAAAGAAAATTAATAAAGCAGATTTCATACGAGAAAATGGAGGAGTGTACACAAATATTAATGATTAATTATTAATTTTTATTCACTAGGAATCCTTCAACATACCGGTTAATAATTCCGACATTTCCCACAGGTCTTTATTCCGGTTATCGTCATAAATCATTAACGTTCGAGGGTCAGCATGACGGCTCAACTTCTGCACCTTTCTAATATTCCCATCAGTAGCATCAAGCCCCGTCGTAATCGCCTACAGTGTCTTTATATTTACTCTAATGGTATTTATCTTCTTCCTTCCCCAGAATTTCCCATAGTTCGAGTAGATTCAATACGCTTGAAAAATTTATGGGTTCTTGGATGATTTCGATGAGTGGATTAATAACATCTATCATATTTAACGCAATCTTATTCATAACCTTAGAGGAATTAAGCCCACCTCCTATTTTTTCGTAATCTGTCATCATACACTTTTTGATATTTGTCTTTTGCTGTTCAGTAAGAGCGTCTGCTGCCGATTTAATAGCTTGAATTAATGATGGGATACCCCACACTATGAACTCTAGTGTTTGCGTTTGTGTAGCTACTTCAATTTTCTTTATTAGTAATTGTGATGTGTCACGCACACTTTGTACTGTGGGAAGAAAAATACTGAACTTGCCCGTAACACGATTAAGCGTGTGAGATTTGAATAACAAGCGGTAGTTTGTCAAATATAACATCCCACCAATTGCTTCTTTGTTTTTGAAATCAGCAAGCGACATCAATTGATCGTATGGAAGACGCTTCAATTCATGAGTATTGATTTTAATGACGGCATTAGCAGCTTTGCTGAGAAGTAGTGTTTCATCATTGAGAAGATCCTGTTGGTCGATATTCATGGTCTGCTAATTGTAGAGAAATACTTTGTTAAGTTGATTAAAAATATGAACTAACAGTTCATCTCTTGCCTGTTGTACAAGGAGAGATTGCTTATCACTAATCAAAAACTCCAGAATCGTCCAAGCATAAGCCTAAAAGGTTAAGTGAAAAATATTCTGGCAACAATATCTTTCCCCTATTGCTGCTTGAACTAACTGAGGTATGCTTTCAAGGTTCTTTGACCAGAAACCAACTCAATTCACCTTCAGTTGCACTCCTTCCTGCCCTGTGCAGGTTAAGCAGGTGCGTCGGAAGCTGTAGCTAAAAGTTGATATCACGAACTTGATATCAACTATTTTCATTTCTACCTCTTTTCAAGACGCGCTCTTATACCCAAACCCCTATATACGGATGATGGTGTTCGTTACTGTCACCACCCTATTCTTTGACCGTCAGATCACGTACAGAGATCGTCAATCCTTACACTTTCATCGCAGAAAATTTCTCTTTATCGCCCTCCCTGACTGTCAATCATCTGACAATAACTGACCAAACCCCCCTGGCAGCTCCTTCCACAAATAGTGCGACAATATACCTTTTCACACCACTGAGAGTAATAAACACCGCCGAAACCATTAAGATGGGAAGCAGGGGGGCAGAGGAGCAGAGGGGCTCTTGAGATGGAAAGAGAAGCAATTAGGAATCACAAGGATTTAAGGGTTTATCAAACGGCTTTTGATGCGGCAATGAAAATATTTGAGGTGTCGAAAAAGTTTCCTGTTGAGGAACGCTATTCATTGACCAAACCTTGCAGGGGAGCAGAGGTGCAGAGGTGCAGGGGAGAAATGAGTACGCCAATCTCCCTTGCTCCCTTAAAGCTGGTAATCGGTTTCAAGCAAGACGAAACTTCAGTAGGGTTGCTCCCCTGCCCCCCTGCCCCTCTGCTCCCCTGCCTCTTCTGTGAAGCGGAAGCTGCTGAAACTCAGACATGGATAGAGTTTGCTGTTAAATGCAATTATTTAGAGGTTAGTACGGGTCGAGAACTTTATGGAATTTACAACCAAGTTCTAGGTAGTTTAGTCAACATGATTAACAACCCATCCCCCTGGCTGATGAAGAAAAATTAAACCTCTTCTCCCCCCTGCTCCTCTGCCCCTCTGCCCCTCTGCCCCCCTGCTTAAAACCATGAACCCGATCCACCCCGAAAATCTGAGTGTTTTAGAAAATTCCTTGGCGTTGGCGATCGGCGAGGACTTTTCTTTAGAGAATGACCCGGACGTTATTCAGCAGCTGATTGGTGATAAGCGATCTCTGAATACCAAGCGCGAATACCAGAAAGACTTGAAAGATTTTTTCTTATTCGTCGCCAAAAAAGAACCCAGCCGGGATTTAGTGTTAGAGTTCCTTCACCTGGAACAGCGTCACGCCGTTGCTGTGGTTCTCAAGTACAAAGCGCACCTCATCAAGAAAAAACTGGCTGAAGCTACGGTGAATCGTCGGCTCAGTGCTATCAAGTCGATGGTGGAAATGGGGCGACGGTTGGGGGTCTGCAATTTCTCTTTGGATGATGTCAAAGGTGAAAGGGTTGAAACCTACCGGGACACTACGGGGATTTCCGCTACTGATTATGCTAAGGTAATCGCCCTGGTTGACCAGAATACTTTGAAGGGCAAACGTGACTATGCCATTCTGCGGTTACTTTGGGATAATGGCTTGCGCCGCAATGAGATTGTCAATTTAAATGTGCATGACTTTAACCCGAAGGAGAAAACGCTCTCTATTCTAGGTAAAGGCAAGGGTAGCCAGAAGGATATTCTTGACCTATCGGATAAAACGGCAACGGCGATCGCCAGTTGGATAAAAGCTTCTAAGAAAAAACGTGGCGATGACCCGCTTTTTACGGTGCTGGCCTATCACAAAAATGGAGCGAGATTAACCGGGGAAGCAATCAGGCGATTGGTGGATGGTCTTTGTAAGCAAGCTGGAATCACTAAGAAGATGTCGCCGCATCGTGTTCGTCACAGTGCGATTACTACAGTATTGGATCTTAATAATGGCAACTACCGGGCAACTCAGCGATTCAGCAGACACGCCCAGGTGCAGACGGTGTTGAAATATGATGATAACCGCCAGCGTTTGCAAAAGCAGATGAGCGACTCGATATCGGAATTGATTTAGGAAATAAGGGTAAAGTTAGAATTTAAAGAATTATTAATAGTCGCCTGTGCAAGTTTAATTCCAGCACTCGAATAGCCATCGCTATTTTGCTTAAACTATTCACTTTTAAATGGTCTTTCTAATGCTAATAAAAAATCTTCTAAATCTACTCCTGTTTCTGGTTCCCAAAATTCTTCACTATAAATATCTTCGGGTGCAAATACATTAACAATAGGTACATCAAAAATTAGAGGTTCTTTTACAGTAATACCCCAAGCATTATAGCCTTCATAACCGCAGTCACTTTGATATTTAGCAAGGCTTTCTCCTAACAGATGCAAATCTTTATCGGCAGCGAAACTTTGTTCATCATATTTAAAAATTTTTTCAAAAATTACCCAACCTTGGATTGCATTTATAGGAAACGTTTCTTCATCTAATCCACAAGAAATTAGAAAATCCTTTTCGGATTCTGGATTATAGTAATCTAGTGTATGAACTAATAAAGTATTCCCTTCGTAGTTTAATACTTTGTTGCTTGGCTCAAATATTACTAATGTTGTACAAATTTGCCAAAGTAATAAAACTGCATCTTGAGGATGTAGGGAAATAGCTAAATGTTGTGCAAAACCTCGTTTATGATATGCAGAAAGTTCTTGAGGATTAATACGTGTAACTTCCGTATAGAAATTTTTTATATAGTGTGAAAAATTGAATTTTGTTTGAACTGGCTTATGTTTTTCTCCTATTTCTTTTAAGGTGTCTAAATATATTGAGCCTTCACCTGACTCTTTGATACGCATAAAACCAAAACCAAAGTTACCGCAATATTTTTTAAACTCATTAAACTCTTTTGAATTTAATAGTTGAGGGCTATCTAGTAAATGACCAGAACCAAAAGCACTATAAGACAAAAGATTTTCATTTTCTTGGATGTTGATTTCTTCACATATAAATTTAGACCACAGGTAGTATTGTTTTGGCTTTTCACCTATGCCTACTATTAAAAAAACAGTATCACCTACTGTGTTCAAAACTGAGCGTTTATTCGTTCCTATACCAGTCAAAGCTTCGTCATAGTCAATTTCTTCTACTAAATATTCATCAATTATATACTCAGCAGGTAAGTAACCCAGTGCATTGTAGTTATGATATTGAACCCAAAACTTTGGTTCAGAATCAATTTGTTTTTTCTTTCGAGCAGGTGTCCAAATATTGCAGTTATATTCTGGATCAATTTTATTTATCCAGAATCTTTCTCTTTCAAGCAGTTTATCTTCTGTGCATTCTTCAATAATTTTAAAATCAAATAACCCTGTTAACCCTGGTGTAGTCACTACCTGTTTTAGCTCATATTTTAAAAAGGCATATCTAAGGGGATAACTTCCTATTTCTAAAACATTCGGCTTATCTAAGCCTCTTGTGTGTTGCTTCCATCTCCTGTATATATTTCGAGATTGCCCAATGTAAGATTTGCCATTAACAGTATTTAAAATTTGATAAATGCCACAAACCATGTTTATTCTCTTTTCTCAGAAGTTGGAACAGTGATAGGAGTTACAGATAATCCCTATAGTTAAAATGCCCAATTAAACCAAGAAAATTAATCTACTCTTTAAGCCGAACCAGTACCAGAAAGCGCGATCGCCATCAAAGTTTTAAGTGTTGAACACGTATAAATGATTTCCTATTTCACACAGTCGGTTACTACGTTAATGTAAAATACAGTAACCGCCCGATAAGTTCTTCACTGTGACCGATTCCCTTTTTCCCGAACTGACCAACTATGACGCTTTTCTAAACATGCTTAAACAGCGCGTTCGCAGCGCGCAAATGCGGGCGGCACTTGCTGTTAACCAAGAGTTAGTGCTGCTTTATTGGCAAATCGGCAGGGAGATTTTACAACGCCAGCAGGATGAAGGGTGGGGCACTAAAGTAATTGAGCGCCTAGCCAAAGACTTGAAACGAGAGTTCCCGGACATAAAGGGGTTCTCCCGTACAAACCTGCTCTATATGCGGGCTTTTGCGTCAGCCTACCCGGAGGAGTCATTTGTCCACCAGCTTGGTGGACAAATTCCTTGGCGGCATAACTGTGTCTTGCTGGATCGCGTAAAAGTCCTAGAGCAGCGGGTTTGGTACATCCAGCAAACCATTGAAAACGGCTGGAGCCGCGCCATCCTGGAGATGCAGATTGAGAGCCGTCTTTATGAACGCCAGGGTCGTGCAGTCACCAACTTTAGCCAGACCTTGCCTAAACCCCAATCCGATTTGGCGCAGCAACTTATTAAAGACCCGTATAATTTTGATTTCCTGACGTTGGGCAAAGAAGCGCAGGAAAGGGATTTAGAGCGGGCGCTCGTAGATCGCATTCGTGACTTTCTCTTGGAGCTGGGAGCAGGTTTCTCATTTGTGGGAAGCCAGTATCCTATTGAGGTCAGCTCCCAGGAATACCGGCTTGACCTCCTGTTTTATCACCTCAAGCTGCGCTGCTTTGTCATCATCGACCTAAAAATGGTGGAATTTCAGCCGGAATTTTCTGGAAAAATGAATTTTTATGTGTCGGCAGTGAACGCTATTCTGCGCCATCCTGATGATCAGCCCACCATCGGCATCATCCTTTGCAAGTCTAAAAACAAGACTGTTGCCGAGCTTGCATTACAAGGGATGACACAACCTATCGGCGTTTCTACACACAAGATAGGAAAAGACGTTCCAGAACAGCTTAAAGGTATCCTGCCTACGGTTGAACAACTGGAGATGGAGCTAGATACGGCTGCTGCCGAACTTGAAAGCCAGAAGTATGGCTCCTTAAACACTTAAAGTTCAACTCATTGCCCGCCAAAACAATCTGCAATTAATTATCAATGTACCTTTACCGTTGGTTTGAGTTTTAGCTATTGGGTATAAGTTAGATTCCGTTGTCTTCTAAATATTTTTTGATGGCTGCTTCTAGGTCTTGGAATGCAGCTTCTAAACTTGAATAGTTGGGTTTTCCTTCGTAGACAGTACCACCTAAATCATAAGCTCTAGCAAAGGAATTAACATATTCGCTTTCCCCAATTTCTATCCAACCAATTTCATTAACAAAGCGGGTTAGATGAGGGTAATTTTCTGCAAATGTTTTGATTTTTGGCATCAGGTAGTTGAGTGTTTATTTAAACATAATAACTAAGAAATAGTCAGGACTTATGCTGTCAACCACAAAGGCGAAATCGAATTTCAGCTATCATTGCTCTCTTCAACTATTAAGGCTTCTAGTTCTGCCAGTAATTTTTGCAATCGCTTTTGCTTCTTGGGATTATCCCAAACCTTTGATTTTTTTACTTTAGTATAAGCTTCATCGATCTGCTTTTTTATGTCAGGAGATTTTTTCGCTAAAACTCCAGTTGTCTCTGCTTTAATTACAGCTAGACGTTCTTTGATTTGACTCAAGGATAAGTCGTTTTGGATGGCATCGTCTAGCAATGATGCACGTAAAGATTCATCCTTCACTCGCGCAATTACTTTTGCTTTAGTATACTCAATCATTCCTGACCGTAGTGCTTCCATAATATCTTGAGGAAGTTTCAGGAGTGGCAACCGATTGGTTCTAAAACTTTCAGGGGAGAATTTCCCGATTGAGTTAAATACCTCAAGCAGAGTCTGCCATTCTGGGCTGTGGATAACGTTATCCACAGCTTCTCGTTCTGGATGAGCAGCTGAAGCAAGTAAAGCAATCACTGACTCTGTGGTTTGATTGAGTTTTAATGCTACAAGTGCAACAATTCCCTCGGTTTCCTCAACAGGATTTAAATCTTCTCTTTGCAGATTCTCAGAAAGTGCGAGTTCAAATGCCTCAACATCAGTCATCTGCCGAATCACAGCCGGAACAGATTCTAGTTGAACAGTTTTAGCAGCTTGGAAACGTCGTTCCCCCGCAACTAATTCATACTTCCCATCCTTTTGTGGACGAACGAGAAGGGGTTGAAGAATTCCATGCTGTTTAATTGACTCTACTAAATCATGCATGGATTGAGGAGCAAAGTACCGACGAGGTTGCTGCTGTGGCAAAACAATTTGTTCAATTGAAATAAGTACAGCAGCGCTCTCGTTTCTTGGCTCGTCAGAACCAAATAGAGCATCAACTCCTTTGATTTGATAAGGCTGAGTAGTACGCTTTTTTGAATTCATGATAGCGCTGACAAACTTTGAGCAATCTGTTTGAGGATATTAACAGATGAATGCTTAAAGAGCATAGAGTGTCAATGGCAGATGCTCTTGGCTTGCATTAACACAAATTAAGTTAAAAACTTCTAGCAAAATCCGCTCTTCTTTTTTGTGGATAACGTTATCCACAGCTTCTCGTTCTCTTGGTGAGCAGACGTTAATTATGGTAATACTGACAAACTTTGAGCAATTTGTTTAAGGATACTAACAGATGGATGTTTAGAATTATAGAGTGCCAATGGCAGATGTTCTTGGGCTGCATCAGCAAATCCTACTGACCGAGGTATAGGTGGATAAATTGTACCAATCTTAGACAAAGAATTAGTAATTGACTGTAAGCTCTGAGATCCTTGTCCAGTTCGATTATCATACATCGTTGGAACCACTCCCGCAATTTGTAATTTTCGATTAGCACGAGAACGGACACGAGCAATCGTTGTTAACAATAGTTCTGTTCCTTTCAAAGCTTTGTACTCGGTCTGAATAGGGATAAGTACGTGTGTAGCGGCAACCAAGCTGATATAGCTAAGAATACCAAGGCTTGGTGGACAATCAATGAAAATGAAACCGTATTGTGTGAGAACTGGTTCAAGTGCCTCTTTCAAGCGCATATCTCGCATATCTGCTACGACAAGTTCCAATTCTGCACCACTTAAGTTGATATTGGCAGGTGCCAAATCCATACTATGAATATTCTGATGAATTGGTAATGGTTCGTCTCCAAGGAGAGCTTCATAAACTGTCTTATCTAATTCAGATGGCTCTAATCCCATAAAAGCAGTCAGCGAAGCTTGGGGGTCCATGTCCACTAACAAAACTTTTTGCTTCTTTTGAGCTAAGTGGTAGCCTAAATTCATCGTCAAAGTGGATTTACTAACACCACCCGACTGATTGAAAACCGCAATAACCTTGGTCATTGACTGAACAATAACAATAAAGACCTCAACTTAAGAATATCGGTATCAGCGCTTTATTTGCACTTTATGGCGGTAGTTTATGAGAGAAGCCAAAATAATACATAGATTCTATTCTAGGTAGAATCATGATTATGAGTAATTTCTTTATGGAATTTAGTAGCAGTAAGAAAAAATTAAGCAAGGATAATTATTACTTGCTTCAAAGCTATAGATATCAACAATTATAGGAGCCAATGTCTCGCACCTTTCTTGCGAAGTCGAAGGGGAGCAAGCTCTTGGATCTGGGTAGGTTGGGGTAGTTCTTGGAGATAAAAAGCAATAGGAAGCTTCCTGTAACTAATGGAGATACACAAAGGGATGGCGTTTTACGCACGCTCAATAAAAAATTCCCACCAGGCTTTCTGGAGGGGAAGGCATGTATCTTATTGGCATGGAGCCGAGATCCCTGCAAATTCGGAAATAGAGGCTGAAAACCCTTGCTAATTCTAGGTTTCAAAGATTTCGGTAGTTAAAGAAATTGCAGCTTCAAATGGTCGCCTAATATGTGGCATCAAGACTACATAATTGCTGTAATCCTTGGTATATCTGGTATTTAGCGACTGTTAGTTCAAGCGCGATCGCAGATGTTTTCGCGGAATTTATGCTATTGATTTTAACTTTTACCAACTTTCGATGATTGAATAGTTTCTTTCTTCATACCTAGAACCACTAAAAAATCAATGTTACTTTGCTGTCAAATACCAACTTTCACCCAAATGTTGGTATTTGAGAACCTAAAAACAATATTTATTAGTAACTGTGTACTAAATTTAGCTTGACTGTATTTGGGTGAAACTGGAGGTGGACAAGAAGCTGAAAGCTATATATAACAGGACTTTTCAGCCTCTATTTCCGAATTTGCAGACATCTCGGCTCAATGCCTTATTGGACTATTGGTTCAATACTAATACTCAAGCCCTGTTAATTGCATCAACCATTTTCTTACCTAGAGATAGACCCAAATAGCTAGCTGCGCCGAGAGCTACAACCGCAGGTAATGAGACAGTTACAGCACTTGCACCAACAGTCATTATAGCTACTTGACCAATACCCATAGCACTAGCCTGTGTGGCTAGTGTTGTAAGAGTCCCCGCAGCGCCCAATTCTGTAATTACTTTACTAAGATTGGAATCAGAATTGGATGGATTACTGGATGGATTAGCAGAAGTACTACTCAAGGTTATTCCCCTTTTGATCAGTATGCTAACAATATAATTCTTAACAAAATAACCGTCAAGACAGCAAAACTCTTTAACGTCTGTTTTGTTACTTTTCGTTATATTTTTCTTGCTTAAGTTGGCGTATGGGGTATTGCAACGATTCCTGAAAAGGGTAGCCACCGAGATACCGATACTGTTGGCGAAAGTGTTACAAACTCATAAACAAAGGTGTTACAAATAAAAGCTGCAACGGCAAATTGAAGGTTTTAGCTTACGTAATACTTGAAAATACAAATATGTATTACATTCGCCAACAGTATCCTCGCTACTTTTACCCCCTGTAGCAGTCAAAGGAACAGCACCAACGCTCAAGCCAGTACCTTTTGCAAGTATCCCTATTTTGCCAAGGGATGCACCTGCTACGCCTCCTAGTACCGCTAATGCTACAGCGTCTTCATAGTTATCTGTGCTGATTTCGCTCTTAGAATAGTTAAGTTCTGCCTTGACGAGTCGCTTAATTCGACCAAACAGTTGTCCCATAGCACTGTATTTCCTTCCACTGGTTGTGCATTTGGAAAGTAGTCTGCACCGTCTCAGCTTAAACTAAGTAAATTTTTTCTACTTCGTAAGAATCAATGAAAACTTCCTGACTCTTCTTAAAGAGTGTATAAAGTAAAACTTTTGTTCTCTTATACGAAGTTTGGACGCTTTTAATTTTGGAGTTGAGTTAGATTCCAAGTCAGGATAAAACGCGCCTATCGCTACCACAAAAAAATCACCCCAACTAGTGCATCTAGTTGGGGTAAATGATGTCCTTCATGTTTCCAAAGGACACAAGAGATTAGTTGTGCTTCAGTATAAGGCTTTCTGTATATACGCCCATATTACAATGAGCATATCTCGATGTCTTGAGTAATTACCGACTTTTCAAAATAGCTTCATAACAACTTATCAATCAGTTCCCTATTTACCCCGTTAGCTAGTACTTACTCCCGTTGAAAGCTTTTTCAAATCCTCAATCCGACAGCACCCCCGCTTCCATAGCTGCCTTTGGGTTTTATCGTCAGGATGATAATAAGCCCAAATACTTCCATCTGGGGCTTGATACAATGATATAATCAAAACCTTTTGTATACCAAAGTTACCCGTACTTACCTCAATTTTTTCTTTGACAGTAAAAGTCTGTCCATCCCTATTAGTTGCTGTCTCTAATTTTTTATAAGCTGCTTTTTTCTCTAATTGCGGTTGCTCTAAATCTAATTCCGATTGCTCATCTTCAGAGGATATACTTTCAATACTTGCAGTTGATTCTGATAAATTAACTGCTGCTGTCTGTTGAGTTTGAGGTAAATCCAACTGTTCATTCTCTACTTTTATTGTTTGAGGCACAGCTTCAGAAGTTAAGACAGGGTTGCTACTGTTCGGTTCTGAAACTTCAATGCTTTGACTGTGGTTATTATTTACTTCTAATTCCGCCTCAACTGGCTGATTTTCCGTTGGTAATGCAGTTGATTCTGAGCCAGATTGTGCAGAGTTATTATCGTCAGTGGCAGTATTATTCTGTTTAACGACACGTAAAATAGCAGGTTGATTTGGCGTGGCTTCTTCTTTTGATGCTGAACTATTCGTTTTAGGGGATTTACGTTTAGGCATAATAAATTCTTGGCAGCAATGCACTAAAAAATGTTGATGAAATCAGCAATTAACAAAGAATAACTACACTTTTTCTGTCGGTTTAGCTCTCAGTTAGCTCAGTAGCATCAACTAGTGTATTGGTTGAGATATCTTCAGTTAATAATTGCTCACGAAGAGGAGATTTAATACACTCCCCTGATTGAATTACTAAGCTAGTCCCCACTCGCCGCACGTAAAAATTCCAGAATTTCTTCATCGAATTTGGTGGTAAAAATCCTCGGAGCTTCAGTTGAAAATCTTTAGGTGGCTCAAAATTACTCCGAGGTTTTCTGTGAATTTTGACTTCGACTATCCCTTGTTCCAAGTCTTGATGTACAACTACTCCTTGTACAGAAAAGTTATCAGCTAGTAATTGCAATTCGGCTTTTACTGAGTCGGTATATTCTTTAGGTGTGCGAACATTTATTAAACTTACCCTTAGTTTGGTCAGAGAATCTTCTAATAATGTTCTTGGGTAAGCAGTCCACAGATATTCTTGTGACAAATCAATCCGAGCGTTTTGAACTAGTATTGATGCTCTCTTAGCAAGGTTTGTCTCAAGCATTGCACCGTCAGCAGTTATTAGTTGCCCAATATAAATAAGATCCTCACTTGGAATATACCTCCCCCAGAGCCGACCAATTGCACGATATTCTAATGGCTCTGTCGGTCTTATAGGTTGATTATTGACTAATAACTGCTGTGTATCGGTATTAATGCTCATGCAGACAATGTGAGAATGTGTAATTTTTTGAACGCTATGAATGATTGTAAACTGCGGCTAGAGCTAAATATTCTTCGCTCAATCTCCTCCAAAAATTGCATCCAATTCTTGCGATGAAGCCTGACCCGGAACTAGAGTTGCTGGTCTGATTGAATCAGCCGCTTCCCCCTCAAGCTCAGGCGACTCTAAAGCATTACTCATGTAAGAAGGGGCATTGACCGCTACAACTGGTGCAGGCAACGCAGGCTGTGACAGCACAAACTGCGGTTGTTCCACCGACAGTGCCAAACGCATATAACTACCGTGTTTATTCAATGAATCCTGCGCTTCCCAACAAGCAAAACGGATCTGCTCTGGCGTAAAATTACTGCTCTGAAATCGCGCCACTGGCAAGAAAGCAGCCACCAAGATATCAGCCACCTTGCGCTGTGCCTCATCCTTGGGCAACGAGTTCAAGTAATCAACCACCTCCGCTAAAACATCACCCTCATAAGGTTGAAGCCGCAAACTCAGAGACTTGCGTTTCTTTTTGCTTTGGTTCATTGACTTGTCTCCATCCCCAACAAATAATCAAACATCCCAAAGCAGTCCACCAAACGCGCTGATGTACTATACCTATATGTTTGCTCTTCATTTAAATTAAAAGTTTCTTGCACCTGAGTTATAAAACCGCTACCCCAAACCATCGGTATCATTGGCAATTTGTCGTCTTTGGGGATGTATTCACCAGTTCTTTCGTAAACACTGCTATACTTATCTATTTTCTGGAGTTCCCATGC
>NZ_JACJTU010000051.1 GCF_014698835.1 Nostoc paludosum FACHB-159 | reverse complement strand
AATACAAATAAAGTTTGTGTGGATTGGCGTTTTCGTACAGAAGACGCTAGAGTTAAGCTTTCAAAAATTTACCCAACCCAGCAAAATTAATGCGATAGACCACTAGTAGTCTATCGCATTAATTTTGCTAGGTAAACTCATTTTCGATTTCTCTTCTTTTCTTCTTCCTTAGCGTTCTTTGCGTCCTTTGCGGTTCGTTATTTTACCCCTCATAATTAATGCGACGAACCACTAGCTTTGAGAAGGCAGCTATGCGGAGGGCGAAGGTTTTATTAAGAAGGGGATTCAAACCCCTCCAAAATTCGAGTGACCAAATTAAAGATTTGGTCGGGGTTTTAAAACCTTGCTCATTTTGGTCACGCTTCTAGGTCAGAAGTCAGAATTCCATAAAAGCCTTCTGCCTTTCTTCGATAATTTCACACTCTGCATATTTACATCACTTGCATACGATTTGTGTGTCATTCTTTTGGCCACTATTCTATTGCTTTAAAAGCAATTTTCATTTCTAGCGATCGCCTGATACAATTTCAGGAAATGGCTGATACAAATGATTGGTCTTTAATTCTTCCCAACTGCTCCCTATTTGTATTAATCTTCAAGTGAAATCGTATTACTTTGCTCTGTTTACATTTCTTTAGAGACAGCCTCTTAAAAAAAAACTGTAATCTGCATAAATCTCTGAACTACAACCGATAAGTTAACCAAGTTTGCAATTAGGGACACCTATTGCATACTTTGATAGCTGCAACACCAAGATGAATTTGATTGTTGCAAATTTAGGTAGTTTTTTAGCTTAACTAGTTTTTCTGAAAAAAGCTGCATGTATCGAAATTTATGGTTAAAACAGCTGTTTTAATTGAAGAGATTTCCCCAAGTTACAAATGTCCTGATTGTTGTGCGTTATTGCAGCAATTGTTAGATGGTCAATCGCTTACAGTTTCTCAAGCTGGGGATTTAATGTACGGTTGGCTAACAGAAGCTATTCCTCCTGTGTTGTCAGGTGCAATTTTAGCCGCAATTCAATCTAAGGGAGTGTCAACTGAAGAATTATTGGGTATGGTCAAGGTTCTATACTCCCAGTCATTAAAAGCTACTTTGCGCGATCGCGTTGTTGGTACATCACCACTAGTTGATACTTGTGGTACTGGTGGAGATGGAGCATCAACATTTAATATTTCCACAGCTGTTGCCTTCGTAACGGCCGCAGCTGGAGTTAAAGTTGCAAAACACGGCAATCGTTCGGCATCCGGTAAAACAGGCTCAGCAGATGTATTAGAGGCTTTGGGTTTAAATCTCAAAGCTAGTAGTAAGAAGACTCAAGAAGCTGTTGAGGCGGTTGGGATAACTTTTCTTTTTGCACCAGATTGGCATCCAGCTTTGAAAGCGATCGCACCACTACGAAAAACCCTCAAAGTGCGAACAGTTTTTAACCTTCTTGGCCCGTTACTCAATCCCTTACAACCAACAGGACAGGTTGTTGGCGTCAATAACCCAGCAATGGTTGAGACTTTTGCTCAGGTTCTACATCAACTTGGAACTCGGCGAGTAATTACACTATACGGACGAGAAAAATTAGACGAAGCAGGTTTGGGAGATAAAACTGACTTAGCAGTAATATCCAACCAACAAATGCACCTATTGACAATCGATCCCCAAGATTTAGGTCTTAACCCAACCCCCATCAGTGAACTCAGAGGTGGGGATGTCCGAGAAAATGCCGAGATCCTCAAAGCAGTCTTACTTGGTAAAGGTACTCCAGCTCAGCAAGATGTAGTGGCTTTAAATACAGCTTTAGCTTTGTATGTAAGTGAGTCATTACCTGAAAATAGTAATTATTTTGATACGCTCACTAAAGCTATCATTTTGGCCAAAGACATTCTCAAAAGTGGTATTGCTTGGGAAAAATTGGAACAACTCGCTCAGTTCCTTCAGTAATAACACGTTTAGTGTTGGTATTTTTAAATAGTAATTTGCAGGACTTAGAAAATGGACACCAAGACAATACTTCATCTGTGTAAAATCGCAAATTCCCAAGAAAGCAAGCGCATAACCATTCTAGGGGCTGGCATTGCAGGTTTGGTAGCAGCTTATGAGCTTGAGCGCTTAGGTCACACAGTCGAGATTATAGAAGGCAGTTCGCGCATTGGGGGTAGAATCTGGACTCACCGCTTTGGAGACGATCCGAAGGCTCCTTATGCAGAACTCGGAGCTATGCGTATTCCCAGCGAACATAAGCACGTCCTACACTACATACACGAGATGGGACTGGATAAAAAACTGCGTAAGTTTGTCACAGTATTCGAGGAGCAAAATGCTTTGATGAATATCCAAGGAAACATCTTCCGTATGAAGGATGGGCCTCGGATATCCCAGCAACACTATCAAGGAATTTTTCTAGATACTCGCTACAGTGAGAAAACTCGGCTATTTGGAGCCTGGCTAAAAACTATTGTCAATACCATATCTCCTGGAAATTTGCGCGAAAGTCTAGATCGAGACTTGAACTCGCACTTAATGGATGAACTAGAAAGGTTGGATTTGGAGCCTTTTTTCAGTGAAGATGGCGAAAGCATTGATTTTCATGGATTCATCAAAGCCAACCCAGGTTTTCGAGCTAGGTGTAGCAAGGCACTTGATATGTTCTTCAGCGACATCCTCGTTGAAACTAGCCACGATTTATTGCAACTTGAAGGAGGTATGGATCAGCTCATCCACTCTTTAGCAGCCGCAATCAAGGCTCCGATTAAGTGCAACCACAAGGTAGTAGGTTTGCATGTGCAGGAAGATGGGGTTGAAGTGTCTTGGTTAAAAGATAAACAACTGCATACACGTCATTGCGATTATGTCTTATGTACAATCCCGTTCTCAATCCTACGCAAAATGGATTTGAGGGGGTTTGACAAAGATAAACTCACTTCAATTGACAACACTATTTACTGCCCAGCTACCAAAGTTGCTTTTCACTGCGCCCAACCCTTTTGGGAAAAGCATGGAATTAAAGGCGGGGCATCTTTCAGTGGTGAGGGCATCCGCCAGACATATTACCCTTCAGTGAATACCAACTCCTCTTTAGGTAGTGCTTTATTAGCTAGTTACACCATTGGCGATGATGCCGACCATTTAGGGATGATGTCCGAGCAAGAACGCTATGGCTACGTCAAAAAAGTAGTGAGCCAGATTCACCCTGAAATTGAAGCACCTGGCATGGTTATGGACATGGCTAGCATCGCCTGGGGCAACTACGAATGGAGCGATGGAGGATGCTCTATACCTTGGGGTGACGATGTATCTAGTGAATCCAATCACCATATTCATTATTTAGAAGCTGCTAGACCGCAGAATACACTCTTATTTGCTGGCGAACATTGTTCTAGGTTCCCGGCGTGGATTCAGGGAGCTATTGAGTCAGCACTGGAAGTTGTGTATGAAATTGTCACCCATAAACCATTGAGAGAATCGACGACAACACTACCAATAATGTCTGCAAAGAAGACCAAAACCCCTACAGTTCGAGAAACAAGCAAAACAAGCAGGTAGCTTTGGGTAAAATATTGGGGAATTGAGGGTTGAAATTTAAACGCAAAGGTACGCAAAGGTACGCAAAGGTACGCAGAGAATTCGCTACGAATTAATTGCGAATTGTCTTGAGGCGGGAATTGTGTAAACAAATATAAAGTTACTTGCAGGTTGCATAAATTGTTAGATTACCTCCGATAAGTACGCAAAGGTTTAAATCAAGCCTGGTACGTAGCCTTTAACTCGTTAAGCATGAAAGAAGGCACATCTAAGAGCCTCGCCTGCGTCCTGCTTTGTTAGAAAGTTATTCACTTTCAAAGTGGCATTCTGTAATGCCGACAGGAAAAGCCAGGTCACGCAAATATCGCCATTTCTTTCTCAGGAATCTGCTATGAGCATTTTGGATTTTCCCCGACTCCACTTTCAAGGCTTTGCCCGCACTCACGCCCCTACAGGACACAAAAATGGGCTGGTGGATCTCACTACCAATACAGTGTATATGAATGGCGATCGCTTCGATCCCCACCGTTCTATATCTGAGTACCACGAACACCTCTACCAATTGGGCCCCCGGTTTAACAGTGAAGGTCATTGGGATGAAAATGGCCCCTTCAGTATGGCGATGGGATGGGACTTCGGGGGAAATGGTCATTTTGCAATTGAAGCACAAATTGTCAGCGCTCAAAGAATGCCGGGACAAGTTGACCAGCACGACCCAGCGGTGGGACGCAGCGTCGATATGTGGGGTCATTACAACGAATATCTAGCGACTACCTTCAATCGGGCCCGCATCTTTGACTGCGATCCGGCCTCCAACTGGACTAGCACAATCATGGTAGGTCAACTAACCTTTGGCCGCCTTGGTGGCTCCCACGAAGTCTCAAATATGCTCTCAGCACCTGTGGAGGGCGTGCAGCCAGCGCGTTGGCAGAACTTTAACCACATCCACGAATTGTCTGCACACTGTCTGAACAATGAGTTTGGGCGTGCAGCTGTGCATCAGTTTACCATCTCCAAAGCTGCGACAGATTTATTGTGGGGCGAAGAAGCAACGCTTTCACCAACAGTTTCCTTATTGCGCGAGGCAATGACTAGGGACGATGTGTTGGGGCTAGTGGTGCAGTTCGGCTTGAGCAACATGTCAACACCGCAGCAACCAGACTCGCCTGTGTTCTGGGAACTGCACGGAACCATCGGTTTGTGGTGTGAGGGAGAACTTAGCACCTACCCATATGGCCGACTACTGACTCCCCGCCACTTGCCAGGTAATTCAAAGACACTATCCAATCTTACTGTCCAGGTGACTCCCCAAGGGGCAAGCCTGAATATGGTTACAGCAGTGCCGTGTCTGGGGCGAACGACAAAACCAGGCCCTGGACCAACTCATGCGATCGCTGCTAAGCTTGACCTTGGCGAATTGGAATTGCGTACACTCAAAAGTCTGCGGCTAGTAGCACGAATCCCTAAAAATGCCTATCAGCAAGCAGCACATCAACTTACCAGCGGCATTGTAGACGTACCACTAGCGGCACCCTTTGAAGACCTGGCTGATGAAATTTTACAGCAGGGTTTATGCATCATTGCAATACAGCCTGATGGACAACCACAGATTTTGCTTCAGGAAGAGGAGATTAACCTCCAGATAGATCCAGCCTGCTTGTTCGTGGAATTCCCCGATTGGCAACGGGGCGAAGACTATGCTGTGGAACTGGAGGTGCGGTCTTTTGTGCGGGGGCGTCCTGCGCCAGTTGAGACCGTCTACCTGCAACAGTTCTACAATCCGAAAGCATTGCCTCATCTACGCTACGAATTTGAACGCGACCCCGCTAACGTTGGTCAGGCTTTCCACTTTCCCCACAGTTGGGAACTGGAAATTGTACATTTCAAACCAGGGAAACGGCAAGCAGGCGGCGAATTCAGCCCTACTTGTGTTGTCTCCACAGATGATAAGGGATGCGGGTGGGTAACTTTACGTGGTGCCCAACCTGGAACTACGCGAGTGTTGTTGTCGGCTCGACCCGATGAACGACCTAGCGATCGCAATCAACTAGACGAGGCAATAATCGCCTACGATAACGATGATTTACTCGGCTTTTGGTCTGGTGCCGGTTCCTTTGCTGTGCGAGTGTTGACCAACGATTGGCACTTAGAGGAAATTGAGGATGAGAAAGTAGATTTTCACCTCATTTATGAGCAAATCCTAGCTTACTACGAGTTGGTCTTCTCCTTTATGAAAGCCGAGGTTTTCAGCCTCGCTGACCGTTGCAAGGTAGAAAACTATGCGCGGTTGATGTGGCAAATGTGCGATCCCCGCAACCAAAACAAAACTTACTATATGCCACCAACGCGGGATATGTCCCGACCCAAAGCTATGCTTTTACGTAAATTCTTGGCTAATCAACAGCGAGTTGGTTACATTCCCAATGCAGTACCAGAGCCAAAGCACACCCAGCGCACTATCCAGACCCGCGATGAATTAGTTGTTGCTTTGCGACATGCTGCGGAACTGGAGATAGCAGTCATGCTGCAATACATCTATGCGGCATACTCCATCCCCAACTACGCAACAGGTCAGGAGTACGTGCGTCGGGGTTTGTGGACAACCGAGCAGCTGCACCTAGCTTGTGGTGACGGTAAAGAAGTGCGTGATTACGGTATGCGGGGTGTATTACTGGAGATATCCCGTGAGGAAATGATTCACTTTTTGATGGTGAACAACATCCTCATGGCCATGGGTGAGCCTTTCTATCCAGCGACCCCTAACTTCAGCACCATCAATCGCCGTTTCCCTATTGAAGTAGACTTTGCTCTCGAACCCTTAAATGCTAGCACCCTACAGCGATTCATGCGTTTCGAGTGGCCTGACTTTTTGGAAGAAGACCTCGTTGGCGAACCTGTCTTGAACGATCCCACAGTCGATCGCCTCCACGGTTATGGTTCTTTAAGCGAACTGTACCGTCAAATCCGCTCGGCGCTGGAGACAATTGGGGATTTAATTGTAGTCAAGAAAGGTCGTGTTGGTGGCGAACATCACTTGTTTTTGCGTGAGGATTTTAACAAAGTTCACCCAGATTACCAATTCCAAGTAGACGATGTTAACAGTGCGCTGTTTGCAATTGATTTAATTGTTGAGCAAGGCGAAGGATGCGACTCATCCTCACCTAAGTTTGAAAAATCCCACTTTCAGCAATTCCGACGCATGGCTGAGGCTCTGGTTAAACAGCAGGTTACTGAAGCTGGAACTAGCCGCCAGGTTCCCTGGAATCCAGCATACCCAGCGATGCGGAATCCCACATTGCAGCATCAAGATTACAACACCAATATTGTCACAGTTTCCCAAACTCGCAAGGTGATGGAAATCTTTAATGAGTGTTACTTGTTAATGATGCAGATGATGGTACAACATTTCGGGTTAACGCCCAATGGTAGCCTACGGCGATCGAAGCTGATGAATGCTGCTATTGACGTGATGACAGGTATGATGCGCCCTCTAGGCGAGTTGCTGATGACTATGCCTTCAGGAAAGCGAGGCAAAACCGCAGGCCCATCCTTCGAGGTCGCAACTCCACCCGCGTATATTCCCACACCAGAAATAGCATATCAGGCGATCGCTCGTCGGTTTGAGCTGCTGGGCAATCAAGCTAGGGAATGCGAGGCGATCCACAGCACTGTTTATGAAATGTTCGATTTCTATACGAACTTCTTTGAAGACCTAGCTAAAAATCACGAGTAACTGTTTGACATAAATGTGAGTACACCTACACAAATGCTACTAAAAAATTCCGCCCAAAAAACCAATTTGTTAAAAATTAAATCAAAAAATTGAGACGCTCATGAAAGTTGAAACAGTTGAAATACTTAATGAATTTGACTCGCAACAAATATCAAAGACTCTCTTAAACCAGTATGAAATTGAGGAGTATAGGCGTAGTTTTCTTTGGCATGGGTTCTTTCTATTTTTTCTCGGATGTATAATCCCCTTATTCATTCCTTTGTATACTAATCCACGCGCAGGACTAGCCGCCCATACCATTGGACTTTCGCTGGGAACTTTTTTAATCTGCGTTGGTTTGGCGCTTCCTTATATCCAGCTTTCAAAATTGCTTGCCAAACTGACGTTTTGGTTTCTGCTGTTGAGTTCCTATGTTGGTCTTGGTAGTCAAGTTTTAGGAGCAGCAATTGGCTTAACAAAGACCTTATTGATTACCGCAAAGGGGTTTCCTCAAGGTCCCTTGTGGATAGAGACCAGTGTGGAAATAGCCGTAAAGGTTATTACTAGCTTCGTATTTTTAGCTTGTATTATCATCCTCTTCGGTTTAAGGCGAGTCAAAGTTGAGCAACGTTGAGATCGTCTGAAAAGTTCAGTTAATAAGTGGTCGCTCAACACAAATTTTGCAAAAGCTATTAATCAAGTAGCAGCAAAGCTTTCAAACTTCCATACACCATCAAGAGTTTTGTATTATTAGGAGTTCAATCAAAATGGTAAACGACGTAACTCTCAAAAACGACTGGCATGTAGTAGCGAAATCGGAAGATGTCACACCAGGCAAAGTTCTTAGCGTTCGCTTGTTAGGGGAGGATTTAGTGGTGTGGCGCAGTGGCGACCAAGTTTTAGCTTGGGAAGACCGTTGTCCACACCGGGGAGCCAGCTTTGCACAGGGATGGATTAAGGATGATAACCTTGTTTGCCCTTATCACGGTTTTGCCTTCAACAACTCAGGAAACTGCGTACACGTTCCGGCTCACCCAGATTGGATACCATCAACACGGTCACGGGCTTGTGTGCAGACATTCCACGTTCAAGAGCGCTACGGGTTGGTGTGGGTCTGTTTGGGAACACCACAATATGAATTACCTGCTATTCCAGAGTTGGATGACCCTAGCTACTACAAGTGTTTCTTCGGCCCCATTCACTATCACTCCAGCGCTTTTCGTGCTATAGAAAACTTCCTAGATTTCAACCACATACCCTTTGTCCATGACGGACGTTTGGGCGAATCTAACCATGCAACCATAGATGACTATAAAGTAAAAGTTAATTCCGATGGGATTCACGTTACCGATCTCAGCGTTTGGCAACTTAATCACGAGACTGGACAAGGAGAATACGTCAGTGCCAGTTATGATATTTTCCGCCCTTTGACTGTATGCTTACGTGTACGTAGCAAAGTCGTCGATGAAATTATGACGATGTTCTTCACAGTAACACCTGTGGAGGAGGAAAAGTCCATCGTTTGGAGATGGTCATGTATCAATTATGCTGACAAAGTTCCAGAAGATGTGTTCAGAAACTTGGCACATATAGTTTTCGATCAGGACGTTGCGATCGTCGAGTCTCAACGACCACGGCGTATACCGTTGGACTTGGAAGCTAATTTTCATGTGCCAAGCGATCGCTCTTCCATTACCTACCGCAGATGGCTAAAACAGCAGGGTGTTACTTTTGGCACTGTATAAATTTATAGTCTATATTCCGTTTTAGCTACGCAAAACATTACTCAATAAAACTTTCGGGAGATTTTTCCAATGGATAACCAGCAAGTAAAATCGTGTTTCAATTTGGTTTCGGATAGCTATGATAAACTCGCACTACGTACTGCATCTGTATCTGCTCAGCACTTAGTTGAGTTCGCCAGAATACATACCGGACAAAAGGTTCTTGATGTGGCAACCGGTACGGGAAATGCTGCGATCGCTGCTGCATATGCTGTTGGTGAAAGTGGAGAAGTCATAGCAGTTGACATAGCTGAAAATATGCGTGAAGAAGCACAGCGAAAAGTGTCTGCGGTGGGTCTGACAAACGTTAACATTCGTGAGGGAGATGCATTAGCTTTGCCATTAGGTGACAACAGTTTTGATGTAGTCATCTCTGCTTCAGCCGTCTATTGCTGGCCTGATATACTTACTGGTTTACGAGAATTGCAGCGTGTTACTAAACCTGGTGGACGAGTTGCGTTCTCTAGTTGGGGGGAGATCGGCGACAATTCCGTGGTTGGAGTTTATAAAGCATGTCTGCAAAATTTTGGTATTGCACTTCCACCAGTGATGCCATTGCAACGAGTTGATACTCCTGATAAGTGTCGCCAATTATTACAGGACACGGGTTTAGAGAACATTGAAATATTTACCGAAGAATTGGGCTATTATGTCGAGAGTGTGGAAGAGTGTTGGGATTTTATCTGGTACACTGGCAACCGTATGCACTTAGCACAACTAGAGCCTGAAAAAATAGAGCAGTTTAAGGTTGAATTCCTCAAACAAGTCAAAGTGTTAAAAACAGACAAAGGGATTTGGATGGATAGTCCAGCTATATTTGCACTCGCGCAGAAATCCGTAAATAGTTAAGCTGAACCCCCAATCTTTATTCTCAACATATAGCGATTTTTATTTGAGTAGAATACACCTTTGTGTACCTTCTAGTCTTACCTCCTAGTTTAAAATCACAAGGATTGTATTCTATTTGAGTGAAAACCGCTATATTTTTGACCAACACAACCTTTTTGACTAGTGGTTAAAAATTATTCTCCTTACCAACCTTGCATAATACTATATGAAGCTCTACTATGCCCCGGCTTCATCCTACTCCCAGCGAGTCCTCATCGCCCTCTACGAGAAGAACATAGATTTTATACCCATCCAGGTGAATCTTTTCGAGGCGCGATCGCGCGAAGATTACATACAAATCAACCCCTTTGCTAAAATTCCAACGCTAATCGCAGACTCTGGGCAAGTACTTTTTGAGGCTTGTATCATCATTGAATATCTTGACGAAGACTTTAAAAACGAACCTCGTCTGATTCCTGATGACTCGAACCTGGCTTTAGAAGTCCGTTTCTGGGAGCGAATTCTGGATGTATACATCAATTCGGGACGCGAGGCGCTGTTTGCCGATACCCAACGTCCGGCCGAGGAGCGAGGCAATAAAGAGGTTCTCAAAGCAAAGCGGCTATTGGAGACGGCTTGCACTCTCCTAGATGCGCGGCTTCAGGGGCGTACTTGGCTGGTGGGCGAACAGTTTTCCTTAGCCGACTGTGCAGCAGCCCCGATTTTAGCCTACCTACGTATGGTTTACAACTACCAGCACCTGCCTCTGCTAACAGATTACGTTAGGCGTCTTGAGTCCAGGCCATCTGTAGCGCAGGTACAGCATCAGGGGAATGAGCAGATGAAGCAGATGCTAGCTACGTTAAAGTATCCACTTGATTTAGTGCCTATTGATACTTATAGAACCAGTGTTATTGCATGATTAACGGAAATTCTGAGTTTTTGAGTAAAAGCTAACGCTATTTTTAGGCTAAAAGACAAATACATTTTCTCAAAATTTTCCAGATATAATTCATTCCCAAAATTGGTTTTAGGAGAAATAATTATGTTGTCAACAGCTATTGTTCAAACAAACATCAACAATCAAAAAGACGCCACGCCGCCTTCAGCAATAATAATGCAAATGCTGAACAGTCATTACCTAACTCAAGGAATTTACGTAGCAGCAAAACTGGGTATTGCTGATTTACTCAAAGATGAGGCAAAAAGCATTGACGATCTAGCCAAGTATGTAGAAGTTGATGCCCAATCTTTATATAGATTACTACGCGCCCTAGCAAGTCATGGTATCTTTGCCGAGATTGATAATTACTACTTTGAATTGACACCACTGGCAAAATGTCTTCAGACAGACACTCCTGATTCAATGCGCTCTGTGGCACTTTTGGAAGGTGAGGACTGGCTGTGGCAATCTTGGGGAAATATGTTCAACGCTGTGAAGACAGGAATTTCTGGATTTGAACATAAGTTTGGCATGAAGGTTGGTGACTATTTTGCTCAGAATCCTGAAGTTAGTAAGAATTTTAAACAAGGGCTGAATAAATATTCTGCAATCATCAATAATGCTGTCTTAGAAGCTTATGATTTTTCCTCATTTTCTTACTTGGTTGATGTTGGTGGTGGATATAAAACTCTATTGCCTACTGTCTTAAAGGCGCATCCTGCCATAACGGGTGTTCTCTTTGATTTACCATCTGTGGTTGAACGCTTCAAAGAAGAACATAATTTACAGCTAAAAGAACTTGTGGGACGATATCAAATACTAAGCGGAGACTTTTTTGAGTCAGTACCCAGTGGGGGAAATGCCTATATTCTTAAACAAATGATTCACAATTGGGGTGATGACCGCGCAATTGAGATTTTGCAAAACTGTCACCAAGCCATGCCTGAAAATGGAAAACTGCTTGTAATTGATCCAGTAGTTTACTCTAATTCTGAGCCATCTTTTGCTACGTTCCTAGATTTGCAAATGCTGGTAACTAACTCTGGGACACGTATTCGTACTACAGATGAGTTTGAAAAACTCTTTACGAAAGCAGGCTTTCGACTGACCAACATCATCCCCACCAAATCGCCATGCAGCATTATTGAAGGCAGTAAAAGCAGTTAGATAACACTAGGACTTTTGTATGATTGAAAGATTAAATCCGTTTCTACCTGAAGTCATCGCAGATCCCTACACAGTCTACCGTCGCTACAGAGAAGAAGATCCTGTTCATTGGGGAATCTCCTCTAATCCCAAACTACCAGGTGCTTGGTATCTCTTCCGTTACCAAGATGTGATGCAGGTGCTTGAAGATAATAGGTTCGGCCGTGAAGTTCGACGAATTCGTGAGGACGGCGAAGGCGCACCAGTACCAGCAGCTTATAAAGGATTTCGCTCGATGGTTAGCAACTGGATGGTTTTTCGAGATCCTCCAGACCACACGCGACTGCGTTTGCTAGTGAACAAGGCTTTTGCCCCAAGAGTGGTAGAAAACATTCGTCCAACTATTTTCAAGATTGCAGACAACTTGTTAGATCGGGTTCAGTTTCGTGGAGAAATGGATTTGATAGAGGAGTTTGCTTTTCCTCTGCCGGTTATGGTAATTGCCGCTCTGCTGGGTGTCGATCCTGCGGATCGCCCGTTATTCCGACAGTGGTCTGTGGCCTTATTGGAAGCTAGCACCTCACGTTTATCAGCAACACCAGAAACATATAATCGGGCCGAAGAAGCAACCCGATGCTTGATCGATTATTTCAGCACGGCGATCTCAGAACGGCAGAAACAGCCGCGCCAGGATCTGATCACGGCGCTGGTAAAAGCTCAAGATCAGGGCGACAAACTCAGTGAAGAAGAAGTTCTCTCAATGTGCATCCATCTGCTGACAGCAGGCCACGAAACGACGGTCAACCTGCTTGGCAAAGGCACACTGGCATTGCTACGGAATCCAGATGCACTCAAACTGTTGCGTACTCATCCCGAACTTATTCCTGCGGGAGTTGAAGAACTGTTACGTTACGACAACCCAGTCCAGTTAGTGACACGGTGGGCTTTTGCAGATGTCGAGATTGGTGGCAAACTGATTCGACAGGGGGACAGTGTGGGATTGATGCTTGGCTCCGCCAACCGAGATCCTGCAATCTTTCCAAACCCCGAAGTTCTAGATTTCCAGCGCCAGGACTCCCGACACTGCGGTTTCGGCGCTGGTATCCACTTCTGCATTGGTTCAGCACTAGCCCGCGCCGAGGGTCAGATTGCCTTAAATATCCTACTCAACCGTTTGCCCGATCTTTGCCTGATAGACGAGAAAGTTGAATGGACAAACAATATCGTGTTTCATGGGCCAAAACACCTACAGGTGGGCTTTAGTCGGCCTAATGTTTCCATTAATAGTTTTCCGCTTTTGGTCTAATTCCGTAATTAAAGTTAGTTCGGTATCTGATGCTACAGTTGCGGCGTTGAAATTAACTTCGATTAGACATGACTTTACTTGTTTAAATTTGAACTGTTCTGGTATGCAATCTGTTTTATTGGGGGTTATGCTTAAACTGCTGGAACACTTGTGCAATATAGATTTTGGCAGTTTTTGACCCCTATTTTTTATTCTTTGTGAGAAATCCGGGCTTAGTAGCCTAATTCATCTCTCAACAAGAGCACCAACCTGCACTTGATTCTTTTGGTGAGTTTGATACTCTTTGGCGATCGCCTGTGTAATTACATAGACTGTTTTCCATCACAAGCATCCCTAGTAGTCTGCCAAGGAAACTTTGCGTTGTGGTCAGCAGAGGAGCAAAGGGGCAGAGGGGCAGGGGGGAAAGACTTACTGCAAGTTTCTTCCCTGCTCCCTTGCTTGGCTCCACGTAGCAATTTTGCGTTGGTACACTACTAGCGCCAGAGCCAGTTTCTTGGTTGTTGGGTTAATTGACCTCAGTTTGCTGGATCGCATGAAAAGTATATCCTCATCATTTCAAAAAAAATTGATTTGTAAACTATTTATATCTATATAGTTGTAAATTAAGAGACTTAATATTTTACTAAGAGTCATAGCAGCGAGAAGCAGGTAATATCGGGCTAAAGCGACGGAACTCTGCTAAGTACTGCTCTAGAACAACAAATTGCGGCAGATTAAGGCTGTAGTAAATCCAGCGCCCTTCTTGTCTAGAGCGAACTAAGCCAGCTTCTTTAAGCGTTTTCAAGTGAAAAGACAGTTTAGACTGAGTAGTACCAAGATGTTCACATAAATCACACACGCATAGTTCTTGAGAGCGCAGCAGTTCTAAGACCCGAATCCGCAAAGGTTCAGACAGGGCATGAAAGCCAGTAGCAATAATATCTGGAGTGAGAGTGTAAGCGGAATCCATCAAGATTTATTTAAACGTTACTTTTATGTTAACCAAACTAGATTAGATTCAGTTCAATTTTTATTTCACTTTTAGTAGATAGCCTTAACTACAGCCGGCTTGAACTAAGTCATCAATCTCAAAAATCGCTCTTATATATTATTCTGTCACTACTTGCACCTCCATCAAGATAATCACTATCTCCACCAGTACTATAGTCAAAATCTGGAAATCACCACTAGATTGTGATGGATTTTTATTCATACTTGTTATTTCTAACGGTACAAGACAAATCACTAAAAATGGTGCAATTTAAGAGTAGTGCAAATATCGTAAATTATGGACGCTGCAAAACGCCTTGCCACTCTAAATCGCATCCGCAAACTCAGCCGCTTGATGGATACATCTATACGCATTCCTCTAACAGGTTTTCACATTGGAATAGACCCAATTATCGGTTTAGTTCCAGGTGCTGGAGATTTAATCAGTACAGCGTTTTCGGCTTACATAATATTTTTAGCTACTCGCTTCAGCATCCCACGCCAAGACTTAGCCAAAATGATTTTTAATGTTGGTTTGGAAACAGTTGTCGGTACTGTGCCTTTTGTGGGTGATTTGTTTGATGCTTTTTATAAATCCAATATTCGTAATTTGGCAATTTTAGAGCAACATTTAACAGTGGTTGAACCAGAACTTAAAGAAGTGTCTGATGAAGTTTACTCTCGTCAGTTCAGCGAAGTTTAAGTAGGAAAGGACATAGAGTTTTCAATAAAATCACTATTGATTTATCAAAAATAGCGCTCACTTAACTAGAGTGAAGCGCTAGTATTTTAATTAAATTCAAGGTAAAATATAGTGATATCATGTTCGATAGAAGACTTACCATTAAGACTGACGCGGAAAGATTTTAATAATAAGTAATTATCCGAACTTGATATGAAATCTATTCCCTAGTTGTTACTATTAATTAATTACAATTTAATTTTTTAGATTGCACTGCGAAATTTAAGGAACGCTGGACTACAACACCTGTAGAAAGCAGTCACTACACAACTGTGGGGCGGGTTGTGCCCATCAATACTGCGATCTTGGAGGTACGGGTGCGATGGGGCGATCGCCTGTCTGCTAGATTTCCTCTAAGAACAAAAGCAGCGATCGCTACCAATAATTCGAGACAAATTGTACAGTGAAAAATAAAAAGTCACTGTACAAAAATAAAGGGCAGAATTCCTAACTCAACAGTCAACACTCCCATCCAAGACGTTAAAACTGTTAACAAAACTTCAAATTTTTACTTAGTAGCTAACATCTGTACAATTTTGTCTAGACGATCTAAGTCTCCAACAATTCGGCGAATTGGGTGAGGCCAAACCTTAACAAGAGTAGGAGTAGCAGAAACCTGATTAATTTCTGCTTGTTCTGGATGAGTTAAAACATCAATCACCTTTAAAGTATAAGGGTGTCCGAGCGATCGCTCCAACAATTCGTGTAGATTCTGAAGGATGCGTTCGGTAGTTCCGCTATGCCCTGCAACAAACAACCGCAGGACATAGCCTTGTGTGGTTAATTGCTCTTTTTGTGCTATTACTGGCTGGCGATATTTTGGCACAGGTTCAGAAAGATCTAAACGTACAATTAAATCGTGATCTTCCCAAAGTTGCGGGAATGAGGAACGATAAGTAGATAGCACCATGCGATCGCACAATCCTTCTTGCCAAGGAGCTGCTTGCCATACTAACTCCTCTGTACCAAAAATGGCATTTAACAAAGGTTGATATCTCATCACAGCCGGATAAGCTTCAGCAAAAGTTCGCACTCGTTGAGTACGCGGATCTAACCAGTGGTCAATAGTGGCAGTATAACAAGGCACTAAAAAGTGCGGAGGTTCTGGTAAATCTAGAATTTCCTGCAAAGCAGAACACAAATGCAAATGCCATCGACCTTGCTTGCTAGGATCGATGCAGTAAATTAAATCTCCTCCAGGTGTAAATAGCGCAATGCCTTTGAACAACTGGGGTGTAGATAGTTTGTTTGTCGTCAAGTTATTCACAGGAGGCTAAGGAACTAAAAAGTAAAAAACTTTCTCTTTTACCTTTTACCTTAGCGATAACTGCAACCAGGAACACAAAGATATTTGAGTATGGGGCATTGGGCATGGGGCATTGGGTATTGGGCATGGGGAGGTGTGGGAGGTGTGGAAGGTGTGAGAGGTGTGGGAGGTGTGGGAGGTGTGGGAGGATGGGGAAGAAATCTTTCCCCCCACACTCCCCACACTCCCCCATCTTCCCAGTCCCCAGTCCCCAGTCCCCAGTCCCCAGTCCCCAGTGTTAAACCCGACCTCGGAGAAATTGTGCCATTTCGTTAGGAGTTGGTGACATTTCTAAGGCAATTTCTTCAGTAATGCGACCGTCTTGATAAAGATTGAGCAAGGATTGGTTCATTGTGATCATGCCGTCAAAGCTGGCTTGTTTCATCAATTCGGTAATTTCATCATATTTACCATCTTTGATCCATTCCTTGATTGCCTCAGTGTTAATCAAGATATCGTGGAAAGCAGCCCGCTTGCCGTCTGTTGTACGGCACAAACCTTGGGCAATTACAGCCACTAAAGACTCAGAAATTGCCACGCGCATTGCATCTTGTTCTTCACCAGAGTAGAGGTTGAGTATCCGCTCAATGGTTTTTACAGCGCTATTGGTGTGCAACGTTCCCATTACCAAGTGACCAGTTTGAGCAGCTTTGAGGGCAGTGTTGACTGTTTCTTTATCCCGCATTTCCCCCACCAGAATCAAATCTGGGTCTTCCCGTAAGGCTGCTTTCAAAGCGTTGTCAAATTTCCGGGTATGCATTCCCACTTCCCGCTGTTTGACTAAGGACTTACGGCTTTGATGGACAAATTCTATGGGGTCTTCAATGGTAATGATATGCTTAGCCATCTCTTTATTGATGTAGTCAATCATCGCCGCCATTGTTGTGGACTTACCAGAACCAGTCGGTCCGGTTACCAAAATTAAGCCTTTGTGATGATGACAAATATCCCGAAAAACTGGAGGTAATCTCAACTGTTCCATAGTTAAGATTTTCAAGGGAATCAACCGCAACACCATTGCAGGCCCTTTTAGGGAGCCAAAGACGTTAATCCGCACACGAGCAAATTCGTACTGAGTTGCTCCATCAAATTCTAGATGTTCTTCAAAGCGTTGAATTTCTGCCTCCGTCATCACCTCCCTCAACCAACTCATCAAAGTCTCTTTATCCGTTTCTGGATATTCTGTTGATTGAATTTCTCCTCGGTTGCGGAAACGGGGTACTTCGCCTACACCCAGGTGAATATCGGAATATCCTTGATCGTAAGCTTCCCTGATAATCTGTGCTAAAGTCAGTCCCGGAGGGCTACTTTTAGGGCGAGCTGAACTAGGTATTGGTGGTGGTGTACCTGGACGATGACCTGATACAGGCGCAGAATTAACAGCAGGATTAGCACTCATATCCAATGTTTGTGTCATTTGACGTTGCGTACTCATGCCTGGTGGTGGTGGTGGTGGTGCTGGTGGTGCTGGTGGCATATTACGACCGGCAGCAGAGTTAGAATTTAATGGAGACTGTGATTCTGTCATATATCTTCACATTTGGCAGTTCAGAAGTTGAATTAGTGAGAAGTCAAGTAACTTTCTGAGATGAGTTCTGAAAGACGCTGGCATATAAGCTCTAAGGGCAATGCAAGGCGATTGAAACTCTAGAACCACGGTCAATACATTTCATCCCCCTGGACTTGTATCTTTTTTATCGGGAATTTGACTACTCATAAGTTTTATAAAAACTATTTAGCCTGTATAACCTGGTTTAACACATGCAAGGCTACACGCTACCTCAGTAAATACTCTAAAATAAAAGTTCTATAAAGCACTAAAAAGCTAGAAAGTAAATATTCTAATTTTATTAAATGAGAAATTTATTGCAACTATCGAGTTTAATTGCTAGCAGCTAACAACACAAACATTAGCAGTTCATGAATTCAGCGAATCTTCCAATTATGAGAAGAAGTCCTAGTTTTTATAAGAAATGTTAAGTTGAGTCGGAATGATGCCCTGGGGATCAAACTTGAAAGCTTATGCCTTTTACCTTCTATTCCTGAAGACAGATGAAGTAAGCAAGCTTTTTGAATAAAAAGCAACTTGACTTTACATTCATAATTACAAAAAATTAACTGTAAAGTTTAGTAAAAAAATGCTCATTTTACTAATTAGGTTTTATATACTGAACTTCACTGAAATGATTCAGTTTATTCGCAAAAAAGCGTAAAAAAACTGAAAATTAAAACTTGCTGTGTATTTTTGGGAGGAAAAGTCATGGTTTCGGCTCAGAGCTCTAATCTAGGAAAGACCTACTCCTTGATGATGATTAAAAGCTTTTTAATATGGACTTTCACATTGGGAGTATGCTTGCTGGTTGTCGGTTTTCCATTAGTTGTTTTGATGGCTACGGTCGGATGTCTGTTGTCGATTGTTTTGCAATCTGTAATGCCTGTTAGTGCTGTTTTGCTGGTTGCAGGCGCTTTAGTGATGTTCAATGTTATGGCAGTTGTATTTGCTGCGGGTGTGCTAACTGCTAAAGGAGTTCATCCTAGCGATGTTAAATGGTTAAGCTGGCTGCATGGAGAGGCAGACCAAGCGCAGACTACTGTTTACGCATCTTGCCCTTTAACCTGTGAGATTAAAATCTAATCATTACAATTTAATTCGACAAACAGTGCGTCTGCCCGGTTAAGCCGGGTTTTTTCATTTTTAATAAAAATGTTGATGGTTGACTGTTGACTGAAGAGTTAGGAGTATTAGGTGCAGATTAACTCAGAATCTCTGTTAGCAAGGAAGTCTTTTCCTAAACCTGCCCATACAGGGATTAAGAATTATTCTCCTAGTCTCCCTTGTCTCCCCATCTCCCTCATTACATTTCGCCAGTGAAGCCAGGTTTTTTGATATTTTTTATGATTTATACTTTGATATTTATGGTTTGTGTGATGATTGGCAGTTAACTATTGACTATTGAGCATAGACCGTTGACCATAGCTTTTGACAAGTTACAACGGACAAATGACTAATCGAAAGCAAGTTTGCATTATTTTGGGTACACGTCCGGAAGCGATTAAACTAGCTCCGGTAATTCAGGTCTTCCAAAAATGTTCAGATTTTGAGTCCCAAGTAATTTTAACTGGACAACATCGCGAAATGGTTGAGCAAGTCATGGAACTGTTTAATATCAAAGCAGATTATGACTTGGAAATTATGCAAGCTCAGCAATCTTTAAATGATATTACTTGTCGCAGTTTACAAGGTTTAGAAGCATTATTCCACCAGAAAAAACCCGATTTAGTGGTGGTGCAGGGAGATACTACCACGGCTTTTGCCGCAGCTTTAGCAGCTTTTTATCAAAAAATTCCTGTTGGTCACGTAGAAGCAGGGTTGAGAACTGATGATATATTCAATCCTTATCCAGAAGAAGCTAATCGGCGGTTGATTTCTCAAATTACTCAGTTACACTTTGCGCCAACTCCTTGGGCTGTAGAAAATTTACAGCGTTCTGGTGTTTTAGGTGAAATTCACTTGACTGGTAACACTGTAATTGATGCTTTGTTGAATGTTGCAGCAAGCCAAGTTAGCTGTAATGTACCAGGCTTAGACTGGAATTCACATCGTGTTTTGTTAGCAACGGTGCATCGTCGGGAGAATTGGGGAGAACCACTAGAAGCGATCGCTGCTGGTTTTTTACAAATTTTAGACAAGTTTCCCGATACAGCATTACTGTTACCATTACATCGCAACCCAACAGTACGAGTACCATTACAACAACTTTTAGGAAATCATCCCCGAATTTTCTTGACAGAACCTCTCGATTATGGTGAATTAGTGGGAGCAATTGGGCGATCGCACCTTTTACTGACTGATTCTGGTGGATTGCAAGAAGAAGCCCCCAGCTTAGGAAAACCAGTACTCGTTTTAAGAGACACCACAGAAAGACCAGAGGCTGTTACAGCAGGTACCGCCAAACTTGTGGGAACTGAGAGTGCAAATATTTTTGCAGCTGCTAGCGAGTTACTCAGCAACCAAGCCGCCTATGAAGCAATGGCAAATGCTATTAATCCTTTTGGCGATGGTCATGCAGCAGAACGCATCTTGCAGATTGTTCAAAATTATTTGGGTCTTTGATTATTAACATCAATTTAGGAAGCTAAATTAAATAAAATCCTAAGTTTTTAATTTATTAGGGTGCATTCTTCAACACCGTCAGTCAATGAAAGCACTCTCGTATAGTGCGTTAACTTCATAACATGCTATATGAGAGTGCTAATTTATGCGGATATGATAAGTAGTTCAACTAAAATAGGACTTACGCGCTGAAGCCTGAAACCTAGATCCCCCCTAGCCCCCCTTAAAAAGGGGGGAACTTCTAAAGCCCCCTTAGAAAGGGGGTTGGGGGATCTGAATGCGTAATTTTTGTAAAAAATGTAACATGTAACCTGAGTTCGGGATAAGCTCAAACCCTGATTCTGTTGTGAGCTTCATTTAGCTGAAAAACGCTGTATCTCGTAGAAATAATAGAAAAATAGCCTTAACTCAAACTGACGTTAAATACCCAGAGCTAATCTAGTTTCGGGGCCGACGACACCATCTACAAGTAAACCTTTACTTGCTTGAAAATTTCGTACTTGACGAACAGTTTCTGGGCCGTAAATTCCATCAACTCTCAGGTTACCTAAAGCTGTTTGAAGGTCTCTGACAAGCTGACCTCTAGAACCAGGGGTGAGAATAAATGAACCACCAACCCCACCAGGTCTACTGATAGTCGGACTATTAGGTTTATCACCAACCCATCGGGCAAAAACATATCTACCTGTAGACAGCCTAGCAAAACCGTTTTCATACCCTTGAATTGCTGGAAGTGGCGTTCCATTTTTTACACAGTCTACATAGGAATAGCTAACGCTTGGGCCTGTACGAATACGTAGACAACTGCCGTTAGTTCTGACATATGCTGCTGAAGCTATTTGAATTTGGTTGACAGCAATAAGTAATACACCAACACCAGCTAAAGCTAACCAAGCGGAAGATTTAAGGAGTTTTTTCCAATTGAATTTAGACTTGAGCAAATTAGATTTGCTGTTTGTAGACGCGTGTTTTTTAGTAATAACCACAGAAGAAGATTTCAGAGGTTTTTGCCAACTAAATTGAGGTTTAGGAAGTTTATATTCAATGTTTCTAGATGCCTCTTCTTGAGCAATAAACATGTGAGAATAAGCAAGATATTCCATAATGCGCTCCTGTATATGAAAAAATGAGTGCTGACAGAGAGTTACTTGTTTTGTCTCTGTATTTATTCTTAGTATATTTTATAGCAATTACTATAAAAAATCTTTTACTGGTAGTAAAATTCACAAAAAATAAAATTATTAAAAGGCAATAGGGGAATCCCTATAATCAAAATTAAGGGATTTTAAAAAAGACGCATTAAAACATATAAAACATATACAGAAGATTGCAATTTGGTGAGGTACAGATCATCGTAGGGGCGCACAGCTGTGCGCCCCTACCCATGTACTTAATTTACCTGAAAAACGCTGTAGATAAGGCATCTCGTATCAAATGCTTAATTTTATCCCTAATTAAAATTAGGGATAAAGAGTCCGATTATTCGGGCAGGTTCTTTTCCCCATTGCCTATTCCCTATTCTTAATCAAAGAGGTAATTTCATGTAAAAACTGCTGCCTACTCCTACGGTACTTTCAACCCACATTTGTCCGTTGTGTTGCTCTACGATATTGCGGCAAATAGCTAGACCTAAACCCGTTCCCCCTTGTTTGCGGGAATCCGAGGCATCTACTTGATGAAAACGCTCAAAAATAGCTTCTATTTTGTCAGCAGGAATACCTCTACCCCGATCTTGTACCTTAAATAAAGCAGATGCAGTTTCAGCGTCCTTTGCTGGGATTTTTTCTACTGCCATACATACAGTAGAGCCTGGAGGGGAGAACTTAATGGCATTACTCAGGAGATTTGTGAGAACTTGAATAATGCGATCTTTATCAACTAACAACTCAATTGATTGAGGAGAAACTGATAAATTAATTTCAGCTTTTTGGAATATTATTTGCATCAAATCTGCTGCTTGTAATAATAATTCACTAGCATCAATTTTTTGCTTATTTAAAGTGACTCTTCCTGATTGTAATCTCTCTAAATCTAAAATTTCGTTAACTAATCTAACTAAGCGTTCGGCATTCTCTGATGCGATTTGAATAATGCGCTTACCTTTATCGGAGTCAAGTTTTACTAATCCTTTGGCTAATAAATTTAATCCTCCCTGAATTGAGGTCATAGGAGTACCAAGTTCATGGCTAACAACTGATACAAACTCGTTTTTAATTTTATCTAATGCCTGGCGTTTAGTAATATCTTCACCAATAGTCATAGTACCGATGATTTGCTCTTGTGAATCTCGCAACAGTGTATTGTTCCAAGCAATTACTCGTGGTATTTGGGATTTAGTGAGAAGCGAACTTTGATGGTGAGGATTTAATCCTTGACCTAACATTTCTAGAAACAATTTGTGTATTTGCTGTTGTTGGTCTTGTGGGATAAAATCTCTTATCCAATCCTTACCTAAAACTTCTTCTTGGGTATATCCAGTCAATTCTAAAAAGAAAGGATTGGCATATTCAACTTTACCTGTGCTATCAAGTCCTACAACTAACAACTGGACATTTTCTAATAAGCTACGCCAACGACGTTCTGCTTCACGCAATTGAGCTTCAATTTTGGTCTGTTGATTAATAGTTGTTGTTAAAATATTGATTAATCTATGTAGGTGTGTATTTGCTTGTGATAATTCAGCAGTTCGTTGTGCAACTTGAATTTCAAGTTCTGCTTTGGAACGTTGTAAAATTGCTTCTGCTTGCTTGCGATCGCTAATATCCATAACAGTACCAAGCATCCGTACTGCTTGACCTTCATCATCATAGAAAAATTTGCCTTTACCCGCAATCCAGTGCCGGCTACCATCAGGCCAAATAACTCTATATTCGTGATAATAATCGCATTTCTTGTTTTGAGACAATATAATTCCTTGCTGAAGTGCTTTTCTATCTTCTGGATCAATGCAACTAATAAAAGCTTTATAGTTACCCACAAATGTACCTGGTACTAGACCAAATAACTGCTCATGTCTAGTTGACCACTTGATTTTGTTAGTGAGCATGTTCCAATCCCAAGTTCCCATTTGAGCCGCTTCTAAAGCCAACCTTAAATGCTCCTCACTTTCTTTTAAAGCAATCTCAGTTTGCTTTTGCTGAGTTATTTCTTTCAAAAAAATTGATACACCATCTCCAGAAGGATAAATGCGATTTTCAAACCAACGCTGACTTGATGGATAATATACTTCTAACTGAACAAAACTTTTCTCAGTGAAAGCTTGAGCATAAGCTTGGTAAGAATGCTGTCTAAATTCTTCACTAACTTCTTGCCAAATATTTTTACCAATTAAATCTTCTGGTTTTCTACCAAAAATTTCTGCTGCTTTTTGGTTAACGTAGGTGTAACACCATTTACTATCTACAGCGATAAAAGCATCACTAATACTTTCTAAAATATTTGATAAGTGTGTTTTAGTTGCTTCTGCATCTGCACAAGCAGCTTGCTCGCGCATCACCATCTGTGCCATTTGTTCTTCTATTTGTTTGCGCTCGGTGATATTTGTCAATGTCACCACACTACCAATAATCTGGTTTTCTGAGTCTAATAGTGGGGAAGCACCCAACAATAAATCCAATTCTGTGCTGTCTTCTCGACTTAATAATACTTCTATTCCTTCAAAAGATTGACCTTGCAGTAAGCTAGATAGTGAAAATCCTTGTAAATTTTGCTTTTGAGATACTGCTTGCTCATGACTAAAAAAACAAGCTTCTATTTTTTGAAAGCTACTGCAATGATTACATTGCAGAGGAAATACCACATCAAATTGTTGAAATAATGGATTCTTGCCACACACTTGCTGTGCTGCTTGATTGGCGCGAATAATTTGTCCATTTCCATCGCATACAATGATTGCTTCAGCAGCTTGTTCGAGAATCGAAGTTGCTAGCCTTTCAGAAGCAACAATTTCTGCGTGAAGTTTTTGCTCCGTTAAATCTGTTACTACTAAGCAAGTCACTGTTACATTGTCTATTTGCAATTCTTTAAAAGATAAATAAACGGGTATTTGGATCTCATCATCAGTAATTAAGTTTAATTCACCGCGATTAGCTGCTGGCTTTTCTTGCTGAAATAACCGTCTAAACACCTGTTTTTCTAATGGTGCTATGTACTCTTCAAAATTAGAACCAATAATTTTCTGTAGTGGCTTTTTGAGCATCATTGCTAAATGGTGATTACAGTAAAGAATTGTTCCATGCTCATCTAAAGTCACAGCACCTTCGTGCATTTCTTGGACAAAAACACGGTAAGGATAATCAGCATCTTCCAAGGTGAAAACTCTTTCGCCTTGAGGGCTAGATATAACTAAAGCATCTACTTCACCCATTTTGATGGCTTTAAACATCTCTTCTAGAGTTTGTATTTGCTGACGTAGAGCTATATTCTCATTTTCAAGTTCTTGGACTGTTCTCACTGTCATCAACCTATTAACCTACAATCGGACATCAGAAAATTTTGAACAAGAAAGAATTCAGGAGTCACGAGCCAGAATTAATTTTAGAGGATGTTTGAAAAGTCATAATTAATGTATCAAATATTTTTTACCCCTCCCTAGCCCTCCCCTTGTGAAGGGGAGGGAACCAGATTTTCCTTGTTTCCCCCCTTTATAAGGGGGGATTAAGGGGGGTAATAATGCGATTAAAATCACACCAAAAAACTTTTCAAATAACCTCTTATATGACTGACGGATTGATAACCGATGAAATACCACGCCAAATTTAAAATTTTAAATTTGGTGGTCTAAAACTAGTAGCGAATTTAAATTTTACACTAATTGATTCTGAATTGTGTTTTAAGCAATATCTAAAGCAACGATTACTTTATCAACATTTGTCAGATCGCCAATTAACTTCTGTAAAGGTGGTGGTAGCTCTTTGATCAGAGTAGGCACAGCAAATACATGGTCTTTTTCTAAAACTTCAGGCTGTTGGTATATATCAATAATTTCAATTTCATAATGTCCTGACAAGTATTTTTCACAAATTTTTTTCAACATGGCAATAGCACGCATAGAACGGAGACTATTACCAGCGACATACAGACGTAAAACATATTTTTCTAAATCTTTTTTTGCTATCATTTTTTCAAATTCTTCTGTAGATTCTATAATCATCTCATCATAATTCTCATTGCTTTGGTTTAAATTATTCATGGCTCACCTTTGCTTAGATTTACAGAACATGACGCAAGTCCAACCCTACTAAAACTTTTTCAGTATTGGATAAATCTCCAATAATTTGCTTTACAGGCTCTGGGAGTTTTCGCACTAAAGTTGGGAGAGCTAGAATTTGGTCTCCCTTAGCTAATTGGGGATTTTCTATGAGGTCAATTACTTCAATGCGATATTTACCTCCAAGATGCTCTTCGCAAATTTTCTTGAGATTGGTAAATGCCTTTAGAGATTTAGGAGTTTGCCCAGCTACATACAGTCTTAACTCCCAAGTATCTATTTCTGCGCTGCTAGATTTATCTTGGTAATCTATGGACTCCATGATTAAATATCACCTTAATAATTAAGAGTCAAGTTGACGTAGTTTTGCTCTTTTATGTTTTTCTGCCATTAAAAAACTTTGTTGATTTTCTTCGATCTCAATTAGTCTTTCAATTTCTTTCTGTTCAATTTCAAATTGGGCTTCTATAGCTTGAATCTGCGCTTGCATTAAAAAACGTTTGCGTTCAATGTCACGCTGTTTTTGCTCAATTTTTTGCTGCTGGGCTAGGGCCGCAGCTTTGTCTTTCGCTTCTTGTACAATTCTCGCTGTACCTGTGAGTACTCCTTCTGCTCCTAGATAAACATCTAATAATTGCACTCCTTGATTTGTCAAAAGAAATTCCCGCACTTGGTTAGAGTGTGATGTCCCGCGAGATTTTAAGATATGAATTAAACGGTTGCGCTCACCATTGCTTTCTATGGCTCGTAGTAATATCCAAGTATCTGCTAAAGAAGAAACTCCTATTTCTGTATATTCTACGAAAGCACTATTACCTTCGTTTAAATTGGTAAATATTGTTGTGATGTTTTTGCTTTTTAAATAATCAATTAGGCGCATCATAAACGTTTTAATCTGAATATCATTACTGCCGAATGTGAGATTAGATATGGGGTCAAGAATAACTACATCAGGTTGAAATTCATTAACTATACTGAGAATATTTACGAGGTGCATTTCTAAGCCGTAAAACGTCGGACGTAAAGCTTGAAACTTTAGTAACCCATGATTAACAGCAGCTTCTAAATAAATCCCAATGGAACGCATATTGCGAATAATCTGTTGTGGAGATTCTTCAAATACGAAAAATAGGCATTTTTCTCCCCTTTGACAAGTAGCATCAGCAAAATGAGCAGAAAATGAACTTTTTCCAGTTCCAGCCGTACCAGAAATTAAGATGCTACTACCACGAAAGAAACCTTTTCCTCCCAACATTTGATCTAGGCGTTTGATACCACTAGAAATCCATTCGTTGGTGACTGAATAATCTAAGCCGACTGAGGTAATGGGAAGAACAGAAATCCCATTTTCCTTAATTAAAAATGGATACTCGTTTGAGCCGTGCTTAGAGCCACGATATTTAATAATTTGTAACCGCCGAGTTGAAAGTTCATTAACGACGCGCTGATCGAGCTGGATCACACAATCGGAAACATATTCTTCCAAGCCGTGGCGTGTGAGGCTATTGTCGCTACTTTCGCTGGTAATGATGGCTGTGACACCTTTGGATTTCAGCCAGAGAAATAGCCGCCGTAATTCCGATCGCACGATCGCCGCATTATCCAACCCACCAAACAACACTTCTAGAGTATCAATAACAACTCTTTTAGCAGCGATCGCATCAATTTCAAATCCTAATCTAATAAATAGTGCTTCTAAATCGTATTCCCCTGTTTCTTCAATCTGACTACGTTCGACCCGAATATGATCGATGGCTAATTTTTTTTCTTTGATTAGTTCTGCTAAATCCCACCCTAAAGAAGCAACATTTTCTGTTAATTCCTCGGCAGTTTCTTCAAACGCCATGAATACACCCGGTTCGTTAAACTGAGTAGCACCCCGCACTAAAAATTCCATTGCCATCAGCGTTTTGCCACACCCTGCTTTACCACACAGTAATACTGGTCTTCCTTGTGGCAACCCTCCAAAAGTAATTTCATCTATCCCTTGAATTCCTGTCGGGCATTTGGCGAGCATGGTTATTTTTGTTTGTGTATCAGTTTTTGCTTTATTCATGTTCAGCTAAATACTTATTGGCGAGAAATAACAATAAATACTCAGGATTGAAGTCGTTACTATAATCGAACTCACTCTTCCACGGTTAACCTATACAATTTTTGTGAAGAATTTGTGAAGAAATACATTGATTTACAAATCTCAAATTTTATGATGAGATAAATATCTGATTTCGTCCTGCTGCTTTTGCTTGATACAATGCAGTATCAGCAGCATGATAAAGCATTTCCACACTATGGCCATCTTTGGGATACTCTGCCATACCTCCGCTGAAGGTTATACCAAAGGTTTGATGATTATTCGTGTTAAATTTTAGTTTCTGCACAGTTTCTAACAAGTCATTGAGTCGTTTTAAGGCATTTTTTGAGGTGATGCCATAAAATCCAATGACAAATTCTTCTCCTCCCCAACGCGCCACGACATCTTCACTGCGAAATGACTGCTTTAGGAGTTTTCCTAATTCACTTAAAACGCGATCGCCGATGTCGTGACCATACTGGTCATTAATTTGTTTAAAGTGGTCTAAATCCAAAATTACAAAATAGAAAGGTTTACCTTGTCGTTGTGCTAAATGCAGCAATCGGGTGATATCCTGCACTGATTTGCGACGATTAGAAATTCCAGTTAAGGGATCGATTTCTGCCAATTTACGATGAATTTGGCTGCGTTCTAACCGACATAGGACACGAGCTACTAATTCCGGTTCGAGAATTGGCTTATGGATATAATCATCAGCGCCAGCCGCAAATACCTGTTGTACTGTCTGAGCATCTGTCTGTGCAGATATAAATAGCACAGGTAAATTGCTCCAACGGGGGTCATTTCGCACCACTTGACACAAATCGATACCACTAAAGTTTGGCATTTGTGCATCGAGAATTAACATATCGGGGGCCGATTTTTCTAAGGTGTCCCAAAACTGGCGCGGATCGTCTAACAGATAAAGTGTAAATCCCCAAGGTTCTAGTAACGTGCGGATAATATCTAATATTTGTGCGTCGTCATCTACAACCAAAAGCTTGCCTTCTGGTGCATGAGATTTTTGGAAAATAGAAGCGATCGCTTCCATAATTTGAGAGGGAAATACAGGCTTTTGTAAAAAGCTTTTGCCCCCCATTCTTGCTACTTTCACCCGTTCTGCGAAACTTTCTTGAGATGTAATTACTAATACAGGTACAGGTGGATGCAAGGCTGTTAATTCTGCCAGCAATGCAAAACCATTTTCTGCGGATTCTGGAAAGCACAAATCTAACAATACTACATCTGGTCGAGCGCAAACAATTTCTTCTCTAGCCGCAGATATACAATCAGCAATTACAGATTCGATTCCCCAAAGTTTAGCTTCTGTGGCTACTTGTTGGGCTAATGTGGTATCGTCATCTACAATTAGCAATCGATATTGCTGGTCTAAATGAGAGCGTTGAATTACTGGCTGTTGTTGAGTTTCTGTCAGTTGTTGCTCCAATACTTGGCGTAATTCTAAAATCAGTGCTTGCAGATTTTGTGCCTCTAGTTGACCTAGTTTTGCTTCTGATTTCAAAATGTTTTCCATCTCACGACACAAGCGGGTAGCACTATCAAAGCCGAAACTACCTAAAGATCCTTTTAAAGTGTGTGCTTGTTGCTGTGCTTGTTGTCGCAAATCTTCAGTTAAAGTGTTTTCTAACAAAGATGTTGCTGCTTGCTCAATGACAGCCATCCGAGCCGCATATTTATCCTTAGTTCGTTCCCAAATCGCAGCTAATTGCGAGGTCTTTTTTTGTTGATCCCTACAATTAGCGATGGGGACTGAGTGTTTCAGAAAAGAGGAAACTTGCTGCTGATTTGTTTTTTTACTAGCTGTTTTTTGTTCTGTTGCTGATTTTTTGAGTTCTTTAATATTTAACCGATACCCAAATCCATAGACCGTTTCAATTAAATCGCCCTTAGCTCCGGCTTCCCTTAGTTTGGCTCGCAAACTTTTGATGTGCGCTCTGACAGTATTTTCGGTTGGAGCTTCATCGAAAGACCATAAATTCTCCAGTAGAGAAATTTGGCTAAATATGCGTTGGTGATTGCGTAAGAATAGTTCTAATAAAGCGTATTCTTTAGCAGTCAGAGGCAAAAGTTTTCCTTGATAAGTTATCTGACAGCCAATAGGATCGAAGCGCAAAGCTCCTAATTCAATTATCGGCGTGGTTATGTCACTACTTCGGCGCAGCAAAGCTCTGATTCTGGCAAATAGTTCCTCCAAATTAAAAGGTTTGATGATATAATCATCAGCCCCAGCATCTAATCCAGTTATTTTTTTTGTATTACTATCTTCAGCTGTTAATAACAAAATAGGCGTTAGACAACCTTGGCTACGTAGTTGTTGGCAAAGAGTTATACCATCAATTTCTGGTAGCATGACATCCAGCAGAATTAAATCGTAAGCAGAGGCTAAAGCCATTTCTAAGCCTTTTTGACCATCATTGGCTACCTCGACTAGATAACGCTGGTCTGTCAGTTTTTTCCTCAGCAGATCGAGAATATGTGTATCGTCTTCTACTACAAGAATTTTCAAAGTCAATTTAGGTTAAATTCTCAGTTTTGATTAATATTTTGCCATTAGCGATCGAGCTTCACAACTATTTCACAATTACTATTTACTCTTTTGTAAGTATAGGAATCCGATTTGATTAATGAACATACTTGTGTCGGGAGGGAACAGGCAACAGCAAAGGAGACAGGTAGAAATGTACTGAGTTTTTTCATGCAATCAAATACGAGTCCTATAGAACAAAAGTAAGGCTTTTCGGCTTTTATGAAGTGAAGTAAAAATGTAAAGAATAACTAGTCTATTTTGAGTTAAATTTCCTGTTTTTTGCCCCAAAAGTCTGGTTAATGAGGAATAACAACATGACAAAACGAATTTTAGTAATTGATGACGAAGATGGTGTAAAGGAAATTATTCAAATCTGCTTGGAGTCAACGACTAACTGGGAAGTGTTAACAGCATCTTCTGGTAGAGATGGAATAAAAGTTGCCCAATCTGAGTATCCTGATGCTATTTTGTTAGACGTGATGATGCCCTACATGGATGGCCCAACAACTTTTAAGCAGCTACAAGCAATTCCTGGAGTTTCTGATATTCCTACTATTTTGGTGACAGCTAAGGCTCAAAGCTATGAACAACAGGAGTTTCTTGATTTAGGTGTAGCAGGGATAATTACGAAGCCCTTTCTTCCTGAAAATTTAGTAATTGATATCTGCAAGATTCTCAACTGGAATGACGTGGACTGTATAAACGAAAACTAACATTTTTGTACCTAACAAGCTAGGGCAGTTTTAGCGTTTGTATTACCAAGTGCCAACTTTCTAAATAAAGTTGTAAGTTGCGTTGAAACAGAATCTTCTTACTTCTTATTCACGTACAAATGTGTTCGATCGCGTTTGTACGTATTACCTACTCCCAGCTTACTATACTTTGGCTGCAACTTCGTATCATTTCATCGCCAATCACAAAACTAGCTTCTGTACTAATGCAAGCATTAGCACTATAAAGATTTATTAAGACTTAATTTTAGAACAATCTTAAGACTTTCTGATATACTACTGTAAATAGACTGGCTTACCGTAGTATGCACTCAGGCTAAAAAAGTCCATATCCACAAAAACTTCCTTAAAGCAAGTATTTTGTATTACATTTTTTGATTTTTTATTGCTCCGGCTTAGCTTACTTATGTGATTAATTTATGCAAGAATGAACAGCTACACTGCTTTAATACTTACTGTAGATTGCTTTACCGTTATCTCAGAATTATGCCTGTTTTTGCCGTTGAAATTCTGCATGGAAATTCTAGCACCCTCAGTTTATTAACGGGAGCATCGGGACTTAGAGCATTATGTAGCGGTATTTATTTGAGCTATGGAAGAAGTGCAATAGAACTTGAGAAAATTATTGCGATCGCACCTGTTATATTTGGCATAACACTAATTACTTTTTCACTCTCAAATAATTTTGGATTTTCTTTAATGACCATTACAATAGTTGGATATTTAGGCTGTATTATTAATTCGATTATTTTTTATATAAAACTATCAAAAATAGAAAAAATTATACTAAAAATAGCATATTTATGAAATAATTTTTTAGGAAAAATAATCAAAACACTTCCCTATCATTGAACTGAAAACTGATACAAGAATATGAAGTACAACCAACTTGGTAATAGTGACTTAAAAGTTTCTGAAATCTGTCTGGGCACTATGACCTATGGACAGCAAAATACCATTGAAGAAGCACACCAACAGCTAGATTATTCTATTGGTGAAGGAGTCAATTTTATTGATGCGGCTGAGATGTATCCAGTTCCTACAAGTGGTGAAACTTATGGATTAACTGAAACTTACATCGGCGAATGGTTAAAGCATCAACAAAGAGATAAACTTATCATCGCTACTAAAATTGCCGGGCCTGGTAGAGGCTTTAAATGGGTGCGTGGTGGAGCCAAAGCAATTGACCGTGATAATATCAAACAAGCTGTAGATGATAGCCTCAAAAGATTACAAACAGACTATATAGATTTGTACCAAATTCACTGGCCCGATCGCTACGTGCCACGGTTTGGACAAACGGTTTTCGATCCAACTCAAGTAGGCGAAACAGTTCCCATAGCCGAACAGCTAGAAGTTTTTCGCGATGTGATTAAAGCAGGTAAAATCCGCTATATTGGTTTGAGTAATGAAACTCCTTGGGGAGTCACCCAGTTTAGTAACATTGCCAAACAGCTAGGATTGCCCAAAGTTGTTTCAATTCAAAATGCTTACAATTTACTCAATCGAGTATTTGACGGACACTTAGCAGAAGCAGTTTATTACGAAGAAATTGGGTTACTAGCTTATAGTCCTTTGGCGTTTGGCTTCTTAACTGGCAAATATTTAAACGGCAAACCAGAGAAAGCAAGAGTGACTTTGTTTGAAAATTTTGGTCAGCGCTATCTAAAACCAAAAGTCAGCGAAGCAGTAAAAGCTTATGTGGAAATTGCCAAGCGCTATCAACTGAGTCCAGCACATCTAGCTTTAGCATTTGTGCGGAGTCGTTGGTTTGTGGCTAGCACAATTATTGGTGCCACAACACTCGAACAACTCAAAGAAAATCTTGAAAGCGTTGATGTAGTTCTCAACAAAGACATTTTGGAAGAGTTAGATAAAGTTCATTCTCTGTCACCGAACCCAGCACCGTAAGGGTGGGGAGATGAGGGAGACATCGTTGTAGAGACGCTGCGCTAACGTAATACTCGCCAAGGCGTGAGAAGCAAGCTATGTAATTCGTAGTTTTTGGGTTTAAATCTCCACCAAGAAAGACTTTCTTGGTTGTCTGGAATTAGTTGGAGTTTAAATGGCCTGCGTTATAAATTACGAATTAATTTAAAATTTGGGATGTTGGATTAAAGTTCAATTCTCAATACTGCTCAATAAGTCCTAATTTTCAAAGGAACTTAAAATGGCTGAAATCAAACTATACAGTGCAGTTGTTTGTCCTTATGCTCATCGTACCCGCTTGGTACTTCAAGAGAAAGGCATTGATTTCGATTTGATTGAGATTGATTTGCAGAATCGGCCGGAGGGCTTTACGAAGGTTTCGCCATATGGAAAGGTGCCGGCAATCACTCATAATGATGAGCGAGTTTGGGAGTCAGCAATCATTAACGAGTATCTAGATGAGGTATTTCCTAATCCACCGCTGTTACCCAGCGATCCTATTGCTAGGGCCCAGGCTCGTATCTGGATTGATTTTGCTAATACCAGGTTTGTTTCTGCTTTTTCTGACCTGCTGCGAAGTTCAGATGTCCAAAAACAAGAAGAAGCTAAGCAGCAATTATACAAACACTTGGAATTTATTGAAAACGAAGGTCTAGGAAAACTATCTGGGGAAGGCCCCTACTGGTTTGGTGAATCCATCAGTTTGGTAGATTTGACCTATTTCCCGTGGTTTGAACGCTGGGCTGCGCTCAAAGAGTATCGTGGCTTTAGTTTACCCGCTGAATTTACGCGTCTGAAACAATGGAAGCACGCCCTCAAAGAACGTGAGTCTGTAAAAGCGATCGCTAACTCTAAAGAATTTTACATCCAGCGATATGCTAAATACGTTGCACCTACTCCTGTTGGTGTTTAATCATTGACACTCTCGCCACCATACTCTTCAGGTGTGGTGGCAGATTCTTGCTTCATTTTATGTGCTATTTTCAAAAATCAAAGCAGATTAATATAGTTAAAATCTAAAAATTTTCAGAACGAATTCGACTGCCATTTTGCCACACTTCTACTCTTTGATGAGTGACTACATAAGAAAAACTACCATTATCTGCTTGATATTTATCTTTACCAACATTCCAAGCAGGTATTTTTATAGGCTGATTTGGGTTTTGTTTCATCTGCCCAATATAAAATAACTGACCATTTTCTTCGCAAACTTTGACACGAAGTTTTGCGGTCTCGCCTCCAATAATCGTAACTCCATTGCATTCAGTATTACTATTTAAAGGCGCAGAATTTATTGTAATTCCTTGTGAAGGTGAAACTTGCTTTGCTACTGGAAGTGTTGAGACTGGGCGGTTAGAGTTGCCAACTTGCTGAACTTTAGAAGCAGGAGTAACATTTGCGGTTGAGGATGCAAATAGACGAAGCGGATCGACTGCAATTCGACCTTGTGGATGAAATTCAAAGTGGAGATGAGGTGCTGTACTATTGCCTGTAGATCCCATCTCGGCAATAATTTGACCTTGAATAACTTGTTGGCCTTTGCTCACTAATAAACGGCGATTGTGACCATAAACAGTAACACTGCCATCAGAATGTTTAATACTTATGGCATTGCCTAATCCCCAATTATCCCAACCTGCTTTAATAACTGTACCGGATGCCGCAGCAACAATAGGAGTCCCGGATTCCCCAGCTATATCGATTCCTTCATGTTGATATTTACGAAAGCCTTGAGAAATAAAGCCTTGAGTCGGCCAGATAAAGTTATAAGCAGGGATGGAATTTTCTTGAGTTGGGGAATTGCTGACTAATTCTGTTAGGGCAGATGTAGTTGTACTTAATACGGTGGTTAAGGATATTAACCCAATTAGTCCATAATTACGGTATTGATAAAAATTATATTTTTTCATAAATTACGTTTTATATGAATTCAGGAGGCAGAAGGACGTTCGCGCAGCGTCCCGTAGGGAAGGCAGGAGGAACCCACCCTTAAAAACGTGGCATTGAAGCAAGGATATTTTATACTTATAGCGATTCCCAGTTAAGTGAGGTATGGAAAATGTTTTTAACGCAAAGGGCCCCAGAGTCAAGCGCAAAGGTACGCAGAGATTATTAGCAATGTATTCAGTACCCTGTTTTTATTTGTAAAAGATATGATTAGGCTTAGTTTGAAAATATTGTTTACTGTTGACTGTTGACTGGGAAAGAAATATTTTTGTGCCTTGTTTGTGGAATTTTCCCATGATTAGCTACCTTGAAAGTCGGGAGTTATTAATGGGTCGATACTCGATTAATCACGTCTGTACGGAAATTGATATATTTGAAAAGCTTTTTACGCTTTCAAGGGATTTACTGTCATCCGTGATGCTGCTGGATTGCAGCTATCAACTGATAGTGAAACCCTGATATCAATAGACTTTGTTTGCCTATTGCCTGATATATAAAAAACTTGCGATCGCATTTTTCAGGCATCAAGCTAATCTGAAAATGCGATCGCGAGTCACAAAAAGTAGTTATTTAGGGGGTTGAGGAATTACTAGTAGCCACTGCCTCGTTTAATACCAACTCTGGCTGTGGTGTTTCCTCTTCTTCTGGCAAGCCGTAAATTGACCTGTACAATTTCACGTACTGCTTTGCAGATTGATACCAGCTAAAGTCTTCACTCATGCCCCGTTTTTGTAGTTCTTCCCATTGGGGTTTGAAACGGAAGGCTTCCCAAGCCCGAATCATACAGGTGAAAAGGTCTAGCGGTTCGTAGCGGTCAAAGCAGTAACCGGTGCCTAAGCGATTTATGGGGTCGTTGTGTGATACGGTGTCAACTAATCCACCTGTGCGGCGGACAATGGGCACGGAACCATAACGCAAAGCCATCATTTGGCTAATACCGCAAGGTTCAAAACGGCTAGGCATTAAGAAGGCGTCAGTGCCGGCGTAGATGCGTCGAGACAAGGCATCGTTATACAGCAGGTAAGTTGCCATGCGTCCGGGAAAGCGCGACGCTAATTGCCACATCTGAGTTTCATAGTAGCGATCGCCTGTTCCTAACAGTACAAACTGTGCATCGGTATAGGCCATAAAGCGATCGAGAATTTGCAATATTAAATCGATGCCTTTTTGTTCTACTAATCGCGTGACAATCCCAATTAAAAATGCACTGGAATTAACTTCTAATCCTACTTCTTCTTGCAAGGCAATTTTGTTAGCTTTGCGTTTCTCCAAAGTATCAGCGGTGAAGTTTTGGGCAATGTATTTATCATTTTCTGGATTGTAAACTTCGACATCAATCCCATTAATAATCCCAGATAACTTACCGCTAATAAAAGACAACAAACCTTCTAATGTTTCACCATAGGCAGGTGTCTTGATTTGCTCTGCATAAGTAGGCGAAACAGTATTTACTTTATTGGCAAATTGTACTGCTGCTGCCATTGTGTTGTGTCCTTGCATATACCAAGGACACCAAGTAATTTTTTCTAAATACCAACGCCACGGCCCCTGATAAGCTAAGTTATGAATCGTAAAGACGGTGGTAATATCAGGATCTTGGTGCATCCATACAGGAATCATTCCTGTATGCCAATCGTGGCAGTGAATAATTTCTGGTTTCCAGTAATTCCAGGCAAACTCCGCTGCACCATTGGCAAACAAGGTGAACCGCCAATCTTCATCTTCTCCTGAATAAATGCGGCGGGGCATGAAGGCGGGATGTCCAAATAAGTATAAGGGAACATCAGTACCAGGCAAAACACTTTCGTACACTGCAAAGTGCTGGAACATGGCATCTCCCCACCAAATAGGTTCTTTGGGAATTTCCATTTTGTCTGGCAAGAAGCCGTAGTAAGGCATGAATATTCGTACATCATGCCCCATTGCTCTGAGGAATTTGGGCAATGCACCAACAACATCGCCCATTCCGCCTACTTTGGCAATGGGAGCTGCCTCTGCTGCAACAAATAAAATCCGCATGGTAAGTTTTGTTTCCCCGGTGCCTATACAGCGATTCAGTTATCAGTTTTTTACTGTTTACTGACTACTGATGACTGTTTATTGATTACTTACTTATCTAATCACATCCGCTTGTGCAATTGCTTAGGAACCCCGTTGAATCACCGCAAAAATTTCTTCTAAAATTTCTTTGGCTCCTTTCTCCCGCAACAGATGTGCTAGTTGTGTACCTAGTGCTTCGGCTTTATTGGCTTCTCCAGTGACGCTATCTTGTACCAGCTTTTGGCCATCTATGCTGGCAACTATGCCTGTTAAAGTTAATTGTTCGCCAGAGATTTCTGTATTTACACCGATAGGTACTTGACAACCACCCTCTAAATCACGTAAAAAAGCTCGTTCGGCGAGACAGCGATCGCGTGTTTGGGGATGTTCGATCGCTTTGAGTAGGGAAATTAATTCGCTATCATCGGCACGGCATTCGATTCCTAATGCGCCTTGGCCAACGGCGTGGAGGGAGATGTCTTGAGGTAAGATTTGATGAATGCGATCGCTCATTTCCAATCGCCCTAATCCTGCGGCTGCCAAAATCAAGGCATCGTATTCACCAGCATCCAATTTTGCCAACCGTGTAATCAAGTTTCCCCGGACATCCTTAAAAGTGAAGTGGGGGAATCGGTGGCGTAACTGCGCTAACCGCCGCAGAGAAGATGTACCGATGACTGCACCCTCTGGTAAAGTCTCGATTTGTTTATCTTTGTGCTTTTCATGCACCACTAGCGCATCAGCTGGGTTTTCCCGTTCGGTAATTGCTGCCAATGTTAACCCTTCGGGTAAGTTTGTCGGCAGATCTTTGAGGGAATGAACTGCAAAGTCAATCTCGCCATTGAGCATTCCCAACTCAAGTTCTTTAGTAAAAAGTCCTTTATCGCCAATCTTGGCTAATGCTACATCCAAGATTTTGTCGCCTTGGGTAGACATGGTGTGGACTTCAAAAGTGATATCTGGATAGCTTTTTTGCAGTTGCTCCTGTACCCAATAAGTTTGAACTAGAGCAAGTTGGCTTTTGCGTGAACCGATACGAATTGTGCGCGGAGGACTAGAAACAGCTGATGTCATAAAACAATATATCAAACCAGGGATTAATTCACTCTCATCTAGACTACCGTAGTGAGTGACTTGTACCAATTTTGGATTTTAGATTTGGGATTTTAGATTACAATTCTTTACGAAAATGAATTACGCCAAGTTTGGCTGAGGCGACACTAGACAGTAGCTAAAATGTAGTAAATGTAACATGGTTGTGGGATTTAATTTGTGGCGATCGTTGATAAACTAGATGCAGGAATTTCGCAGCCGCAGAAATCATGAGTCTTGCCAAGTCTGCATCCCTAACCTTAGAGGAATTTCTCAAGTTACCAGAAACCAAGCCTGCAAGTATTTATATTGATGGTGAGATTATCCAAAAACCAATGCCAAAAGCCCGCCACTCGCGACTTCAGGCTAAGTTGATTAATGGGATTAATGAAGTCACAGAGAAAAGACAAATTGCTTATGCTTTTCCAGAGTTGCGTTGTACTTTTGGTAGGGGGTCAATTGTTCTGGATGTAGCGGTGATTCGTTGGCAACAAATCCAATTCGATGACGACGGAGAACCTATAATAGATGATATGTTAATTGCTCCTAACTGGACAATTGAAATTTTGTCTCCAGAACAAAGTTCTAACCGAGTTATCAGCAATATTTTGCACTGTTTAAAATATGGTTGTGAATTAGGATGGTTAATCGATCGTGATGACCGTTCCATTATTGTTTTTCAACCACATCAACAACCAGAATTTTGCCATAAAAGCGATAAATTGATTGTTCTGGATGGTGTTGATTTAGAATTGACAGGAGAAGAGATATTTAGCTGGTTAAAGATGAAAGAGCAATATTAATAGTCGGATTTAAGATATTCCTGTAATTGTTGGGTACGCTCTTTTGTGAGATTTTCTAGGCAGCCAAGGTAAATTGACGGGGCTATAGTTCCACCTTCATATTCGCTTCTTTCAAACTCACAACTGGCATCTCGAAACTTAATCCATGCTTGCTGGGCAGCAATCAATTTTTGTTTTCTAGTTCTATCTAATTTAGGCACTAGTTTTTGATAAGCTGCATTCAATTTTTTATCGGCATTTTGATAGGACAAGTTACTGCATTGATTGATTTCTACTTGAGTTTGAGGATTGTTACAGTTTAGCTTTTGAGCTAAATGCATTTTTGGTAAATCCGGCGTTGTGCTGGCTGCTGTCAGACTGGGAGTGTATGAACTGCTGAAAGCTAGTAGATTTACTAATAGTGGAAATAAATAATACATTATTTTGCGTTGTACGTAACAATTTTAGCGATTTTTCAATTGGTCAAACATCCAGTATTACTCAGCCATGAACAAATCAAGGTTGCACAAAAGCCCTTGAAATTTCTAAATCTGATAATTCAGAGTAATGGTTGGTTTGTATACTGAGCAAGTTTTCACCTCGACTTTATCCTACGCAGATGCATAAACTAGTTATTAAGTCAAGAATCTTAATTTAGTCTATATGGCTAGAGAGATGACGATCGCTTGTGACTTTACGTAAGCAAGGACAAAGCCTGCATAGATTTTAGGGGATCGAGGTACACAAAAGCGATCGCTTGTGCATATACTTTTTGTATAAATCGGTAAAAAAGACAAAATTTTTCTTTGCCCTTTGCCCTTTGCCTACAAATGTGCAAAAATTACTTTTGCAAGAGATATTGAGAAACTATAATTGACAAATCCCAATGAAAGTACCTTATCCTCCGTTGGTTATTCCCCACTCTCTAACCTCAAGATATGCCTGATTTAGTTGTTTAATTTCAAGTCTAAGTAATTAAAAGTCCAGAAAATTAAAAAGGTTAGCTCTTTTAATATCAGTTCCATTTTATGGTATTGAATGTTTGCTAATGCTTAAGTAAAAAGTTGAAAACTAAAGTTTCTCTTTGAAAATTGAAAGATTATAAACAATTAAGATATAAGCTTTTTTTAGAAGTATAATAACTTGTTTTCCTACACTATTAGGTTTAACAGCCCATTCTAAATATTAATTGACAACAGTATCGGCTAGATTTTCAGGGTTTCCTCTCTCTAATCGGGGCAAGAAATCTGTTCTGTGCTGGCTGAAGAAAGGGATTTCATGCTCACTTTATCAAGGAACCGCGACCAGTAAAAATTATGACCTCTTTAGATCCTAATTTTTTTGACATTCCAGCTAAAAGCCTAATTATCATTGACCAAGCTGTTGATGACAATAAAAAGCAAAATCATCACAACTTGGAAGTCACCTTAGAAGACATAGCAAATACAGAAACAAAAACGGTAGCGTTGAAAGCACACAAACTACCGAAAATTCCGCCGAAGGAACTTTTAGGGCCTCCTGGCGATTTCAATCCTACCCTACTGCTATTTTTGGCAGCTTTGGGAACATTGGTTTTATCTAACTTTGGTTACTGGCTTTGGCAATGGCCGGACTGGATATGCTTTTGCCTTAATACTATTGCTTTGCATTGTGCGGGGACAGTAATTCATGATGCATGTCATAAATCCGCCCACCGCGATCGCATAATTAATGCCATGCTAGGGCATGGTAGCGCCTTAATGCTAGGGTTTGTTTTCCCAGTATTTACGCGTGTGCATTTGCAGCATCATGCTCATGTAAACCATCCCAAAGATGACCCAGATCATTATGTTTCTACAGGCGGGCCGCTGTGGCTAATTGCATTTCGGTTTTTGTACCACGAAGTATTTTTCTTTCAGCGACGATTGTGGCGTAAATATGAGCTATTGGAATGGTTTATCAGCCGTTTAATTGTCGTTGGAATTTTTTATATAGGAATTCAAAATCATTGTTTAATGTATCTTCTGAATTTTTGGATTGTACCTTCTGGTATAGTGGGGTTAATACTAGGCTTCTTTTTTGATTACTTGCCCCATCGTCCTTTTAGAGAACGCGATCGCTGGAAAAATGCTCGCGTATATCCTAGCCCAATTCTTAATATCCTAATTTTGGGACAAAACTATCATTTAATTCATCATTTATGGACTTCTATTCCCTGGTATAAATATCAATCTGCATACTATCAAATGAAACCTTTATTAGATGAAAAAGGCTGTTATCAAACTTCAGGCTTACTACAAAAGAAAGATTTTTTAGAGTTTATTTATGATATTTTTATAGGAATTCGCTTTCATCATCAAACAACAAACAACAAAGATGAATCACAAACTCATGAATAAGCTATAGGAATCAGATTTGATTACTGAACTGACCTGTGTAGACAGGGAAGAGGGAACAGAAAAAAATCAAGTTATACCAATTTTTTATGAAGCTGCATAGAATTCGATCCCCCCTAGCCCCCCTTATAAAGGGGGGAACCAGAAAAACATATCAAAGTCCCCCTTAAAAAGGGGGATTTAGGGGGATCTAGATATGTGCAACTTCACATTAAATTGGTATTAGAGATCTACTGATTTTTTTTCATAAATCAAATATGAATCCTATATATTCTACAAAAATTAAATATTAAATAATCATTAGTCATTGGAAACGCTGACTCTTGACTGTTGAGTGTTGAGCTAAGAGTTATTCTCTTCACACTTCCCAACACCCCTACACTCCCTCATCTTGCCTTATTTCCAATGCCCAATGCCCCATGCCCAATACCTATGTATGAGTTTTATTTACATAATTAGGGTCTTCAGTACCGAGTAGTTTGTCCCAGAACGTAAAATACAAACCGTAGTGTACCTTATACTTGCGATGATGTATTGAATGATGCATAGAACCAACCAGCCACTTGCCAATCCAGTTGGTCTTAGATGAAGGGGGAAATACCTCAAATCCGAGATGGGTAAACACTGCCCAAACTGTCATAGTTATAAGTGCGGCCACTAAGGTGATAAAATGTAGTGGAACTATGTAGATTACACCTACAAAAAAAAGTGCTTGTACGATCGCTTCCGGGAAATCAAATGCAGAAGAACTCCAAGGCGTTGGTTCTCCTGAACGGTGATGTCCGTAATGCATCCATTTAAAAATTAGAGGGTGGTGAAATATCCGATGGATAAAGTAAAAATATGTATCCTGAAGAATTAACACCACAACAAAACTAGCTAGCAAATACCACAGCCCGTACTCATACAAATTAGTGTATAGTAGCGTTTTTCCTAAAATATATTCTGAAATAATAAACGCTCCAGAAATACCAAAAACGGCTGCTGAGAATACTGATAATTGAATATCCTTTAGAATAGAAGAATTCATCAAAGGTTTCAAACGCAAACTCTTGTTAGCAAGGGACTTTCCCAACACTGAATAAAAGAGCAAGTATGCTCCCCCAGCTATCAGAAAATATCGGGCAAGAGTGATAACAAAGAAGAAAAACCAATAATAGAAAAATGAGTGGTTTGTCAATTAGACCTATCCGTAAAATTAATTAATTTACTTAAAATGAAAGTGCTGATTATATCAGCAATAGCTAAGTTTCTCCTAATTTATTAATCGACAAAATTCACTGCTAATTTTACAATACTAAATACTCTAAGTATTTTATATTTAAATTTCTTAATAGAATTTAACTTTGCTTTGTTGCTACATATACTACAATTCTCGCTATTTATCAAAAATAGTTCTTGCTCAAGTTAAATTTGAGACGATGTTTTAAAAAATGTTGGTCAATTGAACGAAAAGAAACCCAACAAATACAAAAATGTTGGGTTTAATGATTTTAACCTGACTAGGATAAATGCATTTTTTAACTATCTCTTAGCTTTCGCTATTTTCTCAGAAGAAACCCATTCACAGTGGAAACCAAAGGGAATTCGTTGGGGGATAAGTACGCGGGCAACAGGTTCAGCAGTGATATTCTGGGCATCTAAAACTATTAATTCCGATCGCTTTTCCACGGCATCGTAAACATAAGTCAATACCCAGCCGTCATCTTCAGCTTGGCCGCCAGGACGAGGAGCAAAGACACATTCACCACCAAAACGTCCGCGACCGAAATGCTTAGTTTCTGCCGTTCCTGCTTGTAAATCGTACTTCTTGACTCCATCAAATAAGGGGCGTTCCATGTACACGGCTGCCAGCCCAGAGTACACATAACGCATCTTGCGTCCTACATAGTTATCGTTAATGCGGGGGAATTCAGCAACTTCATCGTCAAGTACTTCCTCTTTAACTTGACCAGTGGATAGATTAAACCGCCAACGATACAATTTTGTGAGTTCCGGTTCGACTTTTTCCAGTAGGGCATCAGTGCTGGGAAAAATCAGGGGGTTTTCTATGTCACGGATAAATAGTTGCGTCCAATCCATACGATAGGCGACTAAAATCACCTCATTGCCTTCTTCGTAGGCATTGACGATGTGATAGACCATGCAACTTGGCACACTAAACCAGCGCATTTCACCACCATGTCGAGGAATGATCCCAAAACGACTGGGTTTATTGCGTTCAAAAACCAGAGGAATTTTGCCTTGCATGACTCGCATTGGTTTGAGAGCCAAAGGCATATCCAAGAAAATCGTGTATTTTTCAGTAATGGCGAAATCGTGGGTACTAATAGGGGAAGGGATGTCAATAGGCATAGTTTTGACAATTTTTCCCTCTGGTGAGACGATACCGTATTGGATGTAAGGTTTAGCTAAGGGTTGATAACCAAAGAACATCATTTCTCCCGTTTGGGGATCGATTTTCGGGTGGGCGGTGAAGGGAAATGTCAACTCATCATTAAAGGTATAAGGGCCAACGGTTTCTAAGTCAGGAACCCGCAGTTCGTAAGGTTCTCCTCCTTCCCAGAGGGCGAGTAAGCGCCCATGATGCCAAGCTAAAGCCGTATTGGCAACATTTTTCATCATCATGCCGTGGGGTTCATCGAAGCGGGGTAAATTCAGTAACCCTGGCCAAATGGCTCTACCTTCTTTTTCTTCAATTTTCAGCCCTTCGGTACGGACGTAACGATTTCGATAACTGGCAGTACCATTTTTGATGTTTACCCCATGAACCATGCCATCCCCATCAAACCAATGATACAGACCCAAGGGAGCGAAGCGGGGGTTAGGCCCAATGCGGAAAAACATTCCCGATAAATCTTGTGGCAGTTTGCCGATGACTTCTAGGTTATCCGCCGTAATTTCTTTCCGAACTGGGGCAAAATTGAGAGTCAAGAAGCGATAGGCTAAATCTTCTTTGACTTCTGGATTGGTTTGTGCGCTAGTGAATTTGCTGATAATTGCTTGGGGAACACGAGCATAGGCAAAGCCTTTTTTCAGATTTTTACGAGCTGTTTCTCGTGAATCTGGGGTATCAGGAGTTACTTTAGCGATGAAGTTAGCATCGAGGAAGATACTGCCCAAGCGTTGCTGGAGAGTAGTTTTGCGATTTTCTTTGTCAGCAAAAGCCGCTAACAGTTCCTTTTCTTTTTCATCAATTACTGTATCACTAGCTACTAAGCTTTCCAGAGCTTCATCCAATTCCACAAATTTTTGTGGACTCGGATTTGTACCTAAATAAGCTTGTACCCAGTCATAAGCTTGTTGAGCAGAAACAGTTTGTTTATTCGATAATAAGCTGGCGATTTCTGGGTCGTTGCTGAGTCCTTTTGTTGTGGCGAGTTGTTGGAGATATGTCACTTCGCCAGGTTCAAGTTCTCCATCAATCCAAGCAACGCCAATTAAAAGTTTTAATAACGGTTTAGCATCGACAGCATCTGCATCTAATATTTTTTGGGGAATTGGTATATCAAAATGTTCGTTTTTACTAGCTTGACGACGAATTGTTTTCTGAGTGCTGTGTAGAATCTTAGAGGCATCAGCAGTTTTGACAACAATATATATATCCGGATTTACTTCAAATAATTGATCTTGAAAATCTTTTTCAGAATAAGTAATTGTAAATTCACCTTGCTGATTAGTAGTGGTTTCTCCAAGGCGATCTGGTTGACCAATTAAGTCATGATCGAATGCAGTGATGACAAGATTAGGGATTCCTTGAGTATTTTCAGCTTGGTAAACTTTTCCAGTAATGATGTATGACATATCTTAAAACCCCTAAAAACTCTATTTCTTAGTCTTTTTCAAAGATTTGTGACAAAATGGACATTTTTCGCTAGCCGCAACCAGCAAAAAAGCTTGCTTAAATAGGCATGGTTAACTACCACAAAATTAGAGTCTGAGGCTAGTTAAGACTTCTGTGAAAGATCTATTATTTGGCGATCGCCTGAATCTAATATCAGGCAATTCGCACTCTATAATCTCAGGCTTTGAGGGAAAAATCAAGGACAGATAAGACACTTAAGAGACAGATAAGACACTTATTGAAACAATGAGAAGATAGTTAAGACATTTAAGCTTGCTCAAAGACAGCTTCACGCTCAGTGCAATCAAGCCAGTAGAAGGAAGTCAAAATTTTACGAGAATGCTAAAAATAATTTGATATATTAGCAATTCAAGATTAGTACTTATTCCCTATGAATCGTTCCGCCTGCCTCATCTTCAATCCAGTAGCGGGTCAGGGTGACCCAGAATTAGAACTGGCAGAAATTCGATCGATATTAGAGCCAGAAATTGATTTAGATATTTATTTAACAACTGAGGAAGTTGGCGCTGACGCCTTGGCGTATGCAGCAGTAGAGCGAGGGGTAGATGCCATAATTGCTTCTGGAGGAGATGGCACCCTCTCGGCGGCGGCGGCGGCAGTAGTCGGTACTGACATTGCATTTGGTATAATTTCTAGAGGTACAGCAAATGCATTTGCCACAGCTTTAGGAATTCCAGACACCATCGCAGGTGCATGTCAGACAATTTTGCAGGGGGGAACCCGCAATGTAGACGTAGCTTATTGCAACGATTTGCCAATGGTACTGCTAGTAGGTGTTGGGTTTGAGGCTGAAACCGTAGAACTAGCAGACAGGGAAGCTAAAAATCGTTTTGGGATGATGGCCTACGTTTTAGCAGGAATTCAGCAACTGAGAAACTTAAAGAACTTTGATGTTGAAATTGAAACTGAAGACAGAATAATTAAAACTAGCGCTTGTGCAGTAACAGTCGCCAATGCCGCGCCTCCTACATCAGTATTAGCACAAGGGCCAGCAGGTCTAATTTATGACGACGGATTGCTAGACTTAACAATTGTAGCTCCAACTAGTAAAGCCGGAGCGATCGCTGCAACATTTCATCTCTTCCAAACAGCTTCTACAGGCAACGCCGCAGAACGCAATGATATTGGTTATTTGCGAGCCAAACAATTTAAAATTACTACAGAGCCACCACAAAAAGTTGTTTTGGACGGCGAAATCATCGGCACAACACCAATAGAAGTAAAGTGCGTACCAGCAGGCTTAAAAGTTTTTGTGCCACTAATAGAAGAAGTTGAGCCTACAGAAAAACTAAACGGACTGCCTAATTTGGTTATTGAGATGAAAAATCCACCAGAAGAGTGAGGAAATGGGGCATTGGGGCATGGGGCATTGGGCATTGGGCATGGGGCATTGGGCATGGGGCATTGGGCATTGCCCTCCAATTGAATATTCAGGAGTTAGGTTGCCTTGAAATTAGTATCCGATCCATCTATTGCTAAAAAAGTTCGCAAAATGAGTCAGCGGGTACGATGGCAAGATCCGTTGATTATCGAACGCAACATCGACCAAACTCGATTAGTGCTGGATGATGGTCATGCAGATGATTTGGAGTTTTCGTTTTTAGTTGTAGGTGATAGTGGTTCTGGAAACCATCAGGGACAGAATCCCCAGCGACAGGTGGCTGAACTCATGCTGCCCCATCACGATGAATGTCGTTTTATGCTACACACTGGGGATGTGATCTATTTAGTGGGGTCGAGTGAGTACTACCAGCAGAACTTCATTCACCCTTACCGAGAGTTTATCGTCGGTGGAGAGCATCCTAGAAATATTGCTTATGACCAGATGGTTTTTAAGCTGCCGATTTTACCCGTACTGGGAAATCATGATTATTATGACTTGCCGATTGTCTTAGGCTTAGCATCCCTGACAACATTACCGCTTCGTAAACTGTTGCGATCGCGGTTAGATTTAGATGTAGGTTTGCATGGTTCCCGAACCGGTGACGCTTACGCACGGGCTTTTTTAGACTATCTCAAAGCCTTTGAGCTTCCAGGAGCATTAGACGCTCATTTAAATCGCTACTACACCGCCAAAACAGACACAGGTAATTGTCTTTGCTATCAACCAGGGCACTTTACCCGCCTTCCCAATCGCTACTACACTTTTCGCTATGGCGGTATTGATTTCTTCGCCTTGGATTCTAATACATTTAACGACCCACCACCCCTGCCGAAGACAAGGAAAGGTGAAGCAGACCGCAAAGTCTTGGAAAAACGTCGTCAGGATTTAGAGCAAGAAAAAATGCAAATCATGGAAACCTCAACCAAGCTCAATCCTGAAAATCTTAGTGATGCCGATGAGTTAGAGGACTTCCAAGCCAAGCTATCGCAAATTGAAGAAATTATTGTTGATATTGATAAGCAACTAGCCACAGACCGACCAACGCAGATTGACATTGAACAACTTGATTGGCTCAAGCACAGACTAATTGAATCTTGGAATACTGACGAAGTTCGGGGACGGGTGATTTATTTCCACCATCCTCCTTACGTGACTGAAGCGACAAAGTGGCAGCAAGCACAAACTTTGACAATTCGCAAGCACCTACGTGATGTTCTGGATGGAGTAGCTCAAAAAATTGGTTCTTTAAATCAAGGGCGTCCTGTGGTCGATTTGGTATTGAATGGACACGCCCACTGTCTAGAATATCTGCAAACAATGGATACGGGACACGCAGATTCTCATATCCCCTGGCTTGTTTGTGGCGGTAGCGGCTTTAGCCTGCGACGCCAGCGGATTGAGGGAGCCAATTTGATGGAGGAGAATAAATTAGTAGCGCGATCGCATTTGTTCGTAGGTCGCAACGGCTACGGTTCTCAAAAGCGACGCCCTTATTCAAGTTTACGCATAGATGTCAAAGGCGAAGGTCAGCCCAAATTTATTGTTCGTCCCTTGATTGCCGAATGGTATCAGCGGCAATGGTATAGCCATGAACTCGAACCGTTGGTAATTTAGGGAATGGGGAATGGGGACTGGGGACTGGGGAATGGGGACTGGCGAGACAAGGGAGACAAGGGAGATAAGGGAGATAAGGGAGACAAGGAGAATAATTCATAACCAATGCCCAATGCCCAATGCCCAATGCCCAATGCCCCATGCCCCATGCCCCATGCCCCATGCCCCATGCCCCATGCCCAATGCCCAATGC
>NZ_JACJTU010000050.1 GCF_014698835.1 Nostoc paludosum FACHB-159 | reverse complement strand
CATGAGGATACGATTCAATTCTTGCCAAAGGACTTGTCATATTCTTTCCACATAATTTCTACTCCAGCTTTTTATTATCTCATGCTATTTATATTAAGGATAAGTCTATTACTTATGAATATGTGTGCCAGGGGAAAAGGCATGAGCGATCGCCACATTTTATTTTAAATACTTTCGCTTAATCAAGCGTATTAGTTTTAACAAAAAAAATTGTTAAAACTCTTATTACTACACAATGTAGAATAGATAAAAGTCTGACTGACTCTTGAGAAAAGTATGTTATAACATTGTACGGACGATGTTTGGTGAATCTCATATAACTCAAGGAGTACACAGAGTGAATCAGATAGAATTAAGTTTAACTACTGCTTACCTGTTAATGACGTGCTATTTTTTAACAAATTGGTTAGTATTTTCCCTACGCCATCCCACTTCTGCTCCAGAAGATAAATTTTTGTCCTTAGTGATGTTTTTGACAACAACTATCTTTTGGCCTTTGATGATTTTCATGTCTTGTTTAGAAATGTTTAATAAAGATAAAATAGATATTAATAAAGTAATTCCTGTAGTTTTAACAATATTTGTGTTTAGTATTTCTTATTATCTGACTTATCTTGTGTAACGGGAATTTTGCTCTAATTTACTATGTATTTTATCATGGTTAAAATCAACCATTTTTTAGATAATTTAATAGTAAAATTTATATAAATATCAACTTATTGCCCTAGATTTTGAAAGACGAAAGTTGAGTATTAAATTTAAATTTTGTCAATTCACTACAGGAAAGCTTTTCAAAAATTCAATTAGTGCGATCGCTTCAAAATTGGATTTGATAAACTTGAATAAAAATTAAAATCTTTAAGTCTGGTTTCAGCTGAAATCTCAATTCCAAAATATTGCTTTTAGGTAAGTGTATAAACCTCCTATAAATTTTTTGAGGCTAATTCTTCAACTACTTTTCGGATGCCTGTAGCCACATTAGCAAAGGCGGCATCAAGATTTGTCCATTGGGTAACAGGCTTACCATCTACGGGCAGAGGTTCGAGGTTGGTAAACACTGCACCTTGATAATCAACTGGTCGGAGAATCACAGGAATAACACGGGCTTCACCAACTTTATGACGTTTCATTGCCCGTTCAACAGTACTATAGCAATCATCGGAGCGCAAGAAATCAGCGCTAATCAGTAGCAAAATTATCCTAGCTGTATTGAAGTGTTCATCAATCTCAGCATTCGTTTCTGCTCCTGCACTGACTTGGCGATCGTACCAAGTCTTAATTACTTTTTGACGTTGTAAAATTGAAAGATGCTTAACCAATTCTTCTAGCAAAGCTTCGTCTTCACGGGCATAAGATAAGAAAACTTCGATAGCTTCATTAATAGCTTGAGGAGATGGCTTAGATAGTAGAGATTCAGATTTAGTAGTCTGAAGAGAAACTAATTCCGGATAATATTGTAATAACTGATCGTTAGTGAGTTCATAGCCTAACTGTGCTGGTGAAAAATGTACTTGAATTGCCCTAAACTTATCCATATAGTGCAAATTGATTAAGTATTTTAAACCTTCCTTTAACGCTTGAACGTTAGAAAGGTCGGTTTCTAATTCTGGTACTTCTCCTTCATAAGCTACTACAATTATCACAATTACGTTATCAGTTATAGGTACGTTTAAAGATTGATTGAATTCAGAGGGAGAACTGTAATCTAGCTCGCTGAGATATCTTTGCTCAGAGTCAGTAAATAAATAATTGACGTAATCTCCTGCCTCACCTTCATTCCAAAATACGTCTCCTTCATTGGCAACAGATAGCCAATATTCATCGTATCGAAGTAGAGATTTGCAGATTTCTACCAATATTTTTCCTAAAACTTCTAAATCGCCATCAGAATTAATTGCATCCCAAGCAGCACTATTTAATACTTTCAAAATTGGTGCTACCCCACTCCCCCCTAAGTGCAAAAATAACCGAGAGACCACATAGCGAGTTTGACCAATCATTCTATTAAACATATCGAGTATATTTTTGGTAATTCAAGATATCGCCTATATTTTTGCAAAAAAGGCAAAAGTAAAACACTTTTGCCTTTTTATTATCTAGTATTTAATTCAACTCAAGCTCAGCACTTAAAACTCCTAACTATGCTTAGCGCCGTCTGCTGCCAAAACCAGTCGAGCGGCGGGGTGCTGAACTACGCCCACTACCAAAACTACCACTACTAGGACTGGTTCTAGTCCTTGTAGGGCTACCGGAGCGTCTTAAGACGCCGCCACCATAACCGGAACCTGTTGAGCGGCTACCAGTATTCGCGCGGGGTGTAGTGCGTACATTTGAACTATCAGGATATGACCTTCTAATTGCCCCTGTAGTGCGGAAAGCAGTGCGATTCCTTACCGCTGCTGGTGGTTCGTTATAGCGAGTTCGATAGCTTTGAACTGCTTGGTCATAGTTGCTACCATATCCACCGAAGCCAGCCAGTCCTCCTGGTTGATAAACAGGGGGCACATAGTACTGGGGTCTGAACAATAGACTACCAATGGCTTGGCCCGCTAAGTTACCAGCCACAGACGCGGCAAATGGTGTCCAAAAGCTATTTTCTTGGCGGACTACCACCGTTTCTTGTCTTCCTGTTTCCGGATTAGTTTTGTTCTCGGTAACATTGTGGACGTAGGCAATTTTAAAATCTTCTGTGAGATATAAAATTGGCTGTCCATTTTCTACCTTTAGATAAGTTTTTTTACCCTGCTTAATTTCGTCATCAGTTAGCCGTGCCATTTGCAAATTTTCAGTTGCAAAGGTTGGCGGCGTGTTGTTGAGTAAAAAGAGGCTGTACTGCCCAGTTGCATCGTCGTAAGTAACTTGTTGAATTTGATACTGACCATCACTCAATTTGGTGTTAGTCGAGGTTTGGCTAACGTTCTTAGCTGGGGGGCTAGCTTGCTCTCCGCCTCCGCAAGCAACAGTTGTCAAACACAAACTCAGTGCTAAAAAAACGACTGTAAATTTACGTACTATCGTCATGATCATTGCATTATTGTCCTATCTCCGAGCTTAACAATTTCTCGATTGAGCAGTAAGTAGAGACTACCCAACAAATTACAAAGGGATCAATTCTGGGTAATGTTGCAACATCTGATCGCTAGTGAGTTCATCGCCTAACTGCGCTGGGGCGAAATGCACATAAATTTCCTGCAATTTACGCTGGTAATGCAAATTGATTAAGGCTTTCAAAGCTTCTTTTAGCGCCTGAACGTTAGAAAGGTCGGTTTCCAAGTCTGGTACTTCTCCTTCATAAGCTACTGTAATCATCACAATTACGTTGCGAGTTACAGGTACAGATAAAGGTTCATCAAACCCAGAGGCAGAACTTTGATCTGGTTGACTGAGAAATCTTTGGGCAGAATCAGTAAATAATTGATCTACATAATCTGCTGCTTCACCTTCGTCCCAAAATATGTCACCTTGATTGGAAGCTGAAAGCCAATACTCATCATATCGCAGTAGAGTCTCGCAGATTTCTACCAATCCTTGTCCCAAAACTTCTAAGTCTCCATCAGCATCGATCGCATCGCGGGCACCACTATTTAATACTCCCAAAACTGGCGCTACTTCACCTCCTCCTAAGTGTAAAAATAGGCGAAAGACCACATAGCGAGTTCGACCAATCATTCTATTCAATGAGTCGCGCATTTTTCCCTCCAGAATTTTATCATTAGTCATTGGTCATTAATCATTGGCCATTAGTCATTAGTTATTGCTCATCTGTCCACTAATAACTAATACTTAATATCTAATGCCCCATGCCCAATGCCAGATGACCAATTTTCAATAACTAATGACTAATATAGTGAAACCCTTTAACAAAATCTAGAACCATGTTTAACGAAGGTAATATATATTTTGCTGATTCGCTAGATTTATCATCATAAACTGAAGTGTTCAGAGAAGACCGATTAATAAATCTTTTACCAAAGTTGGGATTGTCATGCACAATCAAAGTTTGGGCGCTAGAGTTTGTTAAAATTATTTGGCTTGGAGCTTTACAAAAATTTAGCTTAGCAGCTACTTCTAAATTTTTTTTCATTTCTTTGATTGTTGTAGCTTTACTAATAGCTTGCTCTAAAAGCATATTTAATTGTGTTACCATATGTGGAGATTTAAAAGATTTTAAATCTGGTTTTGTTACAACTTCAGTATTAATCATTTCCACCATTTGGGAAATATTCTTTTGGGTAGATACCGCATCTATAAAGGGAAGAATTGCAATATAAGCGGTGGGGAATAATGCTTCGTCGCTATCTACACGGAAGGTAAAAATAGTGCGGCGACGACCACTTTCCAGACTTGGGGGTTGTTTTAGTCCTCGGTATTCTTGAGCAATTTGGTAGTAGGCACCAGCAAGAGCAAAGTTAGCTTCGTGTTCTAGGGCTGCATCAATAATAATCCGAATTGTTGGGGGCGTTTCGTTAAAAAAATCTCGTGAATCGTCGGAATGAAACTTTTGGATAATTGAGCGATCGCCTGTGGGACTGAGGTCAACCCATTCACAAGTCATGCCTTCGGTTTTTAAACCAAATCTAGAAGTAGCATAAAGTTTTGCACCGGTTAAAGTTGCTCCGGTTAAGTCAGCACCAATCCATTCCGCCCTAATTAATTTTGCTTGAGTTAAATTCGCATGTACTAAACTCGTATTCGTTAAATTGGCATTGCTTAAATCTGCACCAATTAAATTTGCGCCGCTCAATTTTGCCCCGCTCAAATCTGCCCACCTCAGGTTCGCCCCGCTCAAATCCGCCCACCTCAGGTTTGCCCCACTCAAATCTGCACCGCTGAGGTTAGCATGGCTAAGATTTGCTTGTCTGAGTTCAGCATCTCGTAAATTCGCGCCGGTAATGTCACAACGACTTAGGTCAGCTGCGTTTAAGTTAGCTGTTTCTAAGTTGGCTCCTGTGAGGGAAGCGCCTCTCAACACAGCTTCGCTCAAGTTAGCGTTACGGAGATTCGCTTGGCGCAGAGTCCCCTCTCGCAGATCGGCGCTGGTGAGGTTAGCTTGGGACAAGTCAGCACGACTGAGATCGGCGCGAATTAATTCGGCACGGATGAGGGAAGCTCCCTTGAGTTGAGCGCGGCTAAGATCTGCTCTAATCAAATTAGCTACATTGAGACTGGCGTTGTTCAGGATGGCGCTGCATAGATTTACACCGCTCAATCTTGCTACATTCAACTTGGCATTGCTCAAGTTAGCTTCATTGAGATTAGCACCACTCAAGTTCACAATACTCAAATTAGCATCGCTCAGATTTACGCCACTGAGTTTAGCGCCACTCAGATTAGCTTCAGACAGTTCAATACCGCTAAAGTTTAAGACTCCTACCGCGTATTGTTCCAGCAATTCCTCTACAGTCATCGATGCTACCTCTGGGATGCCAACTTTATATAGTTGTAAAGTCGGAAAAAATAAAATGTCAAAATTAAAGAATGAATATTGGGATTTTAGGACTGGGACTAATTGGCGGATCTTTGGGTTTTGATTTGCGATCGCAAGGGCATCATATCTTAGGGGTTAGCCGCCGGGAATCCACCTGCCAAAAGGCAGTAGCCCTTGGCTGCGCCGATGCCGCATCAGTCGATCTGAGCCTATTGGCAGCCGCAGAAGTTGTATTTATTTGTACGCCTTTAGCACTTATTGTGCCCCAATTTACTCAATTAATTCCTTATTTGTCTCCCACTACGGTTGTGACTGACGTGGGTTCGGCGAAAGCACAAATAGTTGAAGCGATTTCTCCCCTTTGGGATAATTTTATCGGTGGTCATCCAATGGCGGGAACAGCAGACAGTGGGATAGAAGCTGCACAACGGGATTTATTTGTTAATAAACCTTATGTACTTACACCTCTTAGTACAACACCAACCACTGCAATTACAATTGTCGAAGAAATAGTGCGATCGCTAGGGGCTAATATCTACCATTGTCAACCAGAACAACATGACCGGGCTGTGAGTTGGATTTCTCATTTACCCGTGATGGTTAGTTCCTCGTTAATTGCTGCTTGTTTGAGTGAAACTGACCCAGAGGTTCTGCAATTAGCCCAAAAGCTAGCTAGTTCGGGTTTTCGGGATACCAGCCGTGTGGGTGGTGGGAATCCAGAGTTGGGGATTATGATGGCGCGGTATAATCGTCAAGCATTGTTGCGATCGCTGCACCAGTATCGCCACAATCTCGATGAATTGACTAACTTAATTGAGCAGGAAAATTGGGCAGTTTTAGAGTCAAAGTTGAAATCAACACAACAGGCACGACCTAATTTTGTTGAGTAGTGGTAATAGAGTACGTTACGCTATTAATAACGCACTCATTACTACATTTAGTAAATTTATTGCTGATTTGTTGTGAATGCTTTTTCAGGTAGTTGATGAATTCTTTCAGAGGCAACGGTTAACATGCAACAGGCAACAGGGAAACCCACACTTAAAAACGTGGCATTGGATTGAAGAAAGACGGCGTTTTTCCCAAAGGCTGCGCCTCTAGAAAAACATTTTTTTGAAAGTAGGATTTATACTTACAACTAAAGTTTTCAATCCCTGTTCCCTGTTATCTGCTCCCTACCCTGAAGGGGTTGTAAATTTATCAAAAGAAACAATGGTAGAACGCCCAATCAAAAAATCAGAACGTCAGGCCCAAGCAAATACTGACAATAATGTGGAAAAATTGGATTCCACACCTCCTGTTGAATCCAACCCCAAAAGCTCAAAACCCGATCGCAATCGCTCGTCTGGTAAAGGGAAAAAAGGATCGTTTGCAGATGAAAACAGACCACCTGTTAATCCTGCACTAATGCGCGGTCCAAAACCCGTTAAACCTCCAACTAAGGTGGAAAAAGAAGTTGAAACTGAATCTGAGCCTATTTCAGAGGAGTCTGAAGGTTAACATTTTCCTCAACTCCTCACCAAAAGAAAGGTAGTTATCTTGAAAGCAAAAGGTAGCTATGTTTTTAGGTTTTTCAACGTGGAAACATAACTACCTTAATTAATAACCAAAATTCAAGCTCCAAAATATAGCAATACCTTTGATTTTTGAAATTATATGATTAATAAAAACTCAATTAATTGTGTATTTACTAAAATATAGAATCAGTTTTTTAGAAAAGTAGAGAGTTATTTAAAATCAAAGATAGCCGTAATATTAATAGTGATTGAAAAAATGTTTGTGACTTATGGAGTAACTAAATTCAGATTCATGATTTTGTTAAAAATATAAAAAATAAATTAATTGATACTTTTTTAGCATTACTCGTAATGATTAAAAATTATGTTAAGTCGATTATTGACTATAAAAAAAGCAATTAAAGAGCGTGCTAAGACATATTTGCTAATAGCGATCGCCTTTATCATAGTCATAGTCTTAGAATACATAACACCGCCTGAGTACGTATTCGGCTACCTCTATACAGCGACTATTTTATTAGCAGATTCTCGATTAAATCGAGGAGCAGTAGTCGGGGTCACCCTTGCGGCTACAGGATTAACATTATTAAATTTGTTTGTTCCAGGAAAAGAAATAATTAATCCTCCAACCTTGGCAAATAGGTTAATTGCAGTCTTGGCGTTAGTGGTAACTGCGACTTTAAGCGAACGCAACCGCCGCAATGAAGAAGCGATCGCTCATACTCAAGCACAATTACGCTCCCAAGAACAACTAGCTGCAATGCGTGAAGATTTTATTTCTACCCTCACTCATGACTTGAAAACTCCTTTACTGGGAGCAATTGAAACGCTGCAATATTTTCAAAATCAGCAATTTGGTGAAGTCACCCCAACGCAATCAAAAGTCTTGCAAACAATGGCTCGTAGTCATCGCAGTACGTTGCAATTAGTTCAAACTCTTTTAGATGTCTACCGCAACGATGCCGAAGGGCTGAAACTACAGAGATCGCCTATCAACTTAGTAACTGTGGCAGAAGAAGTAATAGCTACTCTGATGGAACTAGCAAAAACACGTCAGGTTTATATTTCTCTGCACTATGGTGAATCAGATTTTCGCAGCTTTTTTTGGGTAAACGGCGATTCATTGCAACTGGGGCGAGTTTTTACCAATCTATTGAGTAATGGCATTAACCATACTCCCCGTGGCGGTAAGGTAGAAGTAGTATTTGAAAGTTATGCTAGCGAGCAAGTGGTAAAAATACTCGACACAGGTTCCGGCTTTACCGAAGAAGAGTTACCCCACTTATTTGAAAGATTTTATCAAGGACATAGCGATCGCCACGTCTGTGGATCGGGACTAGGGCTTTATTTAACCAGGCAAATTATTACAGCTCATGGAGGTACAATTTGGGCAGAGAATCGGTTACCACGAGGTGCTGTGTTTGGTTTCCGACTCCCTGCTTGTCCACCACCGGGGAATTAACAGGCAAAGGAGGCAAGGGAGACAAGGAGAATAAATCTTCCTCCTTACTTCTGAGTCAACAGTCAGCACTCCCAATGCCCAATGCCCCATGCCCCATGCCCAAGGACAAATGACAAATGACAAAAATCTTACTTGTTGAAGATGATGAATTATTTCGGCTTGGTTTGCGGATGCGGTTGCAACAAGAGACTAGTTTGGAGATTGTTGCAGAGGCAGAAGATGGAGAACAAGCTGTAGAATTAGCCAATCAATATCCTCTGGATTTGGTTTTGCTGGATATCGGTTTGCCGGGAATTGGGGGGATTGAGGCTTGCCGTCAAATTAAGCAGAAACACCCAAATTTACCAATTTTGGTTTTAACGTCTCGTTCCGAAAAACCTCTAATTTCACGCTTAATTGCTGCTGGGGCACAAGGTTATTGCCTTAAAGGTATTCCAGCTGAGTCTCTGATTTTAGCAGTGCGATCGGTTGCAGCGGGGGCTTCTTGGTGGGATCAAACAGCAACAACAGAAATTAGGGCAGCTTTTGAGGGTAATTCTACGATGGTACTATCTACAAAAACTGAAGAAACCATAGAAAATCCCTTAACAAAGCGCGAACAAGAAATTTTGGCACTGGTAGCAGCTGGCAAAAGCAATCAAGAAATTGCAGAAATTCTCTACATTGCCCCTGGTACAGTGCGAGTTCATGTCCATGCTATTTTACAGAAACTAGAAGTACGCGATCGCACTCAAGCCGCAGTCTTAGCTATCCAAAAAGGATTGGTAGCACCAGAATTATTAATCAAACAGTAAAAATATGTAAATCGGATCTTGACATTAGCTAGTCATTTTTAATATTGGCGACCCCTTGAAAATTATTAGCTTTTGTATAATAAGTGATAAACAATTTGAAGTTGGCAAGACATTTTTTATCAATTTGTATGATGTTGTGAATGTGGCGATCGCTAATAGTCGAGGTATTCCCACATCCATCAATGATTACAGCTAAGCCTTTTACTCATACACTGGGTTATTACAGTAATAATACTGTAGTAATTATGATTTTTTTAGCATAATTTTGTCCTGAGTTACTGTATTAGACTTTTTTTTTACCTCCATAAAAAGAGGTTAAATTATCTATTTTATTTACCTATGGAAGCGTATGTTTAAGCATTTGCTTCCTATTTAGTGTTGCGTGGCTAAATCCATCATTTTCGAGTTCCCAAGTTTTATCGGCTAACAAGAATTACAAAACTTCTAAAATCCCAAGGAACTTTACAGAGGAATTACAGATGCCAAATCAAAATATTATTTTTATCGATCGAGCAGTTATAGACTATGAAAACTTGATTGCTGGCATTCAACCAGGGACTAGTGTAGTAATCCTTGACTCAAATAAAGATGGGGTAGAACAAATCACTCAAGCCTTACAAGGTGGAGAATATCAATCAGTTCAAATTATCTCCCACGGCAGTGCAGGAAGTTTGCAACTAGGGGCAACTCAACTTAATGCCAACAATTTGAATTTCTACAGCAATCAATTGCAACAGTGGAGAACTTATTTAACACACGATGCTGACATTCTGCTCTACGGTTGCAATGTAGCATCTGGAGATCAAACTTTTTTGCAACTTTTGAGCCAAATCACAAGCGCAGATGTGGCAGCTTCTGATGACATCACTGGTAGTGCCGAGTTGGGTGGTGACTGGGATTTAGAAGTGAAGGTTGGTTCCATTGAGTCAGATTTAGCCTTGACACCAGAAGTAAGGATGGCTTACAGCTCAATTTTACCCTTATCATTTGCAACTGCCAGCAACTTTGATGCCGGAAACGATGCCCGTTCCGTAACAGTGGGGGACTTCAATAATGACGGCAACTCTGATTTAGCAGTAGCTAACTATAGCTTGGGCAAAGTTTCAGTGTTGTTGGGTAATGGTAGTGGTGGTTTTGGAGCTGCCACAAGCTTTAGTGTGGGAAGTAGTCCCATTTCCGTGACAGTGGGAGACTTTAATAATGACAACAACTCTGATTTAGCAGTAGCTAACTATGGCTTGGACCAAGTTTCGCTGTTGTTGGGTAATGGCAATGGCGGTTTTGGGGCTGCCACAAGCTTTATTGTTGGAAAATATCCTTATTCCGTGACAGTGGGAGACTTTAACAAAGACGGCAACTCTGACTTAGCGGTGGCTAACTCTGGCTCCAACAACATTTCAGTGTTGTTTGGTAATGGCAGTGGTCGTTTCAACATTGCTGCTAGTTTCATTGTGGGAAACAATCCTTATTCGGTGACAGTAGGAGACTTCAACAACGATCGCAACTCTGATTTAGCAGTGGCTAACTATGGCTCCAACAACATTTCGGTGTTGTTGGGCAATGGGGCTGGTAGCTTTGGGGCTGCTAGCAATTTTGGCGTGGGAAGCAACCCTTATTCCGTGACAGTGGGGGACTTTAATAAAGATGGCAACTCTGACTTAGCAGTTGCTAACTATGGCTCTAACACAATTTCAGTGTTGTTGGGCAATGGTAGCGGTGGCTTTGGGGCTGCCAGTAATTTTACCGTAGGAAGCAATCCTGCTTCGGTGATAGTAGGGGACTTCGACAAAGACGGCAACTTGGACTTAGCGGTGGCTAACTCTGGCTCCAACAAAGTTTCAGTGCTGTTGGGCAATGGTAGTGGTGGTTTTGGGACTGCCAAAAACTTTGACGTGGGAATTAATCCCACTTCCCTAGCAGTGGCTGACTTTGACAAAGACAACGACTTGGACTTTGTAACAGCTAATTCAGGCTCCAGTAATGTTTCAATACCGCTTAATACTACTGCACCTGTAAAAGTTAACTTTGGTGCTGCTACCTACAACACTACAGAAGGTAGTGCTGTTACTGAGGTAATTATTACCGTTACTTTAGACGTGACTCCCGAAACTGATGTCACAGTTCCCATTATCATTAACAACAGTAGCACTGCTAGCAGTGGCAACGATTACGTATTTTCACCTAATAGCCTTACTTTTAGCGCAGGGGCAACAGGTTCAAATTTAACTAAAACAATAATTTTACCCATTCAACCAGACGATTTACCAGAGAATACGGAAACCCTTGTACTGAATTTTGGTACAATCACGGGGGCTGTTGCCGGGGCGATCGCTCAAACTACTATAAATATTGCTGCTAATGATGCGATTGAATACGGAATTTCCACCACTACCCCAACTTTAACTGAAGGTAATAGCGGCACTCAATCTGTTACCTTTACCGTCACCCGCAGTGGTGGTATTGGCGTGGCGAGTACAGTAGATTATGCCTTCAGCGGTACAGCAGTTTTAGGCAGTGATTATAACAATATTCAAGTTACAAATGGCGGAAATGCTTCATCGGGGACTTTAAACTTTGGAGTTGGGGAAACAACAAAGACGATTAAAGTCGATGTTTTGGGTGAGTATAAAGTTGAAGTTGATGAAAATATTATTGTTACTCTCAGCAATCCCAATCTCACAAATGCGCCGGAAAGTTCAACAATTATTACCAGTTCTGCTCAATTAGACATCATTAATGATGATGTCTTTATCCCGACACTGATTAACGAAATTCTCTTTGATCCCCCCAGTACAGATAACCCGAAAGAATATATTGAACTGCGTGGTACTCCCACTGAAACTCTAGCAGCTGGAACTTATTTAGTTGCGATTGAGGGTGATTCCGGCTCCCCTAATCCTGGTATCGTTCAGGATATTTTTGATTTGTCTGGTAAGCAGTTTGGTACTAATGGGTTGCTAGTTCTTCTGCAAAAAGGTAATGGTTATACAGTCAACCCTGATGCAAATGTAATAACTAATACTGGAAGTGGAGCGGGATGGGGGAATGGAGCCTCAAGTTCAATCCGTCACACTGGTGGAACAACTGATATCGAAAGTGGGTCTGTTAGCTTTTTCCTGATTCAAACTAATACTGCACCCACCCTGACTAGTGATATTGACTCGGATAACAATGGTATTGCTGATGGTACTGTCTACTCAAATTGGACTGTGCTGGATTCAGTTGGGGTTCTAGATGGAGGAACCACAGACAAAGCATACAGCTCGATTGTATTTAGAAAGGGTTCTAGCGGTTCAGTCCCAACAAATGCTACAGTCGTCAACACCTCATTTATCGCTGGATATGTAGGGCGTTCAGGTAATACCACAGGTTCAACAGCCTCGGATTGGGTAGCAAGTGTAGTCACTGGCACAGCACCAAATTTGACATTAGGTACTGCTGCTAACACATCACCTGGGAGCTTTGCTACTCAACCGCTAAATCACATTGGAAGCACTAACTTTGCTCCTGCTGCTAATATCAATTACGCCATTTCAACTGCTACCCCAACTGTGACTGAAGGTAATAGTGGTACCAAAACTGTCACTTTCACCGTTACCCGTAGTGGTGATACTAGCATTGCTAGTAGTGTAAATTATGCTTTCGGTGGCACAGCAACTTTTAAGAGTGATTACAACAGTATTAAAGTTGCAGGTGCCACAGGTAGTTCGTCTGGGATTGTAAAATTCGCCGCTGGGGAGACAACAAAGACTATTACATTAAATGTTGTCGGCGAAAAGGCCACTGAAGTTGACGAAACCATTAATCTGAATCTGAGTTACCCCAACCAAACAGTTGCGATCGCACCAGGCACAGTTACCATAGTTAACGATGACATCCAACCCACCATCTCCATCGTAGATAAAAGCGGTAAGGAAGACAGCGGCAATGTTGTTTTGACTGTCAAACTCTCTAATGCTAGCAGTGACGTAATTACAGTCGATTACAACACTAGTAATGATAGTGCGATCGCTAACGTTGATTACACCCCAGTTACAGGAACGCTGACTTTCAACCCTGGAGTTACCACTCAAACAATCGCTGTACCCATTCTCAACGATTCTTTTAACGAAGCCAGCGAACGCTTTTTTGTCAATCTCACTAATGCCACTAATGCCACCATTGCTGATAACCAAGCTAATGCGACTATTACTGACAACGATGTAGCGGGTTTCAGTATATTACCCGTTAATGGCCTAGTAACTAACGAAGCTGGTGCTACAGCTAACTTCAGTATTCAACTCACTAGCCAGCCGACTGCTGATGTCACCTTAAGTTTGAGTAGTTCCAATGTGAATGAAGGTACTGTTTCAGTTTCTAGTGTTACCTTTACCGCAGCTAACTGGAATATAGCCCAAACCCTCACAGTTATAGGTGTTAATGATGGCGTTGCAGATGACAATATTGCTTACCAAATCATCACTGGCGCAGCAGTTAGTAGTGATGTCAAATATAACAATGTGAATCCTCTTGATATTGATGTCGTCAATATTAAGAGTGGCAATCAAGTTAGTAGTATTATCACTGGTTCATCCAAGGCTGATAACCTGTTACAGGGAACTAGCTCAAACGATCTGATTTTTGGCTTTGCTGGTAATGATGTCATTGTTGGTGGTGACGGAAACGACCAACTTTATGGCGGTTTGGGTGCTGATAATGTTACAGGTGGTGCAGGTAATGATATCTTTGTGCTTGCCAAGGGTGAGGGTAGAGATACTATCAAAGATTTCAACATTAGTGAAGATTTGATTGCTTTATCAGGTGGTTTGACTTTCTCAGGTTTATCTATTACTCAGAGCATCAATGATACGTTGATTAAAGTTACTGCCACTGACGAAAACCTTGCTTTGTTAACTGGAATTCAAGCATCAACGTTAAACGCTAGTCATTTCATTACTTACTAGTACAGCGCTGCGTCAATAAAACAAGTATACCCAGTTGATTTTACTCAACCGGGTTTATCAATTTTTTATCTTCAGAAAATTACATAATTAGCTTTACTAGATTTTAGTTGTAAGAACTTTAATGTTAAAAAGTTAATCTGACAATACGTTGACTAATTTAGATATGGAAATTAGAGGTATTTCAATTTAGAACTTACGTCTAAATTTTAATTTTTAGAATATTTAAGCGATCGCAGTAATAATACAGTAGAAAATATAGTATTTTTAGCATAATTTTGTACTTACTTATCATATTCATTTTTGAGTTCAAAACAAACGTTATAGTTCCCGATTCAATTTAGGTATCGAAGCGGATATTTAGCGCTGTCTGACTAATCCATACTCTCTATTTTCAAACGAGTCAATCACCCAAAAATCCCAAAACTAAGGCAAGAACATATTTCTTTCCCAGTCAACGCTATTTCCAAGCGAGGTCTAACGATCAGACTTCAACTGCCAGAAAACTAAACTTCTAAAACGCAAATTAATTTTACTGAGGAATTACAAATGCCAAATCAAAATATTATTTTTATCGATGGAGCAGTTATCGACTACCAAAGTTTGATTGCTGGCATCCAAGCAGGGACTAGTGTAGTAATCCTTGACTCAAATCAAGATGGAATAGAACAAATCACTCAAGCCTTGCAAGGTGGGGAATACCAATCAGTTCAAATTATCTCCCACGGCAGTGCAGGAAGTATACAACTAGGATCAACCCAACTCAATGGCAACAATTTAGATTACTACAGCAATCAATTGCAACAGTGGAGAAATTATTTAACCGATGATGCTGACATTCTGCTTTACGGTTGCAACGTGGCATCAGCAGATCAAACTTTTGTGCAACTTCTGAGTCAAATCACAGGCGCAGATGTGGCAGCTTCTAATGACATCACTGGTAATGCCTCTTTAGGTGGTGACTGGGATTTAGAAGTGAAAGTTGGCTCGATTGAGTCAGATTTAGCCTTGACAGCAGAGACAACTAAGGCTTACCACTCAATATTACCTTTATCATCCAACACAGCACCAACACTCGACAACACTGGTAATCCTAGACTCTCCGCCATTGCCCAAGACATAACCGATACCAATAACTCCGGCACTTTAATTTCCGCCATCCTCGCTATAGGTGCAGGTGGCGACCCCATCACCGATCCTGACGCAGGTGCAGTGGAAGGAATTGCCGTCATTGGTGTAGATAATACTAACGGTACTTGGCAATACTCGATAGATGATGGTGCGAACTGGATTAATTTCACTGTATCCGGTACTTCTGCTACATTACTCAAAGATACGGAAAAAATTCGCTTTGTCCCCAAACCTGGTTACAAAGGTACAGCAGAATTTACTTTTCGGGCTTGGGATACCTCAGACGGCAACATTAGTGGCACTACTAATGTAAATCCCGGCGTTGGTGGAGGTGCAACAGCTTACAGTAGTGTTACGGAGACTGCTAGCGTCTCAGTTATACTTAACACTTTTGATGTGGGATTAAGACCCTATTCCATTGTTGTTGGCGACTTTGACAAAGATGGAAATATAGACCTAGTAACGGCAAATAAATCTTCTCAAAGCGTTTCGGTACTTTTGGGAAAGGGCGATAACACTTTTAAACCTGCTAGCACCTTTAGTACGGTCGGGTTCAATGGCTTAAGTCCTTCTTCTGTTGCTGTAGCCGACTTCAACAAAGATGGAAAATTGGATTTGGTAACGGCAAATAGTTTGTCGAATAATATTTCAGTGCTGTTTGGTAAGGGTGATGGCAGTTTTCAAACTGCTGTGAATTTTGCTTTGCAGTCAGCCTTAGCACCCATATCTATTGCAGTGGGCGACTTCAACAAAGATGGAAAATCTGACATAGTAACCGTAAACAATTCTTCCCAAAATATTTCAGTGCTGTTGGGAAATGGTGCTGGTAGTTTTGGTACTGCCAAAAACTTTAAAGTTCCTAGCCGTCCTAGTTTCGTCACAGTAGCCGACTTCAACAAGGATGGAAAATCTGACTTAGCGGTAACGAGTTCTTACTTCAATAACGTCTCAATACTTTTGGGAAATGGTGATGGCACTTTTAACCCAGCCACCCAATTTGATGTGGGACTAAATCCTAATTCTGTTGTCGCAGGGGACTTCAATAAAGACAACAAATTGGATTTGGCGGTGGCAAATTCGGACTCTAATAATGTCTCAATTTTGTTGGGTGATGGTACTGGCGGCTTTGGAATTGCTACTAACTTTGATGTGGGGTTAAATCCTGTATCTGTTACAGTAATTGATTTTGATAGTGACAGTAACTCTGACCTGGCAGTGGCAAATGCAGGCTCAGACACGGTTTCAGTGCTGCTGGGAAATGGCAATGGTGGCTTTGGAACTGCCACTAACTATGGCGTGGGGACAAAACCGTATTCTCTCGCCGTAGGCGATTTCAACAAGGATGGTAAATCTGACTTGGGAGTAGCAAACAGCGAATCTAAAAATGTTTCGCTAGTATCTGCTGAGGATGAAACTTATGAACCTGTTCCCCCCCAACCCATACTTATCAACGAAATTCTGTTCGATCCTCCAGGTACAGATAGCCCGAAAGAATACATCGAACTGCGTGGTACTCCCGGTGCGATTTTAGCGCCTGGAACTTATTTAGTAGGGATTGAAGGTGATTCTGGTACTACTTCTGGCGCTGTTCAAGATATTTTTGATTTGTCTGGTAAGCAGTTTGGTAGCAATGGTTTACTAGTTCTTCTGCAAAAAGGCAATACTTATGCAGTCAACCCCAATGCCAATGTAGTCACTAATACTGGAACTGGAGCCGGATGGGGGAATGGGGCTTCAAGTTCAATCGGTCACAGTGGTGGAGCAACCGATATAGAAAATGGCTCTGTGAGTTTCTTGTTAATTCAAAGTACTACTAAACCCACTCTGAGCAATGATATTGACTCAAATAATGATGGTATTGCTGATGGTACTGTCTACTCAAATTGGACTGTGCTGGATTCAGTTTCGGTTTTAGATGGGGGAACTACAGATAAAGCATACGGCTCGATTGTATTTAGAAAAGGTTCTGTCGGTTCAGCTCCCACAAATGCCACAGTTGTTGATACCTCATTTACAGTAGCAGCAGGATATGTAGGGCGTTCCGGTAATACCATAGGTTCCGCAGCCTCTGATTGGGTAGCGAGCGTAATCACTGGCACAGCGCCAAATCTTTCATTAGGTAATGCTACTAACACTTCACCTGGAAACTTTGCTAGTCAACCATTAAATCACATAGGGGATACTAACTTTGCTCCTCCTACTAATATCAGTTACGCGATTTCAACTGCTACCCCAACTGTGACTGAAGGTAATAGTGGTAGCAAAACTGTCACTTTCACTGTGACTCGCAGTGGTAATACTGCTGTTGCCAGTACCGTAAATTATGCCTTGGATGGCACAGCAACTTTTAACAGTGATTACAACACTATTAAGGTTGCGGGTGTAACAAGTGCCGTATCTGGAGTTTTAATTTTTGCTGCTGGGGAAACAACAAAGGCTATTACATTAAATGTTGTGGGTGAAAAGGTGACAGAAGTTGAGGAAACCATTAATTTGAAGTTGAGTCACCCAAACCAAACAAGTGCGATCGCTACAGGCACGGTTACCATAATTGATGATGACAACCAACCCGCCATCTCCATCGCAGATAAAAGCGGCAAGGAAAATAGCGGCAATCTTGTTTTTACTGTTAAACTCTCTAATGCCAGCACTGACGTAATCACAGTTGGTTACAATACTGGTAATAATACTGCGATCGCTGGTGTTGATTACACCTCAGCTACAGGAAGCATCACTTTTAACCCTGGAGTTACCACCCAAACAATTACGATACCGATTCTCAATGATTTTGTTGCTGAATCCAGTGAGAGCTTTTTTATCAATCTTACAAACCCCACCAACGCCACCATTGCTGATAACCAAGGTATTGGTACGATTACTGACGATGACACAGCGGGTATTACGATCTCTCCTACCAATGCACTTGTAACTACCGAAGCTGGTGGTACTGCTAACTTCAGTATTCAACTAACTAGCCAACCCACTGCCAATGTCACCATAGGTTTGAGCAGTTCTAAAGTTAGTGAAGGTACTATTTCAGCTTCTAGCGTGACATTTACCGCAGCTAACTGGAATATACCCCAAACCATCACAGTTACAGGTGTTAATGATGGTATTGCAGATGATAATATTGCTTACCAAATTATTACTGCCAAAGCGGTTAGTACTGATACCAAATATAGCGTTCTCAATCCTGCTGATATTGATGTCGTTAACATTAAAAATGGCAACCAAGTTAATAGTATTATTACAGGTTCAGCCTCGGCTAATAACTTACAAGGAACTAGCTCAGACGATTTGATTTTTGGCTTTGCTAGTAATGACACTATTGTTGGTGGAGGAGGAAACGATCGCATTTACGGTGGTTTTGGTACTGATAATCTCACAGGCGGTACAGGTAATGATATCTTTGTGATTGTCCAAGGTGAAGGTAGAGATACAATCAAAGATTTCAATCTTAATGAAGATTTGATTGCTTTATCAAGTGGTATAAGCTATTCAAATTTGTCTATTACTCAGAGCAACAATGATACTTTGATTAAGATTGGGACTGTAAGTCTTGCTTTGTTAACTGGAATTACGGCATCGAATTTAAACGCTACTCATTTCACTACTTACTAGTGGTCATTGCATTAATTTTCAGGGTTTGGAAGATCCTCGACTTATTCAAGAAGTCGGGGATCTGAGCATAGATAACAGGTGAAATCATATCCTGTTTATCTATTTTTTACCCCAAAAAATTACATAATATTTAATGGGTCTACATCTATTGTCAAACTAACAGATTGCGGACAAAGCGATCGCACTTGTTCCCAATCTGGTAACTGTGGCAATTCATCAGCAGCAAATTTAATCAATATTTGCCAGCGATAACGATTCGCTACTCGTAAAATACCCGCTGGTGCTGGCCCTAATATCTCTAATTCTTCGTTTTCACTTAAAGCTGTGGCGAGGATTTGGGCTGTATTCTGTACTTGAATAGGGTCAAGACTGCTTAACCGCAATAAAATTAACCTTCCGTAGGGTGGATAATTCAAAGCTTGGCGCTGTTCTAATTCTGCCTGAGAAAAAGACTGATAATCGTGCGATCGCACTGCCTCAATTACTGGATGTTCTGAAGTATAAGTTTGTACAATAACCCTCCCTGGATCGTCGCCTCTGCCAGCACGTCCGGCTACTTGAGTTAAGGTTTGAAATGCGCGTTCGCTGGCGCGATAATCTGATAAGTTCAGCAACCCATCGGCGGCAACAACACCCACAAGTGTCACCTGCGGCAAATCTAAACCTTTGGTGAGCATTTGCGTACCTACTAATAAATCTGCTTCGCCGTTGGCAAATTGCGTAAGTAAGGTACGGTGTGCGCCTTTGTTGCGGGTGGTATCGCTATCAAACCGAATTAAGCGTAATTGCGGAAACTGTCGCGCTAGTTCCTGGGTGACTTTCTGAGTACCGCTACCGAAGAATTTGAGGTAAGGGGAACTGCAATCGGGGCAGAATTTCGGATGCGATCGCGTATAGTTACAGTAATGACACCGCAATAATTCCGGCGCTCCCTCTTCGGTGTGGTGATATGCCAGGGACACATCACAGTAGGGACATTCCAGCACATAGCCACAACTGCGGCAAGATACAAAAGTACTGTGTCCCCGGCGATGGATAAATAAAATTCCTTGCTGCTGTCTTTCTTTTAGCTGTTGCAAAGCTTCTTGCAAGGATCTACTGAATATAGAGCGATTTCCATGCTGCAATTCTTCGCGCATATCCACTATTTCCACTGGCGGTAGTGGGCGGGAGTTGATGCGTTGGGGGAGGGACAGGTAGTAGGAGGACGCGGGGAGGGGGGGACGCGGGGACGCGGAGAGTGTTTGTGAGAAATTCTCTGTATCTTCGTGTCCCTCTTTCCCCGCGTCCCCGCGTCTCTCTGTCCCCGCGTCTTCTTCCTTCACACTCAGCCAACTTTCTAAGGAAGGAGTGGCGGAACCTAAAACTAGGGGGCAATTTTCTAATTCGGCTCGCCATTGGGCGACGGTGCGGGCGTGATAGGTGGGGATCGGTGAGTCTTGCTTGAAGCTGCTGTCGTGTTCTTCGTCTAAGATTATTAAACCCAAGTTGGGTAAAGGAGCGAAAATGGCGCTGCGGGTGCCAATGACAACTTGGGATTCTCCTGTGAGCATTTGTCGCCAGGTGTCGTAACGTTCGCCGTCTGAGAGGGCGCTGTGATATACACTAACTTTATTTCCAAAACGGGCGCGAAAACGGTCGGTTAGTTGGGGTGTGAGTCCAATTTCTGGGACTAAAACCAGGGCAGATTTGCCGACTTGGAGTAGAGGGGCGATCGCTTGCAAATATACTTCGGTTTTTCCAGAACCTGTTACGCCGTGCAACAAAACTTGAGCATATCCATTTAATGTCTGAATTGTTTCTAAGGCATTAGCTTGAGCTGCATTTAATGTCTTTGGTCGGTCTTGAGCTAATGCTGGGCTTTGTTCTGTTCGCAATACTTCCCGTTCTTCAACGACGATGTAACCCTTTTGTACTAAGGTTTTCACGATAGAGGAACTGGCATTGCAAATTTGCAATAATTCACTTTGCCACAACTCTCCACCACGACGCCGCAGCACTTCCAATATTTCTCGTTGGCGAGTTGTTAAGTCAGGTTCAAATGTACTCGCCACTAGCGTCACTGCTTTTTCAAATTTCGGTTTAGTCAGTTGGGGCGGTTCTAAATAACTTTCTACTAAACCTCGTCGCAATAGTTCGCGTACCCCTTGGTAAGCTCGTGGGACTTGATTGTGTAAATACCGAAAGCTATAGTCACCATCTGATTGTTGCTGTAGGAGTTGTAAAATTTTATGAGCATCTTTATTGTTGACTTTGGTTACTAAACTTTGAAAGTTTAATAAAGCCAAAATTTTAATCAAATAATCATTTTCGATTGTATTAAGTAAATAAAACCTAATTAGGGAAGAATAAGGTTGACGAACAACACGCATCAAAGGTGTATCTAATAAAGCATTAATATTAGTGTTAGTAGATACTGCTGCCCCAGCTACAGTTAAGCGGATGCGACGTTGCGATCGCCCCAATAATCCTGGCGGTAGTGCTGTACGTATTACCTGAATTATTTGTGTGTAGTAATACTGTGATACTCGTTCCATCAGAGTCCAGTAACTATCGCGGAAAAAATTCTTTTGAATAACATCTTCCACATCGCGAATTTTTTCTAGCGGTAAATCTGCTGGAAGTTTTGCCACCAATCTAATGGCTACTCCTGTGAGATGTTGTGCGCCAAATGGTACATTCAAAATATCTCCAGGTTTTACTTCTAACCCGGTTGGCAGTCGATAAAGGTAAAGATTTGGCCCTTTTTCTACTTCTGTTGAAGTTCCTGGACAGTCTACCAGTACTTCAACCCAACGATTAAGAATTGCACCTGCCTGATAAGATTCCCCTGGTTCTGCTACCACTAAAGGAGATAAATTTAGGTCATTAATATACATAGTTGCTGACTTAATAGTTAGATATTTTACTCACCTAGCTGCTGCTAACTCAAATTTAGTTTTTGCTTTCTTAAACATAAATGGTATTTCTCAATACTGTTATTCTTCATAATACTTGATAAGTTTCCTCTTATGTAATCTACTAGACAAATTCGTATCAACTTTACATGCAATAAATATTTGGGGTTCTCTATACAAATAAAAGCATTTGGACTATTGCTGTAAAAGTGGCTCTATCTACTAAATAGGGAGTAGTCTTTTTCCGCCTATTGATAGATATTCAACCCTTTGTGCTTATGAGATGCTTTTATACAAATAAGAATATCCCGAATTTAAGCTGCCATCATTGTAATTTGTATTATCAGGGTAACTTGCGATCGGGAATGCATAACCCCAACACCAGGTTTTCGTTTTATCCAGTGGCTTCCGCTAGCTAAACATTAAAAATATTTAGAAAGATATATGAAGATTTAAGAAATCTGGATAATTAGCTGAGACTTTTATATTTGTTTAAATTGAGAAACTTTGAGGGGGTTTGACAGATTTGGTAATTAAGAAAAAAATGAAGAATATATATGTTGTCAACCTGAAAAGTAAGTTTTGTTGGGTGCGAAGGCCAGTTACGTTATAGCTTGTATCTAACTGTAACCCTTAGTTAGTAGGTACACGGCAATTTTTATTCCTCAAGAGAAATTAGCATAAGCTTGTATTTGGCTATATAAACGGGTGCATTCGTCCCTTAGGGAAAACTACCAAGCCTCAAACGAGTAGCTGTAAGTAAATTATGTACCAAACAAAGCAACAATCCCTAAAGGAAACTATGAATATTGTTGAATTGGGAAAAATGGAAATACTGGAGAATACTGCTGATAGTGAAGAACTATTGCTGGAGAATTTAGATGCAGTAGTTGATGAAGAGTCTCCAATTTTAGTAGAAAATCTGGAATCGGAGGAACGGGATGGAGATGAGATGGCTGCGGCTCGTCCTTCGGGATATAATAAGACCGAACATGATGATGCTGTAGGCGCATTTTTTAAGGAAATGGCGCGTTATCCACTGCTAAAACCAGATGAAGAAGTGGAGTTAGCACGGCGAGTTAGGTTTATTGAAGAAATTAGGGAATTACAAGCTAATTTGCAGATAAAACTAGGACATGAACCTAGCAAATTAGAAGTGGCTTCTGAGCTAGAAATGACGGAAAAGCAATTAGAAAGTCGCTTGTATCAAGGCAGGGTAGCGAAACGCAAAATGATTCGCTCGAATCTGAGATTGGTAGTTTCTATTGCGAAGCGATATTTGAATCGGGGAGTACCTTTTCTGGATTTGATTCAGGAAGGAGCAATGGGTTTAAATCGTGCTACAGAAAAATTCGATCCAGATAAAGGATATAAGTTTTCTACCTATGCTTATTGGTGGATTAGACAAGCGATTACTAGAGCGATCGCTAATGATGCACGAACAATCCGGCTACCAATTCATATTGTTGAAAAACTTAATAAACTCAAAAAAGCACAACGAGAACTCAAGCAAAAACTGTGCCGAAATCCTTCCGAAGCGGAAATGGCAGAAGCGCTGGAAATTAGTGTCCAACAACTACGCCAGCTGCAACAATTACGTCGTCAAGCACTTTCTTTAAATCACCGTGTTGGTAAAGAAGAAGACACGGAATTAATGGATTTATTAGAAGATGAAGATAACCTGTCTCCAGAAGCAAAAATGAACGAAAACATGATGCGTCAGGAGATTTGGGAAGTCTTGGGTGACGTGTTAACTCCACGGGAGAAAGATGTTATTTCTTTGCGCTATGGTTTGACAACTAGCGAACCATGTACCTTGGAAGAAGTTGGCAATATGTTCAATCTTTCGCGGGAGCGAGTGCGACAAATTCAAAGTAAAGCTATGCGAAAATTGCGGCGTCCTCACATAGCCAAACGGTTAAAAGGTTGGTTGATCTAAAAATTTCACCCAGCAATCAAAACCTAATACCAAATGAGGATAAATTGAGATTCTGGGAAAAGTCTTTACTACAGGCTTGAAATCCAAAATTCTAAATCTAAAATCCTAAATTGGTATCATACCTGACCTTATTATCTCTCATAACGAAACATTTCTTGAGCGGGGGCGATCGCCAACTACAAAAACCGGGTGTTTTGTACCTTTTTTCGGCTTTGCTTTAGTCATTAATCACAAAAATTGCACAGTTAACTATAGACTATGGACTATGGACTATAGACTATAAACTCATGACTTCGAGTAGCAATTTGATTGTGCGTTTTGCCCAACCAGCTGATTACAGCGTACTGTTTAAATTAATTGAAGGTCTTGCCGAGTATGAAAAGTTATCTCATGCAGTTACCGGTAATGCTTTTGCACTCAAAGAACATTTATTTGGTTCGCACAGATATATAGAAGCAATATTAGCAGAATCTAGCGGTCAAGCTGTTGGTTTCGCCCTATTTTTTCATAATTATTCAACATTTTTAACTAAGCCAGGAATATATCTAGAAGATTTATTTGTTTTACCAGAATATCGCCGCCAAGGTATTGGTAGAGCTATCTTGACTAAAGTAGCTCAGATAGCCGTAGAACGCAATTGTGGGCGGTTAGAATGGAGTGTTTTGGATTGGAATGAATCAGCCCAAGCCTTTTATCGTAGCATGGGAGCTTCAATATTAGATGATTGGCGAATTTGTCGCGTCACAGAAGATGTACTCAGTAAGTTAGGGGCTGTGTAATAATTTAACTAATTACTAATTCGTAATTGAATTAGTTGGGAATTTAGATACCAACTAATTCAAGACCATAAACTCCGAGATTTTGGTGCGGTATTTACCCAATAATTACGAATTACGTTAGCGACACAGGAGCGTCATTAAGAATTATTTTAATTACGATTATGGCTAGACAAAAATATCGGCAATATATTCGACATCTTCTTTCCGAACGGCAAAAGCGAGCTTCGATGTCACGAAATGCCTAAGAGTATGAGGTGCAAACAATTTTTGACGAACAGCAAGACCACTATCAATTACTTTATGTTGGCTGGCGTGGAAATAAACGCGATTTTGGCTGTATCTTACATCTTGATATTAAAGATGGGAAAATATGGATTCAACACGATGGCACAGAAGAAGGAATTGCCAATCGATTGGTTGAAATGGGAGTACCCAAACAAGATATTATTTTAGCATTCCACGAACCCTATATACGTCAGTTTACTGGGTTTGTAACTTAAGAAATATTGTAGAATTTAAAAATATATTATCTCAAGATTAATGGGTATGGTAGCCAATAATCTTTAATTAAAAAATTTTTAAGGCTAGTTTGACAGCTTGTCATTTGACTATAGTAGCGACTCAACTGACAATTATGGAGGATATTCTACCGAATCATCTGTTATTTCAGAGGGAACACGAAATGAAAAAAATTATTAAAGTTATGCTGTTAGGCATAGCAATCTTCACCTTTGCCTTCAATAGTTCAGCTTTAGCCGGAGATACTATTAGTGGAGCTAAAGTATTTAGTGCTAATTGTGCTTCTTGTCATACAGGCGGCAAGAATTTAGTTAAAGCTGATAAGAGCCTGAAGAAGAACGCTTTGGAAAAGTATGGTTTGTACTCACAAGAAGCGATTATTGCTCAAGTTACAAACGGTAAAGGTGCTATGCCTGCTTTTGGCAATCGTCTAAAACCAGAGAAGATTGAAGATGTAGCAGCTTATGTGCTTTCACAAGCAGATAAAGATTGGAAGTATAAGTGATATCATCAGAATTGAGAATTCAGAATGGGCTACGCCACGCTGCGCTAACAGAACTCAGAATTCAGGATTTAAATAGTCTTCACATATGGCTTGAAATCTGAGTTTTTTTAGTTACAGAGATTGCAAAAGAGTGAGGTTCAGATAATCGTAGGAGTACAAAATATTGCACCCCTAGCGGGTACTTCATTTCCCTGAAATCTGCTGTAATTTAATTGCAAACTACCGGAACTTCAAGAATTAATAATTAGCGAGGCTTTGTGTCTCGCTAATTTTATTACTGTTGAAATTTTTATATCATTTATACTAATTGTTTGTAGGCACATATAGATGTACCCATATATCTAAAGATCTGCCCTATTTTTATTTGAGATGAATATCAGTACTACTGATTATGTAGTGAGATTTATACGGAAATTTTAGCTGAGATTGAGATTTAATTAAGTAAAATCTCTAATATGGCAGTTGGAAGATAGTTTAGGGCATAAACTAAACGAAAAACCCTGACATCAATAGATTTTCAAGGCTTTTGCTTGTTCCCTGCTATAAATAATTGAGTTTTCGAGCAAATTCATTACTAGATGTACGAAAACTGATATTAAGAATACGTAAAGGGGAATACTAAGGCTGAATCACAATATTAGAAATAGCACTGCAATGATAGTACTATCCAACGATATACTTCCCCTGTCTGGATATCGCATCACAGAGCAAATTTATTCAGGTAGTAAAACCTTAGTTTATCGAGCTATCAGAAAACAAGACCAAAAGATAGTAGTCATCAAACTGATGCGGAATGAATATCCTACCATGCATGAAATTGCCCAATTCCGCAATCAATATACAATTACTAAAAACCTCAATTTGAAGGGGATAGTTAAGCCTCTGAACTTAGAGAATTACCGTAATGCTTATGCCCTAGTGATGGAAGACTTTAGCGGTATATCCCTCAAAGATTGGGTAAAGAGGAAAGAAAAAAATATTGTCAGTTTAGGAGAGTTTTTTCAGATTGCCATACAGATAGTATCTATTCTAGAGGAATTGCATCGCGATGCCTGCGGCGGGCAAAGCCTACGCATCATTCACAAAGACATCAAACCCGCCAATATTCTGATTAATCCTAGTACTCTCGAAGTCAAACTTATTGACTTCAGCATTGCTACCCTACTACCAAGAGAAATTCAATTTGTTACTAATCCTAACGTCTTAGAAGGAACATTAGCTTATATTTCCCCCGAACAAACTGGAAGAATGAATCGTGGTATTGATTACCGTAGCGATTTCTATTCCTTGGGAGTCACATTTTTTGAACTTCTTAGCGGACAATTACCCTTCACTAGTAATGACCCAATGGAGTTAGTGCATTCTCATATTGCCAAAGAACCAGACAAATCAAAAATTAAAAATTCCAAATTCACAAATGAGGAGATTCCCCAAGTACTTTGCGACATCGTAATCAAATTAATGTCCAAGAATGCCGAAGACCGCTATCAAAGTACCTATGGACTTAAGCATGATTTAGAAATGTGCTACAAGCACTGGGAAGAAACTGGCAATATTCCACTTTTTCAGTTAGCAGCTAAAGATATTTCCGACCGTTTTGTGATTCCCGAACAACTCTATGGTCGTCAAGAAGAAGTAGCAAATCTTCTGGCAGCTTTTGACCGCGTGACACAGGGGAGAACAGAAATGGTTTTGGTTGCAGGCTTTTCTGGTATTGGCAAAACTGCGGTAGTTAACGAAATCCATAAACCTATTGTCCGACAACGTAGTTATTTTATTAAAGGTAAATTTGACCAGTTTCAACGAGAGATTCCCTTATCGGCATTAGTACAAGCTTTTAGCGACTTAATCGGGCAAATCTTGATAGAAACTGAGGCAGAAATTCAACAGTGGAAAGTGAAAATTCTTGCAGCACTAGGCGAACAAGCTCAGATAATTATTAATGTGATTCCTGCACTAGAACAGATTATTGGCAAACAACCAAAAATTGCTGAACTCTCTGGTAATGCTGCCCAAAATCGATTCAATTTATTATTTAAGAGATTTATTCAGGTATTCATTAGCAAAGAACATCCTTTGGTAATTTTTTTAGATGATTTGCAATGGGCAGATACAACATCTTTGAAATTTCTTCAATTATTAATTGCTCAAAATAATATAGAAACTAAAAAATCTTTTTTATCTTCTATTGAAAGTAAAGAAAATCTATGGATTCCTAATTTTGATGGAGAAAAGTGGGAAAGCGATCGCACCCAGAATGTTGATAATTCTGAAGGTAGTTTATTATTGATTGGTGCATATCGCGATAACGAAGTTTCTCAAGCACATCCGCTTTATTTGACAACACAGGAAATTGAAAAATCAGGAGCATCTATTAATTATATTACTCTCAAACCTTTAAATCAAAATAATTTAAATTATTTAATTGCTGATACTTTATTTTGTCAACCAGATGCAGCTGTTCCTCTGACCCAAATGGTCTTTGCTAAAACTAAAGGTAATCCGTTCTTTGGAATTCAATTTCTCAAATCTTTACACAAAGATAATATTATTAAATTTAATTATAATGTTGGTTGTTGGGAATATAATCTCGCCGATTTGCAAACATTCGCTCTCACAGATGATGTTGTCGAATTTATGGCACTTCAAATAGAGAAGTTACCCAGAAGAACACAAGACGTTTTAAAATTTGCAGCTTGTATTGGCAATGAATTTGATTTAAAAACTCTTGCCATAATTAATGAAAAATCTGCCGTAGACACAGCATCTGAAATCTGGAAAGCTTTATATGAAGGGCTAGTTTTACCTCAAACTGAAGCTTATAAATTGTTTCAAAATGCTAGCGTTTCAGTAGAAACTTATGATAGCCAGAAACCGCAAAACTTACCGCTGAATAACTCTCTGTGGCCTCGATACAAATTTATACACGATCGAGTGCAACAAGCTGCTTATTCTCTCATTCCTCAAGACCAAAAAAAGCAAATTCATTTACAAATTGGGCAACTACTATTAAAAAATATCTCAGTTACAGAACGGGAAGAAAAGATTTTTCAGTTAGTGAATCAGTTTAATATTGCAGTTGAAATTATCACAGATAGAACTCAACGTGATGAACTAGCTCAGATGAATCTAGTTGCTGGACGTAAAGCGATAGCCTCAACTGCTTATATTGCTGCAAGTAAGTATTTGAATACTGGTATAGAACTACTAGCGAATGATAGTTGGCAAACAAAATATGAGCTAAGTATTGCTTTGTATGAAACAGCAGCGGAGGCTGCATACCTGAGCGGTAACTTTGAAAAGATGGAGGAATTAATAGAAATAGTATTAGTACAAGCAAAAACATTACTGGAAAAAGTCAAAGTTTATGAAATCAAAATTCAAGCTGATGGAGCGCAAAATAAAGCATTAGCATCTGTCAATACTTCCTTAAGTTTTTTGAAATTGTTGGGAGTGGAATTTGCAGATTCCCCAAACCAGCTTGATGTGCAATTAGCGATGGAAGAAATAACATCTAATCTAGCTGGAAAGCAGATTCAGGAATTAATTAATCTCTCAGAAATGAAGCAGCCTCAACTATTAGCAGCTATGCGTATTTTATCTAGTACTGCTCCAGTTGCTTATCAAGTTGCTCCTGAATTGTTCTTACTTATTTGTCTCAAGCAAATAAATTTATCAATAAAATATGGTAATTCTTCCTTGTCTGCTTATGCTTATGTTGTTTATGCAGTAATGCTTTGTGGAGTCCTAAAAGATTTTGAATCTGGTTATCAATTTGGGAGGCTAGCTTTAAACTTATTAGCTAAATCTGGTGCTAAAGAGATTAAAGCCAGAGTTATGCAAGGATTTTATTCACTAATCGAGATTTGGCAGAGACATGTTAAAGAAACATTAAAACCTTTACTTGAGTCTTACTCTGTCGGATTAGAAACCGGCGATTTAGAATTTGCAGCCTATTGTTTAATGTATTATTCTAGCTTTTCATATTTGATTGGCAAAGAATTGACGGAATTAGATCAAGAAATGGAGAATTACAATCATGCCATTAGTCAAATTAAACAAGAAAGACCTTTGCATTGGAGTAATATCTATAGACAAATTGTTTTAAATTTACTACAAAATACAGAAAATCCATACTGTTTAGTTGGTATAGCTTACGATGAAAACAAAATGCTGCCTATTCATTTGGAAGCTAAAGATGGAGTAGGTCTTTTATATTTATATTTGGGCAAGCTACATCTGTGCTATTTATTTCAAGAATATTTTCAAGCAGTAGAAAATGCAATTTTAGCAGAGAAATATTTAGATGGCGGTATAGGACAATTAGTTGTGCCTGTTTTTTATTTTTACGATTCATTAGCGAGATTAGCTGTATATCCTAATATTTCAGAAATTGAACAACAACAAAACTTAGAAAAGGTGGCTGCTAATCAGGAAAAGATGAATCAATGGGCGCATTTTGCGCCAATGAATTATTTACATAAATTTTATTTAGTAGAGGCGGAACGACATCGAGTGATTGGTGAATATCTCGAAGCAATGGATGATTATGACCAAGCTATTGCCTATGCTAAAGAATATGAATATCTGAATGAAGAAGCTTTGGCTCAAGAACTTGCAGCTAAGTTTTATTTAGGAATCAATAAACAAAAGATTGCCCAAAGTTATCTAAATGATGCTTACTATAACTATATGAAGTGGGGAGCATTAGCTAAAGTTGAAGATTTGCAAAAACGCTATTATCAATTACTTGCTCAAATTATCCAGCAAGAAAAACTTAATATCCAAATAAACGATCGCAGTACTGCTTCCATACGCATATCCCATTCAAGTTCTAATAATAATGAGACCGTTTTTAGTACTAGCATTTCAGATATGCTAGATTTAGCATCTGTAATTAAAGCTTCTCAAGCAATTTCCGGAAAAATCGAGATGGAACAACTGCTTTCTGCATTAATAGCAGTTGTAATCGAAAATGCAGGAGCTTCTAAGTGCGTTATGATTTTGAGTGAAAGCGATCGCTCCAACTTAACCGTTGCAGCAGTCGGTTTAAGTTCAACATCTGGGAGTATTTCTACACAGTTTCCATCAATTGATTTAGATTCCAGTTCAGACGTTCCTATTACTTTAATTAATTACGTCAAACGTACAAAACAAATCTTTGTCAGCGATAATGCAAAAATTGTTAACTTTTTAGTAAACGATCCATACATTCTTCAAGAACAACCCAAGAGTCTTTTGTGTATTCCGATTATTAATCAAGGTAATTTGCTGGGTATTCTTTACCTCGAAAACAACTTAACAATGGCAGCATTTACCCGCGATCGCATCGGAATTATTAATCTCCTCAGCACTCAAGCAGCAATCTCCTTAGAGAATGCGCTCCTCTATAAAAACTTAGAAATATATAGCCAAACTCTAGAAGAAAAAGTTAATGAAAGAACCCACGAATTGAACGAAAAAAATCAATCTTTGGAAAAAGTTATCCAAGAATTACACAGTACCCAAACTCAATTAATTCAAAGCGAAAAAATGTCTTCATTAGGACAAATGGTGGCGGGTATCGCACATGAAATTAATAACCCTATAAACTTTATTCATGGAAATATCACTCATATAAATGAGTATGTCCATAACTTGCTGGATTTAATCAGCACTTATCAGCAGGAATGTCCAAATACTTCTAATTTAATTAAGGAAAAAATTGAAACATTTGACCTCGATTTTCTAATAGATGATTTACCCAAAATTCTTGATTCTATGAAATTGGGAAGTTCCCGTATCCGAAATATTATTTTGGGATTACGCAATTTTTCTCGCCTAGATGAATCGGAAATGAAACCTGTCAATATTCATCAAGGTATTGATAGCACTTTGATGCTTTTACAGCACCGACTCAAAGAAAAGAGCGGACGCTGTGAAATTGAAGTCGTCAAGAAATACGGAAATTTACCAGAAGTTACTTGTTATGCAGGTCAACTTAATCAGGTGTTTATAAATATTTTAAATAATGCGATCGATGCTCTGGAAGAGTCATTTGTTGACAAATACACAAGTCATACAGAAAGCTCGCAGCCATGTCTACAACAAGCTTCTCTAACGCAATTTCACAGACAAATTTGCATCGTTACTAAACTCACAAATTCCAATACGGTGATGATTCGGATTTCTGATAATGGTTGTGGGATGACTTCCCAAGTGCAACAAAAAATCTTTGACCCATTTTTTACCACTAAATCTATAGGAAATGGTATTGGTTTGGGGTTGTCAATTAGCTATCAAATTGTTGTGGACAAACACAAAGGTCAGTTAACTTGCCATTCTATTTTACAAGAAGGAACTGATTTCATAATTGAGATACCGATACGGCAATGAATGGGGATTGGGCATAGGGCATGGGGCATTGGGCATTGGGCATGGGAAGAGGACAAGGAGACAAGGGGAAAGGGTTATTGTAAATTGTCTCCCCATCTCCCCATCTCCCCTGCTCCCAGTCCCCAGCCCCCAGTCCCCAGTTCCTTTTATGATTGTGTAATCACAGACAGCTTTTTCGGAACATCTTGTTCATCAGTAAACTGCTCATTTTTTCTTTGCCAATTAATCGCTTGCTTCAAGACTTTTGTGCTGATACTGGGGTGGAAAAATGCAGTAGGTGGCTTTAGCATGTGTATTACTTCTAAAAATGTCTTGTGAATTTCGGCATTTTCAGTTTGTAGTAACAACACTCGATCGAGATATCGCTGCATGAGTCGGCTGATGAAGTCGGGTTGTCCTCCTTCAGTGGTATGCCAACGTAAATCTTCGCCTGTTGTCATTAGCCAAGGTACAGCAATTACTTTATTTAATTGTTTTTGGAAGTATCGAGATAAACCGATTAAATTCCCGTCGGGATGGTTAGATAATTGCTGATTTAAACATTCATCTAGAGCCAATGCATCTAAAGCGGCAACCGTCATACCTTGTCCGTAGACTGGATTAAAAGCACAGACAGCATCACCCACTAATACAAAGCCTTCTGGCAATCTTTTAAGTTTTTCATAATGACGCAGGCGATTTTCTGTCCGGCGATAACCATAGATGGATGAGAGTGGCTTGGCATCTTTGATAGCTTCATAGATAGCTGGCGATCGCAAGCTACGGGCAAACTCTAAAAAGCCATCTTTATCCGTAGGTGGATAATCTTTACCTACACCTATAAGTGTAAGAATCCAACGATTACCTTCAACTTTATAAATCACACCACCACGATTGTTATTTGGTGGTTGTACTGTTACGTACAAACACTGCCAATCATATTGCAAATTCTTTGGAGGCTCATACCAACAGCTGGCATAGCCCAAAAAAGAGTTAATTACCGTTTCTTGGGGTGGTGTGTAACTCATTGCTTCTAACCATTGAGGTGCTGAAGAATTGCGTCCACTCGCATCCACAACCAAATCAGCAGCTAAATCTGTTTCTGGTTGGTTGCGAAAGCGCACTCGTACACCTGTAACACTAGTCCGGTCTGAACTAGACAATAAAGAAACTACCTGTCCTTCTTGCATAAATGCCAGATTGTCTTCAGCAGCTAAGCGGCGGCGGATAGTTTGCTCTAAAAGATTCCGACTGCAAGTGTGGGTAACTAAACCAGAATTAAAACGGGGTGCCCAACCCGCAAAACCCAGCCAGGGCAAATCATTTCCCCAATCTATAGCGGATGCACCTGAGTCAGCTAATTGAGCTTCTATACCAGGAAAAAGTTCTTCCAACGACTGCAAACCACGCTTAAGCAGGGTATGGACATGAGGAGATTGGGGTACACCGTGGCGATGTTCTGCTTGTTGTGTGAAGTTATCCCGTTCAATAACTGTTACTCGCTCAAAGTATTTAGTCAGTACTTTTGCAGCTAGCAGTCCCGCGATACTTCCCCCAATAACAACAGTGTGTTTAGGACGGCGAACAGATGATTGTAGAGATAAAGTCAATACTTCTAAATTAGTCATGCTTCTTACCTTGTCAGAAAAGTTAGTCCCTGAATTCTGCTAAAGAACAACGATCGCACTACCCAGAACAAGACAATACCAGTAAGTAAACAGCATGTAAGTCTGATGATCTTCTTGTGGAGAACGATTAAATACAATCCGGGCTGCAATAAACCAGCTAAATACTGCCAGGAGAACATCGCACAATAAAGTACTTGCAGTATTTCGCGTGGGCATCATCAATATGAAATGGATGATAAATGGTAATAATCCAAAGCCCAGACTAAGTATAAATCGGCTTGCTTTTTCTCCAAAGGCGATGGGAAATGTGCTTCGGTTAACAGCCAAATCGCCCTCTATATCTCGAAGATCCTGAACTGCAACTAATGTACTCCAAATAGCACCGATGAGAAATAGCCAGCGCCATGCGATCGGTGTAATTGGCGTCATTAATTGCCAAACTGCTGCCAAGTGCGCGAATGTACCTAATCCAATCAAGAAGTTTTTGGTAATCCAGTGCTTATCCCAACCGCCAAAATTATGTAGGATCACAACCATCTGGCAAATTAAAGCCCATTCTAAAACTCCAAAGTACCAGCCTACAAATGTAAATAAGGCCATACTCAAAAACCATCTCACTAAAGCTCCATGAAGTGAGATTTTTCCTGTCACCAGTGGGCGATTTGGCTTATTGATCCGATCTTCTTCTACACCAGCTATTTGGTTAGATAAACAAAATGAGAAAAGGTACAACCAAACAAATAATGTGCCAGATACCAATGCAAAAAGAAATTCACTAAAAGACGATTGTACATAATGCCACGCAGCTACTATAAATAGTATTGGCGGTATGATGGTACTCGAAATATCACGCCCGGTAAATTGCCAAAGTAAATGCAACTCTCGAAGCAGACTTTTGGATAAATTTATTACAGCAAAATTTGAAGATACAACTCTAGTTTGTGCATCCATTGTATTTTTCTATCCTTAAGTAATTGTCAATAGGACTTACGCAAAAAACCTCTCTAGCTCTTATTCCTCTGTGTTCTCTGCGTTCTCTGTGGTAGCCCGTGGCAAGCCGCTCCGCGTCTACGTTTTCCGTGACCTGTGCGTAAGTCATGGTCAAATTAAATTAGTAGTACAGCTATCCGATTTAGGTTATGAACAATAGATTTTAAAAATAATTTCACGCACCAGAGGCAGCGCCAAGTTTGACAAATCCCTTAGGCAGATTGCCGGACTTGTGCAAACTAGCGTTGCATCAAAACTTTCCTAGACGAGCACGCCTAGAAAAGAGATCGCAAAAAATCTTTAGTGTTCACAACTAATTTAGAATTGCTGTAGTAATAAATAGTCAGCAGTATCACTAAAGGAGCTTTTTTAATAAAAGCTACCAAAGAAGAAACTACTACTTCTATATCACTACTAAATTAAGCTTCTTAATCCGTCTTCCAAAATCAGATTGTTTCTACTAACCGATATGTCAAAACCCTCGAAAGTGGAAGCTTTTAACTAAAATTTTGATATCAAAATCTGTAGATATAAAACTTAAATAGCTATATCTACATCTTTATTTTAGCTTGTAAACTTTTTTTGCTAAAAGCAGCATGGAAAAGTAAATTTAAGGTATACTTTTTTGTTGAGGCAACTTAAATAGTTATATACCTAAAATTGCTTGCTTTTATTAGTAGATTTATATGAATAACTAATTTTTTATCATTTTATGGATATCTCAATTGATTTAATAATTATTTAATAAGAAAAACTTGACTTGGCTAGTACACTAGTCAAGTAGAAAAATTGTTTTTTAGTGGTGTTCGGTTGAACTTCCTAACTTATGAATGATTATTTAACTTTTTTTTTATAATCGTAACCGTATTCTTGAGCAATTTTAATTAATTGACAGATATTTTGATTACAATGTATCGTTTGTAATACTTAGTTGGACTTAAATTACTTAAATCAGTCTTTAAAATTAGGAAAATATATTATAAAAGCTGTAGTTTTTAGAGTAGCTTACTGAACACCTTAGCTCCCGATTTGAATTCAAAATTTTCTTGGGAAAGTTTTGTAATCCCCAAAGCTTAATTTTTGACTATCTGCAAAATCAAAAATCTAAAATGCTAGAGATAAAGACTCTTTATTAAATAATTTATTTGGGCATTTTTTTGATTTTTTTTATCTATAAATAAATGTTGCTTCCTTGAGAAATTTTTTCAGTTAAAGCCTAAAACCTCTACTTACAAATTCTCTAGATTAATTTATTATTTCCATGAAACTAGCTTTTTGAGTGGTTGTCAAAAATATTACCTCTGATTTTTTTAACTTAAATGCATGTAGTCTGTAGTTTTTTTAAAATTAAATAAAAATTATTTGTCAATAAAATTACTTTTATGTACTTAGTCAATCTAAGTATTTTGCTTGGTTGATAGATATAAATTAAGTAATTTTTTATGTATCTATATTTTAATAAAGTTTGATAAAAAATCATTGCTTCAATTTATATACCGTTTAAATCAGTATTTTTACATATAAGTCATGATTTTATGACATAGATGTATGTTATAAAAACATGTATCTTAGTTGATTAACAAGGTTAAAAGCTAACAAGAGATATAATCTTCTATCAAAAGAGCGATATTATTCTATACATATAGCTAGTGTATAAAATATACATAGCATAAAATTACATTTCTATCTATAGATTGACAAAAAATACAAAACTTGCATTTACAAAGCATAACTATATTTATTGTGTGTGTTCAAGTCTGCAAAATCAGTGAAGGTAATATTTATTTGTTACTTGAGTCACTACTTAAGTTTTGATGTAAATTTCTAAAAAGCTTATTTAAAAAAGGATTATAGACAATCAGTATTAATGTATATAAATTAATTTAGGGCTAAGTATGAAGAGCGATCGCTGATTTAACGACTTCCAAACCAACAACACATAGAACTACTTATTTTCGAGTAGGCGCTTTTGAAGTAGCTGCAAAATCTGAGGTGCTGTACTCCTAATTGATGCAAATATGACACTGTGTCTTTTGACATAGTTCTACCGCAACCGCAAGAATACGCGTGGTGACTGTTTTAACTTGGTGTGAAAGAGAACGTGAAAAAGTATTTTTCCTTGCTAACAGTAGGTTTACCAACTTTACTGATAGCATTTCCTGGTTTAGCTGCTGATACTGAAATTGAACAGAGAAATACGAATAAATCAACCGAAGCTATTTCAAATATTCCGAGTTTGAGTGAAATCGACTTACCGGCGACTAATGCTGAATTATTAACTCAAGAATCTACACCGAGTGAAATTGAGTCAGAAACTCAGCCGGAAACAGAGTCAGATTCTAGCGATGATGAAGACATTAACATAGAAGCGATCGCAGAATCAGACAGCCTGCCTCAGTCTACACCAACTTACGTAATTGAGAAAGAAGAAATTCAAAAGCAAGGTGCAACCAGCTTAGCTGATGTTTTAAAAAGAATGCCTGGTTTTGCTATTAATGATGTCGGCCCCGGTGCAGATATTCACACAGGAACATATTACCGTGGAGCTTCAATTAATCAATCTGTATATCTGATTAATGGCAGACCAATTAACAATAATGTCAACACCTATCACGGTGCAACTGATTTAAATAGCATTCCTGTAGAAGCGATCGAGCGAGTAGAATTATATAGTGGTACAGCATCAACTTTGTATGGTTCCTCAACCTTTGGGGGAGTTGTTAATATCATCACCAAAGAAGGTTATGGACAGCCGAAATTTTCTGGTACTACAGAATTTGGCTCATTGAGTTTAAATAATCAACAAGTAACCTATGGTGGTTCGGTTGGTTCTGTAAAATACAATTTTAGCTTTGAAAGATTCTTTTCAGATAACCGTTATCGCGTACCTGTAGGTGCAGCAAATCGAGATAGCCAAGGGTTTTTATCAAATGCAGACACAGCTACAAGTACTTACTTTGGTAGTATTGGCCTAGATTTAGATCGAAGAAATTCTTTGAACTTAGATATTACTAAACTCAGTAGTCGTCGCGGCTTAATTTATTTTGGTTTTCCTCTCCAACAAGATAGATTAGACCACGACGGTTTAAATGTTGGCTTATCTTGGAAAACTCGACTAGGTAATGGAGAAAGCTCTAATCTGACAACAACAATTGGTTATAACCAAGATTATTTCAGCACCTATGGCCCTACAGGAATATTTTCCCGTACAGGAGTTTTAGATACACAACAACTCTCAGCTAGAGTAGATCATGAATGGAGAATTACTGCCAATAATAAATTGCGTTGGGGTTTAGATTTGAAAAACACCGACTTAATCGGTGATGTTTTGAGTACAAATCCTAGTAGGATTGGCAATAACGAAATTGAAAATAGGAGTTTGTTCAATACAGCTTTATTTGCTGTGAATACTTTGAATATTAGCGAAAGTTTTCTGGTAGATTTAGGACTCAGACAAAGCTTTGACAGCGAGTTTGGAAGTTATTTGAATCCTAGTGCCGGTTTACGTTATGCAGTTACACCAATAGTAGCAGTGCGCGGAAGTTGGGCCGGGGGACAACGCAATCCTGGGTTAGATCAGTTATATGTTTATGATACGGTTCATGGTTGGGAACCTAATCCTGATTTAGAGCCAGAAATCGGTTCAACTTGGAGTGCAGGAGTGGATGTCAAATTTTCTGACAATTTGATTGGGCAGTTTACTTACTTTGGTAGTAGTATACGCGATCGCCTGGGAATCATAGCAGGAAGATGGGCAAACATTGGATTAGTAGATACCAATGGTTTAGAAGCCGCATTGCAATTAAAAATTGCTGCTGGTTGGTCAACTTTTCTCAACTATACTTATACAGATGCCCAAATCAAAACAGGAGCAGAAAGAGGTTTGCAGTTAGGTTTAATTCCTTACTCTGTACTCCAAACTGGTGTAGGTTATCAAAGTGCAGGTTGGCAAGCTAACTTATATGTTACTTACAACAGTGGCGCTCGCAGGTCTATCTTTACGAACCCTGGTGATAGGACTACAGATTTTGCACCATCTTTTGTGAATTTAGATTTCACCGGTCGTATACCTTTAACTAGCAATTTAGGACTGACAGTTTACCTCGAAAATTTGTTAGGTGAACAATACGAGCGAGTCAACCGCATATATAGCCCTGGTTTTACTTTTCGTGTAGGTTTAAGCTCAAGTTTGTAGATGCCGACTTTTCGCTGTGTACTCTGTGCTTTAGATTTCTCTAACCACAGAGGCGCAGAGAACACAGAGATAAGATGGTGCGTTAGGCTAAAGCTATCAGGACTTACGCACTCAGATCCCCCAACCCCCTTAAAAAGGGGGCTTTAGAATTCCCCCCTTTTTAAGGGGGTTGGGGGGATCGAGGTTTCAGGCTTCAGTGCGTAAGTCCTAGCTATAACGCATTACTTAAGATTTACTTTTTATCTAAAATCTAAAATCTAAAATCCAAAATTTCAATGAGAGCGAGGATTGAAAATAAATTACTTTTTATCCACCATGAAGATTTGCCAGAGTTTAAAAAGGGCGGTTCTGTGGTGAGAAATTCATATTTCTGGGCACTACGTTCAATTGCTGGCCAAGCTTCCCGTTATCGTGATTGGGAATATGAGCCGGAGGTTTGGCTGGCCCTTTCGCGGATGCTGTTATCGTTCGCTGAATCTGGGTATTTGGGTTACAGAGAGACTGTGTTAGAGTTTCCGTTGTCTCAAGGGGAAATTCCCGATGTGTTGCGAAATGTATCCACTTGGGAGTAGTAGGGATTTTGGATTTTAGATTTTGGATTTTGGATTAAAAACTGGCTAGGTAATCCGAATTAAGCGTTTATTGTAAGACTATCAAGCTTTAAGCCTAATTTAAGATGTTTTACGGGTCTTAAATCAAGTTTATGACTTGAAAAGCAGCTTTTGCGACTTGAAAAGCAGCTTTTGTGACTTGAAAAGCAGCTTTTGCGACTTGAAAAGCAGCTTTTGTGACTTGAAAAGCAGCTTTTGCGACTTGAAAAGCAGCTTTTGCGACTTGAAAAGTTGCTTTTGCGACTTGAAAAGCAGCTTTTGCGACTTGAAAAGTTGCTTTTGCGACTCGTAATGCTAATTGGATAAATACAACAGATTGCAAACGAGTGAGGTACAGATCATCGTAAGGGCAAAACAGCTGTCATTGGTGTCAACTTAACGTGAAAGACTAGTCTGATAAGCATTTCAAAATTTTTCGATGTGCTACCTAGATTTTCGATCCCCCCTAACTCCCCTTAAAAAGGGGGGAACTAGAGCCTTGTGCCCCCTTTTTAAGGGGATTGGGGGATCTAAAACCACGATAAATTGAGTATTTGAGCTTAAGTTGACACTAATGTACAGCTGTAAAGCCCCTACCCATGTACTTAATTTACCTGAAAGACGCTGTATTTTTTTATCTGAATGGGGGCACTTAAATGAGGTTCATTGCGTCAGCATTAGCCATCATGGACAAATCTTAGTTAACAGCAGTGCTGAAATAAGCTAGTTCTGAGAAAAGTATTAAAATGCGGCAGTTAGTGTAGGAAAACAACGTGAAAATAGGCTTTATTGCTAAAACATTAATTACATCCATAGGATTTTTCACTTTATTTGCTCCAAGTCAAGCATCGGCTCAACTGATACCGCAACCTTGGGTTTCAGTGGGTGGCAAAGATGGTGATGTAACTTATGCTGTAGGTGCTAGGGCTTTGAATTTTGGAGTTGAACTAGGAACAGGCCCTGATGGTGCTACAGGAGTAGATGTTTTGAAATTTATCAGTTTGCCTGTGGTTTCACCTTATGTAGGAGTTGGACTTTATTCAGAAGATAAAGGTGTTGCGGTTTCAGGTGGTGTTCAGGTAGGCGCAACTGATAATGTTTTTGTAGGTGCTGGTTACAATTCTATTCGCGGCTTTAATGGGCAAGTGGGAATCAGGTTTTAACAGGTGTCTTGAGTTAGGCAATGGGCAATAGGGGATTTGCAAATTAAAAAATATCGAAATTATTATTGTCAATCGATATTTTGTGTCCTTAGAGTTAGGGGCGGGCGAGACGCCCACCCCACAAGATTTTACAAAATTGAATAATTGATTTATTGGTAATCTTTAGGAATAGATAATAGGGAACAAACGATAGATTTTTTTTAATCAATGGCTCCTCCTTTAGGTTTATCCGTGGGGGTAATCCAAAATCTAAAATCCGTCTTGAAATGATTTAGGGTAGCTATAATCGTTTGATAGCTTCGTAATACACATTGGTTAAACGAAATACTAGATGCTGCGTCTCAATCCCACATCATACGCCTGATAACTGTTGTGGAAAAATTTGGACAATACATGCTATCTTTTTGGATAGATGACATTCTATAGACAAAGAGTAATGTGTATTGTCTACACAATGTCTAACACTCGGCTATTATTCAGATTTTCGGCACACTGTTAGTGTTATTTATTTAACAGGACTCTCCTTATGGAGCCAGGGCTAAGATTACTAATTCAATTGGTATTAGAGTTTGCACCTGTAATTGTAGACCTGATACAAAAGAGAAAAGAAGAAAGTCTGACTACAACTAATTATCTATTGCCAACAGTCATCAATGAAGCTGTCAGGTTTGGCAAGAATCTGATGGCAGAAAATGATAGCTATGACTCAAGTTTTGAACAAACAAAACTTCTGCAACAAAAATTAGCTGTTTATCAGCGTGAAACACAATTAAAAGTAGCAAATCAAGAAAGAGAGACTACTCTTAAGTTACCAGAAGTATACAAAATTTTTGATAGTTGGCCTTTAAGATTATATCCGTCACAAATTTTAGAATCTCATACAAATCAAGGACGCACTCCGCTAAAAGTTTTTCTCGCTCCTCCCCAAATCAAGTTCGACCAATTTGAACATAAGACTGATGGTGTTTCTGAAATAGAACTAATGTTGGCTGAAGGTTTAAGAAAATTGTTCAATCAGCATTATTCTCTGCACAATCCCATTAGACCAACAGAATTTTTAGCAGGGGCTTGGGATAGTAAACGTTTTCATAGTGAATCTAGTATCAAGGCTCTGTATGGCATATTAAAAACAGAGCCTATTTTAATTTTAGAATCAGAAAATGATGGAGATTATCTAAATTTTCGGATTGCTTATTGGGGATTCAAGCAAGATAGGTATTACTACAAAACAATTGCACGGTTGTCTTATAAAGAAATTCTTCAGGAATCTGCTAAAAGTCGCGCTCTGGAGTGGAAGCAAATTCGAGATGAATTATTAGCGCTGGGAGAAAATTTAGAAGAAATCAATCTTTTGGGTAGAGATAATGTATTTAACTTGGCTATTTTAGAAAAATCAGAAAAATGGCAAGCTCAAGGGATTGATGTGAGCAAGTTATCTTTGCAGTATCAAGTTAATCATCAAGATTTTGAAAAACTTTGCCAAGTATTGATTACTTGTCACTTTCTGGTTGCTGCTTGGGTAGCGGATATTTATCATTTAGTTCATCACGATGTACCGCCTTTGCTGCCAAAGTTGCTGCCAAGTTTGCTCAAAGATGCTTTTGATTTACAATCTGTGCAAGCGATAGCCACAGGTTATAAACAAGTCTACCAAGCTCTAGAACAGGAACGACGTTATTGGGTTCCAGAGTTGGCTTTGCAGTTAGCTCAAAGTTTATCTCATTTACCCGATCGCTCTTGGGCACAAGAACAAATTGATTATTCAATCAGCACATGGTTGGAATTGCGTCAAGCCTCACCACAGGAATTTGCTAACCCTTTAGAGGCGATGCAATCGGCTGTGAGAATTGAAGATGAAGAGTATTTCCAAAACTTAAAAGCATATTTTACAACTGTGGGCGATCGCCAAAGTATTCTCAGTGTAGAAAAACTGTTAGATGCGATCGCCACTCTCAAATATAAACTTACCTTAGAAAATGCCAATCTCAGGTACACCCTCACTGGACATGCTGGTAAAGTCACTTCTGTGGCCGTTAGCCCTGATGGCGAAATTTTAGTTAGCGGCTGTGCAGACAAAACCATCAGTCTCTGGAATCTGCAAACTGGGAAACTAATTCGCACTCTCACAGAGAATTTGGGTGAAGTTTCATCTCTAGCAATTAGCCCCGATGGTAGTTTCCTGGCTATTGGTAGCTGCGAACACCCCAAAAGTAATGTCAAAGTTTTGCATTTGAAAACAGGCAAAGTATTGCACACACTTTTAGGGCATCAAAAACCTGTAAATGTCGTGGCAATCAGCCCAGATGGTACAATTCTTGCCAGTGGCAGTAATAAAATCAAGATTTGGAATTTAGATAAAGGCGACCGCATTTGTACCCTTTGGCATTCATCGGCTGTTCATGCCGTAGCAATCAGCCTTGATGGTACGATTCTTGCCAGCGGTAGTTCTGATAACAAAATCAGGTTGTGGAATCCACGCACGGGCGACCCGTTAAGTACGCTAAACGGTCATGATAGCGAAGTTAATTCAATTGCCATGAGTCCCGATGCACAATTTCTCTTCAGTGGTAGTGCTGACACAACCATCAAAGTTTGGCATTTGGCTACTGGTAAATTGCTGCACACATTAACTCGACACTCAGAAGCAGTAAAATCCTTAGCCGTTACTCCAGATGGACAAACTCTAATTAGCGGTAGTGCAGATAAAACCATCAAAATTTGGCGACTTTCCACAGGCGAACTACTGCAAACCCTCACTGGCCATTCAGAGACAGTGAATTCTCTAGCTTTAAGTCCTGATGGTAAGTTACTTGCCAGCGGTAGTACAGACCAAACCATCAAAATTTGGGAGATATAGGGATTGGGGACTGGGGACTGGGGATTGGGAAGGTGGGGACTGGGGACTGGGGACTGGGGACTGGGGACTGGGGAGATGAGGGAGTGAGAGAGAAATAACCAATACCCAATGCCCAATGCCCAATGCCCAATGCTCAATGCCCAATGCCCAATGCCCAATGCCCAATGCCCAATGCCCAATGCCCAATGCCCAATGCCCAATAAGCAATAACTATGACTCAAGTCTTACGTCAACTAGTAACATTCGATGAATTTATCAGTTGGTATCCAGAAAACGCACAGCAACGCTATGAACTACATGATGGAGTAATTGTTGAGATGGTACCACCAAAAGGTGACCATGAAGAAATTGTCGGTTTTTTGGCACTGGAAATATCTGCCGAAATTAAAAGACTTAAACTGCCCTACTTCATTCCCAAAACAGCATTTATTAAACCATTGGAAGCTGATTCAGCTTATTCACCAGATGTGTTGATTTTAAATCGTCCTAATTTAGTAAACGAGCCTTTGTGGAAAAAAGAATCAACTGTATCCTATGCAGCATCAATTCCTTTGGTAATTAAAGTTGTAAGTACCAACTGGAGAGATGATTATTTAAAAAAAGCTGCTGACTATGAAGCAGTAGGTATCGGGGAATACTGGATTGTAGATTATGCAGCTTTAGGTGGTAGACGATTTATTGGCAATCCCAAACAACCAACTATCTCAGTTTACTTGTTGGTTGAAGGGGAATACCAAGTCCGACAGTTTCTTCAGGGCGATGTCATTGAATCACCAACGTTCCCGGAATTGAATTTAACTGCTGAACAGATTTTTCAAACCGCCAACATGTAGAGACGTTGCAATGCAACGTCTCTACACCCAAGAATAGGCCATTCGGTTTCGGTTAAGGCAACAGACGCGATAAATCGCCGTCTCTACAATCATGGGTGTGGGTGCGTTAATAGTTCTCTGACCTGTTGTGCTGAATCTTGTTCTAATGCTGATGCGGCGATCGCCTCAGCTTCAGGTAGGGTTAATTTAGCTTTGGTTTTCTGGTTGACGCACAGCATAAAAAAAAATAGTATCGATTTAGGTACTTAATTAGGTGCGATGATGGTCAACGTTGAAAATATTCACTCGCTAACAGACTTTCGCCGCAATGCCAGCAATTATGTTGAGCAAATTAAAGAAACAAAAGCTCCACTGGTATTAACGGTGAATGGGGAAGCAGCGGTAGTAGTTCAAGATGCCCATACTTTCCAACAGATGTTAAATCGATTGCAGCAGCTTGAACAAGAGTTAAACCAACTGAAGCTAGAAAACTTGCAACAGGAAATTCAAAAGGGTATTAACCAAGCTGATAGAGGCGAACTCTTCGATGGGGAAGAAGTTATGGCACGACTTCAAGCTCGTTACCAGGCTGGTTTGGCTGACGCTTCATGAGTCATTATACCTTTACGCCGTTAGCAGTCAGCGACCTCGATAACATCTATGAATACATAGCTTCAAATGACCTCCCAATATTGGGACGATTGCTTAACCGCTTTACCGAATTGTTTAGGAAACTTGCTGCTATGCCTGGAATTGGTCGTAACCGTGCTGAGTTAGGCGAAGGTATAAAGAGCTTTCCCTCTGGTAATTATGTCATCTTTTATCGGACGGTTGAAGGAGGAATTGAAATTATGCGTGTCTTGCATGGGGCGCGAGATATCGAGAAGATATTTGCTCAGGACACCGAATTTACCCAGGGCGATTAACTGAAGTTGAGATTAGCTCTTTGACCTGTTGTGCGGAATCTTGTTGTAATGCTGATGCGGCGATCGCCTCACTCTCGGCTAAACTTAACTGATGAATGCCCTGCTTAATTGCAGGTATACTTTGAGGATTTACACTTAATTCATCCAGTCCCAAACCTAATAAAATCGCTGTTGCTAAAGGATCTGCCGCCAATTCGCCACATAAACCGACGGAAATTCCTGCTGTATGACCAGCCTCAACGGTTTGCTTTACCATCCTTAATACCGCTGGATGCAGCGCATCAACTAAATTTGCCACCCGTGGGTTAGTACGATCGCCTGCCATGACATACTGGCTAAGGTCATTAGTGCCGATACTAAAGAAGTCTACTTCAGCAGCTAATCGATCTGCCATCACCACTGCTGATGGCACCTCTACCATAATCCCTAATTTTATTCCTGTATCATAGGGAATACCAGCTTGCTTGAGTTCAGCCTGCACCTCACCGAGAATTGCTTTAGCTGCACGCACCTCCGTTAAAGTAGCAATCATCGGCAACATAATTTTAATTTCGTGTCCAACACTGGCTCTCAAAATTGCCCGTAACTGAGTTTTGAAAACTTCTGGATTACCCAAGCAAAAACGAATTCCCCGCCAACCTAAAAATGGGTTGGCTTCGGGAAACCCTACCCTCAAATATGGAAGTGGCTTGTCGCCGCCAATATCCAAAGTCCGAATCATCAGCGGACGATGTTCCAAAACTTGAGCGATCGCCTGATACACTGCTAATTGTTCTTCTTCAGTGGGGGCGCTTGTTCTGTCCAAATAGAGAAACTCGGTGCGGAGTAGTCCCACACCTTCGGCACCATTAGCTACAGCAACTTGGACATCAGCAATACTGCCGATATTGGCAAAAACACTCACTTGCCGACCATCACGAGTAATTGCTGGCTGGTGTGCCGTGGCTCGTGCTTGCTGTTGGGCTGTTTGCCAAGCTTCTCGCTTTGCCTGAAGCTGTTCTAGAATGTCTAACTCTGGTTCCACCCAAGCTTTGCCGCTTTCACCATCCAATGCCATAAGTGTACCATCTGCCAAGTACAAGACCTGGGCATCTACTCCCAAAACTGCGGGAATACCTAAAGTCCGGGCGATAATTGCACTGTGGGAAGTGGCACTCCCAGAAGTTGTACAAATGCCCAGTACCTTTGTCGGGTCTAGTCCGACGGTATCTGAAGGTGTTAAATCGCTGGCTACCAAAATCGCTGGTGACTCTAGATGCAAGTTTGCAGGGGCATTTCCAGTTAGTAAGCGCATCACCCTTTGTCCCACATCCACAACATCGTCCACTCGCTCTTGCAAATAAGAGTCCTCAAGTGTGCGATAGGAGGTTGCCACTTCATCGACTGCCCCTTGCCAAGCGGCTTCGGCATTTATATGCTGTTCTAAAATGCGCCCATAAGCCGCTTCTAAAAGAACTGGATCTTCTAAAAATAGTAAATGGGCGTCAAAGATTGCAGCTTCAGCATCGCCAATTTGAAAAGATGCTTGTGAGAACACCGCCTGAATTTCTTGGCGGGCGATATGAATTGCTGCCTGTAACCTTTGCCACTCTGCTTCGGTATCATCTACGTGATATTCGGTAACTGCAATTGGGGCGGGTTGATAATGAACAACAGGTGCGATCGCCACTCCAGCAGAAGCCGGAATTCCCGACAGTTCGCCATCAGTGGCTGGGGTAACTTTGTGTTGCAAAACTGGTGGATGATTAAAAGCAGCATTATCGTCGCCAAAATTAGTGGCAAACAATACTTGCAATGCTGCCAGTGCTGCATCTGCATCTGAGCCGGTGGCAGTAATTAGCAATTCGTGTCCTTGACGCACCCCTAAAGTTGTGACTTGGTTAATACTGTCACCCCGGACTAACCCGCTATTTCTAGTTAAATTTTGCACCAGAATTTGAGATTGAAATCTGGCTGCGGTTGCTACAAACTGGGCTGCGGGGCGGGCGTGTAAGCCTAAGCGATTGCTGACAATCAGCCGGATTTCTCGCGTTGGGGATTCTGGATTGCTGGCTGGGATGTGGCTATCCACAACCGACGCAGGGCTACTAACTCCACCCAATTGAGTTGCTTTTGCTAATAATGCGCCTCGTGCTTCCGCCATCACTTGTTGAATATTACTACCAGCTGCTGCGGCTACCACAGCAGCGATCGCACCTTCCACTAGAGGCGCTTCACACAAATATACTTTTTGCCGTTGTTCCTCTGGTAGAAACTCCAGCGCCATTTCTGCGCTGAGTAAAGCACTACCCAAATCCATTAACACCAAGACACCATCATCAGAGAAAACAGCAGCGATCGCTTCACTAACCTGGATGGGATCTGTACCCAAGGGATTTTCCGGATCTTCAATACCTGCTGCAATAGCAATGGGGACTTCGCCCCGAACCATCTGCGCGGCGAGTTCCCGCACACCCAAAGCTAATTGTTTACTGTGAGAAACTATGACAATTCCGACCACTGCCACACCGCCAATCTTATTGAGAGGTTTGCGATCAGCCAGTTATCCATTTCATTTTCCCATTGAGCTAAAATTGCAACTGCCCGAAGATATTCCGGTCTTTGGAGTTAGAAACCCGAACAAAATAGCCCTCTTTTATAGGAATACGTGGTGTCCATTCATGAACGCCATCGCTAGCAGTACGGGAAGAAATGTTTTGAATAAGTTTCTTCTCATAGTACAACCTAATCGAGACATCGCCATCAAAATTGTCTCGCCACAATATTAAATAAGGCTGATCTTTGTTTGCAATGACTTTGCCTGCTGGTTGACTGAGGAAAATTTTTGGTGCAACTTGATTTTTACTTTTCTTACGGAATCCTAGATAATGAGGTAAGTCTCGGAAAGTGGGATTTTCTTGCAGATTAGATAGTTGTGGGACAATAATATTTCCTTTTTGGGGATTGAACAAATAAGTCGATCTGCCTCCGTCAACGGTAATGATATCGCCTTTGACTCCTAATTTACGTAATAAATCCGCTGCCTCGTCTAAAGTTGCTTGGTTCACTGTCATAATCAACAACAACTCGTCACCCTTAACACTATCTTTGTTAAGAGTACCGATGACTTGGTATTTATTCACTTGATTTTGAGCTAATACTTTTGCCGGATGATCGCTGTATTGGTAAGTGACGATCGCGTTTTTTACTGCTTTTTGATTCAGAGGCGCACCACTAACGCGATCGTAATTTGTAATGTATGCCTGCTGATCATCCCAGACTAAAGCCTTGAGGCGAATATTACTATAATATTTGTCTTTTGGTTCTTTGACCGGGCCGTAGGGACTATTACCGCCGCTGATGACTACACCATTGAGTTTTATAGGAAAAGATAATTGAGTGCTGGGTTGATATTGCTCAAAAAAAGAACAATTAATAATAGAAAAAACGTTGTTAGCGTAAAGTTTTTGATATTCGTCTGCAACTTCAGAGAATAACTTATTTTTGAAGAAAGGACTGTAATGTCCGCCTTCTCCTTGATAATATTTACCTTGATTTTGACCCATATTATTGACCTCTCCAATGATTTGGTCAACGTGCATTTTGCGGAGGTCAATAACTTGTAAATAAGCTTCGTTACCGTTCGTTAATTCTTTTCTATATAAAGCTGCACCGTCTATCTTTTGGAGAGGCTGATAAGAAGATAAAGGATCGAAACTTTGAGCAATCCACAGGCTACTCAAAATTGGCAGTAAAAAAAACAATAAATTGATGAGAACATTCATCAGAATTTTCTTGAGGCAGAAATATGTCTCAGGAATTATAATCTAGATTTTGATATTAACCAGGTTTTGTGAAGTTTAAGTTTGAGCCTCAGAAGGTCAACGTCGAGCCTCAGAAGGTCAACGTCGAGCCTCAGAAGGTCAACGTCGAGCCTCAGAAGGTCAAAGTCGAGCCTCAGAAGGTCAACGTTGAGCCTCAGAAGGTCAACGTCGAGCCTCAGAAGGTCAACGTCGAGCCTCAGAAGGTCAACGTTGAGCCTCAGAAGGTC
>NZ_JACJTU010000005.1 GCF_014698835.1 Nostoc paludosum FACHB-159 | reverse complement strand
GATCTGTAAATGCTGGGGTCATGCTTAATAACTGCTGAAATGCTTATCCTATATACATTTTCGCAGTTTTTGACCCCTTTTTTTTATATCTTTGTGAGAAATCCGGGGATCGCAATCACACCCTCAGATTTTGCACTCAGCTGGTTAGCTTTATAAACTGTTTGCGCTGTGAAAGAAGGGTTTGACAATAAAATGTCTTTTTTGTGGATAGAGTTTTTGATAAACTCTCGAATCAAATCTAAATTAGACAACATAAATTTTTATCTATCGCTGTAGTCACATGGGTTAAGACGGTGTTAATTGCAAAGAAGCAATCAAGCAACTGGCTGTATACTCAGCACTTTGCTATAGTCAGTGACCCAGTGTAAGGCAAGCCCCAACACAGTGCAAATTAGCATTTATACTGGTAGTGCATTTGCCAAATAATGGACGAGAGTTTTAATTATACTTAAACCGTTCTTTGACAAAGGTTTCATTTAGTTTTGTATAGTATGCTGCCTAAAAAAATTTTTGAAAAAATTATTTTTTTCTAGGCAGCCAATTAAAGCCTTAAAGTTTTATGCCTTCTAGAAAAGGTTCAAACACGGGAAGTAGTTCTGGGCGACTAACCACGAGGGTAGGAAAAGAGCGATCGCTATAATCGACTCCGGGTAACAACGGAAACGGCTCAGAATTCAGCGATGACCAAACACCGCCAGCAGCCTGGACAATTACCCAAGCACCTGCTAAATCCCAAACTTTTGGTGTTGCCTCAATTCCGCCGAGAGTCGCCCCAGTAGCAACTGTCAAAAAGTTATAGCTAGCTACACCCAACATGCGGATTTTACAGGGAAAGCCGTTGCGGATAATTGCGGTGCTACGGGAACAGAGGTTAAAAAAGTGATTATTGCTGGGACTATCACTACTGGTGTGAATGGGGTGATGGTTGAGAAATGCTCCAGTTGGTGTGGTTATCCCAGATGAACCCGGCCAAAAACCATGAAAAGCTTGGTTCAGGGGTGGTACGTAAACATAACCAAAAATTGGAGTGCCTTGATACAGTAAACCCAGAGAAATTGACCAGATGGGAATACCGCGTGTGAAGTTGGTTGTACCATCGAGGGGGTCAATTACCCAGCACCACTCAGTACCGGGAAAAGAGCGATCGCTTTCTTCAGTCAAAATACCATAACCAGAAAAATTAGAAGCGATCGCATCCCGAATTTCTCGATCTGCCCATGTATCAGATCGCGTTACCAAAGTACCATCGGCTTTTTGCGAAGCCTGTACTTGCCCAAAATCTTGCATTAATTGGTTGCCCACTCTGGTAGTGGTTGTTTGGGCAAAATCAATAACTGTAGTCCAAAAATCATTCATTGATTAATTCTCACGCAGAGGCAAGGCAGCGACGGGTACGTAGGGGGTTTACCCCATGAGCGACTGCCGCGCAAAGACGCAAAGGGTTTTTGCATCTTTGCTTGGGAGGGTAAAGTTCAATCGAGTTCATTTGATAGGATAGAGGCGATCGCAGTTTTGGCATTGGTCTGAAATTCTTTGACATTCACCCGCCAGAGTAACCAAACAGCGATGAGCATACCTATTGCTTGCACCGCAAACACTGTACTGTATGCTAACACTGGCAAAGGAAACAGCATTTTACCTAAATTTAATACTGCTCCACCAAGTATTGTAGCCAGTCCCCTAGCCATTGCTTGAGATAATCCCCAAGCCCCAATAAATGTACCTGCCGTTTCAGCAGCAGTTAAATCCAACATCAAACTGGTAGCACCAGCTGTAATCACTCCAGATGACAGACCGAAAAAAAACAGACTACCCATTAATAAACTTGGGTTAGCGCTAAATCCGGACATAATGATTAAGACAAAGCAGACGGCGGCGCTGATACATCCAATTTTAGTAGTTTGTTTCTTACCTAAGCGCGGCAAAAGTGCAAAACCAGTAGAGCAAATTCCAATGAGAGTACCTATGCCAAAAGGAATGTTTAGTCTGGTGGTTTGGGAAATACACATCCCAAAAACTTCACCACCATAAGGTTCTAAAACTGCATCCTGCATAAAAATACTAATAGTCAACACCAACAGAAAGCCAAAAAATACTCCCGTTTGGCGATTAGCAGTCAGCACTCGTAAAGCTGTACCCAAAGTTATCTGGTCTTCTCTACCTACTAAAGAAGAACGTGTTGTGAAACGAGAATACTTTTTTTCCACGCCGAAAGTTGCCAGCAGCGATAGTCCAAAGACGATGGCAGGCATGATTATAAAAACTGGGTTGATTGTGGATTGGAGTTTAGCTATGTCAACAACTTTGTTTGCCTCAGAGGGGTTGTAGGTTAAAAGAGCCGTCCCACAAATTTCTGGCCTTTCTAGCAACCTGGAACTTACCACTGCTCCAATTACAATACCAATCATCAGCATTGACCAGACAATGCCAATCAATTTAGAACGGTTATCTTCATCGGTAACATCTACCAAAAGAGCAGTAAAAGGTGTGGAACTAGCACTTAAGGCTAAACCATATCCAGCAAAAATTAATGCCAGCACTCCCGCCCAACTATAAGTTTGGAAACTCCAGCCAGTAGTTTGCAAACTGCTACCTAATTGCCAGACTACTTGGAGAGCCAAGAAAGATATAGTTGTAAATAAGATTGCACCAATCCAGACATAGCTAGTGCGATGATAGCCCAGCAATGGCTTAGCATCGGACATCTGCCCAAACCAAATTCGTGCAGGGCTAACAAATTGGTGCATGGCAATAGCAGCAGCTGTGATTAATGGCAAGACTTTCAACTCGTCAATCATCACTCGATTCAGTACACCCAAGGTGAGAAGCGACATGATGCCTAATCCCATCTGAAACAAACCCAGTCGGAACATTGTTAATAAATTAAGCCTGGGTAATGATTGCAAAGATACCGAAGGATTTGATTCCGGATTCGGTGAAATATCGCTGGTGGCCATAGCTACTTTTTCGTATGCTTTATAGGATTTAATCTCTCTCTCTTTAAATAAAGATAAACCCTACTCGCTGCAAAGGAGCGATCGCACCCTACTTATCTCCAGAATTTAGGATGAGTTTTTATGGCTTGGTTGCAAGCCGCGATCGCATCTTGTTTTTGACAAAAAAGTACAACTAACTATGACGATATGCTGAAGCTGAAACAAAGAATCATCACAACATTGAGCAGGAACTAGCTAAAAAATAGCGATCGCCTTCCAGCAAGTACAATAAGAGTACAACTAGTGTTGTACCTTTAGACGCTGATAAAATGAAACGGACACTCTATATTCCTGACGAGTTGTGGGCACAACTCGACCAATACTTAAAAGATCACCCAGAGCAAAACCCATCAAGTGTTATACAGGCAGCACTGGCGGAAAAGTTACGCCCCAAAAATGGTTCAAAGCTACTATCGCTGGCAGGAATTGTAGAAAATGCTCCTATAGACGCTTCAGTTAATGAGGACTATTTGATACAAGGATGAAGCGTCTCGTTTTGGATGCAGGCCCCCTAATTGCCCTGGTTTCTCTCCAAGATAACTACCATGAAGAATCCAAAGCGGGTTTTAGTAAGTTACCAGCTTTGTTTGGTGAGGTTCTAACCCCTCTACCAGTACTGTTTGAAGTTTACAAGTTTGTGCTGCGAGAACAATCTAGCCGTGCTGCTATGACTGCACTAAGTGTCATTAGTGAGAACACAGTCACTGTACCAGTGAGCATGGAAATGTTTCAGGAGATTTACAGCATGGTTCGCCAGATACCAGACTGGCAAGGAAGTTTAGAGGATGCCTCTGTTGTAGCGGTAGCTCAACTTTATGATGCTAGTGTTTGGACATTGGATTACAGAGATTTGAGTTGGTTTAAGAGGCTGGAATTGTGGTCACTGTGAATTACCAAGTCAGTTGAAACATTGTCAGTTTGAGCGATCGCGTCTAATGCCCCATACCCAATCTTGTCTGTAACGCTACACTAAAAAAGTAAAGAAATGTAAATAAATTAAATTTTGCAACCGTGGAAACCATTACATTAGGGCAAAACGGCCCAGTTGTTACACCTTTGTGCATAGGCACTTGGGCTTGGGGTGATAAACTCTTTTGGAATTATGGCAACGGCTACGGTCCAGAACAGTTAAAAGAAGCATTCACCGCAGCACTACAAGCTGGAGTTAACTTCTTCGATACTGCGGAAATCTACGGAATGGGATTATCAGAGAAATTTTTGGGCGAATTTATGCAACAGACACAACAACCTGTGCAAATCGCCACAAAATTTGGCCCTCTACCGTGGCGATTTACAGGTCAATCTGTCTCTGATGCTTTAACAGAGAGTCTTAAACGCTTACAAGTAGAGCAAATCCCCCTCTACCAAGTACATTGGCCTTTTGCTTTCTTTTTAAGCCAAAAAACTCTGATGAATGCTTTAGCCGATGAAGTTAAACGCGGTAGAATTGCTGCGATCGGCGTGAGTAATTACTCAGCAGAGCAAATGCGAGACGCCCATCAAATCTTGGCAGACCGTGGAGTGCCTTTGGCTGTAAACCAAGTACGCTATTCTTTACTGACTCGCCAAATTGAAAGTAAGGGTATTGTAGCAACTGCCCGTGAGTTGGGTGTTACTCTGTTGGCTTATAGTCCTTTAGCTCAGGGATTACTCACAGGCAAATACACTATTGATAGTGCCCAAACTCCCACTGGTGCAAGAAAAATAGACCCAAGATTTACTAAAGAAGGCTTACAAAAAATTGCACCAGTAATATCTTTGCTACGCAGTTTTGGAGAAAAATACGATCGCACCCCAGCCCAAGTCGCTCTCAATTGGTTAATTTGTCAAGGTAATGTCATTCCCATTGCTGGAGTGAAGACAGCCCAACATGTACGTCAAAATGTCGGCGCTTTGGGTTGGAGATTGAACGAGGATGAAATTCAAGAGTTAGAAAAAGTTAGCCGTCCTTGGCTGTAGAGACGTTGCATTGCAACGTCTCTACCCATTGCAATGCAACGTCTCTACTCGAACACCGGAGGCCAAAGTTCTGACACTACTAGTTCCCAACCTGGTAATAATTCTGGTAGTGTCAGTTTGTCGTTGTCCTGCAAAACTATCGGTTCTTGGTTGAGGCGATAAACTGTGACCGTTAATTTGTCAGGATCGATGAGAATACCAACTGTAGATCCCAGTTGTAAAAATAGCTGAATCTTTTCTACCAATGGTTTAATCCGATCTGACTTAGATTTTACCTCAACCATCAAATCAGGCACTAATTCCACAAAGTCACGCCTGCTAATTTTAAGTCTATCAGCACGAACAAAAGACACATCAGGAGCGCGGAGATTTCGTTTCTCGTTATCAGCTTCTTTGCCGTTTTCTGTTTCTAATGTAGGCAAAATAAAACCGGCGCTGGAACCAGTCACCCGTCCTAATTTTCGTGGACGCACCCAATTGCCAAGTAATCGAATTAACTCAGCGCCTATTTCTTCTGACTCATAATCTGATGGCCCCATAACAATTATATTTCCGTCTACCAGCTCCATTTGCCATTCTGGATGCTCTGCTTGTAGTTGCTCTAAGTCTGGAATACTGAACATAAGACCACGAAGAATGCATCTTTAATTCATCTTCCTACAAACATGTAGAAGAAGTTACCCAAAAAGTCAAAAAGTCAAGAGTCCAAAGTCAAAATCTTAACTCTAACTCTCAACTCTTAACTCTCTCAATTTTAGATTTTGAATTTTGAATTTTGGATTGAAGTAAAAATTAGAAATCTAAAACCCAAAATTCATTAACTTATAACTAAGAAGCAGATTCCCTAGCTGTAGGCGAACCTAACTTTTGAGTGGGTGACACAGAAGCATCGCGACGGCTTGTCCGGAGTTTGGGCTTGGGAGTACCACTTCTTTCTTCGTCTGTTGTGCTGCTATCTGATTTCCAGCTAGTACGGGGACGATCGCCAGAAGATTCCCGGCGCTTGCCGTTGGCGAGTCTGGGTTTGGGAGTGGCTGGTTCCTCTTGGGGAATTTCTACGTCGGATTGCAACCAAGCAGGACGAGTTTGGTCGTAAGCGATTTGCAATGCAGCAGCAGCGATCGCTTGAGCATCATATTTTTCAATTAATTCGCTGACGATGGGCAAAAATGAAGCCAAACGTTCGCCAGCTAAAGCTTCGCGCACTTGCTCTTGTAATTTCAAGATGTGCCGTGCTTCAATTTGTGCGCGTGTGGGAATTGACAACACTTGCCAAGCTTGGCGATTATGACGTTCAAATGTTTGCTGCTTGCGCCGTTCAAATGGTTGTACTAAAGAAATTGCGGTTCCTTCTTTACCAGCACGACCAGTACGACCAATGCGGTGAACGTAAGTTTCTACGCTATCAGGTAAGTCGTAGTTGATCACATGGGAGAGTTGATCGACATCTAATCCGCGTGCCGCAATATCAGTTGCTACTACCCAACGTACTTGACGATTCCGGAATCGGCTCAATAACCGTTCCCGTGCTTGTTGGGACAAGTCACCGTGGTATTCATCCACACTATGACCCGCAGCTTGCAGTTGGTTGGTGAGTTCGGCGGCGGTGCGTCTGGTGCGAACAAAGATTAAAGCTGTTTCTGGATCTTCCATTTCCAGAATTGGCTGTAAAGCTTTGGCTTTTGTCCAGTGACGAGGGATTAGGTAAGCTACCTGATTGATTTTGTTAGGCGCAGCTTTTGGTTGCTCGACGGTGACTGTTGCTGGCGATCGCAAAAACTTGTTCACCAAAGAACGAATCGATGGCGGCATTGTCGCCGAAAATAAAGCTGTTTGGCGATCTGTAGGTGCTTGGGAGAGGATTTTTATGACATCATCAATAAAGCCCATGCTCAACATTTCATCGGCTTCATCTAAGACAAACCATTTTACTTGATCGAGCTTCAAACAACCGCGATCGAGCAAATCTATTACTCGTCCTGGGGTGCCGACAACGATGTGAACGCCACGTTTGAGCTGTAACATTTGCCGTTCAATTGATTGACCGCCATAGATTGCTAAAACCCGCAATCCGTCATTGCCGATAAACTGGGCGATCGCATCGTGAACTTGCATGGCTAATTCACGAGTTGGCGTTAAAATCAAGGCCTGCACAGCTTTTTGATTAATATCCAGCCGTTCTAAAATTGGCAGTGAAAATGCTGCTGTTTTACCTGTCCCAGTTTGAGATTGACCAACTACATCGCGACCCGCCAATAGTTGGGGAATTGCTTGGGTTTGAATACTAGTAGGTGTGGTAAAGCCAATTTTTTCTAATTGCTCGACGCGTTCTTGGGAAATACCTAATTCTTGAAACGAAAGATTCATCAATTCTCCTAAATTTTATCTAAGGATTTTTCGATTGGTCATTGGCCAAACAGGGCATTGGGCATGGGGCATTGGTTATTCACTAATGACTAATGACTAATGACTAATGACTAATGACTAATTAGTTATTGACAACGCGACCATATAGGTCGTATGTATCAGCGTGGTGAATCGCTACTGGCACGATGGTTCCTAACTTTGCCTGTCCTTGGACATATACTTGGCCATCGACCTCTGGAGAAAATCTACCTGAACGACCGATTAATTCACCACTTTCAGGATTTTCTTGCTCAATCAGGACATCGACGATTTTGCCTACTTCCTGTTGATTTTTCTTTTGGGAAATCGGTTGCTGGAGTTCCATCAGTCGATCTCGGCGGTTGTCCATCACTTCTTGAGATAACTGATTTGGCAGGTTGTAGGCGGGGGTTCCTTCTTCTGGTGAAAAGGTGAAGACGCCAACATGGTCAAATTCATGCCGCCGGACGAATTCTAGTAGATGCTCAAAATGCTCGCTTGTTTCTCCTGGGAAACCAACAATAAATGTTGTCCGCAATACAGCTGTTGGTAGTGCCGTTTTGATGCGATCTATAATCCCATCATTTACACGCCCTTGCCAAGGACGGTTCATGGCACGGAGAATCTCTGGATGAGAATGTTGCAAGGGCAAATCGAGATAAGGCAAGACGTTGGGTGTTTCTTTGATTGCCGCTATTACATCTTGTGTCAATCCCGTGGGATAAGCGTAGTGGATTCTAATCCACGGTACATTCACGTTCCCCAAAGCTCGGAGTAATTCGGCTAGCTTTGGCTGACCATAAATATCTAGACCGTAATTAGTCGTGATTTGGGAAATTAAAATAATTTCCTGTACTCCCTGACTAACTAACTGCTCGGCTTCAGCGACTATCGATTCTATAGTACGCGATCGCTGGTTCCCTCTTAAATGAGGAATTATACAAAACGCACAACGATAATCACATCCTTCGGCAACCCTGAGGTAAGCTACGCCCTCTGTTGTAGTGCGATAGCGCGGTGTAGTTTCGTCGGCAATGTAGGTTGGTTCGATACTAACCTGTTTGACCCGTTCGCCTTGTTCTACACGCTCAATTACATTTACAATTTTGTGATAATCACCTGTACCTACTACCGCTACTGCTTCCGGCAACTCATCCAAAAGTTGTTCTTGGAAATGTTGCGCCATACAGCCAGTAATCACGATTTTTTTGTTTGCTTCTGCCAGTTCTACCAAAGTCCTGACAGATTCAAGTCTCGCCGCTTCAATAAAACTACATGTATTAACAATAACGTAATCTGCTAACTCTTCATTTGTATCTACACCGTAGCCTGCTTCTACGAGCATTCCTAACATGTGTTCTGTATCTATTCGATTTTTCTCGCAGCCCAGGTGAGAAATGGCAATTGTTGGCTTGTCACCCATATTTTGAAAAAATTTTCAGTTTTTTTCTTGTAATCAAATTCATTCCAGCACTAACGCAAGCTTTTTTTATCAGCATCCTCATGAGAAGATTAACAGCGGTAAATTCCCACTGTCAGCAAATGCCCGTTGACCTATGACCCCATCGATTATAAAAATAGAGGTCATGTTATGATACTTCTATCAATTTGTTCCCCAGGGTAAATTGAAGTGTCTTTGGGTACATTTGACACTTGTAATGTTTTTTAACAATTGGCCTATTGGTATTTTACATTACCACAGCGTGTGCGTTGTTAACCTACCCCATCGGGAAGCCGCCCAAAGGGCTTGTTGTGAGAAGTCGCTACCCTCAGGGAAATCGCCTTCGCGACTACGCCCATAAAGCAGTAATGGTACCTTGGCGATCGGTTAGTCCTACGACTGTGCGCGGACGAGACGCCTAAACCACGGAAAGCTGCCTTGCGTGTTGTGAGTGGCAAACTCCTCTTGTAGCCAGGTTTTATCTTAACATATCTTATGACAAGTTTGACGCCAATTTCCATCTTCGGAAGGAGGCAGTAAACCGACCAAGTTAAAAAAAGGGACAAGGGAGCAAGGGGACAAGGGGATTGGGGTATTGAGATTGCTCAGTTGTGAGTTCTGAATTCTGAGTGCCGAATTTTGTAAAATTGACTTATGCAAAATTATTCAAAATTCAAAAAGCTGATGAGTCAAGCTTTTCGGGTATTTTGAATTGTAGGTATATTTGGGTGTTGTAGTACTAGCCTCTAATCTCTAGTCTCCAATCCCTAATCCCTCGCAATAATTAAAGACGTGGACTTATATCAGCTATTTAAAACTCGCTCACCAATTATTGGCGTGGTTCACCTGCTACCACTGCCAACCTCACCCCGTTGGGGAGGTAGCCTCAAAGCGGTAATTGACCGCGCCGAACAAGAAGCCGCAGCCTTAGCAAGCGGAGGTGTTGACGGCATGATTGTAGAGAATTTTTTCGACGCGCCGTTTACCAAAAACCAAGTAGATCCAGTGGTTGTGAGTGCCATGACCATTGTGGTGCAGCGGATACAGAACTTGGTAACATTGCCAGTGGGCTTAAATGTGTTGCGAAACGACGCCAAAAGTGCAATGGCGATCGCCAGCTGTGTCCAGGCACAATTTATCCGCGTCAACGTCCTCACAGGAGTGATGGCAACTGACCAGGGATTAATTGAGGGAGAAGCCCATCAACTACTGCGCTATCGACGGGAGTTAGGCAGCGATGTTAAAATCCTGGCCGATGTTTTGGTAAAACACGCCCGTCCTTTGAGTTCTCCAAATCTCACAGTCGCCGTCAAGGACACCATTGAAAGGGGTTTAGCAGACGGGGTTATATTGTCTGGTTGGGCTACTGGTAGCCCTCCTAACTTAGAAGATTTGGAATTAGCTTGTGGTGCGGCAGCTGGAACGCCAGTGTTCATCGGTAGTGGGGCAAATTGGGAAAATATTGATACATTAATGCAAGCAGCAGATGGTGTCATAGTTTCCAGTTCCTTGAAACGTCACGGACGGATAGAGCAACCAATTGACCCCATTCGCGTCAGTCAATTTGTGGAAGCCGCACGTCGCAGTTGGAACTCCAAAAGTGAAAGCAAGTCACCAGGACAAGTGAAATTGCATTCTTAAATGGGGCAAGGGGCAAGGGGCAAGGGGCAAAGGGCAAAGGCAAGATCCCCCCTTTTCCCTTTTCCCTGCCCGAAGGGTTTTGCCCATTTCCCAATCCCCAATCCCCAGTACCCAATCCCCATTCCCCAATATTTATGATTCGCCGCCGTTCTACTCCTTGGATTCATAAATGGTCACGTCCATTGATTGCCGCGATCGCTGGATGTGGTGCCCTGACGACAGGTTATCTCACCATAGAAAAGTTGACAGGAGGCAGTGCAGCTTGTGTGGCACAGGCTGGTGTCAAAGGCTGTAATGATGTGCTTTCGAGTCCTTGGGCAACAGTTTTTGGTCAGCCATTAGCTTTGTTTGGGTTTTTGGCATACACCAGTATGCTGATATTTGCTTTGGCTCCTTTGGTATTTTCCTCACCAGACAATAATAATAGTCGCAAGCAACTGGAAAATTTGACGTGGTGGCTATTGTTAGTGGGTGCGATCGCTATGTCTGTGTTTAGCGGTTACTTAATGTACCTGCTGGCATTCCAAATCAAAGCCGTTTGTCCTTACTGTATCGGCTCAGCTTTGTTCTCCACTAGTCTTTTGGTACTGACAATTATTGGTCGTACTTGGGAAGATATTGGACAAATCTTGTTTACCGCCTTGATCGTCGGTATGGTGACACTGATCGGTACTTTAGGCATTTATGCTGGCGTCAATCAATCAGATGTTACACCGGGAACTCCTGGACAACCTGTAAAAATTTCCTTTGTTCCCAAAGAAGATCCTAACCCCGCAATAGGGGGGTGGGAAATCAATACCACCTCTGGTGAGGCAGAAATAGCCCTAGCACGACATCTGGTGAAGATAGGTGCTAAGGAATACGTCGCTTTTTGGTGTCCTCACTGCCACGAACAAAAGCTGATCTTTGGCAAAGAAGCTTATCAAGAAATCAACAATAATATTAAGGTAGAGTGCGCCCCTCCAGGACTCAAAGCTCAACCAGAACTGTGTCAAGCTGCAAAAATTGAAGGCTTCCCGACTTGGATTATCAATGGGAAAAGCTATAGTGGAGTGCAAAACTTAGAGGAACTAGCCAAAGTTTCTGGTTACACAGGCCCTCGTAACTTCAAATATTTCAAGTAATTGCCAACACAAGGGTGTTTTTGGCTATTTGGCTTTTAGATCTGGTATTGGACTCCTATTTGATTGGGTGAAAAAACTCGCTTGCAAGTGGAAAAGTCTGATTTCTAACTGCCTACTCCCTGCCGATGACGCTTGGGCTGTGCTTGGCGCACCAGGGAAATAAGTTAAATATCAAAGTCGATTAGTATAGTTAACTGGATAAAGACAGCAAGTCTGTTTTCCAGTTAACTTTTTTGTTTTTGGTAATATTAGTGATAAATAATAAGTGTTGCTCAATACCTACATTCAGAATTGGGTATTTGTAAGTAAAATAGGCTTAATACCTAGCTTTAAGACTACCTTGGCGTATTTTCCCAACTAAAAATACCTGTATCAATTTTCTTCTGGCTTTTACTTACAAACATCTGAAGCTGTAAGGAACTTGATTGAGTATACTGGCTCTCATGCAGTGTGTACTTTAATTGATTTTTGCAGCACATGGAAGCCGCCTTCGAGTGTAATGATGTCAGCGTTAAACGCGAAAGTGTGTCTGTTGAAGTTACTCTCAATATGCTTTTGTTATTAGTCAAAAAACGCGAGTTCAAACAGCAAAATTCCCTTCCTCAACGTTTGTGCAGATGCCAAGAAAAGCCGAGTTTCAGAACTTTGGGAGCGGCTTAATGAACCAGCAACTAGGCAAGCGTTTTATAAGCTTAATCTTTGGACTCAAACAATCGCTTAGTCGAGAACACAAAGAATTGATGACTGCTGCTGGCGTTGCAGTCTGCGTCCTGTTTTTGCGCTCCATTGGATTATTACAATCCTTAGAGTTGGCAGGTTTGGATCAATTTTTTCGTTTACGTCCAAATGAATCGCCAGAAGAACGTATCACTATTGTTGTGATTGATGAGTCCTATTTAGATCAAGTAGGTTCGTGGCCGATTCCAGATCGGAATATTGCCGAATTGTTGCAAAAATTAAACGTTCATAAACCCCGTGCGATTGGGTTGGATATCTACCGAAATTTGCCAGTGGAGCCTGGTAATGAAGAATTACGTAATGCTTATAAGTCAATGCCAAACTTGATTGGTATTGAACTACTGGCAAATGAAAAAAATAAAAACCTCACTGTTTTACCTCCCCTGGGACTTAACAAAGATCAAGTGGGTTTTAACAATGTACTGTACGACCCTGATGGAAAAGTACGTCGCAGCTTGTTGTATTGGCACGTTGAGGATAAGGTACACGAAAGTTTTGCGTTGAAGTTGGCTTTATTGTATTTAAAATCACAGGGTATTACTCCTACCCAAGCAAAAAGCAACCCTGAGTATTTGCAATTGGGTAAGGCAGTATTTACTCGTTTTGATGCTAATGATGGTGCTTATGTCGGAGCTGATTCTAAAGGCTACCAAATTTTATCCAATTTTCCCAAACCCAAATCTCAAAATCCATCTGTAGAATTTTCTCATTTTCGCCAAGTATCGATGAGTGATGTACTCGCTGATAAAGTCCCAGAAAAATTAATCAAAGATCGGGTTATAGTTGTTGGCTCTACTGCACCCAGTCTCCAAGACTTTGTATTTATTCCTTATTCCAGCGGTTTGATGGGTACGGCGAAGCCTGTGGCTGGTATTCAATTACAAGCTTATTTTATTAGTGAATTAATTTCTGCTGCTGTTGAAGGAAGACCATTACTCAAAGTTTGGTCTGAATTACTAGAATACTTGTGGATTTTTGTTTGGTCTTATGTGGGAGCTGTTACGACATGGCGGATACGAGACTCAACTAAAAGCTTTCTCAGTATTCTGGTTTGTTGCTTTTTATTAGTTCTTAGTAGTTTTGTGGCTTTTTTATACGGTTGGTGGATACCGCTGATTCCTGGGCTGTTTACTTTTGCGATTTCAGCTATTTGGATGACGAGCCATATCGCCCATATGCAGGAAGAGTGGAAACGCTCTAAGGAGTTTTTGCATCATGTGATCAATACGATTCCCGATCCAATTTTTGTGAAAAATGAACAACATCAATGGATTGTTTTAAATGAGGCGTATTGTCGATTTATCGGTTATCCGAATAAGTTGTTAATTGAAAAGTCAGACTATGATTTTTTTCCTAAACATGAAGCTGATGTGTTTAGACAACAGGATGAGTTGGTGTTTCGGACTCAGCAAGCCCACGAAAACGAAGAAGAATTTACAAATGCAGATGGTCAAACTCATCAAATTGCCACTAAGCGATCGCTTCACAAAGACTCAGCTGGCAATTTCTTTTTAGTTGGGGTAATTAGAGATATTACTCAGCGCAAGTTGATGGAGGAAGAACTCAAGCGTACTGCTGCTGAGTTATTTCGCTCTAACAATGAATTAAAGCTCAAAGAAGACCATTTGCGTTATTTAGCATATCACGATCCCCTGACAGGTTTATCCAATCGCAAATTTTTTGCCGAACAACTTTATGAGTCGTTGCACTGGGCGCAACACCATAACTTGTTACTGGGACTGTTGTTTATCGATTTAGACGGCTTCAAACAAGTCAATGATACTTTAGGGCATGAGATGGGCGATCGCCTGCTGATGACTATCGCCGGACGCCTGAGCAATTCTTTACGCGCCAGTGATACAGTTTCTCGTTTGGGTGGCGATGAATTTACTGTGATCTTACGAGCAATTCCCAATGTACAGATAGCTGCTAAAGTGGCTGAAAAAATTCTCAGCAGCATTACCAGACCAATTGTTTTGGATGGGTATGCAATCCGAGTCTCCGCCAGTATTGGGATTAGTGTTTATCCATACAACAGCCAAGACAGTGAAACTTTGATGAAACAAGCAGATGCAGCAATGTACCGTGCTAAACGCTTGGGTAAAAATCGCTACGAATTTGCTTAATTAATCACGATTTTACTTTCCATTAATTGGGTATCAAGTAAATATTTTTACCATTAAATTAGGCTTCTGCACTTGAGACACGTGCAAAGCCCTGTTTTGCAAAAGGATTTTATAGAGCTATGAGGTAGCTTTTTAACTCAAATTCAAACTTAGCAAGGCTTTTGGAAGTGAAGCCTAAACCCGATAAAAGAGCTAAGAAAAAAAGTAGCCTTTATCAGTAATTAAAAAATATAAATTTATTTGGTAAGTATTCTTACTCAAAATTTTATGGATGTACTTAGGTAAATAATGACGAAAATGAAAATCAAATAATTTATGTAACTCTTGCAATAAAAGAGTTATGGAATTTATACTTTATATATCTTTACTTTGGTAAAGTTTTTGCTCTCCAAAAATTAAAGTATTATTATATACTTTTTTAGCTTAGATGCATTCTAAACTTAGTGTTTATACTTAAAAGTATTAAGATATTATTAATAAATAATGAACTGGTCAAAGTGCCTATGGAAATTCATCGCCATATCTAACCTTAGACTGATGCAGAAACAGGACATTTAAGAATATTCCTTAAGTGTCAAGACTATTTAATACCAGCAAATTAATGCTGGCCGGCAAACTAATAGGGCTAATTAGTTGTCTATTACCAGCAGAAATTAATAATTTTGGAATATTCTCAAGGAATTTACGTATATTTACCTAACGCTTTTAAAAAATACTTTTTTCAGAAAAAAACTAGTAAATTTACTGAACATTATGAAAATCAACTTGGGAATGACAAAATTTATGATATTTTGTATAGGTGCTTACATACTAATACCAAAAATTGTGGGGTACGTAGGTGTATTCAGTACTGCAAGTGCTAGTAGTCTTAACTCTAATGGCATGAACACCTTAATTGCCCGCAAAGTCAATTCTCCAGATTTAAAAGACACATATATTCCGCCAAATTATGGTGGCCCTGACAGCCAGCATGGTAGTGGCACCCGGTAAATGGGGCATGGCGTATGGGGACAAGCGAGTTGGGAGGGAGATGAGGAGCAGGGGAAGGAAGAATAAATAACTAATGCCCAATGCCCAATGCCCAATGCCCTATGCCCTATGCCCATCATGCAAGACTGGAGATTTCCACCAACGGTTTGTTTGTACGAGTGTGTGGACTTGCCAATTTGAATTTGGTTGAGGATAGTCTAGGCGATAGTGTCCGCCGCGGCTTTCGGTTCTAAAGGCGGCACTTTTGAGAATTAAATGGGCCACATCCAATAAATTGCGGGTTTCTGCCCAAAGTCGCAATCGGGCTTCAACATCTGGTAGGTCAATACTAGCTGGTTCTCCTGGACGTAAGGCTAGCAAGAATTGAGTTAAAGGCAAAGCAGCCAAATCTTGCTGCCAAGACTCTACAGTGGCGATCGCACTTTCTAATCCTGACTGTTCGCGGCAAATACCAGCATGTTGCCACACTAGGCGCGGTAACTTTTCCCTGAGGGTTTCTAGCTGTGTTTGCTGAGTCTGCCACTCGCTGGCATTAGCAGTAAATTTCTGTAATGGGAGTACTGGTGTTTCTAAGGGTTGCCCAATATCTGCCAACTCAATATTAGCCATCTGGGCGCCGAACACAATACATTCTAGTAGGGAATTACTGGCAAGGCGATTTGCTCCATGCACTCCAGTACTGGCAGTTTCACCCACTGCATATAAACCAGGAATATTCGTGTGATTCATTAAATCCGTAACAATCCCGCCCATCCAATAATGTGCGGCAGGGGCTACAGGAATTGGTTCGTTGAAGACATCGATGCCCCAATGCTGACAAACTTTGATGATGTTAGGAAAGCGATGACGAATCTTGTCAGCGGGAATGGGGCGCATATCCAACCAGACATGGGCAGTGGCGGGATCGAGGGCGGTACGTTGTAAATGGCTAAAAATCGCTCTACTGACCACATCTCTAGGGGCAAGTTCACCTGCTGGGTCGTAGTCAAAGGCAAAACGCCGCCCTTCGTTATCGACGAGGTGTGCCCCTTCACCGCGTACAGCTTCGCTAATCAAAAAGCGATCAGCACCAGGTTTGGTGAGGGCGGTGGGATGGAATTGCACAAATTCTAAATCGCGGAGGATAGCGCCAGCACGAGCCGCGATCGCTACGCCATCACCTGTACTCACAGCCGGGTTAGTGGTTTGGGCAAATACCTGACCGCCACCACCAGTTGCTAGTACTACAGCACCAGCTCTTACCCATGCAATTTTACCTTGATAAAATAAGCTAATTCCCTGACATCGCTGGCTTTGGGGTTCAATCCACAAACTCAAAGCCAAAGCTTGCTGGATGACTTGAATATTTTGGCGGCGGAGAACTTGGGCGGTGAGAGTGGTGGTAACTTCTCGCCCTGTGGTGTCGGCGGCGTGGAGAACGCGGTGGCGAGAATGGGCGGCTTCCAAAGTTAAAGCCAAAGCTTGACCATGACGGTCAAAAGCAACCCCCAAGTTAACTAAAGACTGAATGCAGCTAGGGGCATGTTGGGCGAGGAATTCCACTGCGGCGCGATCGCACAAACCCGCACCTGCTCGGATTGTATCTTCAATATGCAGCGTCGGAGAATCTTCCGGGGCGACTGCTGCGGCAATACCACCTTGTGCCCAATCACTGGCGGACAAAGCCACAGTTTCTTTAGTAATCAAGCCGACTCGCAAGGACTCTGGTAGACATAGCGCTGTGTAGAGTCCAGCAGCACCAGCACCGACTACTAAAACATCAAATTGGCTAGGAATATCTATCTCAGGCAAGGTAATAAATAAGTTAGAAGTGAGGAGTTAGAAGTGAGGAGTTAGGAGTTTTGTGTTTTCAACTCATAACTCCTAACTTCTAACTCATAATTTTGTCCCACTCCCTAGAATCAGGAGTGGGCTGCTATATGTTACGTTAACTGCAATGTGCAGTTATCTGTAGATGCCGTTGTTAAAGCGATCGTCTCCCTCGTTGAAGGCAGACTCTGGTTCTGTGACGGCAAAGTTATCGAAGTTGGCTTGCAGGATTTGTTTTTGGCGATCGCTCAATCCTTCAATATTCAATACATCATCTACGCTTTGGTAGGGAGCATTTTTGATGATGAGCTTCGCAAGGGTAGGATAAAGGCCTGGATACTGTTGAAAAGCTCGGACGTTGGTATTATTCAAATCAATTTTTTTACCAAATTCCGTTGCTAGCTTCTTGTCTGCGCTATTCTGCCGCTCAATTGCCAGAACTGGCACTTGGGGAAAAGCAAAACTGTTGAAACTAGCAGCTTGGGCTATCTGAGTTGTTCCCAACCATCCCCAGCAACCAAGTAACAAACTAAACACTGTTAATAAACGCACCAATCCTTTCACGATTTTTCTACCTCTTTCCATCAAACAGAAATAAAATTTTTAAGCTAACAGCTCTCATCAGTCATGAGTCATTGGTCATACCCTGCGGTAAGCCGCTAATGCGTCTACGTTAGAGAACAAAGGACAAAGGACAAAGGACAAAACCTGATAGCTTAATCAACACAGCAGTCATCAGAAACTAATATACAGCGTATTAATATCCACAATATTTACTGTTACTGGGTTTGACTATACTTTTGCTAAAATTTTTTCCAGTGGTAAGAGTGCCTGCTCCAACCGCAATAGCGTTGCATCTACAGAATACGCTATCATTCCTGGCTGCACAAAATCTTTTCGGCTAGCTGGTTCTACATCCCAAGTGAATAGGAGATTTTGGCATGTCCAATACCGTAAACTCCAGTTCAGGCGACTTTCAGCTGTTGGCCGATTATTGTAATATTTCTTAACTAAACATTGTTCTACAGCATCATCACTGCTGTGTCGTAGATTCTGGGAACACTTTTCTCAGGCAACAGGCGATAGGGAAATCCCAATGCTTAAAACTAGGGGATTTCTATAAGGAAGTATTATTTCTTGCGCTTGGCGTCTGGAAATAAATATTTTTGTTTTTTGCGATCGATAAATTTAGTTGCTTTCTAACCCAAGAAAAGACAGGATTCATGACCATTGCCTGTTACCTGCCTTGAGGGCTTGATAATTTTCAGGCTGCGATCGCCGCTAGCAAAAATAAGCTGTCTACCAAAATTGTGCTTAAAACTGCGCCGCCAAAGGCATACCAGTGTCTGTGAGTTCGACCTAAGGATAAAATTCCCACTGTTAACAGCACTAAGGCGAGAATTATTGCCCAAGCTTGCCCCCAAGGTGTTTGTACTTGAATTAAAGCATTATGTAAAATTTGTGACGTACTATTTGCATCCGCTATCATGATTTGTCGCCAATAGGGCATCAAATCCGCAATATAAAAATATACATCTGTTAAAACTGTACCGAGCAAGGAACCTAAATAAAACCAGTTACCCACCTTGCCCCAATTTTTTACCAAACACCAACAAGCAAATGGTAAGCCGATAGACTCCACCGGCAGATGCCATAGAGGTTCCCAACGCAACCAACCCCAGTAAATTGATCCTGCTAACCAACTCCAGCTAAACCCAAACAGCAAATCCCCCCAGACATATGTTGCAGGACGTGACATTAGTCTAAAACTCAGCCATACCCAAAATCCTGTCAGCGCTAAACTTAAACTAGGTAGCGATCGCACTATTGGTGCTTCTATAAATACGGGCACTGATACTAAAAATACTGCCGCTGCAAATACCAACCATGTTTGTCGAGCAGAGATAGATAAAGGCAGAGAGGGAGAAGATGAGAGTGTAGATTCCAATTTTTTGAGATCCCTGTGCTTGATATTAGACACATCCAACTCGGCATCCAGGGGAGGTATAGAAGCGGTGTATGAAGATAATGTATTATTAACCAACGTTTTTAATATTTGTTACTAAACTTTACCTTATTCAAGATATCACACTTTAAAATCCCCCCCCAGGGCATTTAGATTATACTCAAATTTCGGCAACGGCTGGTGTCGTCGAAGAAGACAAGGGGGCAAGGTAGCAATCTTTGTCCCTTGTCTCCTTCTGGTTGGCTAAATATTAAAGTTTGATGAATTCCGGAAATTGCGTTGACTTATTGAGATGGGTGTAAGAACATGGTCAGCGTCTTGGATGATTTTAGCGATCGCTAAAATTGGATTTTCTACAAGATTGGGTGCAGCAAAAAGTATATAAAGTAACATCGTTACTTAAACAATGTTCATTTTTTTAGACTAGGAAAAAGATATTATGGAGTTTATTCAAGCTTTTATTTTAGGTATTGTTCAAGGTATTACAGAGTTTTTACCAATTAGTAGCACTGCACATCTGCTGATTGTGACAAAGATATTTGGTTGGAAAGAGCTAGGTTCTAAAGATTTTGTCGATGCAATTCAATTTGGCAGTGTTATCGCAATTCTAGGTTACTTTTGGTCATTAATTTCTAATGTTGTTAAAGGTGGAATTGCAGCACTAAAACAGAAAGATTGGGAACGCGAGGAATGGAAAATTCTTGTAGGTATTGCAGTCGGAACGCTGCCTGCTTTAATTGTCGGTTTTCTTTTGAAAGATATTATCCCTGAGAGTGCCTTAATTATTGCCATCATGTCGATTATCATGGCACTTTTACTAGGCTTGGCAGAAAAAATCGGTACTCGCAAGCGAGGTTTTGAGTCATTGCAGATTCGGGATGGGATTTTAGTGGGATTAGGACAAACACTTGCTTTGATTCCTGGTGTTTCTCGTTCTGGCTCGACGTTGACAACTGCGCTATTTTTAGGATTAGAACGGGCTACAGCGGCAAAATTTTCATTTTTATTAGGGTTTCCCACTCTGACTATTGCAACCTTATATAAAAGTCTGAAAATTTTCAAATTATTTCAAGCTCAACAGTTACCAGATAACATTGTTGCGCTGTTAATTGTAGGAATTATTTCAACCTTTATATTTTCCTACCTATCAATTGCATTTTTGATAAAATACTTAGCAACTAAAAATACAATGATTTTTGTTTGGTATAGATTAGCATTCGGTAGTGCTATCTTATTAGCGATCGCAGCAGGTTGGCAGGGATAAATTAGATAATAGTCATTAGTCATTGGTCATTAGTCATTAGTCCAATGACGCCACTTGCTCTACTTGGGGAAACCCCTGCGTACCCGTCAGTGGCTCCCCCAATGCCCCATGCCCCATGCCCCATGCCCATGTCTACTATTCAACCTGCCCGCATTACCAGAGTACTACCTGATTCTATAGCCGCAGAGATTGGTTTTGAAATGGGGGATGCGATCGTTGCAATTAACGGTACGCGTCCTCGCGATTTAATTGATTATCAATTTTTATGTGCTGATGAAGTTTTAGAACTAGAAGTTTTAGACGCTGCCGGTAAAACACATCACATTGAAATCGAAAAAGACTACGACGAAGACTTGGGGCTAGAATTTGAAACTGCCCTCTTTGATGGCTTAATTCAGTGCAATAACCGCTGTCCGTTTTGCTTTATCGACCAACAGCCACCAGGTAAGCGTTCTAGTTTGTATTTGAAAGACGATGATTATCGTCTGAGCTTTTTGTACGGTTCTTATCTTACCCTCACCAATCTACCAGAAAAAGAATGGCGGCGCATTGAACAAATGCGTTTATCTCCGTTGTATGTTTCCGTTCATGCCACGGAGGCTGAAGTCAGAATTAGATTGCTGAAAAATCCCCGTGCGGGACAAATATTGCAACAACTCAAGTGGTTTCAAGAAAGGCGACTACAAATTCATGCCCAAGTCGTTGTTTGTCCTGGCATTAATGATGGCGAACATCTCCAACAAACTCTCAAAGATTTAGCTTCCTTTCATACTGGTGAAGTGCCTACGGTGGCGTCGGTGGCTGTTGTACCGGTTGGGTTGACACGATTTCGTCCCCAAGAAGATCAACTCATACCTGTAACTAGGGAAAAAGCTCAAGAAGTGATTTCCCAAGTCAAAATACTTTCGCAACAATTTCGTCAAAAATTTGGCTCTAGCGTTGCTTGGTTAGCTGATGAGTGGTTTTTGATTGCAGGTGAAGAATTACCAAGCGAATCAGAATACGAAGAATATCCCCAAATTGATAACGGTGTTGGTTCAATTCAGTTATTTATCAAAGAATTTGCCACCGCAGCGGCAGAATTACTACCACAGAAAGTCTATCCTCCAAGAAAGTTTACTTGGGTAGTAGGTAACACTGTAGAAAAAGCATTTCAACCGATTTTGAAGCGTTTAAATTTGGTTGAAGGTTTAGAAGTAAATATGCGTGCTTTATCTAGTGATTACTGGGGTCAAGATATTAGTGTCACGGGATTACTAACTGGTCATGACTTACTTTTAAATTTAGCAGGCCAAGATTTAGGTGATGGCATTTTGTTGCCAAAGGTGATGTTAAAGCATGGTGAATTGGTATTTCTAGATGATATGAGGGTTGAAGAATTAGCAAGCAAATTGAAGACAAATATCTTACCAGTAGCAGGGGTTGAAGATTTAATTAATACCTGTATTGGTTAATTGATTTTTGTCAATCTTTTACCTTATACAATTTAACAAGGTTCTGCAACTACTATTAGTTAGCGTTAAAAAAAAAATAATTTTTTGCCTAGCCTTTTGATCCCTTGTGGTGTAGACTGGGAGTCAGTAAGTAAATACAGCAATCGCGTGCAGATAATTAGACTAGTCAGCTAAACAAAGCTAACTAGTTGATGATTTTGGATTTTGGATTTTGGATCTGTTTCACTCACCAGGGTCAATTATCAGCCAAAAAAATCTAAAATAGCCAATCTAAAATCTAAAATTCTTAATCAAAAGCAAAACGAGCTTAATTCATTACCCCTTTTAAGCCACTTGCCTCAATAGATTTGAGAGCAAGGAGTCCACAAACTGTACGTGTTTGTGTGGTCAATTTTTAAATAGATAGCTTCTTTGGTTAGTCATATTTAGGCTATCCCTCTAAATACGAAGTTTCATCGATTGAGTGACCTCATTAAGTTTACCTAGTCCAAGCTTTTGGACTAAAAACTCCTTTTTTGCATCCAAGAATTTGGGTGTGAAATAGCAGGTATACAAATATAAATTTGTATACCTGCTGCACACTTTTACGTTGGATTGAATGTGATGACTGATTTTAACTTCATCTTAACTATCTGTATTGTAGCGGTAGGTTATCTATCTAGTATTTATCTGTGGATAGAGTTTTCTCAAAACTCAAATGACTGATTTGATAGATACAACAACCGCAAAAATTCAGAAGTAAGCAGTTAGAATCCAGCTTTGAATTGAAAAATCAAGGGTGCTATAAATTCTCAATTTTCCTGTTGATTATTAGGCTTAAATCTCAAAGTCGTCTCAATTCAGTATTCTGGATTCTGACTGCTTCCCAATAATTCGCAATTCATAATGACGCTGGAATACTCAATCTCAGCGTTAGCTCACCATATCCGTTAGGAGAAGGCTTCAGTCGCAGGTAACATAATTTTTACCCCACAGCTTCAGTCGCAGGATTGAAATAATGACACTACACATTTTTATGTTTTCATTGATGAATCAAGAGGCTTGTACCTATTTAATTAAGAATTACGAATTAGTAATTGTCTGGTCAAGAGTTCAGCTAGATATGTTAAGTAATCATCTGTTCTCATTTGTTGCTCAGCAATAGCATTATGAGTGAAAATTTATAAATAAGTTTGAGATGCTTTCTACAACAAATGAAAAAATATTGAGTTTTTTACCAGAAATTAGTACAAACAGAGAACTACAAATTTGGTTTATAGGTTTGGTAGTTGGATTTTGCATATTCATATTTGGTCGTCTCATGATTTCGTTAACAAATTTACTGGTGAAGAAATTGAATTTTCTGCCAATTACTGATGTATACCAAAAATTAATTAAGCCAAATCAAGACTTATTGATTGTGGTAATTGTTATTGCGAATTTTGAGTTATTTGTATCGTTCTTACCCCAAAATCGCTGGACAAATCCGCTAGAAATTATTGTTAGCTTAACTTTGGCGATCGCCATTAGTTGGTTAGCTTCACAAATCTTTCAAAAATTCTTTGATTTTTATTTATTAAATGCTGCTTTCAAAAGCGGTCAAAAAATCAGCGGCGAGCTACTTATCCTCTTTAAATGGGTTGCCAATCTCATCATTATCTTTTTAGCAATTCTTATTTATGCTCAAACACATCAAATTAATCTTTTAGGACTATTAGCAAGTTTAGGAATCGGTGGTTTAGCAGTGGCCTTTGCTGCTCAAAAAACCTTAGAACAAATTTTAGGTGGTATTGTTCTATATTTAGATCGCCCCTTTGTAATTGATGATTATATTGGTCTTCCTGATGGTACTTTTGGGCGAGTTGAATCAATAGGCTTAAGGTCTACCAGAATTAGAACATCTGGTAAAGGAACTGTGATGATAGTTCCTAATAGTTCTCTCACTCAAGTGAATATTGAGAACTTTACTGGTGCCAAGAAAGTCATGTCAATTCTTTATTTGACTTTTCAGCAAACACTTAGCAGTGAAGAACGAGCTTTAATTCGTCAGGTTATTCTAGACAGTACAAATGGTATCTTTGGCATTGATTCCCGCAATACAGAAGTGACTTTTAAAGCTATTAATCATTTATCAGATCCAGAGGTAACCCAAGCACAAGTTACTTTCTTTATCTTAGGTTCTGGAGATGTGTCGATGGAATTACGCCGTCAACTGCTAAATATGGCAACTCAAAGCATCACTGAGTGCTTACAACAATATGGTATCGCTTTTGATATCGAAGAACCAACAATTTATGTTGACTCACCCATTACCATTTAAAAGTGATGAAAAACATTTCACAGATAATTCTGGAATTTTTACAACGTGGTAGCACAATATCAGCACTGTCCAGTTTTGGAGTATTTCTAATTTTTATTCTCCTGTCTTTACTGATAGGACGATATACTCCGACATTCTTGCGAATTATCATTCGACGTTTCGCACCGCAGCAAGTTGCGAGTATTTATAACAATTTAATCGATCCAATTAGAAATCTATTTAGAATCACAGGTAGTTTAATTCTCATTTCATTTTCTTTAGCCTGGATTATCGAATATAAATCTATCCATAGATTTCTTTCGACAATTATGGATTTATCTGTAATTGTCAGCTTAGCCTGGCTATCCTCTCGTTTATTCCGACAGTTTATTCGAGCCTATGGAATTGAGTTAGTGCGTAAGTTTGGGAGAGAAGTAGATGAATTACTTTTAGTATTTGAAACTCTCGCGAATGTCATTATTGGATTTATTGCTGTTTTGGCTTTTGCTCAGAGTCAAGAATTTAATTTGATTGGGCTATTAACTGGGTTAGGAATTGGGGGATTAGCTGTAGCTTTTGCTGCTCAAAAAACTCTAGAACAGTTGTTAGGAACAATAGTTTTATATTTAGATCGTCCCTTTGTTCCAGGAGAATATATTCGTTTACAGAAATCTCAACAAATTCCTGAAGGTTTGTTTGGGCGAGTTGAGTCAATTGGTATTCGTTCAACTAAAATTCGGGCTGCTGCTAAAAGTACTTTATCTATTATTCCGAATTCAATATTGGCAAACTTAGAAATTGAAAATATTACCCGCGGTAAGAAAGTTATGGTTTTACTTTACCTCGATTTTTTAGAGCTACTGCAAGAACGAGAACAGGCTTTAGTTGAGCAGGTAATTATTGAAAGTACTAACTCTCTATTTGGTATCGATCCAGGCAGCACTAGTATTAGTTTTTTAAATCATAATGAAGAAAAGCAAATCACCCGCACAAGAATAACATTTTTTATTTTAGGTTCTAGCGAAAATTCTCTGCAATTACGCAAGCGCTTATTAGAATTGGCAAATGAAAAAATTTCTAAACAGCTGTTTAAGAATGGAATTAAATTCACAATGCAAGAGCCGACAATTTATGTGGAATCGCCTGTAACTATTTGAATATTCCTTTTGGCAGTTTTTATCGTTTTTGATACATTAGATTAACTAGACTTATTCATTAAGTAGCTTTACGAATAGTTTGTTACTTACTAATGAATTATGATTAATTAAGTGAATTAATCAATAATTACGTTAGGAGTGACTGGTGAAGTATCCGAAAAACCAAAAATATCTAAATTTAGAAATTAAAGAAGCTAAAAAATTATTAGTTTTAGGTCTGGAAATTTTAATTTTAAATTTATTTAATATTTTACCAGTAAAGGCGGGAACAGAAGAACCTGTATTGACCGTAGTGCATAGCCAAGAAAATGCAAATCAATGGACAGGGATAAGCGATCGCTTACAAACATTAGGTGTGAAATATTGTGTAATTTCTCTAGATAATGTAAGGAGTCTGGCAGACTGGGGCGATCGCCGGATATTATTTTTGCCAAACGTCGAAACATTAACCCCAAGCCAAGCGATCGCTTTAGAAGAATGGATGAGTAAAGGAGGACGCTTAATTGCCAGCGGCCCTGCGGGTAGTTTGTCAGCGCCAGGAGTGCGCCAGTTATTGCGATCGCTCTTAGGGGGTTATTGGGGATTCAGCCTCAGTGGCACCCAAGAAATCAAACCTGCAAAAACTAAACTCCCAGGATGGGCAAATGAAACTGCACTCTTTGGCAAAGTGCGCGGTGGTGTTGTCATTCCCAACGACATGGGCACCGAATCTCGTGCCATTTGGGATTCCAAAGATAATCCCGCCGCAGTAGTCACCACAGAACGTTCTACATTTTTGGGCTGGCGCTGGGGAACCGATACAGCCTCAGCAGCAGAATTAGATAGTGCTTGGTTAAAAACCACCGTCAATTACTATTTGACAGCACCAGCACCATCAAATCGCATGAAAAAAATAGAAGGAGCTTCTCCGAGCTGCTCTACCAGTGTGGTGGCGGTAGGGGGGCAGGGGGGCAGGGGGGCAGGGGGGCAGGGGGGCAGAGGGGAAAAACTTACTGCAACTTCCCCTGTGCCCCGCGTCCCTGTGTCTTCTCCTCCGCGCGTCTCCACTCCTTCAAAAACTGCCACTGCTCCCCAACCAAGGCCGCTTGGTGTAGTCAAACCATCAACTTCCAAGGAAGCCATCGATCAATTAGAAGAAGCGGTGCGTTTAGATGTTGTACCCAATTCCAATGAGCCGATTAATCAAAACGAAGCGATCGCTCTCCAGCAAGAGTTAGAAAATCTCATTGGTCGGGTAGAAAGTGCCAATTTAGCGGTATCAGCTAATGCTACTGAGGTTGGGGAAGCTTCTGAAAATTTAGGAAAGATAGATGTCGAGTCTCTCAAACAACAAACTTTAATTACTTCAACCAGACCAGGCGCACTAGTCACTAGCAAAGAGCAAGCCTTGGAACAGGCGAAAGCGATCGCTCAAAACATACCCCAGCTGATTGCCCAAAAAAATTACGCTTTGGCTCGTCAGCAGTGGCTAATTGCTAAGAGGATTTTGTGGCAGCAGTTTCCTGTGGATCGCAGAATAGCTCAGCCAGAAATCCGCGCAGTTTGGTTAGACCGGGGGACAATTGTCCGTGCCGGTAGCAAAGCAGGACTAGCCGAGATTTTTGACCGACTGGCAGCAACCGGAATTAATACCGTCTTTTTTGAAACTGTTAACGCTGGCTACACAATTTATCCCAGCCAAGTCGCCAAAGAACAAAACCCATTAATTCGCGGTTGGGATCCCTTGGCAGATGCAGTCAAACTAGCCCATGAGCGTGACATGGAATTACACGCTTGGGTTTGGACTTTTGCTACTGGTAACCAACGTCACAATGAAATTATCAACGTTAATCCTAATTACCCAGGGCCAGTACTGGCTGCTCATCCCGATTGGGCAAACTACGATAACCTGGGCAACATGATTCCAGTTGGGCAAAGCAAGCCATTTTTAGACCCAGCTAACCCCGAAGTGCGACAGTATTTACTCAAGCTGTATGAGGAAATTGTCACCCGTTATGACGTGGATGGTCTACAGCTAGATTACATTCGTTACCCCTTCCAAGACCCGCTAGCAGGTCGAACTTATGGTTATGGAAAAGCTTCAAGAGCGCAGTTTCAGCAACTCACTGGTGTAGATCCAATGAATATTTCCCCCGCTCAACCAGAACTGTGGCAAAAATGGACGACATTTCGCACCGAACAAGTTGATAGCTTTGTTGCCCAATTATCACAGCAGTTGCGGCAAAAGCGAGGAAATTTGATTTTGTCAGTTGCTGTCTTTCCTTTGCCACAAACAGAACGGGTCGAGAAAATTCAACAAAACTGGGAAATTTGGGCAAGGCGAGGGGATGTAGATTTAATCGTTCCTATGACTTATGCTCTCGATACATCTCGGTTTCAACGACTGGCTCAACCTTGGATTGCCTCCAAACAATTAGGATCTGCCTTGTTAGTACCAGGAATTCGCTTACTTTCTTTGCCAACAATTGGAGCATTCGACCAACTCCAATTGGTAAGAGATTTGCCAGTTAGTGGTTATGCTCTGTTTGCCGCAGAGAATTTTAATAACGAACTCCAAAAACTTTTTATTAGTACCCAAGGTAGAGTTCAATCCACAACAACTGAACCTATTCCTCATCGCCAGCCTTTTCAAACTGCTGCTATTCGTTACACTGCACTGCAACGGGAATGGAAATTTGTTTTGCAAAATCAGCAATTGCCAATGCCTGCTCAAACAATTTCAGATTTTAACAACCAGGCAGAAGTTTTACGTACTGCTTTAAATCAGCTTGCCACTGCGCCTTCTGCTAGTAAATTACTAGTAGCCAGAGCCTCTCTGACTCGCTTTCAGTCTCAATTTCGAGTATTAATGAAGGAAGAAATCAAGTCAAATTCCTATCAGGTCAGAGTCTGGGAAAATCGGCTTGCAACCATAGAAAGGCTATTGCGTTATGGCGAAAAGCGGTTAGAGTTGCGTTAGTTGGGCGTTGGGAGGATGACTGTTGAGAGCCAGTTGCTAATAAAGCGGGTTCCGCGTTAGCGGTACGAGCCTCTTAACCCGTCCAACGCACTGGCTCCTGTTGACTGAAGGTTGACACAAGAGTTATTATTCCCCATCCCCCCATCCCCCATACCCAATCAACGTAGAAACTGCGTTGTATTCCTTAAAACTATTTTTCCAGTGTTTATACTTCAAAGATTACTAATTTTTTGTGGTCAAAATATTAGAAAATGCTTAAGTGAACAGCTTTAGATAACTATCTTTTGATAATAGCTATAGTAATAATCTATGCAAGCTTTATCTAAGTTTCTCAGGCTAGAAAGCTTAGAGTCAATAATAGACTGTTCGCCGCTAATAGTTGTGCCGGAAACACCACTATCAGATGCGATCGCCCTGATGGCAACACAGAGCAAAAGTATCTTAGTTGGGTCTTGTTCGCAGTTAGCGGGATACTTTACCAAGCACGATATTGTACAGCTTATAGCGTCAGGGACTGACTTGAAAACAGCTAAGATTTCTGAGGTGATGCATACCTCAGTGAAAACACTGAAACTCTCAGAATTTCAGGAAATATCCTCTGTCCTGTCACTTCTATGCCAGCAGCAGTTGGATATACTGCCAGTTGTAGATAATCAAGGTCAAGTCATTGGCGCAATTACTCCTGAGAGTATTTGTCAAGCACTGGCACAAGAAATAGATCAAACTACAGATAACTGCCAGCAAACTGAAGAACATCAGTGTTTGCTAGATTCAGGAGTCGTAAATGCTACACTTAGCAAAAATGAATCTGAAAAAATTCACGAATACGCTGAGATTGACGAGGATACCACGGCTTTTGAGGCACTAGGTGAAAGCGAACAGTGCTATTGCATCATGGCTGATACAGTACCTATGCTGATTTCCATGTCAGATAGTAACCCTTTGGGTAATTTTTTTTATCAATCTTGGCTAGAGTTCGCTGGAGGAACTCTAGAACAAAAATTAGGTTGCAGTTGCACGCCAGGTGTTGATTCAAAAGATGTCCAAAGCCATATCGATATTATTAGTTCTTTTGAGGTAGAACATCTGATTTTCCCTCAGCGGCAATGGCCTAAGTACAAATGGTTACCCAGACGCGCTATAGTACCTAAAGACATGACAGGCAAACCTAGCCGCCTCATTGGAGTTTCTGTGGATACTACCTCCCATGTACAGGCAAAAGAGGAACAACTGTGGCAATCCCAGCAAGCGGCGCTACAAAAATGCAAACTTCCTCAAGAAACACTCAAACATAGTGAAGAAAAATTCCGCAATTTAGTTGAAGCCAGCAGCGATTGGATATGGGAAATTGATGAAAATACAGTCTATACCTATGTCAGTCCGAAAATACGTGACATTTTAGGTTATGAACCAACGGAAATTTTAGGTAAAACACCCTTTGATTTGATGTCACCTGAAGAAGCTGAACGTGTGACTAAGATTTTCGCTCCGATCGCTGCCGCACAACAACCATTTAAATGTCTTAAAAATATTAATATTCATCAAGATGGCCATTTAGTTGTTCTCGAAAGTAGCGCAGTTCCAGTTTTCAGTGCTAAAGGGGAATTCCGTGGCTATCGCGGTGTAGATCGAGATATTACAGAGCGTAAGCAATCAGAAACTCCACTATTTGGGAGTCAACAAAAGCTGCAATATTTACTTTGTTTTAGCCCAGCTGTGATCTATACCTGCAAAATTTCTGGAGACTTCGGTGCGACATTTATTAGCGAAAACGTTACAACAATCACGGGACATGAACCACAAAAATTTATCGAAAATTCTAATTTTTGGGCTAGTCATATTCATCCAGAAGACAAAACCCAAGTGTTTGCTCAAGTTTCAGAGATATTGGAGCAAGGACAATACATAATAGAATACCGATTTTTACACCAAGACGGCATCTATCGTTGGATATACGACCAAGGAAAGCTAGTCCGAGATCGAGCTGGTAACCCTATGGAAATAGTAGGTTACTGGGTAGATATCACAGAACGTAAGCTATTAGAACAAGAACTTAGAGTAGCACTAGAAAAAGAAAAACAACTCAGCGAACTTAAATCTCGCTTTGTCTCCATGACTTCTCATGAATTCCGCACGCCTTTAACTACTATCCTTTCTTCTTGTGAGTTACTGGAACACTATCGCCACAAATGGAGCCAAGAAAAACAACTTACTCATTTGCATCGGATTCAAACCGCCGTCAAGCGGATGACTGAGATGTTGAATGACGTGTTAGTTATTGGTAAAGCGGGAACCGGTAAATTAGAGTATAGACCAACATCCTTTGATTTAGTCAAATACTGCCAACAGCTAGTGGAAGAAATACAAATGAATCTCAACAATCAGCGCTTGATTTCTTTCACCAGTCAATATGAATCTATACCTTGCTATATGGATGAGAAATTGTTGGGACACATTTTCAATAATTTACTATCAAATGCAATTAAATATTCCCCAGATGATAGCATTGTCAAGTTTAGTCTCATTTGTGAGGATGGGCAAGCACTATTTGAAATTCAAGATTGGGGCATTGGGATTCCAGAACAAGATCTACCGTTCCTCTTTGAATCATTTCATCGGGCCAGTAATGTCGGCAATATACTAGGCACGGGATTAGGACTGGCAATTGTCAAAAAGTGTATAGAGATTCATCAAGGTGAAATATTTGTTAAAAGTACAGAAGGTTTAGGAACTAAATTTACTGTGATTATAGCATTAAATAATCAAATATAACTTGAGGTTAATTATGCCAAAAATTTTAATAATTGAAGATGAAGAATCAGTTCGGGAAAACATATTAGATTTACTAGAAGCTGAAGATTTTGAAACTCTTGCCGCAGCCAATGGCAGAATCGGGTTAGATTTGGCCATTTCTGAAGTTCCTGATTTAATTTTGTGTGATATGATGATGCCAGAAATTGACGGTTATGGCGTGCTAACAGCATTACGTCAAGACCCAAATACGGCAACAATTCCCTTCATTTTCCTCACTGCTAAATCTGCCAAATCTGACTTTCGTCGAGGTATGGATCTGGGTGCAGATGACTATATAACTAAGCCATTCACTCGTGCTGAGTTATTAAGCGCCATCATGAATAGGTTAGAAAAATACGCTACTTTAAAAAGATATTTATCTGCTCAGAATGCAACTCACAACTTGTCTCCGAAAATGCAGTTGTTAGAAATTAGCTTGCATCGGGCAATCAAGCAACACAATTTTCAAGAGTTTGAAATTTATTATCAACCAATAGTGGATATTGTTTCTGGGAAGATAGTAGCCGCTGAAAGTTTGTTGCGCTGGCAAAGCCCAGAATTGGGAACAATTTATCCGACAGAATTTATTCCCATCGCTGAGTCTACAGGTTTAATTGTTCCGATTGGCAAATGGGTGTTAAAAAGAGTGTGCCAGCAAATTAAAAGCTGGCGAGATGATGCGGGAATTTATTCATTGAAGATTGCTGTGAATTTATCGGTGATTGAATTTAATCAACCAGATTTTATCCATAAAATAGTAAATTTTATAGAAACCAATGATTTGGAAGCAGATTGTTTAGAATTAGAACTCACTGAAAGCATGATTATGCAAGATGTGAATAGCGCGATCGCCACTATGAATAAATTGCGTTCTCTAGGTGTGAAAATAGCGATCGATGATTTTGGTACAGGCTACTCTTCTTTAATTTACCTGAAAAATTTACCAATTAATACTTTAAAAATTGACCGTTACTTTATCCATAATGTTGCCAACGACCTGCAAAAATCAGCCATTACCAAAGCACTAATTCAAATGGCTCATAATCTCAACCTTAATGTAGTTGCCGAAGGTGTAGAAGCCGAAGCCGAACTAGCTTTTTTGCGCCAACACAACTGTAATTCTATGCAAGGTTTTCTATTTAGTCGTCCATTACCAGCAGCTGAATTTGAAAATTTTTTATTGACAAATAAATGTTTATACGCCTGAAGATAGCGCATTGGGAGTTTTAACTGTTGATTGTTAACTGATTTATTATTTGTCCCTTTGCCTCTTCCTATCCCCAATCCTAAGAAAAATCGGACTTTAGACTGGCGACAATTATTAAGTTTCAAGTCTACAGTATAAAAATTGTGTATAGTGTTTACCATCATGAAAGCTTCTGCGCGTTTCTTGCTGCCAGTTTTTTTACTCATTTTGGTAGCAGCGTGTAACCAGACTCGCGCCTCTTCAGATAATCCACCACCGCAAACATCTGTATCTGCTGCCGAACTGGCACAAAATCCTACAAAGTCGAAAAATATCATTCGCACTGAAGCATTTTCACCTAAACCTATCCGAATTAATCTCAAGAACTTACCAGCACCCTTCGCAACAGAAAGTGCGTCTAAGCGCCCTGAGGTTGTACGCATTCCTGAAGATCCAGTACTACGCCTACCACCAGGCTTTACAGTTAATGTCTTTGCCGAAGACCTAAATGCCCCACGCTGGCTAGCTTTAACCCCTAGTGGTGATGTACTAGTGACTGAAACCGGGCAAAATCGTATTCGTCTGTTGCGTGACAGCAATGGCGATGGGGTAGCCGATGTGCGAGAAACCTTTGCTACCAGGAAAAACGGACTCAATCGACCCTTTGGCATGGCTTTTGCTGGTGATTCCTTCTTTCTGGGAAACACAGATGCTGTATTGCGTTTTCCCTATACTGAAGGTGAAAACAAAATTACAGGTAATGGGCAAAAAATTGCTGACTTGCCTGCTGAAGGTTATAACAATCATTGGACGCGCAATGTTGTTGTCTCGCCTGATGGCAATAAATTATATGTATCAGTTGGTTCTGGAACCAACGTAGATGAAGAACCTTTACCACGGGCTTCAGTGCAGGTGATGAATTTGGATGGTTCCCAACAGCAGACCTTCGCTTCCGGTTTGCGTAACCCTGTTGGTCTGGATTTTCATCCTGTAACTAAGGAACTTTACACTACAGTTAACGAACGGGATGGAATTGGTGATGATTTAGTACCAGATTATTTCACACGCATCCGACAAGGAGAATTCTACGGCTGGCCTTATGCTTACTTGACGCCAAATAACCTCGATCCGCGTCAAAAAAATAACGATCGAAGTAAACGCCCCGACTTAGCAGCCCTTACCAAAACACCGGATGTGCTGTTTCAGGCACACTCAGCAGCATTGGGTTTGCAGTTTTATGATGGTAAGACATTTCCACAAAAGTACCGCAACGGTGCTTTTTCTGCTTTTCGTGGTTCTTGGAATCGCGATCGCGGTACTGGTTACAAAGTCGTGTTTGTTCCTTTTGATGCAAAAGGAGAACCACAAGGGTATTACGAAGATTTTCTCACCGGATTTTTGCTCAATCCCTCTGTACCAACTACTTGGGGACGACCCGTAGGTTTACTCGTCTTACCAGACGGCAGTCTACTAGTAACAGAAGAAGCCAATAATCGGATTTATAGGATTCAGTATACAGGAGGCTAGTTTGAAAACGGGGAGTGTGGGGAGATGGGGGAGTGTGGGGAGATGGGGGAGTGTGGGGAGTGTGGGGAGAGAGGGGGATGGGGGAGTGTGGGGAGAGAGGGGGGAAAGATTTTTTCCCACACCTCCCACACCTCCCACACCTCCCACCCCTCCCACCCCTCCCACACCTCCCACACCTCCCACCCCTCCCACACCCCCCACACCTCCCACCCCTCCCACACCTCCTGCTTGCCCCATGCCCTAAGTCCTTTTTTTATCAAGAATTCCTATCCGGATTTACTGACTTTAGGCTAGATTATTGACAAATATTAATAATCATTGATGTGAGAGATTAGTTATGACTCTGAATGAAAATAATACTCAGTCTAATATTAATGAAGTGTCTTCACATTCAGGTACACGATATTGGGGTAATGTGGAGGTGATTGAAGAGGGAGAAACCTATAGAATTAGTCGCGTTGAAATTAAACCCAGACACGGCATTAAACCACAAATCCATTATCATCGTCATGAACACTGGGTTGTAGTCTCAGGTGTAGCTAAAGTCACTTGTGGCGAACAAGAAATCCTACTCAATCGCAACCAGTCAACTTATGTTCCCGCAGCAACACTGCATAAAGTAGAAAACCCTGGTCATATTCCATTAGTTATTTTAGAAATTCAAAATGGCGAGTACTTAGGAGAGGACGATACAGAACGCCCCTATGAACTAAATTTGGTCAAGTCTGTAAGTGAAAATGAATAAGGGCATGGGGCATGGGGCATGGGGAAATGAGGGAGATGAGGAAGTGTGGGGAGTGTGGGGAGTGTGGGGGGAAAGATTTCTTCCCCATCCTCCCACACCTCCCACACCTCCCACACTTCCTAGAATGCCCAATGCCCAATGCCCAAATAAATCAAAACCACCCTTCTTGTTCGAGGGTTTCAATCAACTGTAAGCCACGGGGATCGCCAACTCCCAGCAGTGAGGCTCTAGCATCTTCCCGTACTCCCAAATCTTCGTCTTCGGCAAAGGCTTGAATCAGAGCATCGATCGCTGTAGCATAAACTACGTTAGAAGGCAGTTCGCGGCACAGTTGACCAATTGCCCAAGCACTGTTACTCCGTACAGCTGCTACTGGGTCATTGACTAAGGCTCCTATCAAGGGTGGTATGGCCCCAATAATTGCTTCATAACTTACTTCTGCCATTTGCGCTAGGGCGCTAGCAGCCCACAAACGCACTGCGGAAATGTCAGTTTTTAAGGCGTCTGCTAGGGGTGCTAAACAACGGCGATCGCGACAGTTTCCTAAAGCCCAAACAACGCCTTTACGCACATAGCCATTCCATTCCCGGTTCAATTGAGCAATTAACGGAGTCACTGCTTCGGAACTAGGATTGCGTCCGATGCCATAAGCTGCGCTCACCCGCACTAAGGGACAGTTATCACTTAACAAGCGAATCAAATGGGGAGTAGCACGAGCATCTTCCAGATCGCAAAAAGCACGCGCCGCTAACATTCTTTGCTGGGGCTGGGGATTGTTTAGCAGGGCTAACATTAAATCTGGATCGGGCTTGGGTACTTCTGAGGAGGCAGTTAGCGGCTCTAATTTATCTAGGGGGCTTTCTAGCTCCTCCTCTGCATCAAGTAGGCTTAGATCGTCTTCGTCATACATAATTTCATTTCAATCCGTTTTGGGGATTAATACATAATCCCCCACGCTAATAATTTAAAGTTTTATATATATCAGTTGCATTATTGTACACTTACCGTTGTCCTTCGTTGAGTTTAATGCAAACGAGAACCGCCATAACTCAGGCGCTAAAGTATTTTATCGCTATCCTCTAATTTATTTTTGTGCATTCAGGAATTTTACCATCCATAGGGATTGGGTTTGATAACCTAATCGGTCGTAAAGATTTAATGCAGGTTTGTTTGATTGAAAAACTTGTAAGCCAATTTGGCGATCGCCTCTTTGAATCGCCCAATTTTCTATACATTGCATCAAAGCTGTACCAATACCCCGTCGCCGATGTTCTGGCGCAACATAAAGGACAAAGATGTGAGCATGACGATTACCTTGTACTTGGTCTATGGCATTGCCCACCCACAGGCAGGCGATGGGGGAAGAGGACGCGGGGATGGGGGGACGCGGGGACGCGGAGAGTAATTTCCCCGCGTCCCCGTGTCCCTCATTCTCCGCGTCTTCTTCAACCCACCACAAAGGTGTGTCGCTGGAGAAGTATTGCTTAACTGTTTGTTCTAGGTGGGAAAAATCTTGATTGGGGAAAAGATCCTGGTAAGTCCGCTGCATGAATTTCAGCAGTAGCGATCGATCTAAAGTTGAGCCACGGCGAATCAAATATCCAGGTAGTAATTGCTCAGACACTTCTGACGTTTATTAACTTAACTAGCTGACTTATGCGCTGGTGGTAAATCAGCGGGAGTTGGTTGAGAAGTTATACTTACCTCTTCAATTGGTGCTGGTGCTGCCATATCTGAAGGTAAAAATATGCGGGCGCTGACCGCCACTAGGGCAAAGACAAATACCAAAACAACAAGCAGTGGGGCGATGTATTGACGAAAAATAGCCATATTTTAATTGCAAACGGTTAACAGCTTTTATGAGAACCTAGCTGAAGATTTGTAAAGTATTCTTGTTTATTTTAGCGATTTTTTGGGCATGGGGCATTGGGCATGGGGCATTGGGCATTGTTTATTCTCCACGTCCCCGCGTCCCCGCGTCTTCCTCATCTCCCCATCTCCCTATCTCCCCATGCCCCGCTAAGATTGCCGATCGCCCTCTAAATCATCAAGTACTCTCTCGCAATACCAATTTTCCGGCATTCCAGGATAAGTTTCTCTTGCCTGTTCAATTAACCTGTCGGCAGCGGCGGTATCACCAGATAACCTGGCAATTAACCTGTTTTTGAGATAGCTATCAGATACATCCTCTTCTGCTTGGTTTGGTATTGGGCGATTTAGTGATGATGGTGATGACCGAGACTGTTCTCTCCGCAGTTGCCAAAATAAAACGTAATAAAGTGTACCAAAAATTAAAATTAGACTGAGTGTTCCGAAAAAAGTTAGGAGGTTAAAGGCTAGAAATCCTAGAACTAACTGTGAGAGAACATACCCAAGTAATAAACCAGTAAGCAAGAGGATGAATGTGCCGACAGCAATAACTACTTGATTCCCCATATATCCTCTTCTTCGTCGTCAAGTCCTGGTCTGGATACTGCCGCTGGCTGAGGGTTCCAAGGGGCAAATATTGGCAATAAAAGTAGTCCGGGGATAGCGGCGGCGATGGTTATTAAGAAAAATATAGGCCAACCTGTGCTTTGAGCGATCGCGCCTCCTGGTGCTGCGAGAATATCGCGGCTGACAGCCATTAAGCTAGAAAGCAAAGCATATTGAGTTGCGGAAAACCGCTGGTTACAAAGACTCATCAAAAAGGCAACAAAGGCTGCTGTCCCCAATCCACCACAAAATTGTTCTATGTTGATGGCAAGTACCATAGCTTGGTAATTTTTACCGATATATGCTAGGAAAAAGTAAGCTAAATTACTTACTGCTTGTAGAATACCAAAAACCCAAAGCGATCGATTGATGCCTATAGCGCTCAAAATTGAACCACCTGCTAGGGCGCCAACAATCGTTGCAATTAATCCCATACCAACTTGAATTGCCCCAATATCGGTTTTAGTGAAACCTGTTTGCAGCAAAAACGGCGTGGTCATATTGCTCAATAAAGCATCACCCAGTTTATAAAGGGTAATGAACACAAGAATTAAAATAGCGTACAAGATACCTTGACGCTGAAAGAATTCGCCAAATGGCAAGATGAAAGCATCCGCTAAGGAAGCGGGAGGGCTAACTTCCTTGGGTTCTGGTGCTAACAAGGTGGCAAAAATACCAATCAACATGATTCCTGCCATCAATAAGTAAACTGATGACCAAGGCATTCGATCGGCAAGTATCAAAGCTAAAGCACCTGCGACTAACAAAGCAATTCGATAACCTAAGATAAAAACCGCTGCACCAGCCCCCATTTCTAGTTTTTCCAAAACATCGGTGCGGTAGGCGTCAGCGGCGATATCTTGAGTTGCGCTGATAAAAGCAATCACTATGGCGTTGATGGCTAAAAGCTGTAATGCTTGTTTGGGTTGTTGAAAAGCCATGATGGCGATCGCGATCGCCAAACCAATCTGTGTCAAAATTAACCAACCCCGTCGTCGTCCTAAAAATGGCAGGGTTAACCCATCTATTAAAGGCGACCAGAAAAACTTCAAAGAATAAGGCAACGCGGCGAGGCTAAACCACCCAATAGCTGCTAAATCTACCTTTTCCACAGTCATCCAAGCCTTTAAGGTATTACCGATTAACAATAACGGTAAACCCGATGCAAAGCCCAAAAATAATAAAGCCGCCATTTTGCGACTACCGAAAACTTGCAGCAGCGATTCAATTTTCCTCATGGTTTTAACTTTTTGCCTCTTTTGAGGAAATCTCAGTCATGGTAATTGGAGTTTGGATAAAGTACAACAAAGCAATGAATAAATGTATCATCTAAACTAATCTTTATAAGAATTTGCGCGATCGCTGCCTCACTAATTGAGTATTAACCCCTATTGAAAGTTATGTGTAGTTTTCTGCAAACACACTAACTCACCAAGCAAGATTTACTCGCTCTAAATCAAAATTCAGGATACCTTTATAGCCCAATACACTTGGTTAAGAAAGTTTCTCTGTGGAGGCAAGGGAACTCTTAACAGGGAAGAACTATAGGAATCCGGCTTGATTCCTGAATAACTCGTAGAGGTAAGGGACTGGGGACTGGGGACTGGGGACTGGGAATAAAGGTGTACCTAGCTTCGTAAAAATTAAATATGAGTCCTATATATACTTACATGCATGGCGATGAAAAAATTTTCATCGGGACTGCCTTGGAGCCTCCTGCCTCCTGACTTGAAAATGCTATTTAGATGAGTATCTATATAGCTCAGTCCCATACCACATTTTCATGCTTGGCTGTGAAACTTGTTTCATCGGGACTGCCTTCTACTTATTAACTTTCTTGAATTGCATAAACCTCATGCCCTCTGATTTCTACTTTGTGTGCAGCGAGGCATTTTTTCCAACCTTCACGAGTACCGATATCGCTTTTGTCTTTGAGCAATCCTAATTCTTCTTCTTGTTGGGTGAGTTTAGCAAATTCTTCGTAACGTGGGTATGTGGTGGTAACAAATGTTTCTTTACGATGCAAAATCGGCGGATTTGCTCTAGTTTGATATTCTCGGTGAGTCACAGCTAGGCTTTTTAAGTCAATACCTATACTGGCTTGTAAAGCTGGATGGGGGTCAGTATCAAATTCTGGGTAAAAAAGATAGGATATTTGCGGTTGTTCAATGTGATATTTTATCAACGTGGCTCCATCTACACGGCCAATGGTGCGGCTAGCGCAGCCTTCGTAAATTCGCAGTAAAGGATCGAGGTCAGCAAGTGCTGAAACATGCACGTAAAGGGCACCGCGTGTGCGTTTACCAATTTTGCTTTTTTCACAAGCAGTTTGAATCACCCCAGTTTTGCCTAAGCTGAAAAGTTTTTGGTCAGCTACTTGACAGGCTTCTTCGTAACTACTAAAAAAGGCTTTGATGTCGTGACGCATTTCGGGCGATAGCTTCTGCCATGCAGGGCGGCGATCGAAGTGGGTGAGGGCAAGATATACTTGGATATCTAGAGAACGACGATAAGCGATCGCATCCCATTCTGCTTCGTCGGTAGCTTGTAAAACTACGCCAAAGGCACGGCGGAAGTTACCAAATTCCCTCAGTAATTCTTGTTCGTTTTCCAATTCGCCTTTTACAGGCAACCTACCGCGCTTGGTAAAAAAAGCCATGAGTGGTTGCAGTTGTTCTTGGTAATCTTCAAACCGCTTGGTGGGAATACGGACTCGCGGTGTAGAAGAGGTAGAAAAGAAACGGATAGCTTTGTAACTTTCTTTTTGGGCTTCATCTCGAAAAACAAAGTACACACCCAACGCTACAGGCACCGCATCCACATTGAGGACTTCATCAATATAAGTTTTGAGTTCTTCTTGTTCGTAATATTTCTGAAAAGTGTTGCGGCGAGTTACAATGCCATCGTTGTAAGCTAGCTGAGTTTTACTGGGAGCATTAACCAGTACTTGAGCTGCGACAATTAAAACTTGCTGGGTAAGTTCCCAAGCTTGGATGAGGCTTTGACGGCGTTCGTCTGCATCTTCGATGACGTTGAGGACATAACCCAAATTGACGACATCGGCGCGGGTACGTGGGACATCCGGATAGTAGTAAGGGTCCCAGCCGGCGCTGGTGTAGCCTAAGTTTGCTACTCGCTGCACATCACCACCGTAGCCACAACCGTAGTCAAAAAAGGTGGTGTCTTGATGCAGGATTGCCCATTCTATTGCCAATCGTACAGGACGGGAGATGTCAGTGCGAGCGATCGCAGCTCGATGGCGATCGATTTCTAACGCTTCAGGCATAAGGCTAATTCGTAATTCGTAATTCGTAATTCGTAATTCGTAATTAAGAAAGTTGGGTACATGCCGTTTTTTTACCCATTACCTTATATCCTTTCAATCTTTAATGGCCAGTTGAATTAAATCTTCAATTTTCTTGATATTTTGGTCGCCTGCTAAGTAACCGATACCGCGATGTAAGTGTAGGCGGAATTGGGTGGCGAGGGTTTCTTTGTCAGTATCATAGCCGTCATTGTGACAGCGTTGTTTGAGGGCGAGGAGGAGAATATCGGACATTTCCCCGCCAAACACGCGCCATGTCATCTCGACGTTACTATCTTGGGGAATTGGTACGGGGGAGGGTGGAGTGTGTTCTGCGAGGGAACGACAAAATGCCCAACGGCAGAGGATGTTCCATTGGTCAATTTTGGTGCTGCGTCTGAGTTTGAGAAGTTGGTCTTTCGCTGTTTGGGAAAGTTTTATTCTTTCAATTGGGGATTCCATAATAATTCGTAATTCGTAATTCGTAATTCGTAATTCGTAATTGATTTAGACTGAGACTCTAGGTTTTGTTTTAGATGCGGGAAACATAGATATTATGATTTAAAACAAAAATATGGTAACTAATAGTAGCATTACTGACCGGACAAGAAGTTTTGCAGTAAGAATTGTTAAAGCTTGTTGCTTTTTAGATGAAAAACCTGGAGTCTATCGAATTCTTTCTAAACAATTACTGCGTTCCGGTACTTCGATTGGTGCAAATGTTCGAGAAGCACAGTCTGCCCAATCTAATAAAGATTTTATCAATAAATTAGAAATTGCTTTAAAAGAAGCAAGAGAAACACAATACTGGCTAGAAATATTAATTGAATCCGAACTAGTGGAAAGGCACAAATTTCAAGGACTCCTCCAAGAGGCAAACGAAATTGGCAAAATTCTAGTTGCTTCTACCAAACGACTCAAAGCCAAATAATTACGAATTACGAATTACGAATTACGAACTACCAAAAGTAGCCTTTTTGTATAGTGGTTTGACGAGTAGCAGAGTCGTATTTGAGCAGATATTCACGGGCGATCGCTTCATTTTTTCTTAATGTTTCCACTTCTTTTGGCCCAATTTCAGTATCAGTAGAAAGGAGAATTACTTGATGGCTGGCTGCGGGGAAGTATTTTTCTACTAAGTTGTTGCGATGGGACGAGTCGAGTCTGCCAAGAGGCGTGTCAATGGCTACGGGTAAGCGCAGGCCAGAGACTTTGGCTAATCCCCAGAGAAAGGCGATCGCTAGTAATTGTTTTTCACCAGCCGAAAGGCGATGTTTGGGAACTGGTTTCCCATCGAAATCAAACAAAGATAAAGCAAAGGTTTTAGTATCAATAGCGATGCGAAATACTAAGTCAGATTTATGCAGTAGGTAGAGGAAACAATTCTTTACTTCTTCCTCTAATTTATTAAGCTTTCGCAGAGTTAATTTTTCTCGAAAAACCTTAAGTGTTTCTTGTACTTTCGAGGCTGAGGTAACGATATGTTCCCTATTCTTATGGTCTATATTTTTGTCAGTATAATCTTTTAATTCTTTTTTCGTTATTTCAATTGCGTCTGTTAATGCTGCTAATTTTTGGCGGGTTGTTTCGTAATTTGCTTTAGCTTGTACAACTTCTTTTTGTGCATCTTCCACAGCATCGCGCAGCTTTTGATAAGCTTCTGGTTCTGCTGCTGTCTGCACTTGTCTTTCTAACGTAATAATTTCTTCTTCTAGATTCTTGAGATTACCTAACTTCTGTTTTGCTATATTGCGAGCATTCTGTAAATGATATCTCATATTATCTAGTTGACTCAAACTTTCCTCATCGGCTAATAACCAAGGTGCTTCAGCTTGGAGTGAAATTGAATATAAATTATCTATATCCTCGGCTAAAAAAGATTGAATTTTATCGATTTGTGTTGAGGCGATCGCTAACTGACTTAACCATTCAAGTAAGCGTTTATCTCGCTCAAGCAAAACATCTCTAGCAAGTTGTACCTGCTGATTGCGAAATTCATTTGCTCCCTGTACTTCTACCTGACTTAATAAATTAGGAATTAATGCCAAAGGCAAAATATCAGCAGCTAATTCACACAATGATTGCCGAATTGTTTCTAATGCAGTAGTTTTTTCTTTTTGTTTTTCTTCTAACTGACTGCGTTCTCCAGCGATTTTACCACCCTCAGATACGAATTTATCTAAAGCTTCACGTTGAATAGTCTCTAATTCTTCAATTTGATTTTTGAAACTAGCTAGTTTTTGTTCTACCTCTTGATAATCTTCTTGCTGTTGTAATAACCTTTTTTCAATTTCTTCTAGGTTAGCTAAATCTTTTATATCAGCCATTTCTCTACGCTTTCGGTTGACTAAAACCTCCAAATCAAGTGCTAATTTATCTGCCAATTCTAGCCCTAATAGTCCGCGAATAGCTTCAATAACAAGTTGTGGTGGTGTTTCTTGTTCTGCCAGTTCTTTAACTTGTTCGCCATCAAATAAAAATAAATTAGAAATCCCTAAAGGCAGTAGATTTTCTATATAGTCGTCCCAAGTATTCACCAAAGATTCAACAGGCCAAGTATCGTCATCGCCTAAAATTCCTAAAGCATCTTTACCATCTTTAGGATTTTTTTCCCAAGTTCTAACAATACGATATTTTATTGGCTTATCATCTTCAATGTGTTCAAAAAGTAACTCAACTCGTGTTTTTTCAGCAGGGTTAGCTTTGCTATTAACACATTGATTTAAAAAATCACTGTAGCTCAGATTACCACGCGTTGAGCATTGAGCGCGTTGTCCATATAGGGCAAGACGAATCGCATCCATGAGAGTAGTTTTTCCACCGCCATTCATACCACCTAATAAGAGAATTGGCCGAGGATTTTCCTCAGTTCTTGGGTCAAGATTAATTACTTGTCGTCCAGAGTAAGGGCCAAAATTTTGTAATACGAGTTCGAGAAATATCATTTGTCTTTATAGATAATATATGGAGAAATCATTCCGGGCGAATGGAATTCGCGGCTACACAGGCGAAGTCCGCCTTCGCGGACTAATATAAAATGAAAGTTAACCCGCGAAGGCGGGTTTTGTTTGTGTAGCCGCGATTTCTAATCGCCCTTAACACCGGCAGGTAAATTTAATTCCCATGCAGAAATAATGGATTTTTGTTGATGATGAATAGCTTGATTCCTAATATAATGAGCAACATTATCAATTGCATCATGACTAACCGTAAAAGCACCATAGCTACCTTGCCATTTGAAAAAATCTGCTGGTTTGATTTCGTGATTTATGAAATGAGAAGAACTGCCTTTTATTTGTTTAATCACTTCCGATACGCTGATAGTTGTTGGAAAACCTGTTAGTAGATGAATATGGTCTTCAATACCACCAACAGCAATTACAGTACATTTTAATTGTTCACATTCTTTAATAATTACTGCATAAACTAACTTCTGAATATCTGGTGTGATAAGAGGTAATCTATCCCAAGTTGCCCAAACATAATGTAGATATAATTGCGTAAAATTTGCTCTCATTTTTTTTGAAACCCGCGAAGGCGGGTTTTGTCTGTGTAGCCGCGATTTCTAATCGCCCGGTATCTTTTTAACTTAAGTAGTCAGAATGTGCCTAGTTAAAATACTCATAACTTCACCAGGGTTAGAACTAGGTAATAAAGGACTCCACTCGTTAACTTGGGCGAAACCAAGTTTGTATAAAGTCAGAATTGTGTTGTTAACGCCTTTTTTAGAACCATAAATTACTACTTTTACAGACTCTCTCTCTGGCGTTGTTTCTGTAAAATCATTGGTGGAAACAAGCGGCGGGGTGGTTTGACAAGTGTCTGCAAAAAAGCTTGTAGTCATCGAAATTTACCTGTTTGTTGATAAGCTGTGATGTTACTTATTGGCAACACCACTATCTTACACCTTTAGTTACCGATGGGTAACATTTACTCTGTCAGAAGCCTTTGACACAATCAAAGGCATGGGAAAAGCAGGAAAAGCACTCAAACAGGTGTTGGAAACATACAGCATCAGCCAAAACAAGTTAGCAGTGACAATGGGAACAGGACGGCCAAATGTTCACCGTTGGGTGAATGAAATTAGAGATCCTGTTGCTGATACGCTGTTGGAAATTCGTAATGCACTCAAGAAAATTAATCCGGCCGCAGCAGAAGACTTTATCAGGCTGTACCTGAGAGATGCTAACGATGATAATGAGCAAGCTTAAGGCTTTGTCTGTTTATTTTTAAATTTCATATTTGCCCAAGTCTTGGCATTGTCAGCAGATTTTGTAGTATTTGTTGTGTCAATTTGTGTATCGGGTCTAATTGTTTGTTCCTCTGGTGCGACAAAATCTGCTAAAGTTAACTGTTTGACTTTTTCAATATCGCCTTGTTCAACTGCTGTTTTCAAATCTCGTTTTAGGTGAGCATTTTTGACTGCTTCATCTTTAGAACGAGAACTGGTAGTAAAGCATTTTTCTAAACTTTCGTAAATTCCTATACGACGCGACATTTTCCGAAATTGGCGTTCTGTGTCTAAGAGTTTCGCCATCAGTTCTAAGTGCATTTCATCATCTGCACATACTTCTTCTAACACAGCCCATTCATCGCTACCTAATAAACTAAGGTCTGCACCTGGACGCGGGTCTTTAAATTCTTCTCCTGTAATTTCTTGATAAATGCGAGGTAAGCTGTCGTCAAACTCGTGTTTTTCTTCTAACCAAATACGGCGAATTTCACTCAATTCTTCCAGAGAAATAAGGGTTATATCGCGCATATTTTCTGGTGCAGTTTGACGGATTTTTGTTTGTGCTTCTAAGAGTCGTCTTAATAAATGTTCGCGCCAAGATTTAACGTAAGGGCCTGGTATTGGTTCAATAGAAATTTCTCCATCCAAGTTACGCTCAAACAGTTGGACTTCTCCCCAAATGCGGCGGAAGTCTCTTTTCTCACGGTCGTTATCAATATCTAATTCCTCTAAACGAATATCAATTAAAGGTTGTAACCATTCTTTTTCCTCATCATTTTGAATCATCGCTTGCATAGACCTATCACTATTAACTAGTGTGCAGACCCAGCATCCAAAGCGAGAGCTACCACAACTAGGGGTGGAAGTATCAACAACTAAAGGACATTCGTTATCAGCTGTTGCACCTCGATACATCGCAAATAAATCTTTGTTGCTGTATCCCCAAGGATTATCCCATTGCATTAAATACAACCAAACTTCATCAGTTCGCCAATCTTCTATAGGAGTATATAGCAATGAGTTAACAAGGCTGGGATGAGGACTAAGGCGTTCGCGTACTCTACCAATTTCACGTTTTGACATGATAGCAGCACGATTTACACTTTCAGTTTTGCGAGTTCCTAATAAAACAATTGTTTCGCCGCTAGCTCTAATAACATTACGAATAAAAAGGTTAGACGGGTCAATTTTCAATCGTCCAGTACACCAACGGAATTTATGACGCGGCGCTGGGTAGCCTTTCCCAATTAAACCCACCCAGTATGTTTGTTTAATCTCTGGTTGTAATAAATGCGGTTCTACTGGCATCTTTTGGTCTTGAGCTGCTATTTTCATTTGCTCTAATGAGTTACGTACCCAAGCAGCTACATAAGGATTTTCTACACCTGTATCAGTTGTAATGACATGAATTGGCTTAGTTCGCTTTTCCGGCGGTAGCGCCAATATCGCATTCCAAACAAGCTGTAAAGTCGCCGTGCTGTCCTTGCCGCCCGAATAACCAACAACCCAAGGTATCGCATCTAAACAATACAATTCTTGAATTTCAGTGGTAAGAACTTGGATATACTCCACCAACTCTGCTACAGTACGTGTCTGCTGACCTTTATTTTCTGGTTGTTGTGCTTCAGTCATTGCTTCTTACCTCTGGACATTTGGGCGTTACCGCTTTTTTTTACCCCAGTCTATGGAATGCGTGGGTTACCAAAAAGTTTTTAAAAACTGATTTATTAGTATCTAACTTTTTGGACAATATAGCTACCTTACAAGACCAAGTTTTTAAAAATTAATATGAGAGACACTGCATCTGACCTAACTGCTGATATTGCTAGAGAGTACCTAGAGAGAGAAAACAAGGAAAAAGAGGTACTAGCTTTACTTCTAGAGAAATTTTTAGAAAAAAAAGACCAAATTCTGGTTCAAAAAACTGAGATGGGCGGAAGTGAAGCTTATGTTGGTTCCGTGACCCTAGAATGGTTTGCAGGCCGAGTGCATTTCGCTTCTGGTTTACCTTTGCTGCAAAAAAAGTACAATCCAGAGACTGATAACATCGAAATTGATGCGGATAGTATCGACGAAATTCAACAACGTCCCATTGACTGGTCGCGTCAAGCACCCTTAGTTCAGTATTTGGCTGCTAGAAAAAATCATAAGTTTCCAGCAGTGTTAGTAGTAATTAATCAACCTTGGGTGGATAACCCTAAAGCATCTGAGTGGGACAGTGAGGAACGCGCCACAAAGTCTACTACCGATTTTACGCCTCTAGATAAAGATGGTAAGGTCGGCTTACTCAATGTTTCTGAAGAAAACGTAACCATTTATGCCCTAGATGGTCAACACCGACTTATGGGAGTTCAGGGTTTAATAGAGTTAATTAAAACTGGCAAACTCCAGCGATATAAAAAGGATAAAACTGCTGATGATAGTTTTATCACAGTGGCAGATTTGATAGAGCAATATCAAGTAGATCCTGCTTATTTACAAAGCTTACCTAAAGAGAAAATTGGTATAGAGTTCATTTGTGCAGTTAACGCTGGGGAGACTCGCAACCAAGCTAGAAGAAGGGTGAGGTCGATTTTTGTTCATGTTAACCTGATGGCTGCACCTTTAACTAAAGGTCAGTTAGCACAGTTAAATGAAGATGATGGCTTTTCTATTGTGGCTAGAAAAATTGCAGTGACTCATCCACTTTTAGAACAACGTCCAAATCGTAACCCGCGTGTTAATTGGAATAGTGGAACTGTAGCAGCTAATTCTACAGTTTTGACGACGCTGCAAGCACTACAAGATATGTCTGAGCGATATTTAGGTCAAAAATTCCCACACTGGAAACCATTGGAAAAAGGTTTAATTCCTATGCGTCCAGAAGACGAAGAAATTGAGGAGGGAATTGAGGAATTTAAAAAGCTTTTTGATAATTTGGCTAATTTGCCTAGTTATAAAATTTTAGAACATGAAGATACTCCTATTTTGCGAAGGTTCAGTTTTGAAAAGGGTGGTGGTGAAGCAAATATACTTTTCCGTCCTGTAGCGCAAGTTGCTTTAGCACAAGCTTTAGGATTTTTAGTATTTAAAAAAGGTCTTTCTATAACCAGCATTTTTAAGAAGTTGCGAAAGTTTGACCAGCAAGGCGGTTTTACTGGTATGGAATATCCTCAATCTCTTTGGTATGGGGTTTTATATGACCCTAATAAAAAGCGAGTGCAAGTTTCTGGAAAAGAATTAGCAACAAAGTTATTAATTTACATCCTTGGTGGAATTGAAGATTCAATGGAACGTGCTGAACTGCGTAAGGCTTTGGCTAATGCTAGGACTGTGGAAAATAAAGCAATTGGTTTTGATGGTGAATTTGTGGAACTAAAAGAAGTGGGACTTCCACCCGTGTTGTAATTAACCTTGAAATATATTTTGACGATGCCATTGCAACGCTTCTAGTTCTGGAAAGTATTGCTCTTTATTTGGTAGCAGTAGCCTTTCACCATGAAAATCTTTCATGGGCTTAGTGTAGGGAGATATTTCTTCTAATTCCTGACTAACAATGATTTGATACTGCTCATCAGCAGTAAACCAACCACGGTCAAAAGCCCAATGGTGATTCTTGCAAAGAGCAATACCATTATTGATTCTGCTGTCATAAAATTGTGCAAATGGTTTGATGTGTGCGCCATCTACAATATTTTTATTTACGCCTTTAGTTACTTTAATACCGCAAAAGGCACATTTAGAATCATATATACGAACAATAGTTGTTCGGAAAAAAGCATTTCTAATTACTGCCTTTCTAATACCCCATCTTGGATTACTATCTAAGTTGGTTGAGGCAGCTAATTTTTGTATAGCTAAGTCATCTTCTTAAAAAGATTGGTTTATTTGCAAAATCTCGTCAAATACATCTTGCTGTTCTTGAAAAAAAGTTGTTACTAATGAATCAATTAATTCTTGTCTTGAAGATTCATCTTGCAAAAAATTAAATAGTTCATTATCAAAATAAGCATATTCAACAGCCTCTTTCAGCTTGTTAGTAGTTTTTGGCTGTAGTCCCTTAAACTCAGGCTTAAATACTAAGTGCCAAAACCCATCACTTTGTAGATGAAAGAATGGATAGTGTAAACCACCTTTATAGGATTTAGAACCTAAAATACTCCAGTATCTCTCAAATGTTTGAATTAATTCTTCTGAAACTGGAATTCGGTTATCATTAATAACTCCTCGTGTAATCAAATCAATAACATTTAAAACCAATATTGGTTTATAGTGAGCATTACCACGCTTACTGCTACTACTTACATTTAATTGAGAAAAAGATTTATAGTAATAATCTAATGTTTTCATAATTCCTTAAAAAATTGTTAAAAATTAACTTAAAAATCTGCTAAGGTCAAATTCTTCATCTATCGATTCTTTATTATCTTTTTCTGCAATTAAGAATAAAAGAATACGCTCTAAATAATCTACGGCTCCGCGTAATTCAGTTTGTAAAATTTCTAGCCCTCCATTGGCGTATTCTTCAAAAATTTGGGTGCGTTTATCTTCATATTCTTCTTGTTGTGAAGAAATAATTTCTATATCTTGTGTTTCATTAATTCCCAATAATTTAATTATTAGTTCATGCCCCAAAGAGACAAAGTTTTCTTGTGGAATAGGAGAAGGTTCTCTTTTGGTAGTCTCGCCTAAAGGTCTACGCTTTTTATATTTAACGCCTAAAGCAGCAGCAAAGACCATTACTTCTACATAAGTTTGAAAAGGCCCTGTTGTGTCTTTTGATGCGACTAAGGATTTAACTAACTCGGCTTTATCTTTAGCAACCTTGATTCTATTAGCAGCCATTGATTTTAATATCTACTGTGTAGCCATATTAACAGAAAGAGATAATACTGCCTATATTTACGCACTTTTTTATACTAAAATAGCAGCGATCGCCACACAAACAAATTATTCAAAACTTAGATTGGAAACTGCACATCCTCATAAACTAAAGATATGGGAAAGCGAAAATCAACACTGGTTAAATGAACTTCATTCCCTTCTTCATAGGGATGTAACTCCCAAATTCCTCTATCATTTAGCCGGAAGCAATCTAAACTAATCTTTTCAGCATCAATCAGGACATATTCTTGTAAAGTTTCGATGCGGCGATACTGCATAAATTTTTTGCCTCTGTCGTAAGCTTCTGTACTAGGGGAGAGAACTTCGACAATTAAACAAGGATACTGAATAAATTTAATCGCTTGTTTGTCTCTTGGATGACAACTCACTACAACATCCGGGTAGTGAAACGGCCCGTTCTCGGTTACTGCTACTTTTGCATCTGCTATATTGACACGACACGCACCCCCCCGAAGGTGGCTTTTTAATGCTGAAGCTAAGTTGAAAGCTATATCATTATGAGGAATTGTACCCCCAGTCATGGCGAATACTTCACCATTTATGTATTCGTATTTGATATCTTGTCTTTCTTCCCATTCCAAGTATTCTTCGGGAGACATATACTTTTGGTTTGAATTAGCAATCATAACCGCATCCTTTACTAAAAGTTGCTTTTTTCAACTTTAACTTTTTTTGGATGGTAACCTCACGCAGAGGCGCAGAGAGAAAAATTGCGTTTTGGTGCGACATTATTTCTCTGTGTTCTTTGCGCCTCTGTGGTTCGTTTCTCTTAATTAGCCGCGTTCTACTTCAATAATCTCGGTATACTCAAATTCATTAGGGCTTTGACGCACTAAAGGATATCTTTCACCACCCAATTCAATATAATCTTGCTCGCAATCTGGCTTGGAAGAATAATAAGTCAGCACATATTCTCTACCAATTCTCTCTGCTATTTCTTCTTCAACTTCACCCCGCCATTGAGTCTTTGTCACTAACACTATTAATTGATTCGCTAATTTAGGAATTGTCTGAGCAATGTGTCGCCGCGAAATTTCATCTAAACTTCCAAATGGCGAATCCATGACAATTGGGAAAGTACTGCTATCAGGAAGCATCATCATTTTTCGCTTCTCGCTCCACTCCCGCACTCTATCGATGATACTGGCAATAAAGGACAAACTCAGAATTTGATTTTCCCCAGTGGAAGCTGCAACTGGCGCTTCGATACCTGCTGTATTTTCTACCAGCGTCAATTCATATTTATCGCTGATTTTTGGAATATATGGTGCAACAGAAATCTCCATGAATATTTCTTGAACTCGCTTTTCAAGTTGCAAACGAAATTGTTTTTCTTGACGATTTTTGACTTCTGTTAACCGTTCAATTGCATCTTGAGTAGCGTTAATACGTCGCTGTGCTAAAACTTGCTTGGCTTCATTCAATTTCTGCTTAGCTATTTGTTTACTCAAAGCATCAATTTCTGTTTCTAAGTGGGCAATTCGCTGTTGATTTGCACCTTGTTCTCGATTTAATTCATCAATTTTAGTTTCAATCTCGTCTAGGCGCTTTTGTAAACTGCTAATTTCTTCGTTAGCATCTTTTCGCAATCTTTCTTGAATACTATCTAATTCACTTTCAAGTTGTGATATCGTCTGCCTTAACTGTTCAATTCTCACTTGTTCTCGATCTACCTCTTCCCAAAACACTATTGCTTGCTTATCAATTTCATCTACTTGGGCACTCATCCGAATTGCAGTTTCTTCTACTGTGGATGAACCTGCTCGTTCTAGCCAAATTTGCACATTATTATGATGATGACTTCCTGCATTTAAGTCTGCACCACAAATGCAACGTTTAGATTTCAGTAATTCATTGATAAATTCCCGTGAAATTCCTGATGTTAACTCACCGCGCTGCTTAAAATCATCAACGAGTTTCCGAAATTGGCTCGTAGTATCTGACAGCAACACTGTATAACCACGTGCCGAAATCACTTTTTTCAGTGCTTCTCTCGTTTTTCTCAGTTCTTCGCGGTTTGCTTCTTTCTGTGATTCTAAATTCTGCCGTCTTTCTTGCAGTTCTTTAGCAGCACTGAGTTCTCGTAAACGGTTGCTTGTCTCTTTTTTGAAGGTTTGTTGATATTCTAACTCTTGTTGAATTTCGCTTTGTCGTTTGGTGATACTATCAATTTCACGTTCTATCTTTTCTTGCTGCCGTAAAAGTTGTTTAGTTTCTGCATCACCTATAGCTGTTAACTCAGTTTCTAAACTTTTTTTAGCTCCTTTTAAATGTGTAATTGAACGTTCGATGATTTCTACACCTAAAAAAATCTTTGTGGCTTCCGCGATTTCGGCTTTTTTATCAGAACGGACTATCTCTTCAATTCGTTCGCCGTCAAAGAAAAAATATTGATGTAAACTAGCGGGTAAAATCTGATTAATAATATCTTCTGGTGGCTGTGTTGGTAAATTCCATTTGCCATCGTCGCCACTTACCCACATGGTTAATTGAGTTTTACCTGCTTCCAGTTCGGTGGAGTTTTTGTAAACCCTACAGGAACGTTTAACTCGGTAGCGAGTTACATCATGTTCCCAACCAACTTCTACCCAACATTCTACAGCTTGTCCTCGTTCGGTTTGGGCGATCGCTCTTTTATTTACTAACTGTTCTGTTGATGCAAATGCCGCACTAAATTTCTCATATAACACCCACGTAAATGCATTCAAGAGACTTGTTTTACCAGCACCGTTATTACCATGAATAATCGTCGTGTTGTGAATATCTCCTCCGGCGAGATTCATCTCTGGCGTTGTACCATAAAACGAGCGAAAATTGCACAGCTTAATTGAAGTCAGCTTCATTGCACTGCTTCCTTGATAATATCTAAAATATCATCGTTAATATGCCCTTTGCTTTTCCTATCTAGCCTACTTTTTTCCAGCTTCCACACTCGCTCAATAATTTGCCGTACTTCCGGTGGAGCGCTGGTAATTGGCTCTTGTACATCATCGATATTCGCCTCTTGTGGCATCTTGGATTCTAAAATAATTTTTCTATATTTTAACCTTCACTAGTACTACATTTGTCACCGTAAAGCTACGGTTAGCGTTATCTTTAGATTTGGAGAAACTATGATATTTAAATCTGAGATTTTTTAGAAAAAATGGTTTATTATTTAATGCTTTTCTGATAAGATTAGTTTTAATTAAACCATATTATAATGGGATGTAAGCTGCTTTAAAAATTTTGCTTACATCCCATTATAATATGATTCATAATTTTATTATTTCATAGTTAATGCCTGCTTCTACCAAACTCAAAAATTTTTTACAAAAAAATACAAATACAATCTGATTCATTAGACATCTAGTAGAGACGTAGCATTGCTACGTCTCTACATTCATTTTCGCCAGATATATCAAATATCTAATAAACCATATCGTTTTTGTAAATCGAGTAATTTCATTCTGGCTTCACCAGCGTTATCAGCCAAATCAGCAAATTCGACAAAGCGACGTAACTCTTTTTTTAACAGATTGCGCTCAACTTCTATAGTTTCTCTATCTAAATCTGGCGGCAAAACAATCATGTCGAATATAGTTGCACGTTCTTTACTTGGATGAGGGCGTAAAACTCGCCCCCGTCGCTGGATAAACTGACGAGGATTACCAGAACTTGATAAAATCACCGCAGTTTTAATTGCTGGAATATCCACACCTTCATCCAAACAACGAATTGCCACTAAACCTTGCAATTCACCACTTTCAAATTGATGACGTAATATTTCCCTTTCTTCCAAAGAAGTTTGAGCCGTATAGGTGCTTACCTTATAACCTAGTTCTACTCCAAGAATTTTAGCAACAGCTTTGAGTTGGCGTAGTGATGAACGTTGTCCTGTTTCCGGCGAACCATCACTACAATAAAAAAGAGTGTGAGTAGTTTCGCGGCGAGTTGTCATTAAGTCGCGCAAAGCATTTAATTTATTTTCGGCTGCACCAATTAACCTTGCCCTTTGCATCAATAAAGGCTTCAAATCTTCATTGTCTTCAAAATCTCCTGCTTGTCCATTTTCTCGTTCTCGAAATAAAAGCGATCGCCCAATTTTTTTAGTTAACTTTAAATAAGCAATACTTTCTGCTTCTGTTAACTCAACTAACACAGGATAATACAGATAATGTACCAAAGCACCTTGAGCGATCGCATCCCTCAAAGTAAACTCTGGCTGGAGAACTGGGCCAAAATAATCAAATAAAGATTGGGTACCCAAATCATCAAAATACCTTTCGGGCGTGGCAGATAAAGCGAGTCTCAACCCAACACGGCGCGGCAAACTTTCTTCTAACTTGGGTGCGCCTAAATTATGCGCTTCATCACCAATAATTAAAGTTTTGGCGGGAAAATATTTGAGTTGAGATTGAAACCCTTCTCCAATTAAAGTGGAGTTCGTAGTAATAACCGTGACAAACCGTTGAGAACCAGAACGCAGATTATAAATTTGCCCTGAAAGTTGACTTTGCCAAGTGCGTAAATTCTCAAAGGCTAAAATCGGTTGCAAATTAAATTTTTCACATTCTCGCGCCCATTGGGTAACAAGATGGCGGTAGGGACACACCACCAACAAAACTTGTAAATTAATCTGCTGATATAATTCACAAGCGATCGCTAATGCCGTAATAGTTTTACCACTACCAGTAGCCATTTTGAGCGTCCCTCTACCATTATTAGCAAACCAGCTGGCGATCGCTTCTTGCTGATATTGCCGCAATTGCAAAGATGCAGGCTTTCGTGGACATCCTGGTAATGGTTGCGATGTTTGATAACTGCCCTTACTTTCCCTTGCAAATGGTGATTTTAAGCGAAAAGTAGGCAGTTCCCGCACTGGATTTGCCGTCAAGTACATATGTTAAGCACAAACTAAGAGTTAGGAGTTAGGAGTTGAGAGTTGGGAGTTAGGAGTTAGGAGTTACTAATTTAAAACTCATCACTCATCACTCATAACTCATCACTTTCTTATTCCTCAGTTGTAACCCCGCCAAACACCAATTAAAGAACCTTGCACCTGCACTTGCATAGCGCTGACTTCAATGGGATTGTACTTAGAATTGGCAGGTTTGAGAGTAACGCGATCGCCTTGACGATAAAAACGTTTTAATGTTGTACCGAATCCATCAACTCTGGCAGCAACGATGGTACCATTTTTCAACTGATTTGGTTCTGGTACTGGACGCAAGAATACCACATCGCCATCGGCAATTAAATCTTCAATCATACTATCGCCAGCTACCCGCAAAGCGTAGGTTTGGGGAGGTAACGATAAATTAGAAAAGTCTAAATGATCTACAGCATCAGTAAATGGTTCTATTAAACCACCAGCAGCGATCGTCCCTAAAATTGGTACACCTTGTTTAACAGAACGCAAAATTCTAATCGTTCTTGCTTGCCCTTCAGTCCATTCTATATATCCTTTAGTACGTAAATGTTCTAAACGACTTTGAATTGGCGCTGGCGATTTCAAATTCATCGCTTGCATCATTTGGCGAATTGAAGGTGAGTGTTGATGCGTTCGGATATATTCTGCCAACCATTCGTAAAGTTCTTGTTGAGCTTCCGTTAGACGTTCCATAAATTTTCGGGAAGTAATTATAAATGTCTCTAGAACATTAGTACTACAAAAAACTCCCCATAAGCAATAGAAATGTAAAAATATTAAAGGCAAAAGTCAGAATATTTTTTCTTTTCTTTCACCTATTTATTCTTGATTTTTTACTGATAACTCGTCAAGAGTCAGCCGCACGTCGCTATTCTGACTCTTAACTCCTAACTCCTCACTCCTAACTCCTAACTTTCTTCATTCTGCTCCCAAGATACTAGCAAGCAAAGCCTTTTGGGCGTGGAGGCGATTTTCTGCCTGTTCCCAAACTTGTGATTGAGAACCTTCAATAACTGCGTCGGTAATTTCTTCACCACGATGTGCTGGTAAGCAGTGTAAAACAATTGCCTCTGGATCGGCAAGGCTCAATAACTGCTCGGAAATTTGGTAAGGTTGGAAAATTGGCAGGCGGTTGTCTGCTTCTGCTTCTTGTCCCATACTTGCCCAAACATCAGTATAAAGTACGGCAGATCCTTTGGCGGCTAATTCTGGGTCATGAGTGAGCAGAACTTCAGTTTTGTTATTAGCGATCGCTCTTGCTTGCTCTACAATTTTAGAATCTGGCTCAAATCCTTTGGGAGTGGCAATTCTGACATTCATTCCCACCAAAGCACAGCCCAACATTAAAGAATTAGCCACATTATTTCCATCACCCACGTAGGTTAAAGTTAACCCAGAAAGGTTGCCAAAAGCTTCTTGAATTGTCAATAAATCAGCTAATACTTGGCAGGGATGTTCTGCATCAGTTAGGGCATTAATCACTGGAATCTTGGCATAGTTAGCAAAAGTTTCCAACTCCTGCTGTGCAAAGGTGCGAATTGCCAAAATATCCAAATATCTATCTAAAACTCGCGCCGTATCTTGCACGGGTTCCCCGCGACTAACTTGAGTAACATTGGGGTTAAGATCGATTACCTGTCCGCCAAGTTGATACATCGCCACAGTAAAACTTACCCGCGTGCGAGTTGAAGCTTTAGAGAACAACAACCCTAACACTTTATTGCACTGCAATTTCAACTGTTTGGTTTTAAGTTGAGTTGCCAATTGCAGAAGTTCTTGGAGTTCCGTTGGACTGATGTCCGCCAGACTTAATAAATCTCGTCCGTTCAACGCTGCCATGCTTGTGATGTGTAAAGAACAATTATATAATTCTGTTTCTTTACCCAGCCGTGTCAAAAAAGTACAATTTTGCAAATGTACCAGATATTTTGGCGTCCAGCCCAGGATTTGAGTTAGCTTTTGCTATGAATATTAATTTACCAACATTATTCGCGATCGCAATAACTGATTTTTCGGATCGTTGCATTTGTAAGGCGCATTCAAGCATCTCTACTTGAAAAAGTAGCGAAATTGACAAAATATGAGATTTTCTAAACTAATTTGTTATCAAAGCAGCCATCATGGAAAAATCCCCTAACCAAACATCAAAAAAGTTTTCTCTTCGACTCCCTATTTTCCAGAGAAATATTTTTTAGCGATCGCCCTAGACAAATACATTTAGTATGGTAAAATTAGAAATTGTGGTTGCTAATTGAGAGCAAAACCCACAAAAAAGTTGCCAGCATAGCACAGTGGTAGTGCATCCGACTTGTAATCGGAAGGTCGTCGGTTCAAATCCGACTGCTGGCTTTGACGGATAATATCTATTTTCAGGAATTTTTTACTGTAAGTTCACAAATTAGATGTCGCTCTTTCACTAATTGATGTCGCAGTTCATACAAGATAACCGTTCATAAATTAATCTCGCAATATTACAGACTTAATTGGCTGTCTGCGGTAACTGTTTAACATCAGACTGTGCCAAATAGAACACTATAAATGCGATCGCTGCTTATAAACTAGAAAGCATGGGTTTAGTGCAACTCAATGGCAATCAAGCTTGTGTTATGTGTGAATTATATCGTCTTTATTTTAGTCAACAGCTTGCAAAGCACTCAGTATTTTAATACTTCTGGTAAAATCTTGGGAGATAAATATTTTAAATATTTATTCTTCTTAGATAACTTATTTGATTAAGAAAGAGAACATATTTAAAATCAAATGAACAATTATCGATACCAAGTTGGTGGTACCCTCACCAGTGATTCTCCTAGCTATGTTGAGCGCAAGGCAGATGTAGAACTCTACCATGCTTTAAAACAAGGTGACTTTTGCTATATTCTCAGCTGTAGGCAAATGGGGAAATCCTCATTAATGGTCAAAACAAAACATCGCTTACAACAAGAGGGTTATCGATGTGCCACAGTTGATATGACCAATATTGGTTGTGACAATATCACTCCCGAACAGTGGTACAAAGGAGTAGCAGGCGATTTATGGTTAGGTTTTCAGCTGTTAGGAAAAGTTAATTTAAAAACTTGGTGGCAAGAAAAAAAAGATATTTCTTTGGTTCAAAAACTCAGCCATTTTATTTCGGAAGTACTGTTAGCTCAGTTTCCTAACGAAAGATTGTTTATTTTTATTGATGAAATTGATAGTATTCTGAACTTAGATTTTGCAGTTGATGACTTTTTTAGCTTGATTAGATTTTGCTACAACCAACGAGCAATTAATCCAGAATATAATCGGATTACCTTCGCAATTTTCGGCGTTGCTACACCTTCAGACTTAATTTTACATCGAAATCATACTACCCCATTTAATATTGGCAAAGCTATAGAAGTAAATGGTTTTACATTTGAAGAAGCTCAACCATTAGCTTTAGGGCTGAAGATTCAAGGCAATCATGCCCAAAAAGTCTTACAAGAAATTTTGTCTTGGACACAAGGGCAACCATTTTTGACGCAAAAGCTGTGTCGGCTGCTTGTGAATTTATCTCAAGACGACCTGGGTAGAAAGCTCAAAATTCCTCCAGGGACAGAAGAATTTTGGATAGAAAATGTAGTGCGATCGCATATTATTGAAAAATGGGAATCCCAAGATGAACCAGAGCATCTAAGGACAATTCGCGATCGCATTCTGAGAAACGAACAATTTGCTGCCAGATTGCTGGGAATCTATCAGCAAATCCTCCAAGGAATTAAAGTACCCGTTGACGATAGCCGAGAACAAGTAGAACTGTTGCTATCCGGTTTGGTGATAAAAAAGCAAGGTTTTCTCCAAATCAAAAACCGCATTTATGAAGAAGTTTTCAATCTAGAATGGGTTGGAAAAAAATTAGCTAACTTACGCCCTTACTACGAAAATTTCAATGCATGGGTAGCCTCAAAGCAACAAGATGAATCTCGCCTTTTGCGCGGTCAAGCCTTAATTGACGCCCAAACTTGGGCAAATGGCAAAAGCTTAAGCAACTTAGATTATCGATTTTTAGCTGCTAGTGAAGAATTAGACCGACAAGAAATGCAGCAAGCATTGGAGGCTGAACGTGCCAAAGAAGTCGAAGCGCGACTTGCAGAAGAACAAAAAAGGCTTGTTCAACAAAGAAGATCTTCCCGAATCGTAGCACTTTTGCTTCTGGGTATGACCATCAAGTTGGCGATTTCTATCCTGTGGGGAATGTCGCTTTTACAAAAGATTGATGCTCTGCAATCACGGCTAAGATGTAACCAGATAGAGCATCGAGGCTCAGTCAAAACAATTTGTAATTAGCCATTGAAGAAGAATTCAGAATTCAGAAGTCAGAATCAATGAGTGACGCCTTCATTCTGTTTCGATAAAAATTAAGCCTGCCAATTACGGCAAGCCTACATTTATTAATTTGCTAAATCTAGAAAATACAACAAATTTCAATAAGTTTGAAATACAGAATCTATATCTCAAAACTAGGGAGAGAAACTATGCCAGTTCTGACTCCTGAATTCTGACTTCTGTTGTATTTTCAGTATTAACCACCAGCGACAGCGGGGACAATACTGACTTCATCACCATCATTGAGGCGTGTATCTGCACCTTTTAAAAACCGAATATCTTCGTCATTGAGGTAAAAATTCACAAACCGTCGTAGCTTTCCTTCTTCATCACATAATCGTGATTTGAAGCCAGGAAAACTTTGTTCTAATGAATCCACAAGTTCAGCAATGGTATTACCACTGGATTCTACCGTAGCTTGGTTATTTGTAAATTGTTGAAGAGCTGTAGGAACTAAGACTGTTACGGCCATAGAAGTAGAAAGTTAAGAGTGAAAAGTGAGGAGCGAGGAGTGAGGAGTTAGGAATAAAAAAACTCATAACTCATAACTCCTAACTCATAATTAAACGAGGACTTGTTGCCATTCTAAGCGGTCTAGAGTATGCGATCGCTCTAGGGCACGTTCAAAACTATCGAGTTTGGCATCAATAGTCAAGGGTTCGCCAACGTAGCCTTGTATTGCTTCTTGGGTTTTCAAACCATTGCCAGTGATGTAAACCACGGTAGTTTCATCTGGGTCGATTTTGCCAGCTTCCACCAATTTTTTCAGCACAGCTACGGTTGTACCACCAGCTGTTTCTGTGAAGATGCCTTCGGTTTCTGCCAGCAGCTTGATGCCGTCAATAATTTCTGCATCATTGACTGATTCAATGTTACCACCAGTCTTCTGAGCTATATCCACAGCATAAATGCCGTCTGCTGGGTTACCAATGGCGATGGATTTAGCAATTGTATTCGGTTTGACTGGTTTAATGAAGTCGCGCCCTTCTTTAAATGCTTGGGCGATGGGCGAACAACCTTCAGCTTGAGCGCCGCTGAAACGGACGTTCTTACCTTCTACCAAACCAACTTCTACAAATTCTTGGAAACCTTTATAAATTTTGGTAAACAGAGAACCAGAAGCCAAAGGAGCAACAATATGGTCGGGTAATTGCCAACCGAGTTGTTCTGCAACTTCAAAGCCTAGCGTTTTGGAACCTTCGGAGTAGTAAGGACGCAAATTAATATTGACAAATCCCCAACCATGTGTATTAGCAACTTCCGAACACAGACGATTGACTTGATCGTAGTTGCCTCTTACAGCCATGAGGGTGGGACTGTAAATCAGACTACCGAGAATTTTACCAGCTTCCAAATCTGCGGGGATGAACACGCAGCAGTCTAAACCGGCGTGAGCGGCGATCGCAGCTGTAGAATTTGCCAAGTTACCAGTGCTGGCGCAGGAAACAGTGGAAAAGCCCAACTCTCGCGCCCTGGTGAGGGCAACTGACACCACCCGATCCTTAAAGCTAAGGGTGGGCATATTCACGGCATCATTTTTAATATAAAGTTTGTTTAGACCCAGGCGGCGGGCAAGACGGTGGGAACGAACCAAGGGAGTCATACCCGTTCCCACATCTATAACGTTATCAGTTGCGACAGGTAAAAACGGACGGTAGCGCCAAATTGAATTAGGCCCAGCTTGAATTGTTTCACGAGTGACGGTCTGACGTAGAGCGGTGTAATCATACTTGACTTCCAAAGGCCCAAAGCACAACTCACAAACATTGCTGGCTTTGGGTTCATATTCCGCCCCACATTCCTTACATTTCAAGGCTTTAAAAAATGTGGCATTACTGACTTGGGATTGGGTTGTGATTGCCTGAGTCATAAACTAGCTTTCCCTGTCTGTCCATCAACTGTCGCCTGATAGTAACACGAGTAAAAATACCAGTCAAACATACCCGACAATTTTTGTCGGGTATTGTTAGTAGCGATAGTAATAATTTTTGTAAAATTTTAAAGCCAATGAATTTTTGTATTTAGTATTTACACTTAGTTCTTTCTAGTTACAAATTTAGACTTGACTTTGAGCTATTCAGTCTTAATACTGTTGGTAGTTATGATTAAATTGCATTTTTTATATGATTAATATGCATTTATCTGAACGATCGCCACTTTTTAGCGATCTAAATTGCTTACTAAATTTATTCAAATGACTTTCTAGGCTAGAGTAAATATATAACCGCAAAAAGCCAAAAGTATCTTCAGGTATAGGCTTTAGTATTTTTTATCTTGGGTTGAAGATTGAACTTGCTATTGATATTACAAAAATAAAGTGGAATTTTAATCTTTGATACACTCATTCACTGCTAGAGAAGTTACTTATTTCTACGGTGGACTTTTTTTGCAGCAAAAGTTACATTTCTACTTGCATAAACAATTCAGCAGTACGCAACAGTAAGTTCCCCATATTTGTGATTACTAGCCTTGATTTTCAAAGGCGATCGCAAATTCATCTCGGTGAATTATTTGAAAGTATTGCTTCAACATACTTGGTGAGGAGTGTCAATAACTGACAGGATTCAAGAAGCTTGAAATACAAACTAGGTTTAAAAACCAGGTGTTAAGGGTGTTTTATTCCTGAATTCTGATTTGGAGAATTCAGCAATTTTGCTGTAACTCCTCAAGTCTGCATTCTTAAAACATGAAAGTTTTAGGCAAATATTATCGGTAATTCTTTAAAAAATTGCCGAACTTTATCCTTTTGAAAACTCAGGACACAAGTTCAGCAAACAAACAAAACCTATGGTAAAACAAAATAAATTTGTAAACAAGCAGCATTACTGCTATCAATCCTTAGTAGCAACAGCATTATTAACTGGTAGCTTTTTCCAATTTGTTGCACCTGTATTAGCTGATGGAACTACAGCGGGTACATCCATCAGTAACACAGCCACAGCAACCTACGAAGATCCCAACAGTCCAGGGACAACAATCAACGCCACTTCCAACACTGTGGTTGTCACCGTAGCGGAGGTTGCTGGTATCACCGTCAGCGCATCTGGTGTCACAGATGCCACTTCTAGCCCTACCAATACCACAGTCCAGGTTGGTGACTTACTCATTTACACCTACACCTTGACCAACGTAGGTAATGACCCAACCAAATTCCACATTCCTAACCAAGCTACAACAACTGGGCCAGGTACAGTTTCTGGAACATTACCAAATGGTGGTACAGTTAATAGCTTGCAATATAGTACCGACGGTGGTCAAACTTGGATAAACATCCCCCAAGGTGGCGTAGATACACCCTCAGTTCCGGTTGGTGGTACTGTGTTGGTGCGTGTACCAATTACCGTCCAGAATGGCGCTCAAACCAATGACATAATTACTGTTACCCTTGGTAACACTCCTGGTGATGCTCAAAACCAACTCCGGAGTCCTGATGGTGGTGACGTGTTCACCGTAGATAACGCCAATGGTGGTGCTGTTGGTGAGGTAGATGGCACACCAGTTAACGGTACACGGGAAGCTAGCGCCACCGAGCAAATTAAGGTTGGTTTAACGGTGAAAACCTACACTTTAGCCACCGTTCTCAAGATTCGCAGTGGCTATAACAATGCTGGCACCACTGCAATTACAGATGACAAGCTGACTTATGATTTGAGTTTGCGAGTTGAGTCCAACGATCCCACCGGACAGGGAATCACACCAGCACCGTTGACGGGCACAAGCATCAATGTTAACGGTGTTGCTAGCACCCGGATCTTGGTTTCTGATGCGATTCCTGCGGGTACAGATTTGGCAGCAGCACCAACTCCACCGCCTGGTTGGCAAACTGTTTATACCACTGACGCAGTTACTACAATTAATGCTAATACAGCGAGTTGGACTACGACAGCACCACCCTTGGCCTCAGTCACTCGCGTTGGTTTTATCAATAATCCAGCAATCATTACTTCCATCGCTCCTGGTACGACGGTGAATGGCTTCTCGATTCAGCTAGCCATTGAATCAACTGCAACTTCACCCTTGACCGTCGCTAACATTGCCCAATTGTTTGGTCAAACACCCAGCACTAATCTCCCAGTATACGACGAATCCGGCGACCAAAATCCTAGCAACTACAATGGGCCACCAGGGAATATGACACCTCCTGGGGGTACAGATACCAATGGCGATGGTGTTCCCGATACTTTATTGGCTGGCAACGTTGATGATGGCTATATTGGTACTCCAACATCTCCGGAAACTGGAACTGACACGGGCAACAACAACACTGGTGATGGTACACCAGGAGGTGAGGCCAACGTCTTCACGCTGCAAGCACCTGTAGCCTCAGCGATACTCAACGGGCCGCAAAATGCGCCGGATGCGACTGGACCATCGGGTGGAACTGACGACGACTTCACCAACAAATCTTCTCTGGTTCCTGCTGGTACAGCACCTGGTAGTTTACTCGATCCTCAGTCAGTTGGCTTCACCAACACAGTTAAAAACAGTGGTACTGACCCAGGCGTTTTGAAGCTAGAGCCAACACCACCAACAGTTCCAGGAGATTTACCTAATGGTACGAAAGTGACTATTACCTATAATAGTCAATCTGCTATTTATACCTACAATAATGGAGCGTTTACAGGACCTGTTACACCAATAACCATTCCCAACTTTGCTCCTAATGCAACTCTCAACTATGGTGTAGAAGTTGATTTACCTCCAGGTACGCAATTATCGACTGATATAAATAGAGGCTTCCCAGTACGCATCACTGCTTCTATTGACAACTATACGACGGATAGTAACGGTGATGGAATCAAGGATACTGGTAACAATAATATCTTTGATTCATCGAACATCACTATCGATCGCGTCTACACTGGTTACCTGAAACTGCTGAAAGTATCACGAGTTCTACAAGGAAGCGGGCCTGTAGTTCAGGGAAATGATGGTACCTTCAGTACTGACCCGAAAAAGCCTGCACCAGGAAATATTATTGAGTACCAAATTCAGTACACTAACATTTCCGAGCCTCAATCTGGAAATGGTAACGTGATTTTGAATGCTGACAAAGTTGTGATTATTGAAGATGGTACCCAAAGCCCCAACAACTGGGCAGTAGACAACGATGTCAGTGGTCAAATTGATACTAGTAACATTGTTGGCTCAGCGAAAGATTCTGGGAGTGCAACCATTCAATTCTTCAGTGGTAATCCAGCTACTAGCTCTGGCATCGATCAAACTGGAACTACGGTAAATACGGATGTAACTAAGTATGTGGATACCGTAACTGGCACGATCGCACCAGGTGTTCAAAGAACATTTACTTTTCAACGCAAGGTTAACTAATTCGTTGGGAGTGGGGACGTTTGCGTTATAGCCGCAAGCAGTTGGCTTCACTCCCACAAACCTCAAGTAAGAGGAAAGTGACTATTTATTAGCAAAAGCAGGGAAATATAAGTCAACAATCAACGATTCTAGAACTTATTTATGATTAAAGGTGCTTCTATTGCAGGTTTCAGTGCGTTCGCGCTAATAGCTACAGCTCCATTTCCAGGAGTTGCAAATATTTGGCATTCAGGAAGTGCCTACGCTCAAAATATCAAAACTCAAGCGCAAATTCAATTGCGCTTAGAAGCTGAAAAGCTAGTGGTAGTTCAAGATCCGCAGGGTAAGCAAAGCCAGAAATGGGAACCTTTGAAAGGTCAAGCTGTGGTGCGACCAGGCGATGTATTGAGGTATACCTTAAGTGGCGAAAATCAGAGCGATCGCCCAGTGAAGAATTTAACTCTGAATCAACCCATTCCTAGAGGGATGGTCTACGTACTTAAATCTGCAAATGTAACTAATAATGGAAAAATCACTTATAGCATTGATGGTGGGCGTAGCTTCGTCGAAAATCCCACCGTTAAAGTTACTGTTCCTAACGGCAAAGTGGAAACTAAACCAGCGCCAGCCATTGCTTACACCCACATCCGTTTACAGATTCCGTCAGTTGCAGCAAAGACGACAGTCAAGGCGACTTATCAAACCCAAGTGCGTTGATTGAAAGAAGAATGGAGAATTCAGAACTCAGAATTCAGAATTCAGAATCAACTGCACTGGGAATTTAGATCTACTAATCATTCAAAACCACTAAATTTTCAATTTTATGCAGTTTAAAACTGCTATCGCTGCCCTATCTAACACTCGAATTCATTCTCAATTCTAACTCCTGAATTCTGACTTCTGACTTCTGAGTTCTGTTTTGATAATTTTTTTATTAACAATAAGCTTGCCATCCAGAGGAGATGTGTTCAGTGAGCCGTCCTCAAAAACAAAAACAAATTAATTTTAGTAGTAGCTGGTGGCAAAGATTAACAGCAAGTCTTCTGCTGGGAAGCTTTTTATATACTAGTTTACCTATATCAGCGACAGCCCAACAAAGTAATAATCAAGTTGTATCTTCGCCAATCACAAATCAAGCTACTTATACTTATACAGACCCAGCTAGTAAGTATCAATATCAAGGAAGTTCTAGTCAGCTTAACGTTACTCCTAGCCCATTAGTTGACCCAATAGGAAGGATTTTAGGTTGTGCTGGTGCACTTTTACCCGACTATACAGGTTTTTCAGTTGGGGTATATGAACTTAACCCTAGCGACCCAACGGGCACAGAATTGGGTAGTTTAGCTGCTTTGACTCGCACAGAGTTACCGGATATTCCTAATAACAATGTGCCTGGGGGAAAATCACCAAATATTGAAAATAGTAACCCATATTTCATTACAAATAATCCTGCTGGTGTCTACAATTTTTTACTAGATCCAAACAAAGGTCAAACCGATCCGGGTAGAAGTTATATTTTTGTAGTCAATCCGCCATCAAATTCCATCTACAGACAACGGCGCGTCAAGATTGAAATTATTGCCAAAGATAGTAATGATGTTGTGCAATATGTTGCTACTTCTTTGGATGGGCAACCAATTAGTCTTACAGGTGAAACCAGAGTAGAGCAAACAGTTGTTTTAGTTCCCAATGCAGAAACAGTGGGATTGGATTTATTAGCCTTTGAATTTACTACAAATTTGTGTCAAGCCAATCAGTTGCAGATTATTAAAACAGGCGATCGCGCTACTGCTGAACCTGGAGATACGGTAATTTACCGTCTTTCGGTAAAAAATCTTGCTGATGTTGGTTTGAACAATGTAGTTATCACCGACAACCTACCTTTAGGATTCCAGTTCTTGCCAAAATCTGTGCAAGGAGAGATGGATGGTACAGCAGTTCCTATCACCTCGGAACGAAATGGAAATACGGTGATATTCCGGACAGACATGACGATTCCCACAGGGAAAGTCTTGAATATTGCCTACGCTGCTCAATTAACAGCCGATGCTATGCGTGGTAGTGGTCGCAACAGTGCGATCGTTAATGCTCAACGAATTGATAACCGTTTTAGCACTAAGGATGGCCCAGCAACACACCAATTAAAAATTCGTCCGGGAATCGTTTCTGATTGTGGCACGATTATCGGTCGGGTATTTATTGATAAAAACTTTGACGGCGAACAGCAGCGTGGTGAGCCTGGAATACCCAATGCAGTGGTTTTTCTAGAAGATGGTAACCGCATCACTACAGATCCGAATGGTTTGTTCTCCCTAGCTAATGTCTTACCTGGATACCACACAGGTGTTTTAGACCTCAGTAGTGTACCTGGTTATGCCTTAGCTCCCAATAAAAAATTCCGCGAGCGCAATAGCCAATCTCGCCTAGTGCATTTAGAACCAGGTGGGTTGGTACGTATGAACTTCGGTGTCACCCCCACATTTCAGGAAACAGTCAAAAAATGAAACCTAGACTGCACTGTGCAACTATTTTCAACTTGAGGCTGATGGGGGCAATGCCGGTAGCTCTCAGCCTGATTTTATATCCTGCCATAGTCAAAGCAAAAGTCACCAATGAAAACCTGTTTTTGCAAGTAGAGAAGGGCGTCGAAGATCGAGCGGTTGAAAATAAAGTGGTTGAAAAAAGTATGGATGTGAATTCTGGGGTTGGTGATTCAGGATATGAAAGGTTCACGCAAAGGCAAGGCAGCGCGTTGGGGAGCCAGCGCGGTCTTGGGGGTTCCCCCCATGAGCGACTGGCGTCCGGGTTTCCCGACTTGAAGCGACTGCCGCGCAAAGGCGCAAAGATTAAGAGAAGAATTGAACAAGCTCTAAATTCTTATCCTTTGTTGAGAAGTTCTAAAGAGGTTACATCTGTTGGATTTTCCTCAACTTCTTTAGCATCGGCTACTGTTACTTCAATTTCAAATGTCCAGCCAAGTGAAACAGAAATACAACCATTTCAACCAGCAACTTCTGTGGAATTGCCTAGAGGCTTACGCAAAATTGCAGGAATAGAAGATAAGAAAGACCAATCTCGAAGGGAAATACAACCATTTCAACCAGCAACTTTTGTAGGGTTGCCTAGAGGGTTACGCAAAATTGCTAATGGGGATGGGGGGATAGGGGGACAGGGAGACGCGGGGACGGGGGGACGCGGGGATGTGGGGAAGGAGGGACAAGGGATCAATGAAAATATGCCTGTGTCTCCACCTTCACCGATTTCTACAGGAATCAAAATCTTGACTCCGACGGCTGACAGTGTTGTAGATGTACAAGCTACTACAGTGATTGTGCAGTTTCCTGCTGGTAGTCAAGTGGAATTGCGGGTAAATGGCGTGTTGGTAGATCCTTCCTTAGTAGGGCGGACGGAAACTGATGCGAGTACTAATTTAGTAAAGCAGACATGGTATGGTGTTTCGCTACAAGAAGGTCAAAATACTATCTCTGCACAGGTAGTTGGGGGAACCCAAGCGCCTGTAACAGTGCAGGTTGCAGTCCGGGGAGCGCCGCAGCAATTAACTTTGGAAACTGTTGAGTCTCGTATCCCAGCAGATGGACGTTCTACGGCTACAATCCGAGGTCAACTACTGGATGCAAGTGGCAATCGCTCTAATTATGATGCTGTTGTCACTTTGATACCTACTGCTGGGGACTTTGTGGAGAAAGATTTCAAACCCGATGAACCTGGATTTCAAGTAGAGGCCAAAGGGGGACAATTTACAGCAACGTTACGATCGCAATTAAAAGCAGAAACTGTCACAATTAGAGCCATCGTTAATAATTTAGAAGCCTTTACCCAGTTGCAATTTGAAACGGCACTGCGTCCGAGTTTGCTGACTGGGGTCATAGATTTACGTTTGGGCGCTAGAGGTACAAATTATTATGGCAGTTTACGTGATTTCATCCCCCCCGACAAAGACAATAGAACGCAATTAGATTTCCATTCAGCGATATTTGCCACGGGTACTATCGGAGAATGGTTGTTTACAGGCGCATATAACAGTTCTCGTAACTTGAATGAAGATTGTAACTGTGATAATCGCTTGTTTAGAACTTACCAATTTAGCGAACAAAACTATCCTGTCTATGGCGATAGCTCGAAAGTTGATGTGGTGGCTCCTTCCATTGACAGCGTGTTTCTGCGTTTCGAGCGCTCAACTGGTATAGCTGGATCTTCCCCTGATTTTGCCATGTGGGGTGACTATAACACAGAAGAATTTGCGCGGCGATCGCAGCAATTTACTTCTATCACTCGCCAACTCCACGGTTTTAAAGCTAACTACAACTTAGGAAATCTACAAATCACAGGTTTTTACGGCAATAACCTAGAAGGATTCCAACGAGATACCATTGCTCCCGATGGCACCAGTGGTTATTATTTCCTCTCTCGCCGACTCCTACAACCAGGTAGCGAAAATGTTTTTATCGAGTTAGAAGAACTAAATCGTCCTGGGACTGTATTGGAACGCAAACAGCTAAACCGAGGCCCAGACTACGAAATCGACTACGATCGCGGTACCTTATTATTCCGCGAACCGATTCTTCGCACCGATATTGATGAAACCGGACAAGTCTTGGTACGTCGGATTGTTGTTAGCTATCAATATGAAAGCGAAGACTCTGATAGCAATATCTTTGCCGGTCGTTTGCAATATAATCTTTCCCGCGAACTTAACCGAGAAAGTTGGATTGGAGCAACTTATGTCCAAGAAAATCAGGGTGTGCGTGATTTTCAACTGTATGGCGCAGATGCACTGATAGCTTTGGGTGATAAGGGTAAGCTAATTGCAGAATACGCCCATTCGAGTAATGATTCTGATGTTCTGGGTAAGGTTCGCGGTGATGCCTATCGCTTGGAAGCTGAGGGACAAATTGCTAATGGCATTCAAGGACGCGCCTATTATCGCTTTGCCGATACAGGTTTTGCCAATAATGCCACCGTCAGCTTTGTACCTGGACAAACTCGTTATGGAGCGCAGGTTATAGCTAAACTGACTCCAACTACCAATGCCAGGGTGCAATACGACCACGAAGACAATTTTGGGATTGCTCCCCAACCGCTAGACACATTTGAAGAATTATTTGCACCCCGTAATGATGCCATACCAGGGAGTAAAGTTGATAATTCCCTGACGACAATTACCGCTGGGATTCAACAACGCTTGGGTAGTGCCATCTTCGATCTAGATTGGATTCATCGCGATCGCCAAGACCGCATCTCACCCAATGCTTTGAGTAGTAATTCCGATCAATTGCGATCGCGTTTTACAGTTCCCATTGCGAAAAACCTGACTTTCCAAGCTCAAAACGAACTCAGCTTATCTTCCCAAAAAGATAGTGTTTATCCAGACCGTACTATATTTGGGTTGAATTGGGCAGCAATTCCTGGTGTGAATGTCAGTCTCGCCCAACAGTTTTACAGTAGCGGTCAATTGTCTGGTAATTCCATCACTAGCTTGAGTGTCAACGGCGAACACAAACTCGGAAGGGATACCACCATAACTGGTCGTTACTCAATTTTGGGTGGTGCCAATGAACTGACTACCCAAGGTGCGATCGGTCTCAATAACCGCTGGACTATTGCTCGTGGATTGCGGTTAAATTTAGCTTACGAACACGTATTTGGTAACTTCTTCAATCGGACTGCGGCGGGTCAACAATATCCCCAACCCTATGCTTTTGGTCAAGCCGCATCGGCGATCGGATTTGATGGTGGCGATAGTTACAGCGTTGGCTTGGAATACAGCGATAATCCCCAGTTTCAAGCCAGCGCCCGCTACGAACATCGCTCCTCTTCTGGTGGTAGTAATACAGTAATTACCGCAGGTGCAGTCGGTAAAATTTCTCCATCTCTGACGGCTTTAGTACGTTATCAACAAGCAAACTCTTCCAATCAAAGACTTTCAGGATTGGCAGATACCGCTAATCTGAAGGTGGGTTTAGCTTACCGTGACCCCCATAGTGATAAATTTAATGCTTTGTTGCGTTATGAATATCGCCAAAATCCGGCGATTATTCCTGAGACCATTCTTTTAGGTAGTGGTACGGGTTCCCAAGACCATACTTTTGCTTTGGAAGCTATCTACGCCCCTAACTGGCAATGGGAATTCTACGGTAAATACGCTTTACGTAATAGTACTTCTTATTTGGCTAACGATTTAGTTGGTACGAGTACAGTGAATTTGGGACAATTACGAGCTACTTATCGTTTGGGATATAGCTGGGATTTAGTTGGTGAGGCTCGCTGGATTGGTCAATCTAATTACAGTGAGACAGGCTTTGTTCTGGAAACAGGTTACTACCTGACTCCTAATTTGCGTGTTTCCGCTGGATATGTTTTTGGTGAAGTTGATGACAGGGATTTTTCCGGAACGCGATCGGCTGGTGGAGCATATTTGGGTTTAACTGTCAAGCTTGATGACTTGTTTGATGGTTTTGGACAGCAAAAGCCGGTGCCACGTCAGCAACAGCAGCCAGATACAACAGAGGCACAGATGAAAACAGAGACGCATCAAGGCGCGTCTGTAGATGGGGCAAATTTGGAATTGTAATTATGGGCAAACCCAAATTTCGGGGTATATACCGAGTGGAATCGACCCGGTTGCCAAATCGTAATTACGCTGCTAATGGGTGGTATTTCGTGACAATTTGCACAAGCGATCGCATTCATTTCTTGGGAGATGTAATTACAGGAAATGTGCAATTATCAATAATTGGGGAAATAGCCCAACAATTCTGGGCAGAAATTCCGAATCATTTTGCCTACACCTACACAGATGCTTATGTCGTTATGCCCAATCACGTACATGGCATTATTGCGATCGACCGTCCCCAAAATGTAGAGACGTTGCAATGCAACGTCTCTACAAATCGTGTTAAACAGACAAGGCTTGTCTGACTTCAACTGGTTCACCAGTCAAACTAAAAGCACGAACTTCAGTAATTTTTACCTTCACCAACTGGCCTTTCAACTGTTTGATGTCACCAGTGAAAAAAGTTAAACGATTACCGCCTGTGCGTCCCATGACTTGAGTTTTATCTTTGGGGTTTTGGTCTTCTACTAGAACTTCTTCAATGCGTCCGAAGTAACGTTGCGATCGCTCGCTTGCTTTGATGCCTACTAGATGATTCAATCTTTGTAGGCGATCGCTTTTAACTTCTTCACTCAGTTGATTTTCCCACAAAGCAGCGGGTGTTCCTGGCCGTGGCGAATATGCGGCTGTATTCAACATATCAAAGCCGATATCTTCCACCAGTTTCAGAGTATTTTCAAATTGTTGTTCTGTTTCCCCAGGAAATCCGACAATTGCATCGGCGCTAATTGAAGCATCTGGCATATATCGCCGAATTGTATCAATAATTCGGCGGTATTTTTCATGGGTATAACCCCGCGACATCGCCTTTAAAACTTCATTATCTCCAGATTGAAAGGGAATGTGGAAGTGTTCGCAGACTTTAGGTAATTCAGCACAAGCCCGAATTAGCCTTTCAGTAAAATAACGGGGGTGACTTGTAGCAAATCTTATTCTTTCAATTCCCGGCACATCATGGACGTAATACAGTAAATCTGTGAAGTTGTGCAGATGCCGTCCTTCTGGCGTAGCTCCTGGCAAATCTCTGCCGTAAGCGTCAATATTTTGACCGAGTAAAGTAATTTCCTTGTAACCTTGTCTTCCTAATTCTGCCATTTCTGCACGAATAGCTTCTGGTGTGCGAGACTGTTCGACACCCCGCACGTTGGGGACTACACAGTAGGTGCAGCGTTCGTTACAACCGTAAATCACATTCACCCAAGCAGTAACTTTACTATCTCGTCGTGGTTGGGTGATGTCCTCCATAATGTGAACCGGCTCGGTTGCCACAACTTGGTTACCCTCAAACACTGACTCCAACAAATCTTTGAGGCGGTTGGCGTGTTGTGGCCCCATTACCAAGTCTAATTCCGGCACGCGTCGCAACAGTGCTTCGCCTTCTTGTTGGGCAACACAACCAGCAACAATCAGCGTTAAATCTGGCTGTTCGTGCTTGCGTTTGGCTTGCCTGCCAAGGTAGGAATAAACCTTTTGCTCGGCATTATCTCGAATTGTGCAGGTATTGTAGAGAATCACATCTGCATTATTTGGATCTTCTGACCATTCAAAGCCCATGTCTTCCATTACGCCAGCCATGCGCTCTGAGTCAGCTTTATTCATCTGACAACCGAAAGTAGTGATGTGATAGTGGCGTTTAGAAGTGGTCATGGGGAATTATGCTTAATTAGCCTAATGTATATAAACTTTATTTCTATTTTATAACGCTCTTAACCAACGTTAGGTGATGCTGCTAGATAAAACCTAGACAATGCTAGTACTTTAGATTTTTAGAGGAGTTATGCTGTGGTGAGAAACAAAAAAGCCAATACTCAACTGCTAGAGATGTGTATACAATTAAACATTAGATTCGGGAATAATCGCTCATCAAGCAGCGATCGCAATTATTTGGACTACTGAGTAAATATAAACAAGTTATTATGTGATATGCCGAAAATTACTGTTTGTATTCCTACTTTTAATCGTATCTCTCTGCTGCGTTATGCGATCGCCAGTGTACTTAATCAGTCAGAGCAAGACTTTGAACTAATTGTTTGTGATGACGGTTCTAGCGATGGAACACCTGAGTTAATGTCCGAGTACACAGACCATCGGATTAAATACATTCGTCATTCACAAAATATTGGCAAAAGCAATAATATGCGTTCTGGTTTTGATGCTGCCAGCGGTGAATATTTTATTAAATTTGATGATGACGACCGGCTAACACCTGATTTTCTCGCAAGTACGGCAGCTATTCTTGACCAAGACTCTAGTATTGATTTTGTTGGTACAGACCATTGGATAATTGATATTAACAATATCAAGGATGAGGCAAAAACTGAAGAAAATTCTCATCACTGGGGGAGAAAAAATTTACCTGCGGGTATTGTAGATAATTTACTGGAAGTTGTATTTGTTCATCAAAGTTTTCAAATTGGAGCAACATTATTTCGGCGTAAAACCTTGCAAGAATTAGGATTTATGTTGCCCAATCTGCAAAATTGCGAGGATAATGATTTATTTGTGCGGCTAGCTTTGGCAGGCAAAAAAGGTTATTACTTACCTGAATTACTGATGGAATATCGTTTGCACGCAGAGCAGCAAGGTATAGACAGAGCTATTCCTTATTTTTTTGATAAAATTCGATATTTAGAAAGTTATAAATTTGAATCAGAAAAAATAGAAAAAATTAGGCAAGAGCGTTTAATGGAAACGCAATTATTATTAGGCTTGCGTTTAATTGAAAAGGGAGAAACGCAAAAAGGCAGAGAACTAATTTTAGCAGGAAAATCTTTTTCGACGGCTAAAGCGTGGACTGGTTTAGGGTTATCGCTGTTACCAGTTGGTTTGCGAAGTAAGGCGTTTGATGCACTGCGACAAATGCGGGGTTAGTTTCACGCACGAGACGCAGAAAAAGACTAGACATCTGGACAATGACTTACTCACAAAATAGGTAAGCATCAAGGATTTTAACCATTCCTTGAGTAATTCCTTTTACTTCCATCAGTTCTGTGAGTGATTCAAATTTACCTTTTCGTTCGCGTAGTCTAAAAATTGCTTCTGCTCTCTTAGAACCTATTTGTGGTATTTTGTATCTTTCTAATTCTTGAGCTGTTTTAATAGTGTTAACGTTAATTTTGTTATCTTTTGTAATTAATCTTGCTGCATCAACCTCAAATAACTTATTTATAAAATTTTCAATTTTTGTGACAGATTGGGTAACTTGTTCAAGTTGCTTCGTAATACTTTCAGTTTCATTCTGAGTTATTGCCTGCTTACTTTCAGCTTCCTCATTTTTTCTAATGTATGTAGTAGGTTGTTCAACTTTATGAGTAAGGATTTCAACTTTTTGAGTAAGAATTTCTATTTTCTTATAAATATCTCTTTCATAGTTATTATAGCTTTCTATTTTTTTTACTGAGATAGCCACTTGCTCAATCTTTTGATTTAGCGTTGCTGCTGATTGTCGAAAAATTTTATCAAGCTGTTCAACTATTGTTTGAGTTGATTCTGTGTCTTCAGAAACTGATGGTAATACTACAGGAATAGAATCTGAAAACCCCAGTAATTGCTGCATTTCTTCTTTAGCAGCAACAACTTGCTCATCAGTCATATCAAATACCCAAACCCAAAGCTTTTCGATATCAAGTTCCTTCGCAACAAAACACCAATCAGCACCGTAGACAACTTCGTACTCTTCTTCTTCACTATATGCCTCAGTACGACGCACAATCAGAGGAATTAAGTTAGTACCTTGTTGAATAAGACTATTTTTTAAGTATTCACATTTTTCGGAAGAAATTTCTAAAACTTCAGACTCTGGTATAGCAATTTGAAAAGTATAAACTTGTCCGTGTGAAATTGACTTGATACGTAAATACTCAACAATACGATCCCGACGTTCTGCATTATTCATTTTTCTACTCCTTTTCCTTGGTCACAGAAATAAATTGTTTAGCTAGTTTTATATAGCAGTTAAAAGCATCTTGCGCCGCTTCTTTATCTTTAGAGTTTAATTCTTTATCAAATTCTGCAAAGCAAATTGGATACCCCTTATTAGGTGTAGTTGAAACTATGCTCAGACTTGGAATCCATGTTTCTTGCGGAAATAACTCTATATTCTTACTTTCAGCATTCTTCGATAAAATATCAAAAATCTGCTGAGTCATAGCTAAAGCAACCTTATTTGCTGCTCTATTGTACATACTGACTGCTATTCCCAAAATTGGCAGTGGTTCATCCTTGGATTCATCAAGTGCAATAGCTCTTGAAATCACATATTCTAATGCCCGGATGGGATAAGGAGCTAACTGTGTAGGAATTAATACTCCAGAAGATGCCATAAGTGAAATAGTATTAGCTTTACCAAATGATGGGGGCGGGTCAATTAAGATATAATCATATTGATTTCGATATTTGTTAAGCTTCTTGGCTAGTACGCGATCAATATCTGGTGTGTTAATTAGTGCAGCTTCCATAAAACTCAAACGTATGTGAGATGGAACAATATCTAGTTCAACATCATCCCAGTTTTTATGAATAATCGTTTCCTCTAAGCTAGTTCTTGGTTCAGTTAGTAGATGAGTAATATCTTTTTTACCTTGCTTTTCAACATCATCTAAAGGATCTATTCCTAGCCCCATTGTTAGATTAGCTTGAGCATCAATATCAATCAGCAACACTCGCTTACCTAGCTTGTTAAGAGCAGCAGCAAGGTTGATAGTCGTTGTAGTTTTACCTACCCCTCCTTTATTATTAAATACAGTAATAATCATAGATTTGCGTTCCTCCTTAGTTTGTGAAACTAAAATTTTTTCTTCACTGGTATGCATTATTTGAATAGCAGATTTCTTACCTTTATTGAATAAGCCCAACATATCTTCTTGTTGCACCTCTTTTGAGATTAAATTTAAAAATTGTAACCGAATATTTTGTTGATTTTTATACAAAATAGAAGTAAAGTTTAAATAAGTTTTTTTGGATAAAATTTTATAAAAAGACGTATATTGCTGAATAAGTGTAGCTTGAGAATACTCTACAACTGTTGTAATTTTTTGATTATAGTTATAAAGTATACGAAAATTATAGCCATTCGTTAGCAATCCAATCACAGAGCCAGTGCGGCGCATATAATTATTAATTTGCCAAACGCTGTGGGCAATGTTTTTGCTAGGTGCTTTAACTTCAATAATTAAATAGGCTGGTTTTATTAAAGCTGAGTCTGGCTGACCCACTAAGAAATCAAGCTTAGATTGTAGAACTACCACTTGAGACTGCCAATCAGCACTCGTATAACCAAGTGTATGCAACAAAGGAATTACTACCTTTTGCTCTACATCAGATTCGTTACTATTTGGGGCGATCGCTTGAAAAATATTTTGCAGTGTCGAGCCATAGTCAGCAATCATACTAGCACGGTGATGCATCCAACTTGACAATTTTAACCGTTAATTTACCCGTTGTAAAAATTTTTGCCTCTGTTGCTGCTAAAATCCAAGAGTGGCTAAAATCAAAGTGTTTACTTAACGTATTTATCCTAAAGGTTTTGGCTACTGTATCTTGTCCCCGCTGCCATCAACTGATTGATAGTCAAGCTATCAGTTGTCCTTATTGCCGGATAACACTCAAAGCTTACGGTCATCCCGGTATTCCCTTGCACCGTGCTACTGGGGACGGGTATCTGTGCGACACCTGCACCTATCACGTTGATGATAGTTGCAATTTTCCTCAACGTCCCTACGCTAAAGACTGTACTCTCTACCAAAATATTGAAGAAACAAAGTTAGATTTAGAACAGCAGCGTTATTCCAAGAGTTTTGCGGTAACTGTGAAAAATTGGCTAAAACGTAATCAGGCTTTGTTGTTGCTATTAGGTTTATTGTTATTGTGTTTGCTGTTCGTTATATCAACATCTTGAGCAGTTTGAAAATTTGCGTTGCATAAATGCGGGATGTATTGAGATTTTTAACCAAGGCTAAAGCTTGACTCTGTGCGTCTTTGCGCCTTTGGGTGAGATAAAATCATCTCACTAATCAGCAATGCCTGAAAATTTTTGTACCTACTTTAAGAAACATCGTTACTCTATTCTAAAATTTCCAGCATTATCAAGCTCATATATAGGAATCCTATCTGATTTCTGAACAGGATTTCAGATGAAACCTTGATAAAACAGGCTTTTCAGTCTCAGTATTTTTTCAAAAATCAAATCAGAGTCCTATAGATTTATTCGATTGCTTCTAGTGCTGTAGAGTTTACTATGAAGCAGATTCACATTGGAATTTCAAGTATTAATTATACCATCGAGCATCAATATCATAAAAATACAAAATATTTAAAATTAATTGCTTTAACCTAACTTTTAACTGAGGCTAATGTTATTTGTTTAAAAATTTTTATATCTCATTCCATTGCTAACAACAAACATACAAAAACATCATGGCTAATCCCTTATCCAGCTTTTCCTCTCTAGACGGCAACAACGGCTTTGCCATTAACGGCAATAATGCTTTTGATTCCTCAGGCAGCTCAGTCAGTAATGCTGGAGACATTAACGGCGACGGCATCGGCGACCTAATTATTGGCGCACCAGGTGCAGGAAAGAGCTACGTAGTGTTTGGCAGCACTAGCGGCTTCAATGCCACCCTTGACCTCTCCAATCTCAATGGTAGCAATGGTTTTACTATCAACGGCAATGCTACTGACTTTTTTGCTGCCTCAGTCAGCGGTGCTGGAGACATTAACGATGATGGCATTGCTGACCTAATTATCGGTGCACCAGGCGCGGCTTTGGGTGCAGGGCAAAGTTACGTAGTGTTTGGCAGCACTAGCGGTTTTAATGCCAGTTTCGACCTCTCGAACCTCAACGGCAGCAACGGCTTTGTTATTAACGGCATTAATGGCCGAAACTCAGATGGCATCTCAGACTCCTCAGGTAACTCAGTCAGCAATGCTGGAGACATCAACCATGACGGAATTGACGACCTAATTATTGGTGCCTCCAGTGCGGCTTCGGGTGCAGGGCAGAGTTACGTGGTGTTTGGCAGCACTAGCGGCTTTAATGCCAGCTTCAACCTCTCAGACCTCGACGGCAGCAACGGTTTTGTCATTAACGGCAATGACGTTGACACCTCAGGCAACTCAGTTAGCAGTGCAGGGGACGTTAACAAAGATGGTATCGATGACCTAATTATTGGCGCACAGGGTACAGGAAAGAGCTACGTAGTGTTTGGCAGCACCAAAAGTTTTAATGCCAGCTTAGACTTATCTAGTCTCAACGGCAGTAATGGTTTTACTATTAATGGCAATGTCAGCGACTTTTTCGGCGCTTCAGTAAGCAATGCCGGAGACGTTAACAATGATGACATCGACGACTTGATTATCGGTGCCTATAATGCCGCTTCGGGTGCAGGAACCAGCTACGTGGTGTTTGGCAGCAGTGGTGGGTTTAATGCCAACCTAAATCTATCTAGCCTGAACGGTAGCAACGGTTTTGCAATCAAAGGCATTAATGAAAATGATGTTTCAGGCTTCTCAGTTAGCGCTGCTGGGGATGTTAACGACGATGGCATTGCCGACTTAATTATTGGCGCACCTTTTGCCTTATCTAGTGCAGGGCAGACCTACGTAGTCTTTGGCAGTAGTAGCGGCTTTGCTAGCACCCTCGACCTCTCCAATCTTACCCCCAGCAAAGGTTTTGCCATCAACGGTATTACTGGCAATGACCTCTCTGGTCTTTCAGTCAGCGCTGCTGGAGATATCAACGGTGACAAAATTGACGACTTGATTGTTGGTGCAATTGGCGCTTCCTTTGGGGCTGGGCAGAGCTATGTGGTCTTTGGTACAAAAGCACCAGTCAATAATGCCCCCATTGCCGTTAATGATACCGTTACGACTGCCAAAAATACTACCATTTCTATTCCAGTAAATACCCTGCTGGCTAACGATAGCGACATCGATGGCAACAGCCTCAGGATCACTGGCGTCAGTGGTGCAATCAACTCTACTGCGGTACTCAAAAATAACCAAACTCCCAATAATTTCGCAGATGACTTCATCTCATTTACCCCAATTAAAGGGTTCAGTGGTGCAGCTACCTTTAACTACACTGTCAGTGATGGTCAGCTCACCAGTACCGCTAAAGTAACCGTGCAAGTGGGCGCTTGCCTTTTTGGTAGGAACGCCAATGAGCGTATAAACGGCACTCCTGGTAATGACTACATCGATGGTGGCAATGGTAAAGACTCCCTTACTGGAGGTAATGGTAATGATACTCTCTTTGGTGGTAATGGTAATGACATATTGAATGGTGGTAATGGTAATGACATATTGAATGGTGGTCAAGGTGATGATAGATTATCTGGCGGCTTTGGTAATGATATCCTCACAGGTGGCAATGGCAAAGATAAATTTGTCTTGGCGCCAACACAAGGTACTGATAAAATTACCGACTTCCACAAAGGCACTGACTTGATTGGATTGTCTGGTGGTCTGAGCTTCGGTCAACTCAGTTTCACTGGCCACAAAATTATCCTCACTGCTACTGATGAAGTTTTGGCAACGCTGACTGGGATTAACACCAAAACCTTGACTGCCGCCAATTTCACAGTCGTCTAGAATATCGATTCAGCGATCAAAAACTTAACCCAACCGTCTTGTACCGTTTCACTTTAGGGGGCAGGAAGAGAAAACACTCCGGTTTTTAATTCAATACGGTTGGGTTATTTTGGGGGTTTCAGTATTAGGCTCAACTACTACAGGTGCTGCTTGTTCTTCAAATACGGCTAGGTCGAACCAAAAAGTAGTGCCAACGCCAACTTCACTCACCAAATGCACTTTACTACGGTGTCTGTCGATGATGTTTCTGACAATCGATAAACCTAAACCGGTGCCTTCTAGGGTGTGAACTCGGTTTTCTACGCGAAAGAAGCGTTCAAAAATCGAGTGTTGGTCTTCTGTGGCGATGCCAATTCCAGTATCGGAAATTTCAATTCGCACTGGAGGAGATTGGGCCTGATTGGGCTTGGAATCTAGTTGGTAGGCTCGGATTGCGACTTTGCCACCAGCTTTTGTGAATTTTAGGGCATTACCAATCAAATTACCAAATACTTGTACTAGCAAATCATAATTACCAACTACGAAAGGCAAATTAGGCGCAACTTCTTGAATGAGTTCAACACATTTATCTTTAGCATTGAGTTGGTAAGTACGCAGTGTTTGTTCGATCGCTTGGGCTAAATCCACTCCATCGAAGCTATAATTACGACCAGATTCGAGTTTTGACAAATCTAAAACATCGTTAACTAAGCGAGTTAAGCGATCGGTTTCATGGTTCACTGTTTGCAGAAACTCTTGCCGTTCTTTTATGCCTAAGTCTTCGCCGTAGTCATGCAGGGTTTCAATATAGGTTTTGATATTGAATAAAGGCGTTCGCAGTTCGTGAGAAACGTTGCTGATAAATTGGCTTTTGGCTTCGTTTAATTCCACTTCGCGGGTGATATCTTGGATGGTAATCGCAATGCCTTTGATACTTTCTCGTTGCTGGTTGAGTACTGTAGTCAAGAGAATGCGAATTGTCCGGTGGATGGGTTGGTTGAGAAAAATCCGGAATTCGGCGCTTTCACATTCGCCTGAGGCCATTTCGTACAATGGGCGAGTGATTTCCATCTGTACCGCCGGAGGTAAGTGATGCAGTACATTGCGGCCCACCACTTCAGCGGCTTCCCAACCAAAAATCCGCTGGGCTGTGGGGTTGACTAAAATCACCTGCATGTTGTTATCTATCAACACAGCACCATCAGCGATGGTGGAAACTAAGGTTTCTAACTTTGCTTTTTCTGCGGTGAGTTCTTCGATATTTTGTTCTTCATAGCGTTCTAATCGCTCTGCCATTTCATTAAAGCTGAAAATTAATTCTCCCAGCTCGCCCCCTAAAGGTAAATCAATTCGCTGCTTGAAATTCCCCGCAGCAATTTGTTTTACTCCCACCAACAGTTCTTTTATCGGCTTGGTGATGGTCAAAGCGTTAATCACTCCTGCCAAAATCACCATTACCCAAATCGTTATAAAAACGGCAATGGTAACATCGCGGGTAAAATTGGTAGAGATGACAGCAGTTTGATTGGGATTAATACCGATCGCCAATACACCCAAGTATTTTTTATCAACGATCAAGGGAATAAATACATCGGTGACCGTCCCAGATGGGGTTGTATGTTGTCGCACCATCGGCTTTTCGCCATCACCAGGATAATCCTCTGGCAGTTGTATCCGCCGTTCAATGGTGAGGGAGTTTTCTACCTCCGGTTCCCAAAAAGGAATGCCAAAAAAGATTTTCCCAGTATCATCGGCATACAGCATATAACGCACACTAGAGGTGCTGCTGTAGAAGCGTTGAGAAAATTGGGCAACTTCAGTCAGATTATTATCAGCCACTAGGGGGGCAACGTTGGCAGCAAGCAGCAGTCCCAAATCACGCCCGAACCGGGTGTCATTCATCCTTGCATCCTGCTGAATGGTGTTTACAGCCCAGAAGGTCAAACCACTCATCACCAGGGAGACAACCATTGTCGCCACAGCCAAGAGTTTGGTCTGGAGGGTGAACTCAGACCACCAACTAGCGATCGCATGTCGAATTGTTTTTAACAGAGCTAGCATCTTAAATAAAGTTGTTAGTAGTCCTTGTTATAAACCCCAACAACTAAAAAATTAACAGTTAATTTGACAAATATGTTAGTGATGAGGGGGGAATGGGAAAAGTAAAAGGGACTGGGGATTGGCGAGTGCTATATAAAACAGAAAATTAACGCTAACGTCCAGCAGTCCTTTATCAGTGAGTTTTTTACCGCGTTATGGATAATTTCTAAGTTGGGCATAGCTTAAGTATAAGTCAGCCTCGCTGGCTAATGAAAATCAAGGCTGGCTTAAAGCTTATAGAGTTTGATCCTCTTGCTTCCTAGTCACCACTCTATGACCGATATCTCTCCGGTAATATATGCCCTCAAATTGAATATATTTGATCGCTGTGTAGGCTTGAGCGATCGCTTGCTCAAAATCTGCTCCAATCCCAGTTACATTTAATACCCGTCCTCCATCTGTCACAACTTCTTGTTGCTGGTTTAATTTCGTGCCTGCGTGAAATACCGTTGCTCCGGCTTTTTCTGCTTCTCCAATGCCAGAAATCACCTGATTTTTCTCGTAGTCTCCCGGATAACCGCCGGAAGCTGCAACCACTGTGGCTGATGCTCCTGCTTTCCAAGCAATGGGCGGCAATTCGCCTAAACGCTGCTGTACACAGGCTAAAAGCAAGTCTTCTAGGCGTGTGTCTAACAGTGGCAAAATTACTTGGGTTTCGGGATCGCCAAAGCGGCAGTTAAATTCTAAAACTTTGAAGTTGCCATCGGGTGCAACCATTAACCCAGCATACAGTACGCCACGGTAGTCGATGCCTTTGGATCTTAAGGAGGCGATCGCTTTTTCTAAAACTTCGGTTTGAACCCGTGCCATTAACTCTGGTGTTGCAATGGGTGTAGGCGCATAAGCTCCCATGCCGCCAGTATTTTCCCCTGTATCGCCCTCACCAATCCGCTTATGATCTTGAGCTGGCAGCAAAGGTCTAATTGTTAACCCATCCGTTAATGCTAAAACTGATACCTCTTGCCCAATTAAACATTCTTCAATGACCACAAATTCACCAGCACTGCCAAACTGCCCCTGAAAAATCGCGTCAATGGCACTCTGGGCTTGTTCAACTGTTTCAGCCACCGTTACGCCCTTACCAGCCGCCAAGCCATCAGCTTTAACAACAATTGGCGCTCCCTGGGATTTCACGTAAGATTTTGCTGCTGCTGCTTCCGTAAATACCGCAGCCCGCGCCGTGGGAATCCCGGCTTCCTGCATTAAGGCTTTTGCCCAAGCTTTGCTGGCTTCAATCTGCGCTCCTGCTCTGACTGGGCCAAATACCATCAGTCCTTTGTTTTGGAGATAGTCTGTGATTCCCTTGGCCAAGGGGACTTCTGGCCCGACTACCACCAGAGTAATGCTATGTTCTAGAGCGTATTGGCTTATACCTTCAAAATCATCTACTGCCAGGGGCAAGTTCTGGCAACGTTCCATAATTGCTGTGCCCCCGTTCCCTGGTACGCAAACAACTTGCTCAATTTGCTTAGATTGCAGCAGTTTCCATGCCAGAGCGTGTTCGCGTCCCCCATTCCCTACAACTAAAACTTTCACTGATTTCCTCGTGCGTTCCTTGCGAAACGAGAATGCCCGATTCGGCTCTCGCGGATCAATTTTTCCATTAATTCTTGCACTTGTGCAAGCCCCCTCATGAGTGTTGCATTCAATGGGAAGATGGGGAGATGGGGAGCCAGAGGGAGAAAGAATAACAATGGCCAATGACTAAGGTTATTAATATAGCAGTCCTAAATCATTTGTGAAAATTATATATCTCTTTGTTCTTTCTTACCTTTGCGTCCTTTGCGTCCTTGGCGGTAGCCTGCGGCAAGCCGCTCCGCGTCTACGTTTCCTTATCCATATTTTTCACGACTCATTTAGGATTGCTATATTAAAAAATAAAAACTAAATAAATATACTGAAACATTTTAAATAGAATTATTTTTTAAGTATTTTTAATGACTTTTGACCATTGAAATCATGAGTAAAAAAAACCTTCTTAGGTAATGACGATTATTGGTTACAAGTATTAACCTGTGAATGTAGAGATTAATTAAAATATCAAAAAATAGGCAACATGGGTAAAATTATCGTCACTGGAGTCGCCGGTTTTATTGGTTCCCATCTAACAGAAACATTGCTGCAACAAGGAGAAGAAGTCATTGGAATTGATGAATTCAATGATTACTACGATCCGATGTTAAAGTATAAAAATATTGCACATTTAAATGGAGTGCGGGGCTTTACATTAATTGAAGCAGATATTCAGTTTTTAGATTGGCATCAACTCCTCGAAGATGTGGATGTAGTTTATCACCAAGCGGCACAAGCGGGTGTCAGGGCAAGTTGGGGTAAAGGTTTTGCAAGTTACACAGAACGAAATGTTAACGCTACACAAATCTTGCTAGAAGCTGCCAAAGATGCTAAAAACCTCAAAAGGTTAGTGTTTGCCTCTTCATCGAGTGTATATGGTGATGCGGAAACTTTACCTACGCATGAGGAAATTTGTCCCCAACCGGTTTCTCCTTATGGTATTACGAAGCTAGCGGGTGAGTTTTTGTGTAAGCTATATCATAAAAACTTTGGCGTGCCATCTGTCTCATTACGCTATTTCACAGTCTATGGCCCCAGACAGCGCCCAGATATGGCATTTCATAAATTTTTTAAATCGATTTTGCAGGATGAAGCAATTCCGATTTACGGTGACGGACAGCAAACGCGGGAATTTACCTTTGTGAGTGATATTATCGCTGCTAATTTAGCAGCAGCGATCGCCCCCGCAGCCGTGGGAGAAATCTTTAATATCGGCGGCGGGAGTCGGGTGGTTTTAGCAGAAGTTCTGGATACAATCGAACAAATCGTTGGCAAGCCAATCAAAAGAAATCACATAGAAAAAGCGATGGGAGATGCCCGTCACACTGCTGCTGATATATCTAAAGCCCAGAAACTTCTCGGATATCAGCCGCAAGTCTCCCTAACAGAAGGTTTAACAAAGGAATGGCAATGGATTAAGTCTTTGTATTGCTAAGGTTCGTTGAGGGTTGACGGTTAACTGTCAACCCATTTGGAGAATTCAAAATTTTGGGGTGTTGCAGAACAGTGGGATGAATTTAGCTAGGTACGAGAGGCTCTTGAGACAGGGGGAGAAACAAAAGTCATTTGGATCAAAAATTTTGTGAAATGGCACGATGACTCCATTATGAAATCTAAAAATTTTATTAAGTATTTATTAATTGTCTTAACTGTCTTAACTGTCCTTGTATTTTATTTTGCTATCGTGCTAGTTTACCTCGTGACTTTCTAATTACCCAACAAAAATCATGAAAAATATCACCAGAATTACACGACTGATGTTAGTGTTTTTGGCATTTGTTGTAAGCAGCTTGACATTCTTGTTATCTCCTGCGATTGCTGCTTCATTGCCAGAAGAACAATTAAAACTATTTTTTCAGATTTCTGATTCCGATAAAAACGGTTTCATAGAGGAAAGCGATTATAAGCAGTTTGATGCTATACAAGGCAAAATATTCTTTGATTCGCTGAACCTTAATCCATACAATTCTGAGTTTGATGAAGCATTAGACATACTTGATTCAGATGGTGACAACAAGGTGAGCTTTGAAGAGTTGAAAAAAAAATTAGGAGCTTAAACTGATATTTGGCGCTTCAAAATGTATTATTTTGATTTTCAAGAATTATTCGTAATACGTAATAATGGTTAAGTTGCTCAGGATTAATAGTTAAAATCATTGGCAATTCTTGATGTTTATGTAAACATTGTTAACCAAATTTTGGAAATCTACCTGTATTACACGATGAAGTGCAGAATGTGGATTATTACTCACTCCCCGATCGCAAACTTTTGCTCTAGGGAGTGTTTTTTGCTTTCTGAAAAAGTATCGTGATTTTTTTCGGTCAACATGATAAATATGTCCTGTGTTAAATGTAATAGTAAATTACTCCCACGATCGCAATTCATCAATGGTATTACGAATTAGGGAAGTTATTTGGGCGCGGCGGGTTTCAAAGTTGGCGGCGATATAAATCAGTAGAATACCGACTAGCAAGCCAACAACCCATTTTAAAAATGAGTATTGCAAACTGAAGATTACTGATTGATAGATAGTAGTAATTACAAAAGTAGCTGTACCAATGTAGAGAAAAGCCCGTACTCGCAAAGCCAATCCGACAAAAATGGCGATGAGGCTAAAAATTCCCGGAATCCAAGGCGTGTCTTGATGAAATAAAATTGCCCAGCCACAAATTACACCGCTACCTAGCAACCGCAGGCTGTGACGAACTATTTTAGATTCTGGTAGTTTCAGTTGCGTATCTACTTGAGCTATATAAAGTAGTGATAACCCAAGTGGTGTTACGTACCACAAAGCTTCGCGCAGATAGAAGCTATAAAGCCAACGGTACAGCGCCCAATCAACCAAGGCTACACTAATATAGGTAAAACGGATGTTTTCACCTACTTTTGCTAAAAAGATGTAATATCCAGCGGTGAGTACTAGAGTAATTGGGTAAACTTGCAGTGCAGTTTGCCATAAAATTATTAGTGGTAAAACGTATGCAGCTTGTTGCCAAGGTCTTTTAGACCAACCCCAATTTTCCCAAGGTAGAATATACAGAAAATAGGCGACTACAGAGGCGATCGCACCATTCCAAGGTAGTAATTGTGTAGCAAATAGACGCCCTATTGGAATTTCCTGCAATAAAATACTGAAGAAACCCGCCTCTAACAAACCCAGGTAAACCCAAAGTTCATCTATTGTTATCCGCCATGTTGGAGATACGGAGGATTGGGGCGATCGCTTTCCCTGAAAAATCGCATACCTAACCAAAAATACACCAGTTCCCAATCCCACCAAACGGTTAACTCCAATGGGAAGGGCAATAGCAAGGATTAATAAGCAACTACTCCAAGCCCAGTGGATATCCGCTATGCCTTTGAGTTCTTGGGCAGTTAAACGTAAGTAGCCCATCAGCCAACGGGAGAGAATGCGATAGGCATACATGATAGTAGTACCAAGGGCAGACATGGCAATCAATCCATCGCCTAATGCTCCTCCTGAAACTTGTAACATTTGATAAAACAAAAGTTCATAGGCAGAAATTGATACGCCAATGATTCCTAAATACACCAAAGGTTTAAAGTCTTCCTGGCGTCGCCCCACGCCAATGATAATTAAAGCTACACCCAAGGAACACAAACCCGTCCAATCGGTGAAGGTGTTTACACGCAAAAATACACTAAATACACCATAAATTATGGGCAGAATGTGAAAGCTACTAGGCAAGCTTTGTAATTGATGTCGTCGTTTCCACCACTCTCCTACAAGCTGAGTAAGTAAACCCAAGGCGATATTAGCGATCGCTATTCTAATAATCGATAACTCCCCAAATCCTAACGCCTGGGCTGTCAACAATTCCAAACACCAGCCAATGCCATAAAATGCCCAATTTGTTGGTTGTCGCCAACTGCGATAGACAATGCCTGCCAAAATGATACCAGTGGCAAGTAAGTACAAAAATCCGGAATTAGCCACCCCTCGGTAAATCAGGACTGAGTGCAGCGTCAAAGCAAACAACTGATAACCACACAAAGCGATCGCCCATTTATCGCTAGCGGCTGCATAAACAAGTGCTAATTCGTTACCGCGTTGCCTAAGTGCTGTGCGGATTAACCATAAACTCAAAGTGGCGATCGCTCCCACAACAAACCAACCAGCCACCGCCAAACGAGGCAAACCAGGCACACCCGTCCACAGCAGCATTCCAATAAAACTTAAAACAAATCCTTCCGTAATTGCCGCAGATACTTGGTTTCGCAAATAGCGCGTATTTACGAACATTAGCCCAGCACCCACCGCCAAACCGATTAATCTGGTTCCTGGAACCTGTAAAGTAAGTAACTGGGCAATTCCCACAGCCAAAATACTTAAGTAACAGTTAATAGTCCGATTCTCTATATTTGTGCGATTGGCAACACCCGTGAGAGCTATGGGCGTAACTAGCCAAATAACTCCCCAATTAGCTCTACTGTCAGCCATACCGTACCAAGATGATTCTGCATTCATCCACAACAGCAAAAAACTAACTGCGGCTAGTCCTAAACCGATGTCCCATGCACTACGTCGCCATATTCCATTTCCCAGGCTAAATATCCATTCTGCAACCATTACAGCTAATAAAATACTTGCCCAGGCTTCTCTACTGAGTGTTGGTAATAACCAACTGATGAAGGAGCAGAATGTCAGTACGCCGATGATATGAGTTAGGTATACCAGGGGAGGAGATGAGGTAGGGCGGCGTTTGGTGACGATGGTAAGGGTGATGGTGGAAAATAGCAGATTTAGCGATCGCAACGTAGGATTGACTAAGGCGATGGTTGTCAGAAACGTTCCAAATAATAGAGTAAGTACTTCGCCAAATCTAGCCAATTCTCGTTTTTGGACGCGATACAAATGATCTGTCAGCGCCACCATCAAAATTACGTAGGGAAATAAAACTACACCCAGCAACGCCCAAGGTTCATTTTGAGAATTTGTGAGTCTGGTAGCAGTAGCGATGGCTAAATCCTGTAAGCCATCGGGTACTAACCGCCAAAAGAGCCAAATTGTCTGTAAGCCAATAACGAAAACTGCCGCTAAGTCAACTTTTAAACTGTAGCGCTGCAAGCGATTTCCCACAAACCACAAACCCAAACCACTCACAGCGATCGCTTGCCAGGGATAATTAATTACTGAAACCAGCCAACCCAGCAACAGTAAAATCGCACCGAATCTTTCCCAGAGTAGGGAAGACACGGAGAGTGGGAGACGCTCTGACGCGGGGAAAGAATTCCCCACATCGCCGCGTCCTCGCCTCGCCGCGTCCTCTACATTCCCCGTGTCCCCGCGTCCCCGTGTCGCCGCGTCCTCTTCCCTTCCCTGCTGTGCCAACCAAGTCACCAACCAGCCGCAAATGCCAATAGCTAAACCCAACTGCGTGACATTTACCCCAGCAATAAAAATCGCCCGCACTAACAGGACGATTAAAGCATAAATAATTACAGTAGCGTGTAAGCTAATACTTAAATTGTGGCGATCGCTTGTATTTTCCCGATGTGGCTGGCGATTCTCAATAACGGTAATGATAGTTGTGGCGATCGTTGCTAGATAAACGGCAATTAAGGGAAATTCTTTGAAGTGCCAACCCCAATGCAGATAACTCAGCCCAAGAATATTTACTATGGCTAATTTAGCTGTATGTAAATTGGGAAAAATAGTACGATTTTTGGAGATAAAAACAGTAATAGCAGTGAGGGTAGGGCAGGCGATCGCCACTACAATCCAATTCAAAGGATTTTGCCATAACCCAAAGCTATCCATAGCCCAAAAGTTCACTGGCACTAACAAAAGAGTGGCAATTAATAATGTCTGAGCTGTCAATCTCAAATTGTTTTGCCTAGTCGCCCAAAAGCTTAACCCCCAGAAACTCAAAGTATAAGCAAATAAAACTCCATACTGTCCAGAAGCAGGAAATTTTTCCCATTGACTAGCAGCCAGTACCCCAGAGGACACCACTACCAAAAATACTCCTAGAAAAAGCAGCCAACGGACACTCAATTCTGCCCCTAGTGACTGCAACATTGTGCTGATAAAGCTGGGTTGAGCTGGTTTTTCTGGCGGTTGTCTACGGCTACTAGCTTGTAAAGCGGCTACAGGCAACTGTTCCACAGGATCTGAAGTTGCAAATTTTACTTTAGTTTTGACTTGAGTCTGAGGTTGCAACACCACCGTACAGGTGAGAAATTCTCGGCATAGCTGCCTGACTTGGGAATCGGATATTAAACCCAAGCGTAGCCATATCTCCAGCCCCTCTAGTAAGTGAGGATGGGAAGATGGAAGTCTAATTTCAATTTTTAGCGGGCGCTCAAGGGGCGATGACATAAGCCGCAGCAATAGAGATATATACTTAAATCATGGATTGATTCAAGTATATTTTTGCTCTAATTTTCCTAATTGTGAGCTAATTGATATTAATTTTTAATGTGAGTTCGATGGCTCATATCCTGAATACTTCTTGAAAAGTTCAGATACCTACAGTAGTAGCACTTCACTTTAAAAATTGAATTTTAGTTTTAAGTAGAAGGCAGGAGGCAGGTGTTCACTGAATCTCGACTTATCTACGATACGCTACGCGTAGCTTGCTTCCCCTCAAGGTACGCTCGATTTCCGCGTAGCCGAAGTGAGGCAGGAGGAAAAAGCCGATTTTTATCGGTTTAACTAGATTTAATGGCTTTCCAGAGAAATTTGTCTATCTGCTGTAACTTGAAGTTATAAATTTTCTCAATTCCAGCTTTTAAAGAATCAGAAGGTAGGAACAAAAATATATCAGTAAAACCACTAGGAATTTCTGGTAATTTATTTGAACTAACAATTTGTAATTGCACCTTTGGAACAAGTAAGTGAGCGAGTATTTGTATTTCGGGAACTATTCTGCCGTCGCTAATTAAAAGTGCTTTATCATATTGAGAAACTATGTTGGCTATTTTGGGATATTGTTCGTATTTTTCAGGAAATTTGTTCCACCACATCTGAGATTGAGAACTGATTCCGCAAGATACGATCCCACTGATGATAATCAACACGCTTGCAACTGACCAAAGCTTTTTTTGGAAAATTTTAGTATTACTAAACCTAATTTTATTTGCTAATAAATAAGCAACAGCTAACTGTATGCCTAAAATGGAGGGAAGTGTATATCGACTAGTACCGTATCGCTTTTGAAACGCAAAATCCAAGATTACCAGGGGAAGCCCCACAGACCCAATTAATGTTAAGATAAATAACCATACTCTTTTAGGGCTTCTTCGACAAAGAACATAAATTGAATAAATAATTAAAGTTAAAATAATTCCAATAAAAGGAATTAAGGCAAATTTAAGTTCCTTGGAGTCGCTAGGGCTAATACCTAAATCAAGAAACACACGACTAATAATTCCAGCCCATCTTGTAGCTGAATCAAATAAGCTTTGTTTTGCATTTGCCCAAGATATTGCACCTGAGTGACTATTAGTCAGAATAATCCAAATCCAAGGTACAAAAGTCATAAACCCTAGAAGCGATGCAAGCAAGTAAGAAATTGAGGTTTTACTCAATCGAAAGCGTTCAATTATAGCTACGTAAATTGCCTGTGCAAAAGCAATAAAGCCAAAAAATATATGGCTATAAAATCCTAGTGATAATGTTACTGTATAAATGCACCAACTAACCTTCGTTTTCAGGCGCATAGCTCGCAGCAGTGCTGCACTGGATATTAAGATAGCTACTATCCATAAACTATAAGCTCGTGCTTCTTGTGCATATATGACATGAGCAGGCGAAACTGTTACCAACGCCATCGCTATCCACCCTGTTAGCGAAGACCTAAATAATTCTTTACATAACCAATAAATACAAGGAAAGGTTAACAAACTAATAAAAGCCGAAAAACTTCTCGTCACTGCTACAGAATTACCAAATAACTTCACCCAAAACCTAGCCAGCAAGACGTGTAGTGGCAAAATATGTGAGTCTTCTAAGACTATGCCTTTCATGACATCAATCGTAGTTTTTTCGCGGTTAGGATACTGGTATTTATATAACTCTTCTACGCTGATTAAATTACCATTACGTAAATTGGTTTCAACTTCTGACTGCGTATATCCAGATATGCGTAATGATGATAAAACTTCATCACTCCAATAAATTTTTTTGTCAAGATTGACGAAGCGAAAAAAGACACCTATTACTAATAAGAAAATAATTAAAAAGCGGAGCAAAGATTGAGAAACAAGCCAGTTTTGTGACAATTGCTTTTTCATATGGTTTCCAATCCTATTAAAACTTTAAAAAAATAATAACATTTGGTTTTTCTGGCAATAAATCATTGTTAGATATCTTAAAATGCTTGATGGATAATTATTTTAATACTATTTGATGCCATGTAAAAAATTCACTTTCAAGTAAATTAAGAAATAAAAAGTAAAAATATAATCCCTATAAATAAATTTAACGCTGGGGTCATACCGTTTCACTTTGAACTTTTTACTTTTGTATTGCTTGGCGATCAATTACGAATTCTGAATAATTTTAAGTTCGGTATAAAAATTAACTATTTAACTAAAAACTAGACTGTATTAAATTATATCTAAATCTAAATTTAGAAGAAAATTATTGTATTTCATGAGGAGAAATTTCAATAAAGTTGCACTTTTGGCAGATGTATTTGCACACTGAATATAATATTCACTGTAATATTCTATATTACAAGTCATGTGAAATGTGAAATACTTTTATTAAAGATAAAAAGATTTGATAAAGTTTTGCTTAAAAAACTATAAATACGCTTCGTACAACTTTAAAACTAAAGGTAAGTTGAGGTTTGTTGAAACCCTAAGCGAATGGTAATTTTCAAGGGTTTTAGCTGAAGTTAACATTAATAGTAATTAAATGTTGCACATGTGATGTATGTGAGTATCTTATCTGATAGCCATCTGATACTATTTATTTACATAGCAACCTATTGCATCCACATCAACATACCAAGTGTTTGCATTAGTTCTGTTATTTTTGCCCCCTTAGCTAACCATATCTGCCAAAAGCCCTCTGTCCCATCTGAGGGCTTTTATTTGCTTTAGAATTTCCTTCTGCCTTCTGCCTCCTGCCCTCTGCCTTTCCCGATAAAAGCCTCCTGCCCTCAGCATAGCTGCCTTTCTTGCTAAATGAGGTACAGCACCAAGGATTCAGAAATCAAATTATTCTTCTCCCTCCTCTCTTACAAAGTTCTGATCCGAGGAAGCCTCGGCTCAACGCCACTTGCTTTCCGACGCAGGGCGACAGGAACGCAGTGGCTCGACTTTGCGCTGCCTCAAAACCAGTGACTTTGTACCTCATGTAAAAGAAAACTGCTGTATATACTCCAATACGGTTGAGTTCGGAAAGTTCCTCTGTGGAGGGATGGGAAACTAGGGGGAAACAACAGGCTTCTCTAAACTGTATCAAGATATACTAAAATGCTGGCCCTAAGTGACTACTCCTGTATCAAACGAAAAAAAGGTTTTGAGGTTTGTGACAATGCTAATTATATTGAGATGATGAACTTCAAACATCTTCTCAGATTACTGCCAAACAAATATTTTGGCTGTATAGCCTGGTAAATCAGTGACTAAAGTATCTTCTTGAGTTTCCACTTCACAGTTACCGAACCAATCTTGCCAATACTCAGCAGTGGGAAAGTTTGGAATTTCGTACTTAGTTAGATTTACGGCAGAAAAGTTTACCACGACAACGATATGAGAATCCTGTTTATCCCAGCGGCTGTAAGCCAATACTTTATTGTTTGTGTCTTCGTGAAAAAATTCGATATTGTCACTTTGCAGGGCTAGATTTTGCTGGCGTAAAGCAATCAGTTTTTGATAATACTTAAATAAATTATGGTTCTGGTCACTTGTCAACAATGACCAAGTAATTTTTTGTGGTTGAGTCACACTTTCGCTTTTTGGCTGGTATTCGCCAAATTCTTCTCCCATCCACAGCATTGGTATACCCATTGCTGTCATTAACAGGGCTGCTGCTAACTTTGCTCGTTTAAATGCTTCTGCATCAAAGATACCAGCATCGCCTAATTCTCGCAATAGACGTTGGCGATCGTGTGTTGCCAAATAATTGATCGTATTGGTGGCAGTTGCATAACCTTGTTTTCTAGGGTCTAAAATCTCCTTTAATTGTTCTAATTCAAATGATTTTCCACAAATATATGGAACTACAAAGTAGCGAAAACTTTCATGCCAACAACCATCTAATGGCCCATCTGGTTTGACTACAGTGCTTGTATCAGGAATGTGTTCGGCAATATTATAAAAATGCTTGGATGCGGCATGTTTTTTTGCTTGCTTAGTCAGCCAGTTGAAAAATTCAAAGTTAGCCAATTGGCGCACCGCATCAAAGCGAATGCCATCAATATGATATTCTTGAATCCAAAATTGCACTACATCACCGATGTATTTCCATGCTGGTTTAACGTTTAATTTTTCGTCGTAATTATCATAGTTAAATTCTGGCCCCCAATAATTATCTGGGTCTTCTGGATAATGCTTGTGTTCGTAGTACCAATAATTCCTGTCAATCAGCAGTAATGGGCATTCTTCGTCTGTATGATTGTAAATCGCATCCATAAAAACACGAATGCCTCTAGCATGACATTCGTCTATTAATCGTTTTAAATCTTCTGTGGAACCGTAGCTAGATTCTGTAGCAAAGTAGTGGCGGACTTTATAGCCCCAACTATAGTTACCTGGGTATTCGTTGACTGGCATTAATTCAATTGCATTTATTCCCAATTCACACAGATAATCTAACTTGGCAATTACCCCTAAATATTTGCCTCGCTTATCAGGGTCAACCTCATCACCAGTAAAATCAGCAACGTGCATTTCGTATATGACTAATTCCCGATTATCAGGCAACAGCATTTCGTCATATTGCCAAACATAAGTATCAACAATACGTTGCCCGTCTTTAATTCGCACTATAGCGTGTTTTTCTGTTTCATTAACATCTGTTGCCTTCGGGTCTATAACATCTATCCATTCATTAGGTGCAAAATTGGGACTTTTAGTTTGAACGCGAAATTTATATTGATAAACCCCGTCTTTTAGTTGTATTTGAGTGCGAAAATAACCATCTTCGCCTTTTTGCATTGGGATTTCTTGCCAATCAGAAAATGACCCAATTAAAACTGCCCCTTGGTTACGAGGAGCGAACAAGGTAAATTCAATTAAATTTCCCATTTCCAAATTTATAGAATTTCTATAAATGTAATCAATAAAATTATTTTCTATTATTAAATAATTTGTAGCTTCTTTCTCAAGTAATAAATTTTTCTGTCTTTTTTATTTGACTTTTGATTAACATCCAGTGAAATTAATAACTTTAACGTCCAAAGACTTGGCGAAAACCAAAATAAGCGATCGCATCTTTCATATTTGAGACAAAACGTTTTAACATACCCATACGGGTGTCGGTGACATACTCTAAAGTTAAAACAATTCGCTGTTCATTCTCGCCTAAAGCAGTAACTCTATGGTAAAGTTTGTCACCGTTAAATAATACTAGGGTACCAGGGGTTAAGGAAAGCGATCGCATTTGTGTTTCCCGTTCAGGAATATCCTTGTAGAGTTGATATTCCAACTTGCTTGATGAACGGTCAACTAAACCGAGTAACACCGTGTAGCGTTTTCCGCGATAATAAGATGTATCGTAATGATATTGAATATGATCTCCAGGCTCAGTGTAGTAGTATAGCGCGTAAGTGTGGGGATCGCGATCGGGACAGGGAAGCAGTTTTTCCCCAGTAATTTCGTTGAAAAAGTCGAAAAGGGCATTTAATTGATAAAATTCTCCGAAAATCGGCGCTAGCTTATCTAAGCTATAGCGGCTAATACTACCGCCTTTTTTATGATTGGGAATATAGTTACGATTGATAGCAGGTTGCAACGATGGCAACAAACTCAAAAACTCATTAAGAATCGAATTAGGAAGAAAGTTTTCAAGCACCAAAAATTCATTGTGTGCTTGAAACTCAGCTTTCAGTTTTTGATAATCAACAGCTGCTATGGCTTGAGAAATTTCAGTTTGAAGTTTCATTAATCAATAAATTAAAACTTAAAATCATCAATGCCCGATGTCACGAACCGGGGACAATTTGCAATAAATCTTTCCCCGCGTCCCCCCTCTCCGTGTCCCCGTGTCCTCTTCCCCATTTCCTAATTTACTTAAGACTCTGGGAGTGCCAAAAATTGCCAAATTACCCATATAGCAAACGTTGGCGCACCAATACTAGCTGCAATGAGTAACGGTTGTAGTCCGTTGAGTAAGGTGACTATGGGAAATAAATACAGCACATCTTCAATGTCAAAGCCGGCAAAATTCGGTTGACGGGTGGCGTCTTTACCTAAACGCTGTTCCATTTGGTTTCGCAAATGAAAAATGCAAGCAACAGATACGCCAGATACGATCCCCATAAGTAATGCCCACGAACCAAGTTCACTTCCCCTAAGGCCATACCCAATGCCCATAAATAAGAGAATGTGGATAATGGCATCACTCAAAAGGTCGTACTGATGTCCCCATTTGCTGCTTTTGCCACTTAAACGGGCTAATTCACCATCGGTGTGGTCTAAAAAATTGGATAAAGCAAAAAGCATTGTGCCAATGTTAGCCCAGATACTATCGCCAACTGCCAATGCAACAGCGGCCGCCAGTCCTGTTACCAGTCGGACTGTGGTCAGATGATTGGGATTTACCCAACTGTTTTTTAGAGGTCGAACTAGCCAGTAAGCAAGTTGAGCATCCCAAGTCTTTGTCGTCATAAATGAATTTGATGTGGTTTTTAAGCTTATACACTGTTAATTACCACATCTGTCTATAGATATAGATTATTATTTTACATGAATTTTCTGTGAATTAAATCATACATTAGGGTAAGAACGCTGTATGTCCTATAGAGGAATTCAGAATTCCGCAGTTACCCAAAATTGTTGTAGAGACGTAGCACTGCTACGTCTCTACATTGTTTTTCACACGGCTAAAATACCTATTAGCTACGAACCTTAGCTACGTCTCTACATTGTTTTTCACACGGCTAAAATACCTATTAGCTACGAACCTTAGTCAGGATTTTTTGGGAATAGAACGAAGCTGATTCTTCATTTTTGGCACAATCTTGGGCAAATTTAATTAGATGATGCCCCACAAGCCCAACGTGAATCAAGCTTTCAATATCACCTGCTTTGAGTGCGGGTTTAGCCATTTTCCAAAAAGTTTGACGATAGTTACTAAATATACCTATCCGTAGCAAAATATTGATTAAATAAGTTAAACCTTTGCGAATATTAGCCCCAGAAGTACGAGCTGGGCTGTTGGGAACTTTGATGCGGTTTGGGTAGGTGTGTTCCATGTTGTAGGCGAACCGCTGATATAAAAATTCTGGCTCGTAAGCTGTGGTGATGCAACGCCGCCACATTTCGATAACTTGCTCGTAAGGCATTAAAAACTCTACATTCGATTCGCGGTTTTCATCAAATACCAGTCGTCCTTCTGCTTCTAATCTCCGCCATAAAGGAGTTCTCGGCAATGCATGAAGTAGGTTAATTGTCAACATGGGAATTTGGGACGCCCGAATAAATTCGAGAATGCGATCGCCTGTTTCTGGTGTATCTGTATCTAAGCCGATGATGATCCCCGAAACTACTTCCATACCATAGCTATTTAAAACCTGAATCGCTTTTAAAATCGGCATACTCAGATTTTGGTCTTTGGAAATCGCATGGAGGGCTTCTGGTTCTGGCGTTTCAATGCCGCAAAAGATGGTGCAAAAATAGGCTTCGCGCATCATCTCCAGCAGTTTGGGGCTTTGAGCGAGGTTGAGGGTTGCTTCGCAGGCAAACTGAATGGGATAGCCATTGCGTTTTTGCCAGTCAATTAGGTGAGGAAGTAACTTCATGGCTGCGCGGCGATCGCCAACAAAGTTATCATCGACAAAATATACTGCTCCCAAATTGCCTGATTGCCGCATTGCATCTAACTCTGCGACAACTTGCTCTGGGGTTTTCATCCGGGGGTTGCGTCCGTAGAGTTCTGGAATATCGCAAAACTCGCAACGATAAGGGCAACCGCTAGAAAACTGCACGTTTGCTAGGAAATAATCATTGATATTCAATAAATGATAAGCTGGGGTGGGGAACTCAGTCAGAGGCAAACGTTCTTTAGTTTCAAAGCGAATTTGTGCTTGGGGACGTTCGGAGTTTTGGTCTAGATACTCGATCAAGCGATCGGTTGCATCTCCCAATTCACCCAAATGTAAAATATCAAATTCTGGATAATATTCTGGGCAACCAGATACAGAAGGGCCGCCGATAACTGTGATTTTGCCGGCTCGATGGGCAAGTTCATTAATTTGATTAATCTGTGGTTTTTGAATGTGCATTCCACTAACAATTACCACATCAGCCCATTGGTAATCACCCTTAGTTGCTGGTTTGACATTTTCATCAATAAACCGGACTTCCCATTCTTGAGGTAAGTAAGCAGCCACAATTAAAATACCTTGGGGTGGCATAAAAGCTCGGACATTACCCATGAGTGGATAGGCGTAATGAAATGTACCAAATGAACGGCTGTACTTGGGAAAGATACAAAGAATACGTCGATGATGTAAGGGAATGTAGCGGTTTTTTTGAGGATTAGCAGCGGTTTTGGAATCGGCCGCGAGAGCAATTGGGTTTTCTAAAGACTTCAGGTTTACAGTCATTACAAATTTCACCCCGGAAAACTGAGCAGCTAATTTAACAATCTACTGACGCAATCAGCTTGAATTCCAACTAGCTTACCGCGATCTTTCAGAAGTTTTTAATTGTAAGATAGAAAACTTATACCATTTATATTTCTCTAGAGCAGCAGATTAGACATGTCCAGAAATTAAATATGCGTTATCCAGAACCCTTGTAGAGACGTAGCAATGCTACGTCTCTAGATTATTTTTCTCCTATGTCTATTTAGTAGCCTGGTTGCAGAACCATCAATAAACTTTACTCGACTTCCTCACAGCGAATTAACAGCATTTCCATCGCTTCTGCTAGAGAAATCAACTCTGTCCAAGAGGAACCAGTGACTAAATTTTGGGCATGAGCTAATCGGTTTCGCAACTGTTCAGCAGACTTGAGGAAACGTTCCCCAAACCGTTTGGATTTCAGTCCCAGCTGCTCAAGAAGTTCTGGCTGATTTAAAACCAACTCTCGCTTATCGCAGAATTGCAGGTAATCTAACAAATCCGTAGCTTCGTTTCTTTCCTGGCTTTCTCGCCATAGCCGTCGAGCAACTTCTAACCGCTCTTTTTTCAAGACTGGTTGCCAAGAATCTTGAGGATAGTAAAGCCGCACCAACCGCAGGAGATTCATTTCTAGCAGCGTTACCAAGCCAAACAATAACATTCGCGCAGGTGCTTTCTGCAAGTCGCCACAGGTAACGATTCCACTCACTTGATTGCAGTCGAGAACAAACAATCGCGGAGTTTGTTGCAAAATGGGTAGTAATTTCATCAGCGGGGTGGAAATGGCAATTAATTCTTTGGGATGAAATACCCGTTGATAATCGCTACATTTGCCATTACCTTGAATCAAACTAGAGCGTTCTACATAACCAGTGATAGTATCTCCAGTTTCAACACCGATGACATCAAAATTTTGTGCCTCCATCCAATGCAGCACTTGTGTCACCTCTGCATCAGCTGGCATAGCTTTGAGGGGTTCCGCGACGTATTCAATGGTGATATTGTTCTCAAACAAACTCCGCAGGTCTTGAGAACGCGATTTGAGGTGTTTCATCACCCTTTTATAAACTCACATGAAATAATCCTATGGTACTCGCGCGTAGGCGTAGCCCGTCGGAGACATCGCTCGCCGAGTTTTCTGCTACATTAACCTTGCAACTGTCAAATCGAAGATTCCAACTAAAAAGCTAAGAACAGAGAAGACATCAAGCTTAACCAATATTACCATTTTTGTTGGTATATGTGTAATGACGGTTATCCATTATGAAGTAACAAATTATTTTGCATCTACAAAAAATAAATATCTATGTAGTTAAATGTATGAGATTAATTGACGAATTTTACTGGAAAATGCAAAAATTACTCAAAAAAAAATGTTATTACTAAAACGATACATCGAATTGATACTTGATAGAATCGTAACAAGGTAACCAAAATTGATAATATTATGCCAAGAAAAGAACAAGGATGGGTCACATTTCAAACCTCTGAGGAGGAGCGGAAGATTCTAGAAGAATTCTGCGAACAGTCTCAACGCACCAAGACTGAAATTCTGCGGGAACTCGTGCGTAGTCTTAATCAGCACTCTTCACCAGCAATATCACTACCAAGCAAGCAGGAAGAAGAAGATATTTACACTCAAAAGCCTGAGTTAGAAACTAACATTCCCAAAAAATCATTAAAAGTTAGCTCTCGTAATATTCTTAAAGGTGTTGTTAAACGAGTAGTTTTTGGAGCCGTGAATAGTGAAGTAACTCTCGAAATTATTCACAAAGTAGAATTAACCTCGATTATTACTAGAGCTTCTGCTGAAGAGTTGGAACTAGCTGTGGGAAAAGAAGCTTATGCAGTTATTAAGTCTAATGATATAGTTATTGCCAGAGAATAGAAAAAATGGGATTGGGAGCAGAATTATGTTAGGAAGATGAATTTTCCTAACTAACATTTTTAATTGTAAATATCTGTAAGATAAATTGAGTATTTATAGCGATGCGATCGCAGATAGCAACTTCCAAATAAAAAATACCCTATTGTGTTAAGTGCAAGGGAACTCTTAGCAGGGAGTATGGGGAAGAACACTCGTGTTGTATCCAAATTTGACAATTTATTTTTTGGAGTTCGCATATCAAAAATTACACTCTGACGCTATGACTTAATAATTTGTGTGCGTTGGAGTGTTCTTTGCTCTTGCCGACTCTGAGTACGGTAAACCGTATTTGCTCTTGGTTCCCAAAGATTAATTTAATTGTTAAGTTTAGTTACATAAATTAAAAATAGCAGCCAAGCTTGCTGGAAGGGAAAATTGATTACTCTTGAGGATGAAGATAACATGAACGACTTGGCACAGGCGTAGCCTAAATTGCGCGGATGCCTTATTAGACGCTGGATTTAGGTCAGACAACAGCGGTCAAAAGTGTGATGATTTTTGGCAAGCTGCTTTGTATGTAGTATTTATATCCAGTCTGTGTCGAGTTTCTCAAATTCCATCAAAAATAAATTTATTTAATATTGTTTAACATTGCCATGAAAGCCATAAATCAATTAGTGAATTTTTTAGAAAAAGAGTTGGCTATTTCCGACAAAGCAATTTCCTTGGCCTTGCAACATTGCGAACAGACTCCTAACTTCCTACCAATGACCCTCTGGCAATATGGACTGATAACCCTAGACCAGTTAGCCCAAATTTTTGATTGGTTAGAGGAGGGTGGAGACTGGGGAATGGGGAGATGGGGAAGTGTGGGGAGAGAGGGGGGAAAGATTTTTTCCCTATCCTCCCACACCTCCCACCCCTCCCACACTTCCTGCTTGCCCAATGCCCAATCACCAATGACTAAAAGGATTGATAACACCTATGACAATTAAAGAACAGCCTAAGCCACCCCGTTCTAGAATTATTGCCAATGTATTGTTAGGAGTATCAGGATTATTCCTGCTTTTAAATTTGTTTTTGCCTGGTTTGTTTGGTTCTCGTCCTGCTGGCGTTCCCTATAGCTTATTTATTCATCAAGTACAGGAAGGGGAAGTCAGCCGTGCTTCCGTTGGTCAAAACCAGATTCTCTACGAATTAAAAACAGAGAATGGCGAACCGGGGCAGGTGTTTGCAACTACACCAATCTTTGATTTGGAATTGCCCAAACTCTTAGAACAAAAAGGAGTTGAGTTTGCAGCTGCACCTCCACCGAAGAATACTTGGTTTACAACCCTTTTGAGTTGGGTCATCCCACCACTGATTTTTATTGGCATCTGGCAATTTTTTATTTCACGTGGTGCTGGTGGTTCTCAAGGTGTTCTCTCTATCGGTAAGAGTAAAGCTAAGGTTTACGTTGAAGGCGAATCTGCTAAAATCACCTTCCAAGATGTGGCTGGGGTAGAAGAAGCGAAAACTGAGTTAGTGGAAATTGTAGATTTTCTCAAGACTCCGGCACGTTTTACGCAAATTGGTGCGAGGATTCCCAAGGGTGTGCTGTTGGTCGGCCCTCCTGGTACTGGTAAAACTCTTTTAGCCAAAGCTGTGGCAGGGGAAGCAGGAGTTCCATTCTTCAGTATCTCTGGTTCCGAGTTTGTGGAACTGTTTGTGGGTGTGGGTTCTTCCAGGGTGCGAGATTTATTTGAGCAAGCAAAGAAACAGGCTCCTTGTATTGTATTTATTGATGAGTTGGACGCCATTGGTAAGTCTCGTAGCAGCAACGGCTTCTACGGTGGTAACGATGAACGGGAACAAACCCTTAATCAATTACTCACTGAGATGGATGGTTTTGCGGCTGGAGATGCAACTGTAATTGTTCTGGCAGCTACCAACCGCCCGGAAAGCCTTGACCCTGCATTATTGCGTCCGGGTCGCTTTGACCGTCAAGTGTTGGTAGACCGTCCTGATTTATCTGGTCGGGAAGCAATTCTGAAGATTCACGCTCAAAAGGTAAAATTAGGAGATGATGTAGATCTAAAAGCGATCGCTACTCGGACTCCTGGTTTTGCTGGTGCAGATTTGGCAAACTTGGTAAATGAAGCTGCATTATTAGCAGCCCGCAATCAGCGCCAAACGGTTGCCCAAGAAGACTTTGCCGAAGCAATTGAGCGGGTAGTCGCTGGTCTAGAAAAGAAGAGTCGTGTATTGAGCGATACTGAGAAAAAGATTGTTGCTTACCATGAAGTCGGTCACGCAATGGTCGGGGCGCTAACCACAGGCAACGGTCGTGTAGAAAAGATTTCCATTATTCCCCGTGGGATGGCTGCTTTAGGCTACACCTTGCAATTACCTACCGAAGACCGCTTTTTGATGAATGAAGCAGAATTGCGCGGTCAAATTGCAACTCTGTTAGGGGGACGTTCCGCCGAAGAGGTTGTGTTTGGCAGTATTACAACAGGTGCATCCAACGATTTGCAACGAGCAACAGACTTGGCAGAACGAATGGTAACTACCTATGGTATGAGTAAAGTCTTAGGGCCACTCGCTTACCAACAAGGACAACAAGCAATGTTCTTGGGTAATGGTGCCCCTAATCCCCGGCGGGCGGTGAGTGAAGATACAGCCAAAGCTATTGATAGCGAGGTCAAGGAAATCGTGGAAACTGCCCACGAACAAGCGCTACAGATTCTTAAGGAGAATCGAGATTTGCTAGAAGAAATTGCAACTCAACTTTTGGAAACAGAAGTTATTGAAGGGGAGAAATTGCATAATCTGTTGAGTCAAGTAAAACCTGTAACTGCTTTTTAAACGCAGAGTAACGCCAAGGAAACAGAGGTACGCAAAGATTAACTTTGCGTACCTCTGCGTTAAATCTCTGCGTTACTTGGCGTTTGAAAAATGCCACTCACCCCAATGCAAATACCAGCGAGGAAAAATGCGAATGCGCCCGCAGCTGCGCCTACAAAAGGTGTTATGGTTTGCGGTTGGGGAAATATGACGCCAAACAAACTCATCGCCGCCGCAAACCCACCAAAATACATCCCAATTCCTAATCCTGCCCATCTTTGGGGTACTAGTCCTAAAGCAAAAGGAACTGCCCCGTTAACAATTAAACTAAAGCCAGCAATAATTAACACAATTATGGGAATTTGTACGCCGATAAATACCATTATGAGTAACGCCGGAATAGTTGCACAAATACCACAAAGCATTGCTTGACGATTGCCAATTTTGACAGCGAACATCCCAGCTGGTATGTTGGCCAAAGCGATCGCTATTCCAATCCACACCATTTGCATATCAATATTATCAGCGTTAAGTTGGGCTTTGAGGACTTTACCCAAGACATCCATCAAAAATCGGATACCCCACGCTACACTAAAACCAGTTCCTAAAATCAAAGCTAATTTTTTTAAAGGAAACTGTACTATCTGTGCATTGTGTCGATCGACTGGTGTTTCTGGCAGATTAACTAACCGCAACACGGCCCCCGCACCCAACAACACAAAAGAACCAATTGCAAAGGTCAAAACTGGCCCTAAACTGAGAATATACTTGTTAGCGATGGGTTTAAAAGCGCCAACAAATCCTCCTACCAAAGTTACAACACTGGCAGCCAACGGTAACTCGGCTGGTGTAGAATACATTCCCAGCAGACATATAGCTGGAGAGCGAAATACTGTCATTGCTAATGCCCAGGCTACCAGAGTTATGGGCAAGAGCGATCGCATTATCATAGTAGGCGGGATCAAGCTGACGACACATGGTATGGCAATAAACAAAGCTGATGCCAGAATTACACCTACTGAAATGAAGGGAAATCGAGTCCCTACCCAACGCCTAGTTTGGTCTGAAAGTCCCCCCATCAAAGGTTCCAATACTGCACCCAAGGCATTTTCTACCAATAATAAACCAATAGCGAATGAGGCAGGAAAACCAAACTGGGTCAAAAGTTGGGGCAAGTAAGCATTATAAATTAACCAAGTCAGGGTAATTGCCCCCTGCACCGCTGCCAATACCCAAACTTGCACCCATAAGATATTGAAAGAAGATTTTGAGGTAGTCATAAGAAGACGCGGTGACGCGGGGAAGGGGAGACGCGGGGACAAAAATTAAGGTAGATCTAAAGAGGCGGAAGGGAAGGTAGGTAACGCGGTAAAATTTTTACTCTCCGCGTCCCCGCGTCCCCGTACCCCCGCGTCCTATTTTAATACTCCGGAACCGAGGGATCGATTTCCCGACTCCAAGCGGTAATTCCGCCTTTGACATTCGTCCCAACGATCCCGGCTTCTTTGAGAATAGCGAGGGCTTTTGCCGATCGCCCGCCCATCTTACAATGAGCAATTAAATGGTGACCGTTTAATATTTCCTTCACCTTGGCAACGCCATCACCGTTTTCAATTTCTGGTAAGGGCACCAAAACTGAACCAGGAATCTTCGCAATCTCGTATTCATTGGGGTTGCGGACATCCAGTAGTACAAAATCCTTCGCACCACTATCTAGCAATTCCTTCAAATCCTTAACGGTCATTTCTTGAGTTTCCATCTGCTGTTTTGCCTCCTCTGCCTTAGCTTGTGGAATTCCGCAGAATTGTTCGTAGTCTATCAGTTTTTCAATAACTGGGCGAATGGGGTTAGGACGTAGTTTCAACTCCCGGAATTTCATGTCTAAGGCGTTGTATAGCAGTAAGCGCCCACTCAAGGTGTTACCTTGTCCCATAATAATTTTGACAGTTTCCGTTGCTTGGATAACACCAATAATTCCTGGCAAAATTCCCAACACGCCACCTTCTGCACAAGAGGGAACCATTCCTGGTGGTGGTGGTTCTGGGTAAAGGTCACGATAATTCGGCCCGCCTTCGTAATTAAATACAGTGGCTTGTCCTTCAAAGCGGAAAATGGAACCGTAGACGTTGGGTTTGTTTAACAATACGCAAGCATCATTAACTAAATATCTCGTGGGGAAGTTATCGGTGCCATCCACCACGATATCGTAAGGTTGAAAAATTTCTAACGCATTTTCGGAACTCAGGCGAGTTTCGTAGAGATCCACCTGACAATAGGGGTTAATCTCGTGAATGCGGTTTTTTGCGGATTCAATCTTGGGTTTACCCACCCAGGATGTACCGTGAATGACTTGACGTTGCAAATTGGAAGTATCAACAACATCAAAATCAACGATCCCGATGCGTCCAATACCTGCGGCCGCTAGGTATAAAAGTAGTGGTGAACCTAGTCCACCCGTACCGATACAAAGTACGCTAGCAGCTTTCAGGCGCTTTTGTCCTTCCAATCCTACTTCCGGCAAAATCAAGTGTCGGGAGTAGCGTTCGTAATCATCTTTGGTCAACTGGATTTCATCCAGATTCGGATTTAACATAGCAGTAGTCTTGTGCAAGAGCAGGAATATTAATCCTATCGAAAAATGATATCTGTCTTGAAATTAACCCGTTAAGTTATATTTTCAATTGCTTCTGCTTGGAACTGATGAGTATCATCAAGACTCCAGCTTCGCACTTGGGTGGCTTTGCCGTTTTGGACGGAAACTATTATATACGAGTATCCTTGCCAAGCGTACAAGCGATCGCATTCTGAAGGTATGGCAGGGTGATCTGGGTGGGAGTGAAAAATGCCGATAATATTCAAGGAGCGATCGCGTGCTTGTTTTTGTGCTTGTAACATTACTTCAGGTGCGATCGCATACTGCCGTTTTTTACTTTCTACTGTGCGTTCGCTTGAAAATTCAGCACCTGCCTCTGTATTCCAAGCATTTTCTGTGGGCATTACTTCTACTGTCGTTTTGCCCTCACTAGCCAGATAACCCAAGATTATACCACAGCATTCTTCTGGGTAGATGTTTTCCGCATGGCTGCGAATCGTTTCTAAGTGTTCTATGCTCAATCGGATCATGTCTGCGTTTGTAATTTTGCAATCTCTAGGGATTCTCGTTTCGATACAATACTTCACCACCTACTAAAAATATTACATTTTTATTAAAAAATAGACATTCCATTAAATATTTCGGTATTTACTTATTATAGGGTTATTTAAATGTTTTCTATTTTCAGGCTAGATGTTTAGGCGATCGATTGCACAATGAGGGCATGAAAGTATTCGTTTTCCAGTCCGCAGCTCCTATTTTGAAAACATTAAGACTTATGCATTGACAAACCAATTAATAGGTTGTGGGTTGAGGGCATTCCAGATTGATTTTTAACTGTTTTTCAGCGATACCTACGCTAACTACTTCCCTGAGCTAGTGATGAAGCATGGTTGAAATCAAACCAAAACTAATTGTTTTGCCACTGAATCCCAACTATGAGAAATTTGTACAGTGCTTAAGGCTTAGATAGTTCGAGATAGTTCGATAAATACTACTTGCAATTTGCTCAGAGCCAATCTTGTGCAAAATTAAATCTGTCGAAAGCGTTAACTTTTAGTAAACTCTTTGGGCTTTCAAATTATTATTAACCCGATTATTTGCAACTGAAATTATACAGGTTCGATTGAATACTTAATAATTAAAGCTGACGCAAAGAAAAGTCTTTAGCAAGATCCTACAGGGTTTCGCAAATACTGTTGGGGAGCGCCAAATGCGAAGAGAACTTTCGAGAAGGACAAATGCGGATAACTTTGAATTATAGGTAATTTTCCGAACTTGATATTACTCGAAAAATCCTTTTAGGAAGGTAAAAGTTATGGCGAATATCAATGGAACTAATGGTGATGATACTCTTAATGGCAGCAGCTTAGCGGATACAATTAACGGTCAATTAGGCAACGATACCATTACATCCAAAGAGGGAAACGACACCTTGACTGGTGGAGGTGGCAAAGATACATTTGTTTACAAAGATATATTTTTTTATAATTTGAACGACGACACTGATTTAATCACCGATTTTGGTGGTGTTGGTAAAGGAACAAGCCCAACAGCAGCGGCTGTTGCCGAAGTTGATACCCTAATATTTCAAAACTATGGCTTGACAGCACGAAATCTATTACTCACCCAGAATGGCAGTAATCTGGAAATTACCTTTGAAAGAGTAGATAAAGTCAAAGTCATCCTGCAAAACTTTGCCTTAGAAAACCTGGATAATCTCAGTAAATCGACTGGAGCCACTGTAGACTTAGGCAATATCGTGTTTTATGGAGAAACTAGCACTACTGACAGCTTTGATGTTTTCGATGCCAACTCCAACCAAAGCACTATTTTCAACAAGAATACAGTTACTTTCCTTAACGACCTGAACAATAATGTTAAAGGCTTTGATAACTCAGATGATGTCATCAATGGTCAGGGAGGTAATGACAAAATTCGTGGGTTAAGTGGCAACGACCTTTTGAGAGGTGGAACAGGCAACGATACTCTCATTGGTGGTGCGGGGAATGATACTCTCGTTGGTGGCGCAGGTAATAACTTGCTCAATGGTGACAGTGACAATGATTTGCTTTCTATCTATACCTACTACGAATTCTATAGCGACCCTATATACAACAAGCCTCGCTCAGATGGTAATAATACCCTCAACGGTGGCGCTGGTCATGATACCTTGAGTGCTAGCCGTTCAACAGGCAAGAACTTGCTTGATGGTGGCGATGGTAGTGATTTTTTAGACATCTCTGCTTACTACGAGTATGAAACACATAGCGACTATAGCGCTTTAGGCAATAACACCCTTATAGGAGGTGCTGGTTTTGATACCTTGAATGCTAACTATTCATCAGGCGATAACCTACTCAGCGGTGGTGCTGACGATGATAAGTTGAGTGCTAGTGGTTCAAAAGGCAATAATCTACTTTCTGGGGGCGATGGCAATGATTATGTCTCCGTCTCTGGTGCCTACCAGCAGGAGGAAGACTCATACGGACGTGTTCCTACCTTTAATTTCGACTCTCGTTCCTTAGGCAATAACACCCTCAACGGTGGTAATGGCAATGATACCTTGAGTGCTAGCGGTTCAAAAGGCAATAACCTGCTCGATGGTAGCAATGGTAATGATTATCTAGATATCTCTGGCTCATATTTTTATAACTACAGCGACTTCGGAGATACATATTACAAAGTTGAAAACGACTCTCAATCTTTTGGCAATAACACCCTTAAGGGTGGTGCTGGTGACGATACCTTAAATGCTGATGGTTCAATAGGCAAGAACCTGCTGTTTGGAGGTGATGGCAATGATTATATCTCCGCCCTGGATGCCTCTGGTAATAACATCCTCAAAGGAGGTAATGGCAATGATACCCTTATCGGTGGCAGAGGCGATGATAGCCTCTATGGAGGAAGCGGTATCGATACCTTTGGTTTCAAGAGTTTCAATCAAGGAGTAGATACTATTTATGACTTTAATGCAGCTAATGAGGTGATTAGCATAGGTGTTGGCTACGATTTTGGTGGTAAAGGTGTACTCTCAGCTAGTCAGTTTACCGTCGGAGCATCTGCAACAACAATTGCTCAACGATTGATTTACAACTCTACGACAGGTGCATTGTTCTTTGACGAAGATGGCAGTGGGGGTACATATAGCCAAGTACAATTTGCACAACTATCTGCTGGGTTGTCACTAACCAATAATAATTTTGTGGTTGTTTAAGCTTAGGATTCCATGATTTAAAAACTTGGAAAATGCGAGGTGTTGAAAATAGCATCTCGCATTTGATTGCTTAATTTACAGTCAGATGGCATATTGCGTTTTTTAGTTTCTAATATCAAGTTGCCTGTAATTTTAGCACCTGCCTCGGTACTCCACACATTTTGTATTGTCTTCCCCTCACCAGCCAGATAACCCAAGATTGTATCGCAACATTGTCTGGGTGGGTGTTTTCAGCATGGGTGCGAATAGTTTGCAAATGTTATTGACTAAATTTAATCATGTCTGCTTTTGTAATTTTATCATCCTCTAGCGGTTTTCGCTTGGCTACGAGATATGCTACGTACTAGTTTTTTACACTAAACAATCCCACAAATACCTCAAAAAGGTTTCTCCACTATTCCCGACTCCCAATTACCTAAGTAAGTTGGCACAATCAAACCAAACTATACCAAGAAAAATCAACTCAGCTAAAACCCTTATTCTTATTACTTATTGTCGATTTATTATTACCTTATTCTAACGATAATTATTCCCGCCGCCTTACATGTTTTCACAACAGCGATCGCCAATTTAATATGTATTTTTACTCATTGCTTCGGTCATCTGTTTGCCCAGATGAGTATGAAGAATACACAAAGATAAGTAAATCTTGATTTCAATTAACAACGCTCATTGTCCCATAAGGAATCCAGGCTTCCCCAGAATTATCTGTTTAGCAAAATTGACGAAATCTCAACGCTTGAACACCTAATTCCCCTAAAACATCAGTACTTAACATATACTTTTTTCAAGGAATAATATGAAGAGTATGCAAAGATCTGCTTCTAGGCATAGACATCTAAGTAAATATTCAGTATTTAGTTAGTATGGTGTTACTTAGATGTTTCCTATTCTGCTAGTTAAACGACCACAAGTAATACCTTGTAATACTTTGTAGGTAAGGCAAAAAATTTCTTTGCTTATTACTTTTGACTTGTAGACTGTCTCCTATTTTCAACCTAGAAGTTAGTACGAGCGATCGCACAACTTTGGTATGAAAATATTTTTTACTCAATCATAAGTCTCCAGACCCCAGTCTTTATTTTCAAGACAGTCATTCATCGAAAAACTCACAATCAACAATGAAAAGGTTTCCTCTCTTACTCACTTATTCAAGATACGTTTATGTATAATAAATTACTTAACAATACATGAAGTATTCCCTTCCTAGTCTCTATTTTCAAGAGATTCAATCACGGCAAAATCCCACAACTAATAATGAAAAAGCTTTCCTAGCTTAGTGTCTGCCTCGTTTTTGCAGGTAGATTTAACTAACTAGTACCATTGAGAGTTTTAGCAGCAAACCATAAATTATGAAAAGTTATGTGTTTACAACAGCATTTTAGTTGCAGTATATTTACATAAGAAAGGCAGGATGTAAAATCATGTGAAGAATGTGCAAAGATATTTGTTGAAATATAGACAGCTAAGTAAATATTCAGTATTTAATTAGTATGATCGTATTTATATGTTCCCTATTCTGAAGTTAAAGACTCTGGGGCGATCGCCCACAAGGAAAGCATAAAGATTTGTTTCTTTATTCCCTGTAAACTGTTTGCTATTTTCAAACTAGTAGGGCTAGACCTTTCAAAATAGCTAAAAAGTTTGCTGTTTGCTCAAAAACTTCCTTTTTAACCTCTTCACCGCTGAAACAACTATGCCTTTGGCTAGACATTGATGGCTGTGACAACACCAACGGCTAAGAAAACCTTCGCGGTTAGAGAGTGAAAAAAAGAGATTCACTCGTATTGAAAGGGTTGAACTTAGATAGTTCCAAGTAGTTTGCATTAGACCTAGTTGCACGCAGGTCAACAATGCGAGTATTGGGAAAATTGCTAACCCCAAAAACTGATAGTAAAGTATGCCGAAACATTTGATTTTCGGTGAATTATTGATGTCTCCAAACAGCATCAAAATTGATAGCTCAAGTTAGGAAAAAACTTAATTTAGACAGGAAAAACTTATGACGAATTTTATTGGAACTAATGGGAACGATACCCTACTGGGCGCCAACAGCGCGGACACAATTAACGGTAAAGCCGGCAATGACACCTTAACTGGTGGTGGTGGTAACGATATATTTGTTTATAAGTTTGGTGATGGCACTGATACAATCACTGATTTCGGTGGAGTGGGTAAAGGCACAAATCCTTCCGCAGCAGTCATTGGCGAAGTGGATACTATCAAATTTGAAGACTTCACTGCCAGAAATATGCTACTGACCCAGAATGGCGGCAATCTAGAAATCACCTTTGAAGGAGTAGATGATACAAAAGTCATCTTACAAAACTTCAAATTAGAAAACTTGGAGAACCTGAAAGCTTCTGGAACAAAACCAGCGATCGGTAATATTATCTTTTATAACCAAACTAATATCACGGACAGTTTTAATGTTCTCGATGCCAACTCGACTGAAACTAGCCTGGGTATCAAGAACACGGTCACTTTTCTTAATGACCTCGACAACAATATTACGGGTTTAGATAACTCAGATGATGTTGTCAATGGTCAAGGAGGCAATGATAAAATCGACGGCAAGAGTGGCAACGACCTTTTAAGGGGTGGTATCGGCAATGATACTCTCATTGGTGGTCTGGGCAATGATACTCTCATTGGTGGTGCAGGCAATAACACCCTCAAGGGTGATGCTGGTGACGATTACTTGAAAGCTGACTTTTTAACAGGCAATAATCTGTTGGATGGTGGCGATGACAATGATTCTCTCTTTGCGTCTGGAAACCAGTACCTAAATACTATTGCCTCAGGTAATAACACTCTTAAGGGTGGTGCTGGTGACGATTTATTGAATGCAGATATTTCAACAGGCAATAACTTCCTAGATGGAGGGAATGGTAATGATGAACTCTCCGCTCAAGGCGAGGAGTACTTCGACGAAAATAGAGATTTGCGTCTCTATTTTGCCTCAGGCAACAACACTCTCAAAGGCGGCGCTGGTAAGGATTTCTTGAAAGTTAACCTTTCAACAGGCGATAATCTACTTTTTGGGGGCGTTGGTGACGATTTCTTGAGTGCTAGAGATTCAAAAGGCGATAATCTACTCTCTGGGGAAGATGGCAATGATGCACTCGTCCTTTCTAGCTCATATATTGATGGGGTGTCTGGTAATAATACCCTCAAAGGTGGTGCTGGTGACGATGACATTGAAGTTACAAATTTAACAGGTAGTAATCTACTAGATGGTGGCGATGGCAATGACATCTTCATTTTAGATGAATTATCTACTGTCGTTTCCTCCTTAGTAACTCAAACGGTAGATGGAGGAACAGGTAACGACGATGTTTTGTACATCAATTTCTACTATGGCAGTTCTACTGAGGCAATCACATCTACTTTCAATGCCAGTACTAACACTGGCTCAATTATGGTCGGTAAAAATCAGATTAACTACAGTAATATCGAACGATTAGGTATTAGAGGTACATACGAGGACGACAACATTGTCGGGACTAATGGTAACGATACACTTTACGGTGGCAGTAATGGTAATGATACGATTATTGGTGGTAAAGGTAATGATTACTTGGATCTCGACGCTTCAACAGGTAATAACCTGCTCTCTGGAGGTGATGGCAATGATTCTCTCTTTGCCGATGGCTCCTTGGTATACTACCGTGAAGATTTCCTGTATGGCGATGCTATCTCTGGCAATAACACCCTTAACGGTGGTGTTGGTAACGATATCTTGAATGTTAACTTTTCAGATGGTGATAACCTGCTGTGTGGAGGTGATGGCAATGATTCTCTATTTGCCTCTGCTCAGTTCGACTACACCAGCAACGATAGATATGACTCCTCTGGTAATAACACTCTCAACGGTGGTGCTGGTGACGATTACTTGGATGTTAGCTATTCATCAGGTGATAATTTACTTAATGGTGGCGATGGCAATGATACTCTCACAGCCTCTAGCGCCACTGGTAAGAACACCATCAAAGGTGGTAGTGGCAATGATATCCTCACAGGCGGCAAGGGTAATGATAGCCTTTACGGAGGAAGTGGTACTGATACCTTCGTTTTCAATCATTTTAATCAAGGCATGGATACCATTTATGATTTCAATACCACTAATGAAGTGATTCAGATATCGGCTCTTGGCTTTGCTGGCGGTTTATCAACAGGTGTACTTTTAGCTAGTCAGTTTAGAATCGGAACATCTGCAAACACTAGCGCTCAACGATTTATTTATAATTCCACTACAGGTGCATTGTTCTTTGACAAAGATGGCAATGCAGGTGGGTCCGATCAAGTACAATTTGCACAACTATCTGGTGGGTTGTCGTTAACCAACAACAATTTTGTGGTTGTCGAAGGGTAATTAGCGTTCCATTATTGGACGGCAAGTAAGATCAATGCGGGGTGTCTACGCAATACGGTTCGGTTAACGTGTTTATTCCTCGAAGATCCCCCCAACCCCTTTAAAAAGGGGGGCTTATAACCCTCTTTTACCCCCTTTTTAAGGGGGTCGCCGTAGGCGGGGGGATCTTAACCGAACCGTATTGGGGTGTCTAGAATCGCACCTCGCATTGGATTCATCTGTGCGTTTGTAGTCATACAGGACTTACGCACAAAGGTTGTCTGTTAAGACTGGGTGTAAGGGTGTAGGGATTTTGGTCACCTACACCCTTATGTTTGATAAAAACTGGGGTCTAGTAGCTTAGAAACGATTTATAACTACATCAAAATTACTTGGTGGTGCTTTCAGCAGGTGTACCAATCATTTTTGCAGCATTTTCTTCGCTTTCAAGAATACCGAATTCAATCAACAACTCTTCTAATTCTTCCATTTCAATTGGTGTAGGAATTTGAAGATTCTGGTTGTTGATGATTTTGGTAGCCAATGTGCGGTATTCGTTAGACTGGTTGCTGTCAGGTGCATACTCGTTAACAGTCATCCGACGCAACTCAGCGTGTTGAACAATATTGTCACGAGGTACATAGTGAATCATTTGGGTGTTCAAGCGTTTTGCCAGAGTTTCGATTAGTTCGATTTCTCTGTCAACATTACGGCTGTTACAAATCAAACCACCCAAACGGACACCACCAGTGTGTGCATATTTCAAAATACCACGAGCGATGTTGTTTGCAGCGTACATCGCCATCATTTCACCTGATGTCACGATGTAGATTTCTTGTGCTTTGTTTTCACGGATAGGCATAGCAAAACCACCGCAAACAACGTCACCTAATACGTCGTAAGATACAAAGTCAACATCTTGGTAAGCTCCATTTTCTTCCAAGAAGTTGATGGCAGTGATAATACCGCGACCTGCACAACCTACACCAGGTTCGGGGCCACCAGATTCTACGCAACGCACACCACGAAAGCCGGTCAGCATGACTTCTTCAAGTTCGAGGTCTTCTACTGCGCCACGTTCAGCAGCCAAGTGCAAAACAGTGGTTTGAGCTTTACTGTGCAGCATCAAACGAGTGGAGTCAGCTTTAGGATCGCAACCTACAATCAGAATGCGTTGGCCCATTTCTGCCATAGCTGCTAGAGTGTTTTGAGAGGTAGTAGACTTACCAATACCGCCTTTACCGTAGAAAGCTATTTGTCTGATTTTAGTATCGATAGACATGGTTTGTGTTTTCCTAGAATAAATTGGTCGATCAAACTGAAGGGTTACCTGAGACTTAACCCTTGGTAGCGTTGGCACATAGGGTCTGCCAACAAACACACTGGGCAAAAATAGTAAAAGGTTGCATAGACGAGGATTTGATTTGTGTTTTAGGAATATTGCAAATATGGCTCTCAAGAGCTGGCGATCGCATATCTTTGCTAGGATTTGATATCGGGACAACCAAGGCATCGTATTGTAGGCTGTTGTAAATCACTCCATCGGTTGCTCAAGCCTTCAGAGTTTTTAAGTAGCAATTTCAACCTTTACAGAGTTTTTGCTCTGAACCCAACCAACCAAAATTGCAATTTACTCTTAATGGTCGCTACAACTTTCCTATGTTAGTTGTGCCATAATTGTCCAATTCGATATTCTAAAATAGCAAGCGATCGCTTCTTGGCATTTCTTCCACCTATTCCTAAAAAACTACTGAATCATATCGCTATTAATGCAGAAAAATAACTTCTTGATTGCAAGATAAATCTCTGCATTTACAACCTTTAAGACTATGGCTTAGGCAGTGTATTGGTGAATTTTGGCAATCTAGTTAAATTCCCTAATTTTGGGGAACTGTATCTACTATGCTGGAAGTTTTTATTTCCATAATAAGCAACTCCTAGAACCTAGTCAGAGCGATGCAAAATAGTTAATATCGCCTGTCCCAAGTTCAGTCACCATTATAATTTCTTTCGGATTGCCAATATGTACTCAGAGTCTTTCTCCCTCGAATCTAAGAGTAATTGGATCTGGCATTTTAAGTAGTATAGCCAAACATTACTGGCTATTACCTAAGCAAGCTATGACTGACTTCAAGCCCTTACTAAAGTGTTTATCTTGCTTATCTGGCTTTTGTTTATCGTTACTAAAAAGCATAACGATATTGAAGCGGACTTACCAGAGCAAAAAAACTTTATCGAGTTTACCTCAATATTGTCTTGAAGTCTTTTTGCATTCATGCTTTTTGATTCCTGTTTTTAGATTAGCACAGATTTATTAATTTATTTTTGCCAAATCAAATTATTTTTATATTTGTCATAATATTGTTTTTCGATTTTAGAGTTATTGCTCATATCTAACTTATTTATTTTTTATTAACATTATTTCAATATATAGGAATCAAATCGGATTGCTATAGTACAGTTTCATAAGACTTCTTGCAGAAGTCGGGGAAAGGTTTGGTATTTTCCTTTCCCCTTTAACATGTATCCCTTTTCCCACAAGAGTGCAAAAGTGTTTTTTGCAAGAGGTCTATAATAGTTCGCTGGAAATTAAGGTATATATAGAAAAATTATCCTTCTGTGTATAATCTGCGACTCCGACTTTAGAAAGATATTCTGTAGAGTAACTGGATCTCGTGTTAAGGTTGAAGATGAGAATAAAAATCGGACACAAATGTTGTTTTTAGTATTAACAGGCTTTTACTCTTTGTTATTGACAGGCTTGTCTCCGAAATTTAAATCTCTACACACTTTTAATTTTGGAAACAATTTATGTCACTGTATGTAGGTAACCTCTCATACGAAGTTACACAAGAGACCTTAAATACTGTTTTTGCAGAATATGGTTCTGTAAAGCAGGTTTCACTACCCACTGACCGTGAAACAGGTCGCTTGCGCGGTTTTGCTTTTGTAGAAATGAGTACAGATGCAGAAGAAAATGCTGCTATTGAGGCTCTTGATGGTGCTGAGTGGATGGGACGTAACTTGAAAGTGAACAAAGCTAGACCCAGAGAAGACAGAGGTTCGTTTGGTGGAAACCGAGGTAATTCTGGCTCTCGGAACCGATACTAAAGTTTGAACTCAGAAATTTCAACTCTAACGTCTTCAGGGCAGACAATGAGTCTGTCCTTTTTTCTCGGATTTACTGGATGGCTTACACTAACCAGTAATAATTAAGTAAGGATGGGGATATACAATGGCCCAAATAATAGTAGACGATAATGAAGGGATTGAATCAGCCTTGCGTCGTTTTAAGCGAAAAGTTTCCAAGGCAGGTATTTTTCCAGATATGAAGAAGAATCGTCATTTTGAAACGCCAGAGCAAAAACGTAAGCGTAAAGAAGTTGCTAGGCACAGACAAAGTAAGAGAAATTTCCGCAAATGAGTCTAAGTCTAAGCATTTGCACCACCTCTCTATTCTTATAGCTACTCCAGAAGCAGATTAAAAATTCCAACTTTAACGCGATAGTAGTTAAAAATCCCTCACATCGATAATGTGGGGGTAAAAATTTATGTTTGGAGTGCTGAACCAAAAAATTCTACAAATTCAACATTATTTTTATTGAATCATGTGATGTCATCTATTTATGGAAGCTAAAAAATACAAAATTGAATACAAGTTTCATTCAATTTGCATTGAAGAGGAATCATTAAGCAGAAAAGCTTATTACTATAAAATTTTTGGTGAATTATGCCATAATGGCGGATTCGCCAATTCGATTGCTGAGGCAGAGAAAGAAGCAAAAGGGAAGATTGACGAAAAATTTAATCTCATAGAAAGAAAATCTGCATTACACAGATATTGCGTGATGCGTGATTTTGAAAGCTTTGTTGAGTTGTTAACTCAACAAAACCAAATGCCGAAAGAGGTAGCTTATCAAGTAGCTTCTCAACTTGCTTTAGCTTCAACTTTAAAGTACTTTACCAAAGAAGTACAAAGTGTTGATATAAATGGCTCAGCAGATGGGAATGGAGCTGTAAGCACAGAAAACTTGCAGTAATAACCCGACATCTGGCACTTTTAATTCAAATCAATGAAGCGGTGGCTGTAGTAGCAAGGGTGCAACCCGATCGCCGACTTCAACTAAGTTAACTATCCGTGCCCTAAAATGATGAAGACGTGCTTGTTTTTGAAGTCAAAAATATCTAACAAAAAGGCTCAAGCAAAAATGCCTGAGCCGCTAATACATTCAAGTTAATTAATTGAACTAACAGGTTAGGTCAAATAGCTAAATTAGTGAAGCTTAGTAACGGTTGCGTCCACCGTAATTGCCACGATTACCACCACCAAATGAGCCTCCTCTATCTTCCTTGGGCTTAGCCTTATTTACTTTTAGGTCTCGTCCCATCCACTCGGCACCATCAAGAGCCTCAATGGCAGCATTTTCTTCTGCATCTGTACCCATTTCCACAAAACCAAAGCCGCGTACACGACCTGTTTCACGGTCAGTAGGTAACTGAACCCGCTTTACAGAACCATATTCTGCAAACACGGCATTTAGACTATCTTCGGTAACTTCGTAAGAAAGATTGCCTACATAAACTGACATAGATTGTCTCCGAAATTGTAAATGTGTAGAGATTTAGATTTCGGAGAAAACTTTGTAAATACCAAAAACAAAAAGCCTGTCAATACTAAAAACAAAAGCTGTTAACCGAATTAATTCTCATCTTCTATTATGGCATATAAATCTACGTTTTAGATAAACGATGGGAAAAAATAATATTACTTTACTAATTCGACTAAAGCCTCCCGGTGAAACCTGACTACGCATGAGACTAAGCAACCACGATAATGCCCAGTTGTGAATACTGAGAGCGTGACATTGGTCTGGCTTAGATCTAAAATTTGTTTCACCTTACAGATTTGCCGTTTGTTCTTGCAATATGCAAAGATGCTATCGCCTGCTTTGACATCCAACGCTTTTATTTTCAATTTCTACTCACTGATACAGTTATCGAACTAAACCATCATATTTATTGGAATTTTTTTCACCTTCTTTTGGTTTCGTATGTACCGACAATAAGAAGTGGAATACTGAGAGCGTAATATATACACTAAGAGGCTGAAACTACGTCTACGATGGTCTTATACTATTTCACAAAATACTTGATACAAATCATTAGTTTCTAATTCTCTCCCCCCTGCTAACTGCCAAGAACTGCCGTCTATTTGTATCAATTTTCCAGTGAAACGGTATTAGCTGTATTTTTTAGGCTATAACCCATCCATTCAGTACCTCTTAATCCATTAATTGCTGCTACTTCTTCGGTGTCTGTGTCCATTTCTACAATTGCAAATCCTCTGTTATCACCTGATTTTTGCTTTGTAGATACTAGTATTCTTTTAACAGACCCATACATTAAAAAGACTTGTCTAATATCCTCATCTTCAATTTCATCGGATAGATTACCAATATAAACTGACATAGAATATCTCCGAATTAACAGAATGTAGAGATTTAGATTTGGAGAGGTATCTCTATAGTCACTTAACCAAAAATATTTCTCAATAATTTAACAAAATTAACCTTCTTTCATTTTATACTACAAATTCTACTAATTTTTTTTCTTTATATATCTTTGTATTTCTTTATATTTTTCCTGATATTTGACCAAAGAAAAGCAGGAGGCATTCAAGCTTGATTGTTCAACCTTTTTCAGTGACTTCAATTGTAAATTAGCGATCGCACATAACTAAAGCAGTAGACGAAAATCAAAAATCCTATGAATGCGAGGTAGTACCATATCTCGCTCTATGTATTTTTATATACATTGTAATATGTAGTGAAATAATGTGAAGATTATGTCAAAATATTTTTTGAAATTATATAAATCTACGTAAATATTCTGTATTTAGTTAGTAGAATGTTATTTAGATGTTTCCTATTTTTCAGTTAGATAGCTAAGGGCAATGACGTACAACAATGGGATGCAAGTCCTGTTTGTCTATCCCCTGCTAAAGTTCACTATTTTTAAGTTAGGAATACTTACGCATTGACAAAAAACCGAATCTGAAGTGTGTATTAGACATTGAAGCCTTAACTTTTTGATGTTTTTTGAGAGATGCTAGGGTTTGATTGATTAAAAAAGCCTGAAACCATCATTATTACTCAATACACAGCCTCATAAATTTGTACAGTGTTTAAGGCTTAGATAGTCCAAAGTATTTGGATAACTTCTATCTGCAAACCATTCAAAATCTGAAACTTACCGAAAAATTGCTAACCCTCAAGGGTGAGATTCAAATTTATCGAAAGCATTAACTTTCGAGAGATTTTTGTGTGGCAAAACAGCACTAACAACCGAAAACTTCAATTAGTTCAAAAATCGAATCAGTAGGAAAAAATTATGGCAAATATCATTGGAACTATTGGTAACGATAGCCTAGTAGGCATCACCAGCGCTGATACGATTACAGGGAACAAAGGCAATGACACTTTAACTGGTGGCGGTGGCAAGGATAGATTTGTTTACAACTTAGGTGACGGCATTGATACTATCGCTGATTTTGGTGGAGTGGGTAAAGGCACAAATCCAACAGCAGGAGTAATTGCCGAAGTTGATACAATTAAATTTGTGGGTGCTGGATTGACTGCAAGAAATTTGTTACTTACGCAGAATGGCACAAATTTGGAAATCACCTTTGAAGGGGTGGCTGGTACAAAAATCGTCTTGAATAATTTCAAACTAGAAGACTTAGAGAACTTGAAAGCTTCTGGAAATACGCCAGCGATCGGTAATATTATCTTTGATGGACAAAGTAGCATTGTTGACAGTTTTAATGTTCTGGATGCCAACTCAACAGAAACAACCATCGGCATCAAGAACACAGTCACCTTTCTCAATGACCTTGCTAACAACATTACGGCTTTAGATAACTCAAATGATGTGGTAAATGGTCAGGGGGGTAATGACAAAATTGATGGTAAGAGTGGCGATGACTTACTGCGAGGTGGTGCAGGCAACGACACACTCATTGGTGGTGAGGGTAACGATATATTGCGCGGTGATGCAGGGAATGACTCGCTTACTGGGGGTAATGGAAATAACCTGCTTGATGGTGTCGATGGTAATGATATTCTCTCTGTTTCTGGCTACTACGAAGATGAGCAGTACGACTATCGCTTGTCTGGTAAAAACACCCTCAACGGTGGTGCCGGTGATGATAACTTAAGTGCTAGTGGTTCAACAGGCGATAACCTGCTCTCTGGAGGCAATGGCAATGATTCTCTCTCTATTTCTGGTTACTATACCTTTTTATATCTCAACGATACCTACGACTCTCGCTCACTAGGAAAAAACACCCTCAACGGTGGTGCTGGTGACGATAATTTGAGTGCTAGCGCTTCAACAGGTAATAACCTGCTGTCTGGAGACGATGGTAATGATACTCTCTCCATCTCTGGCTACTACGACGGAGATAACTACGAGGAATACAACTCTCGCTCTTCAGGGAATAACACCCTCAACGGTGGTGTTGGTGATGATACCTTGAGTGCTAGCGGTTCAGATGGCGATAATTTGCTCTTTGGAGGCGATGGAAATGATTCTCTCTCCATTTCTGGCTACTACAAGTACACTCCCTACGATAACCCATATGAACCCCGCGACTTATCCAACACATACGATTCTCGCTCCTCAGGGAAAAACACCCTCAACGGTGGCACAGGTAATGACACCTTAAATGCTGGCGGTTCAACAGGCGATAACCTCTTAGATGGTGGCGATAGTAATGATATCCTCATAGCTTCTAATGCCACTGGTAAAAACACCCTCAAAGGTGGAAATGGTAATGATACCCTTACAGGCGGCAAAGGTAATGATAGCCTAATTGGAGGAAGCGGTATTGATACCTTTGTTTTTAATAGTTTCAATCAAGGTGTTGACAAAATTTCTGATTTCAACACCACTAATGAAGTAATTCAAGTATCGGCTGCTGGCTTTGGTGGCGGTTTATCAGCAGGCGTACTTAAGACAAGCCAATTGAGAATCGGTGCATCTGCAACCACCAGCACTCAAAGATTTATTTACAACTCCACAACAGGTGGATTGTTCTTTGACCAAGATGGCAGTGCAGGTGCATTCGCTCAAGTACAATTTGCACAACTATCTACTGGCTTGCCATTAACTAACAACAATTTTGTGGTTGTTTAATCGTGATTAGATCTCTATTAATCTAAGCAGAGAAAATAGCAAACGCTCGGAATGCGAGCTGTCTTAAATAGCAACTCGCATTCGATTCATCAATACAATGATAAAATCTCTGTCTAAATAAAATACATGGTTATCCATTTGGATTATTCTTCTCATCCCGTAGGTGTAGTCTGCCGTCAGCATTGCTACAATCAATAAAATATTTATTGTTTTGTGATTCTTTCTTTCCTAGAAGCATCTGTCTTTTACTTCATGTAAAGAATTAGCTAGGAGAATATTAAGAGTATATAAAAAATAATCTCGCCAGATAATTATCAATAAATAAATTTTCAAATATGTAAAGATATTTTCTCATCAATCAATAACTCAGTAAATATCCTGTATATTAATGATGAACGCTTTCTTTCGATGTTTCGGAAGTTTGTTTTTTGATGCCCTGCAATTTGTTTCCTATTTTTCAGCTAGATACTCAAGGAGAAAAACCGATAACAAGGGCATAAATATCTGTTGTTATGCTTTCAGGCTAGTAAGACTTACGCATTGACAAAAAATCATAGATGAGGTTGGTTATTGAAATATTCAAACTTTATTTTTCGATACTTTTTGAGCAATATTGCAGTTGGATTAAGTTTGATGATTGCTGATAAAGATGATTGAGGAAAAGTTGAAATTAACCCTTTTACGGGATGCACACACTCATAAATTTGTACAGTGCCTAAGACTTAGATAGCTTCAAATATTTTACTTAATGCTGCCTGCAAATTATTCAAAATATAGAAATTATCGAAAAATTTCTACCCTTTAAGGGCGACATCAAGTATATCGAAAGTGCCAACTTAGAGCATATTTTTGTGCGATAAAACAGCACTAACAACCGAGAACTTCAAATTACTCCAAAAATCGATTCAGGTAGGAAAAAGTTATGGCAAATATCATTGGAACCAACGGTAACGATACCCTATTGGGCTTTGACAGCGCGGACACGATTAACGGTAAACTTGGCAACGATACTATTACAGGTAATGCAGGCAACGATACCCTGACTGGTGGCGGCGGCAAGGATACATTTGTTTACAATAGATACTTTATCGACGTTAGTGACGGCACTGATACGATTACTGATTTTGGTGGTGTAGGCAAAGGAACAAACCCAACACCAGGAGTTATTGCCGAAGTTGATAAGATTCAATTTATTGGTGATGGGTTGACTGCCCGAAATTTGCTGTTGACGCAAAATGGTAGCAATCTGGAAATTAATTTTGAAGGAGCAGATGAGGTTAAACTTATCCTCCAAAACTTCAAACTAGAAGATTTGGAGAACTTGAAAGCTTCTGGTAGTATCCCAGCTATTGGCAATATTATCTTTGATGGCCAAACTACCGTTACTGATAGTTTTAATGTCCTAGATGGCAATTCTACTGATACAACCATCGGGATCAAAAACACAGTTACTTTTCTCAATGACCTTGCTAACAACATTACGGGTTTAGACAACTCAGATGATGTGATTAATGGTCAGGGGGGTAATGATAAAATCGATGGCTTAAGTGGCAACGATCTTTTGAGGGGTGGTGTGGGAAATGATACTCTCATCGGTGGTTCGGGCAATGACATCCTCGTTGATAATACTGGCAATAATTCCTTTGTTGGTGGTATTGGTGACGATACTTTGAGTGCTGATTCTTCAACAGGTGATAACACTCTCAACGGTGGTATTGGCAGCGATCGCTTGAGTGTTCGGGCTTCAAAAGGTAATAACTTACTCTCTGGGGACGATGGCGACGATCTTCTTAGCACATCTTACCTTGTTACTAACTTTGGATACGACTTTATTGGCTCCACAGGCAATAATACCCTCAACGGTGGTGCTGGTAACGATACATTGCGTGCTATATCTCCAATAGGCAATAACTTACTTAATGGAGGCGATGGCAATGATTATCTCGACACCTCTGGCTATGACGTATATAGAGCGTACTATAGTTTTAGCTCCTCAGGTAATAACACCCTCAATGGTGGCGCTGGTAATGATACCTTGATTGCTGAGATTTCAACAGGCAATAACTTACTCTCAGGTGACGATGGTAATGATTATCTTTCCACCTCTGGCGTTGTCATCACTTACAGTGTTGGAGATTTTTATAATCCCTCCTCAGGTAATAACACCCTCAACGGTGGCGCTGGTGACGATACATTGCGTGCTGAGATTTCAACAGGCAATAACTTCCTCTCTGGTGGCGATGGCAATGATTCCTTGTATTTAAGAACCTCAGATACTGCTACCTCTTCTTTAATAACTCAAACAGTAGATGGGGGTCAGGCTAACGATTTGCTGTCCGTGGATTATAGCAATGCTAGCGGAGGTATCACAACGACATTTAATGCTACTACTAACCAAGGATCAATTACGGCTGCCAAATACCAAGTTAGCTACAAAAATATTGAACGATTAAATATTTTCGGTACAGCCTACAATGACAACATTGTGGGAAGCAATGGCAACGATACCCTTTCCACAGGCGGTGGTGGTAAAGATACCATAGATGGGGGTAAAGGTGATGATTTGTTGTCTGTTAATTACAGCAATCTTACCACAGGAATCACAACGACATTCAATGCCACTACTAACCAAGGATCAATTAAGGCGGGTACGTATCAGGTTAACTACAAGAATATTGAACGATTAAACATCACAGGAACATTCTACAATGACAACATTGTAGGAAACAATGGAAATGATACCCTCGACGCTGGCACCGGTGGCAAAGATACAATAGATGGCGGTAAGGGTGATGATTTGTTGACCGTCAATTACTACTTTGGTACAAGTGGCGGAATCACAACGACATTCAATGCTACTACTAATACTGGATCGATTACGGCGGGTACGTATCAGGTTAGCTACAAGAATATTGAACGATTAAATATCAGAGGTACATACAACGATGACTTCATTGTAGGAAACAATGGCAACGATACGCTTTCCACAGGCAATGGTGGCAATGATACGATTATTGGCGGTGCAGGTAATGATAGCTTGAGTGTTAACAATTCATTTCCAGAGACCAATAATACCTTCAAAGGTGGTGCTGGTGATGATTACTTGGATACTATTAGTTCAGGAGGCAATGACCAACTCTTTGGGGATGATGGCAATGATACCCTCATAGGTGGCAATGGTAAAGATAGTCTCTATGGAGGAACTGGTATTGATACCTTTGTTTTCAATGGTTACTTGTATGATAATGGTGTCGATCGCATTTTTGATTTCAACGCCACGAATGAAGTGATTCAGGTATCGGCTGCTGGTTTTGCTGGTGGTTTATCGGCAGGTGTACTCCAAGCCAGTCAATTTACAATCGGTACATCTGCAACCACAAGTAGCCAACGATTTATTTATAACTCGACTACAGGTGGATTGTTCTTTGACCAAGATGGTAGTGCGGGTGGGTTTACTCAGGTGCAACTTGCACAACTCTCTAGTGGCTTATCATTAACCAATAACAATTTTGTGGTTTTTTAATCTGAGCATAAAAAATTACAAACCATTGGATTACGAGGTGTCTAAAAGGGATGTGAGAGAGAAGGAAAATACTTCTTTCTCTCCCACATCTCTGTTTCCCTCAACAAGACAATTTTGGAATACCCAATTGGTATTTTAGTCTCCAAAACAAGTCATTTCAGTTTTTCGTAAGCAGCCAAAATAATTTTCTCTGTTTCTTCCCAGTTAATACATTTATCTGTTACAGAAACACCATATTTTAATTCTTCTTTTTTCCCAGTAATGGGTTGATTGCCTTCATAGATATTTGATTCCAGCATCATGCCTACTATTGATGTGTTGCCGTCCAATATTTGGTCAATAATATTTTCTAAGACGGCAGGTTGTAATTTGTAGTCTTTATTTGTGTTGCCGTGGCTACAATCGATGACAATTCTTGGTGGTAAATCTGCCTCTTTTAATTTCTTTTCTACCAGGCTGACGCTTGCTGCATCAAAGTTTGGCTGATTACCACCTCTTAAAATGACGTGACCGTAGGCATTACCTTTGGTTTGAAAGACGCTGACTTGTCCGTTTTGATTAATGCCCAAAAAATTATGAGGGTTTCTAGCTGATTGTAGAGCATTCAAAGCTACTTGAATATTGCCGTCGGTACCGTTTTTAAAACCCACAGGCATGGAAAGTCCGCTTGCCATTTCCCGATGAGTTTGGGATTCTGTTGTGCGTGCCCCAATGGCAGACCATGTAATCAGTTCGCTAATGTATTGAGGTATAATTGGATCTAAGGCTTCTGTACCAGCAGGTAAACCCAATTCTGTAATTTTTAATAATAGCTGGCGTGCAATTAATAAACCATTTTCTACATGAAAAGAATCATCCATTTCTGGGTCGTTAATTAATCCTTTCCAGCCTACGGTTGTTCTTGGTTTTTCAAAATAAACTCGCATAATTAATAGCAGTTTATCTTGGACTTTCTGGGCCAATACTTTCAATCTTTGGGAATATTCCATCGCTGCTTCGGGATCGTGAATTGAACACGGCCCAACTACTATGAATTTTCGGCGATCGCGAAAATCTAAAATATCTTCTATTTCTTCTCTATACCTTAAAACTGTTTGTTCTGCTAATTGAGTTAATGGCAACCTTGATTTAATTTCATTGGGAGTTAAGAGAACGCGATCGTTCTCGATATTGGCATTAAACAATTGATGGTTGTGCATGGAGATTTTCGGGAAGTTTGTGCTATTATGTTTCTGAGTGCAATTTAATATACACACTTTTAATCAAAAATACAAGATAAACTGATATTTTGTCTGGGAAATCTTATAATAAAATTTGACTTTAGTAAAGCAATTACTGTTATAAATATTTGACTTGATTCTGATATTGCAGTTTTCAATTGGGAGTCAGTCATGAGGTTTGTTGACAGTTAACAGTTAACCGTCAACAGTCAACACGAAAAATTGAGGGAATCTTTTTATTATCGCAGATACAGTGTTTCATATCATAATTTTGATGCCAAAAGAACTTTATAGACTTTGTGTCGCTATTGTTGAATATGATTAAGAAAGATTGTTTTTGCTCGATTGATTATGTATGTAGAGGTGTTATCTGCTGCAATCGATGACAAACCACTCATCCAACGGATGATGGAGCTTTATCAGTATGACTTTTCAGAGTTTGAAGATCAAGACCTCAACGAACATGGTTATTTTGGATACCCTTATCTAGATTATTACTGGATTGAAGGCGATCGCTATCCGTTCATTGTGCGAGTAGGTAACAAGCTTGCTGGATTTGTTTTAGTGAATCAATTCACATACATTGTAGATAGTCAATATTCGATGGCGGAGTTTTTTATCTTACGAAAATATAGGCAGCAAGGAATTGGTAAATTGGTTGCTTCTCAAGTCTTCGACAGATTTCGCGGGAAGTGGGAGATTTATCAAATTAGCACAAATACAGTCGCTCAAGAATTTTGGCGCAGTGTCATTGCAGAGTACACAACAGGGAAATTTACAGAAATTGTCATTGATGATAGCGATCGCCAAGGAATAATTCAATGCTTTGACAACACATCAAAACGTTCCTTGAATCATTCCGCCATCCACTTGCAGCATAACTCCATTTACAAATGAGGCTGCTGGTGAACTCAAAAATACCGCAACATTGGCAAACTCTTCTGGTGTTCCCATGCGGCCTAAAGGAACTTTGGCATTGATTTTGGCGATTTCTGCTTCTTTTGTTTCGCCACTTTTACTAATTTGAGCGTTGATTAATTCTTCGACTCGTTCTGTATATGTCCAACCTGGTAAAATGCTGTTGACCCGAATTTTATCGCTACCTAATTCTTGGCTGAGGGTTTTAGTTAAACCAATCACAGCTAATCGGATGGAATTAGACAATACTAGATTTTGGACTGGTTGTTTAGTGGAAGTTGAAGTGATAGTTAGAATCGCTGGTGCAGTAGATTGACGCAAGTGAGGTAAAGCGTACTTTACTAGACGGACTGTACTCAGCAAATTCAAATTAACGGAAGTTTCCCAGGTTGCTAAATCAATATCATCAAAAGTGCCAGCGGGTGGCCCTCCGGCGTTGGTAACGAGGATATCCAACCCGCCAAATTTCTCCACTGTGGCATTAATCACCCGTTCAATATCTGCTTGACTGGTGACATCTGCACGCAGAGATAGTATTTCTGCACCTGTTTCGCTGGTAATTTCAGCAGCAGCTTTGTCAACTAACTCACTGCGGGCGCAGATGACGACTTTTGCACCCTCACGGGCAAATTGCCTTGCTGTAGCTTTGCCCAAACCTTTACTAGCAGCTGTTACTAAGGCGACTTTGCCACGGAGTTGCAAATCCATAATTTTGATGTTTTTTGTTTACAGTAATTTGAAGCCCAGGTTATTCAGAACTTGCCGCAAGCGATCGCGTCCTCTCAATGACTCGACAGTTGCAATCCGTTGGGCTGAGTGTTCTGACCAATCACCAGCAACATTCATCTGTTGTTCAGTATAGAACTCTTTGATGATGTTATTGTAATGAGCGATCGCTTCATCTTGTTCTGCTAATTTATAGGTTTCGCGGTGCAGCACAGCCGATTGTGGCAAGCGTGGCTTAATTGCAGCATTCACTTCTGGATTTGGATAGCCTACACACAACCCAAACACAGCATACACAGAAGAAGGCAAATTCAAGATTGCTGCTACTTCTTCTGGACGGTTGCGGATTCCACCGATATATACGGTTCCCAAACCCAGGGACTCAGCTGCTATTGTGGCATTTTGGGCTGCCAATGTGGCATCAACCGTTGCCATGACAAACATTTCCAAATAATCTAAACCATCATGGGAGATCCCACGACTGTCAGCAACGTAAGCCAGACGCGCTAAATCTGCTAACCACACCAAGAATAAAGGTGCTTGGCGGATGTGTGCTTGATTTCCAGCCAGCTTTGATAACTCATCTTTGCGTTCTTGGCTTTCCACTGCAACCACACTCCAAGTTTGCAAATTTGAAGAAGTAGATGCAGATTGGGCGGCTGCAACTAACAACTCTAGAGTTCCAGGTGGTAAAGGATCTGAAAGATAAGCACGAACCGAACGGTGAGATAGTAGTGATGTCAGAGAATCATTCCATTCAATTTCAGGATTGAAGGGAATTTCACCGTAGCGCGATCGCAATAGTTCTGTAGGGTTGGTCATACGTAAATTCTCCGATTTAAAAGTTTAAAAGGCAATAGGCAAAAAGGCAATAGGCAATAGGCTTGAAACTCTCTTAATGTCGGCGTTTAACCATCAGTTTATGTCCAACCTAGCTACTAACTGCTATAAATAAGAGTTGGATTTTTGCGAGATTCTGAATTGTGACTCCTGAATTCTAGATGAGATTTTTGCGAGATTCTGAATTCTGAATTGTGACTCCTGAATTCTAGATTAGATTTTTGGTGAAAACGCAGCGTATTGTTCCTTTGTTAACACTCCATCTCTGACGTTAACTTTTTTGGGAATCAACTTTAACTGATAATATGTATCAGCTACTTGTTGTTGCAAATTTATCAGTTCATCATTAATTGGTACAATGCCAAACGTTCGTCTATTAGTAGCTTTTCTCATGGTTTCTATGTCAATTCCTAACACAGATGAGAGAGTTTGCGCTACTTCTTCTCGATGCTGTTTAGCCCATTCTTCTAGCTGTTTAATCTCCTCCAATACTGCCTTGACAATTTGAGGATTTTCAGTTACAAATTTGCGGGTTGTTAAATAATATCCCCCCTGTTTGTTAATTCCTGTACCATCAATCAAAACTCTCGCTTTAGTTGCTTCTTGAGCCGCTGCATAGAACGGGTCCCAAATTACCCAAGCATCTACGCTACCCTTAACAAATGCAGCGCGGGCATCAGCTGGTGGTAAATATTTAGGTTCAATTTCACTATATTTGACTCCAGCTTTTTCTAAAGCTTGGACTAACAATAAATGGGCGCTAGATCCTTTTTGAAAAGCAATTTTTTTGCCTTTCAGGTCACTCACTTTTTGAATTGGAGAATTTTGGGGAACAAGAATTGCTGAACCAGCAGGACTAGCAGCAATACCAGCCACATAAGTTAATGATGCTCCTGCTGCTTGGGCAAATATCGGTGGTGATTCTCCCACATGTCCAAAGTCAATACTACCGACATTCATGGCTTCTAGCAATTGCGGCCCCGCAGGAAATTCAACCCATTCCACAGATATACCATCTGGTGACAACCGCTTTTCTAAAACACCCTTATTTTTCAACAAAATATTCGATTTTTGATAACCAAATCGCACTAATGTTGCTTTGCTAGAAGCAGAATTCGCCACAGATGTAGCACTGGGATTAGGAGAATTAACAGTCGATGTTGATGAGCAAGCAGCAAATAGCAAGCTAAAACAAAGACCGGTAACAAAAGCCCCAGCTATTGGTAAAGAAGAGAATAATTTATTTTGGTTGCTAAATGAATTCCTGATTTTGATTAAGGACATCCACTTGGCGATTAAGCGGCGAAAGATTTGGTTAACCATTAAAATCATCCTTTTGGAATATATTAATACTATATATCTATAGGGTTGCCGTAGTATATTCTTTGGGCATAGAGGATTGAGTCAGATATCTATGGGGGGTTCATCTGAGATAGCTGCCAAATGGGACACTTTGTAAATTTTTGTAATACAAATAAAGCAAAACCCTTGATATACGCTTGTTTCAACACCAAGCGTTACTTGAATCCTCCAGTTAGAGACCATTTATAAAAAAAATCTTAGACAATTCCAATAAATAAATTATTCAATCTTGTAGGGTGGGCAATATGAGTGGCCAGTTCACAGGACGGGCTTTTCGGCTCATCCTACAAGGAATATTGGGATATTTTATTACTTGAAATTCCCGTAAGTAGGTGTGTTACGGCTTTAGCTTAACGTTCTATGAAAAGCAAAAGAAAAAATAAAATTTGCATAATTCGTATTTACAAATTTTATTTTCCTCATATAGTAAGAATAAGCGAATTAATCATCCTCCTCTCGAAATAAATCCTGACACGAAAAAGTTAACTTCTATTATTTTGAATAGAGATAACTTTTATTTTTTGCTCTTATGTCTACTCTGCAAGAAAGACTACTGTATGGGAACTGCTAGTCTTCTATGACATTAAGGGTAAACGTCGTATAGGTGAGATTTACATATTATCTATCAGCAACGCTTAACCTATCGGCGTTTATAAATATTGAGCGTATTTCCTAAACACAAACTTTTAGGATAAAATCACATGGCTATGACAGTCGAAAAATCCCTGTTAAATAACCAAAGCATCTTACAAAATTTTGCTTTGGTTGAAGAACTTGACGAACAATCTGCGGAAATAATTTCTGGTGGCTACGAAGTGTTTTCTATTAGGAACAAAACAAACTACAACATTACACACATTTTAGATGGTACAGCATTCCTAATTCAACCTGGCGAAGAATGGATATATACTGCCTACAACGGAGGAATAATTGAATTCGACATTGATGGTCGAAATGATTACAACCTCTCTAAAGCATACAATTTGGATGAAGGGAGAATATATGAATTTCAAGACAACAACTACACTCCTGGCAATCCCTATGATATCGATCTCTATTACGTAGCCTAATCTGGCTTTTCACCTTATGTAGAAAAATCTAAATGTAGGTTGATGAGTTACTGCCGTGGATAAGTTTTTTGGCTTGTAGGGAGTGGCGTTGGACGGACAAACCCAACATTGAAAATGCTTTGTTGAGTGATGCTGCATTGCCCTATGGGAACCTAATTTTTCTCCGTAAATCCTAATTCAATACAGCAGACATCTCCAGAAAAGGCGTAGGGACATACCCTGCGGGTACTCCTGCGGAGAACTCGTAGAGTAACCTTCGGCTATATGAATTATCCCTACAAAGGTTTTCAGGTAATGCATATTTAATTTTCGGAGATGTCTAGTCAAGTCAAATGACTTGACTATATTTTCGCCCCACAAATAGCGTCTGTAAATGAAATACAAAATTGTCCTTCAACACAGTGAAGAAGATTGTGGTGCAGCCACTTTAGCTACGATTTCCCAACACTACGGACGTACATTTACCCTTAACCGCGTGCGGGAAGCTGTTGGTACTGGGGCGAGAGGAACTACTCTGTTGGGATTAAGGCGGGGTGCAGAAGCCCTGGGATTCCATAGCCGACAAGTTAAAGCGACTCCTCAACTCATCAACCAATTAGATCAAGCTCCTTTACCTGCGATTATTCACTGGAAAGGCTATCACTGGGTAGTATTATACGGTCAAAAAGGGAAAAAATATGTCATTGCTGACCCCGGTGTTGGTATCCGTTACCTGACTCACGAGGAGTTAATTAAAGGTTGGAGTAATGGGGTGATGCTGCTACTCCTTCCCGATGAAAGCCGCTTCTATCAACAAGAATCAGATAAAATTGGCGGTTTTGGACGTTACCTGCAACGGGTTTATCCCTATCGATTTATTTTAGCCCAAGCGATCGCCCTCAACATTGCTATCGGTCTACTTTCCCTCGCATCTCCCTTCATGATGCAACTACTCACCGATGATGTCTTAGTGCGGGGAGATACCCAACTATTAACCACTGTTGCTATTGGCGTTGTCACCTTGAATTTAATTAGAAGCGCCATTGGTTTAGTACAATCGCACCTTATCGGTTATTTCAGTCAAAGATTGCAATTAGGACTAATTCTAGAATATGGGCGCAAACTCTTACATTTACCCCTATCTTATTTTGAAGGACGACGCAGTGGGGAGGTTGTCAGCCGCATTTCTGATGTTCACGCTATCAATAACTTAGTTTCCCAGATTGTCCTCGGATTACCCAGTCAATTTTTTATTGCTGTAGTTTCCTTGGGTTTTATGCTTTTTTACACTTGGGAGTTAACTCTGCTTTCTATAGTTGCATTTCTCATCGTTACGGCTGTTAACTTACTTTTCTTACCAGCACTGCGTCAAAAAACCCGCAACATGATTGTTTCTGGTACAGAAAACCAAGGTTTTTTAGTAGAAACATTTCGGGGAGTACAAGTCTTAAAAACTACCCAAGCTACACCCCAAGCCTGGGAGGAATATCAAGGAAATTTTGGTCGTCTGGCTAACTTGGGCTGGAGTACCATGCAGCTAGGACTTTACAGCAGTACAGTTACCACTATTCTTTCGACATTTATTAATATTGGAATTCTCTGGATTGGTAGCTATTTAGTAATTAATCGCACCTTAACAATCGGACAATTGATTGCCTATAACGGCATGAGTGGCAATCTTTTAGGCTTTTTAAGTTCTGCTATCGGCTTAATCGATGAATTTATCACTTCCCAAATAGTTATTCAACGTCTGACAGAAGTTATTGATGCTACTCCAGAAGATGAAAATGATGTGAAAAAGCAGTGGGTAGAAATTCCCGGAAATACAAATATTATTTGCAATAAAATTAATTTTCACCACACAGGGAGAGTTGATTTATTGCAAGATTTTTCCGTAACTATTCCTGGCGGTCAAGCAATTGCTCTAATTGGTAAATCTGGCTGTGGTAAAAGTACCCTAGCAAAGTTGATTACTGGTTTATATACAGTTCAATCAGGAAATATTCGCTATAGTTTCTATAATCAGCAAGATATATCTTTAGAATGTTTGCGGCAACAGGTGGTTTTAATACCACAAGAAGCTCATTTTTGGAGTCGGTCTATTCTGGATAATTTCCAATTTAGTTATCCTCACATTAGTTTTGCAGACATTGTTAGAGCCTGTCAAATTACTGGTGCTGACGAATTTATCAGCGAACTACCTGATAAATATCAAACTGTCTTAGGAGAATTTGGAGCCAATCTTTCTGGAGGACAAAAGCAACGATTAGCTATAGCTAGAGCCATAGTTACTGACCCACCCATCCTGATTTTAGATGAATCTACCAGCGCCCTCGACCCAGTGAGCGAAGCACAAATACTAGATAAAGTTTTAGACCATCGCCACGGTAAAACTACTATTTTAATTAGTCACCGTCCGAGAGTTATCCAGCGTGCAGATTGGATTATGTTTCTAGAAAAAGGTCGGTTAAAAATTGAAGGAACGGCAGAATATTTACGACAAGTTGATGGTGAACATTTAGACTTTTTAGATGATGTGATTTTGAGGATGAATTCGGTTTAACTATGGTTAACAACACAGATTTTTTACAGCCAATTCAAACAGATGAATTTCTGCCACCGATTAGTCGTTGGATGACCTTTGGTGGACTTTTTGTTCTCTGCGTTTTGGGACTAGCGATTCCCGTCGCCGCAATCACTAAATATAAGGTGACAGTCAAAGGGCAGGCAGTTGTCCGTCCATCTGGGGAATTGCGAATTGTGCAGGCGGCAACAGAAGGTCAAGTTATGCAGATTCATGTCAAAGAAAATCAAGTTGTTAAAACCGGAGATGCGATCGCCATCATTGACGACTCCCGCTTACAAACTAAAAAAAACCAACTGCAAACTAATATTCAGCAAGCTAAGTTGCAGCTAGTCCAAATCAAGGCTCAAATTCACACTCTTAACAGTCAAATTCGCGCCGAAACTGCTAAAGTTAACCGGATTATCACTGCTAACGAGGCTGAATTAAGCGATCGCCTGCGCCAAGATCGGGATAAAAAAATTACTACTGTGGCTGAATTCCAAGAAGCTCAAGCTTATGTGCAAATTGCTCAACAAGAATTGCAGGTTGGCAAATCACAGTTAAAAACAGCACAAGCAAATCTCCATTCTACTAAGACTGCTTGGAATGCAGCGAAGTCAAAGCAAAACCGATATGAGGGTGTAGCCCAAGTAGGAGCATTGTCTAGGGATAAATTAGAGGAAGCGCGGTTAGCTACAAAACAGCAACAACAAGCAGTAGCCGCACAAAAAGCAGTTGTGGAGGCGCAAAAGCAAACAATTGAGCGATTAAAACAAAGTGTATATGCAGCGATCGCTAAAAAGCAACGTGCAAAAGCCGCCTTAAATCCCAGTCATGCAGAAGTAGAAATTGCTACTGAGCGAATAGCCCAAGAAAAAGCCGCAGGCGAAAGTAACAAAGCAGCTTTAGACAAAGAACTGCAAGGAATTATCAAGCAACGGATTGAAGTAGAAAAACAGTTAGAGCGCGATCGTAGCGAACTAAAGCAAGTGGAAACTGAACTTAATCACACCACTATTACTGCTACTAGTGATGGTATTATTTCTCAGATAAACTTGCGTAACCCAGGTCAAACTGTGCGTCCTGGCGAAGAAGTCTTGCAGATTGTCCCCAGTCATGCCAAGCAGATTGTCAAAGCAGCAGTGGCATCTGAAGATAAAAGTAAGCTCAAAATTGGTCAGCAAGTTCAAATGCGGGTTAGTGCTTGTCCCTACCCGGATTATGGTACTCTCAATGGTAAGGTCGAGGCGATTTCTCCAGATGCCATGACTCCCCCAACAAATAGCACAAATGGATCTCCTCCTTATCTCAATACCACTCCGAAAGCGGCTGTCCCAGGTGCTTTTTATCAGGTAACTATTGAGCCGGAAAGTCTGGTTTTAGGTAAAGGCAAAAATCTGTGTGACATTCAATTGGGAATGGAAGGTAGAGTAGATATTATTTCCCGTGAAGAAACGCTGCTGCAATTTTTCTTGAGAAAAGCAAGATTAATTGCAGATGCGTAATCTTATCATGATTTGACACCAGACGGAGGGCAGACGGACACAGGAGACAACGGAGATAAGCAATGCCCAATGCCCAATGCCCAATCCCCAATGCCCAATAACTAATCCAGCAAATCAGGTTCTTCGCGGACAATCCTTTCGTAAAGTGGCTGGAAGCTAAACCATCCACTTTTAGGCGCTCCCACTTGACTGTGTGTTAAACGGGCTGTTTCGTGTTTGATAATATTAGGTCTACCTGCGGCTTGTGCCAACAGTTGTGCTTGGCACGATCGCTCTAAGCTAATGTACCAAAAAGCAGCTTCATCTACCGTATGTCCCACAGTTAAAATGCCGTGGTTACGTAGAATTATGGCTTTAGTTTCGCCCAAAGCCTCCGCAAGTCGCTTTCCTTCAGATGTATCTAATACGACACCTGTATAATCTTCAAATAGTGCATGATCTTCGTAAAAAGCGCAAGAATCTTGAGTCAAGGGGTCAAGCAGACGACCCAAACTCGACCAGGCTTTGCCATAAATTGAATGGGCGTGTGCAGCTGCAACTATGTCAGGTCGAGCTTCATGGATTTGAGAATGGATGGCGAAAGCAGCTTGATTGACTTGAGCATCACCTTTGACCACCTCACCGTCTTTATTAACCAAAATCAGGTCAGAAACTCGGATATGACCGAAGTATACTCCCAAGGGATTCACCCAGAAATGGTCTGTAAACTCCGGATCGCGGGCTGTAATATGCCCTGCAATGCCTTCGCTGAAGCCAAAGCGACCAAACAGGCGAAAGGCAGCGGCTAGACGTTGTTTGCGGTGCAGACGTTCATCTTCAACTCGCTCGAATACAGGGGGTTGCGGTCTATAAAACTTGGGCATGTGCTTTTTCCTCCTCCTCTTTGCAGGGAGCATTAGAATATCCGGAGCGAAAAGATTTGACGCTGTGAGATTCTGGAATGAATTGGTGACGCCAGATGCAACCAGTGTCATTACCGAGAAGATGAATAGATACAGATTCGCTCTCGGATGTGGTTTTGACAGCGTGAATATCGCCATCTGGAGGTAGGAGGCGGTAAATATCCCCCCTTTGAAGCCTACGCACTTCAGTTATTTGTAATTGTGCGTGTCCTTCGGCATTGCCGCTATCTACACGCCGATAGACTGTTTCTTCTTGATTGCCTTTGTATAAACCAATCAATCCCCAAGCTAAATGGTCGTGGACGGGAGTGGTGGAACCTGGGGGAATCACCAAGCTAAAGACTGACAAAGAACGGTCTTTAGCCCGATAAAGTAGCCATTGGCCAATACCACCACCCATTTTGCTTTCGGGGTTGACTTTGGCAAACTTTTCGGGTAACCATTGCTCTTGGGCAAGTAGCTCTTGAAAATAAGGTTCTAATTTAGCTAGCTGTTGTATGCGATTTATCTTAGTATTAGCAGTAATTTCACGTACTCTTGCTACAAGCGATCGCAACTCTTGGCTGTCAATAAACCATTGGTCTTCAGGCAATGGTTCTAAAATAGTATCATTCGTCATCTATATTCCTCATTAATCTAAGTAAGTCGGCTTAAATATTCCTCGTAACTTAGTTAATCTTTATTTAAATACTTTCGTTTTATTGTGCCAACCTACTCGCTAAGTTTTTTATCTTTGGCGTAAAACTCCATACAAGTTAAAAAGGTTGATTCCCTACTCCCTAGTAGTTCGCCAAGTTCACTTGGCGGGGTAAAGGGTAAAGGGGAAAGGGGAAAGGTTTTAAATCCCTTCCCCTTTACCCCTTCCCCTTTCCCCAGCCCTCACAAGCGCATTTTTAGGTTGGCAGACCACTAGCTTTTATTTCCCTTTTAGTTTTGACATTGGGGTGAATTTTGAACCCCAGTTGCTCAAGTTTTAAATGAGAAAACGACTCCTTGAGAATAATAGTAAAGGGATATCGCTGGAATACAGTAGCCTTCCCTTGCGACAATAGTAACCTAGCGCGGCTGATACGTACCGGGTATAAAGGTTGTTGGTTGGAATCGAGAATTAGAACTTTGCTCATGTATTAAATTCCTGACAGATAAAGTTAGTAAGTAAAACGGTGCAAATAAATCAAAGTATGTAACGAAAAGTAAAGATGCTTAAAAACCTCTTCCCTTCTGCTCTCTGCCCGCTGCCTCCTGCCTTGTTATAATGACAATTTTTAACAACGACTTACTTAAGCAAATAAAGGCAAATGAAACTTGATTGAGATCATTGTGGTAATCACAATAACAAGCTTTGTATTACTCCTTTGATTCAACACAGGATAATAATGAGAGTGTAGAATCCAACCCTAGCACTCTCGTCTCTATTGCCCATTCAGCTGTAGTATTACTTTTAAAGTACGGTAATTCGGTCGTTTAAGTGTATAATTACTAAAAACAGAAATTATCACATACAAATTCAAAAAGCAAGTCCTCTTCTGGTCAACTACTGGGCTGACATACATCAAGACAAGCTTGGACAAAATCTTCAACTACGTTGTTTACAGAATCTCGTCGCCACGCCACTGCTAACACACTGGGGCTGACATCCTGAACTCGGCGAAAAGTTTGTCCAGACAGCGCGTAAACTTGTGTAGTGGTTTCCGACACTAGTGCTATTCCTTGACCATTAATCACTGCTTCCATTGCTTCATTAGTATTATTTACTTCCGTACCAAAGACAATTGGATGACCGTCACGTTCATTCTTTGCTAGCCAGTGATCTCGCCAGATTCCTGCTTCAGCAGGTACTGTAATAAATGGTTCATTAACCAAATCTGCTATGTGCAAAACTTCACGCTGCGCTAGCGGATGGTCAGATGATAGAGCAACCCATCTTGGTTCAACTAATAAGATTTCAGTCAATAATTTTTCTTGTTTGGGAACTGGTAACCGTAATAGGGCAACATCAGTATTACCAGAGAGTAGTCCAGCTGTGGGATCTGAAAACTCAAAGAAGCGAATCGCTACCTTCCATCCTGGTTGTAGGGCTTGAAACCGTGAAAGGATAGATTTCGTTAATTCGCTGCCAATTCTACAAATAAAACCAACACGTAATGTCTGCGTTTCCCTTGCTGCTGCTTCTCGCAACATTAACAAGGTAAACTGCCAATCCTCAATCAGTCCTTGAGCTAAAGGCAAGAGTGTTTCACCAGCAGCAGTCAGCTTCACTTCTCGACTATTACGGCGTAGTAGTTCAATGCCCAATTCTCGTTCTAGTTGGCGAATTTGCTTAGATAATGCTGGTTGTGAGATATATAACCGCTCAGCAGCACGGGTGAAGTTTAACTCTTGGGCCACCGCAACAAAGTAACGAAGCAAGCGTAAGTCCGCATCCATGCTGTTTGCTAGTTTTTATCTATTCTTTTTGGTTATAGCAATATATCTTGGACTTTTGAGGCAGTTTGCGATAAAAATTTCTAATGGGCATGGGGCATTGGGCATGGGGAAATGAAGAAGATAAACGCAGGTAAAAGAGGTGAGAGAGAGGGGAAAGTGTGGGTAAATTATAAAAAAGCTTCCCACCCATACCCAATACCCAATGCTCAATGCCCAATGCTCAATGCCCAATGCCCCATGCCCTATTCCCTAACTTATGTTTGTCAATACTTTCATCAGGCGTCCAGTTCTGACGACCGTCTGTACATTCATCATTTTGTTGCTGGGAAGCATTTGTATTCCTATCCTGCCGATTTCTCAGCTACCAGATCTCGCTCCGGTGCAAATCACTGTTAGTTCTAACAATATTGGTGCGGATGCTCAAACAACAGAAAGCACTGTTACTAATATTATTGAACGACAAATTAATGGTGTTAAAAATGTATCTTACATATCTTCTAATACAGGTAATGATGGCTCAAGCAATATAACTGTTTCTTTTCCAACTAGTGTTAATAGCGATATTGCTCAAGTAAACGTTCAAAATAAAGAAGCTCTCTCTGAACCTCAATTGCCGAGTAGTGTTCAACAAACAGGTGTCACAATTGAAACGGCATCAAGTAGTTTGCTTCTCGTCTATGGGTTCTACTCAGAGAATAATGAATATGACAACATTTTTATTAGTAACTATGTTGATTTATTCGTTCTCGATCAAATTAAACGCATTCCTGGTGTAGGAAAAGCTACGATTTTTGGAGAACGCAAATATGCGATGCGTCTTTGGCTCGATCCCAATAAGCTTGCTCAACATCAGTTAACTCCTCAAGATGTGACAACTGCCCTGCAAGAACAAAATATTCAGGTGGGTGCAGGGGCAATTGGTAAGGAACCAGCGCCAGATAATCAAAGCTTTGAATTTGCTTTACGGGCAACCAGTCGATTCAAAGATGCAGCTGAATTTGGGGAGATGGTGTTAAAGGTGGGCCAAGGCGACACTGCTAACACCCTAGTTAAAGTCAAAGATGTCGGTCGAGTTGAACTAGGGGCAGAGAGTTATCTTGCTGATGCCAGATTTACTATCCCAGGAAATGCTCCCAAGCCGGCTGTGGGCTTAGGGATATATCAACTTCCAGGTAGTAATGCCTTGCAAGTTGCCCATGCTGTGGAAGAACAAATTGAAACCCTAGCAAAGAATTTTCCACCAGGGCTGAAAGCACAGCTAGCATTTGATACCACTCCCTTTGTGGAAATTTCCTTAGAAGAGGTGCTACACACCCTGGTTGAGGCGATCGCGCTGGTGGTGTTAGTAATTTTTGTTTTTTTGCAAGACTGGCGCACCACAATCATTCCCACCGTTGCGATCCCCGTGTCCTTGATTGGGACATGTGCGGCTCTTTTGGTTTTAGGATTTCAAATTAATACACTCACCTTATTTGGTTTCGTACTGGCGATCGGTATTGTCGTCGATGATGCAATCATTGTGGTGGAAGCCGTTGCAGTCAAACTCGAACAGGGAATGAAGCCGTTTCAGGCAGCCGTGGAAGCGATGAAGGAGTTGACCGGGGCAATCATCGCCACTTCCCTTGTACTGATGGCGGTATTCATTCCTGTTGCATTCATTCCCGGCACCACTGGGATTGTTTACAAACAATTTGCGTTAACCATTGCTTGCTCCATCGCCATTTCGACTTTCAATGCCTTAACCTTCTCTCCGAGTATGGCAGCGATCCTCATGCGCCCAGCCCAGACTCCACGCGGTCCTTTGGGCTGGTTTTTTACGCAGTTTAATCGGGGATTTAGCTGGTTTACGCGCCGATACGTCAGGTTTGTTAGCTTCCTTACCCATATTAAAGTGGTTGTAATTGGAGTTTTCATTGCTGGTTTATTAGCAACGGGTTTCATGTACACAACAGTACCTACCGGATTTATTCCAGAGGAAGACCAAGGCTACTTCTTTGTAATTGTCCAAGGGGCTGACGGAGTTTCTTTAAAATACACAGAATCGGTGATGGAAAGGGTTGCCAAGGAAGTTACGGCGCTTCCAGAAGTCAGAGCTAGTTTTATGATTAGTGGCTTTGGTTTCGATGGCAATGCTTCTAATTTAGGCATTGCCTTTGCAAACCTGAAACCTTGGAAAGAAAGAACTGAAGAATCTCAATCTGTTTATGGCATACTTCAGAGACTGAACAAAAAACTGGGTGCTATTACCGAAGCTAGAGCGATCGCTGTGAATGCTCCACCTGTCAGAGGCTTAAGTACTACAGGTGGTTTTGAGTTTATCATTCAAGACCGCACGGGCAGTGCGCCGATTGAAAGTCTGGTTGAGACTACTCAAAAATTCATTGCCGCAGCAAATAAAAAACCAGTTCTGCAACGAGTCTTCACTCAGTTCACCGCAAATACTCCGCAATTTGACATCCAGGTAAACCGCAATCAAGCCAAAGCTCTCAATGTCGAAATTAATGATATCTTTGGCGCATTGCAATCTTACTTGGGATCGCAATATGTGAATAACTTCGTCCAGGGACAGCGACAGTACCGTGTATACGTCCAAGCAGATGGAGTTTACCGCGCAAATCCTGATGATATTAACAAGTTGTATGTTCGCTCAACAACTGGGGCGATGATTCCTTTGGGCAGTTTGGTGAAAGTGACTCCCTTTGTGGGGCCAAAAACAATCTCCCATTACAACTTATATCGCTCAATCAAAGTTCAAGGCGCTCCGGCTCCTGGTGCGAGTTCTGGACAGGCGATTAAAGCGATGGAAGAAGTCGCAGCAGAGGTCTTACCCCAGGGATTTGGTTATGAGTGGACAGGGACTTATTTGCAAGAGAAGACATCTGGAGGAGCCACTGGGCTGATTTTTGCTTTAGCGATCGTGATTGTATTTTTGGTGCTGGCGGCTCAATATGAAAGCTACATTGACCCAATTATTATTTTGCTGACAGTTCCTCTGGCGGTTTTGGGAGCAATGACAGCGATTTGGTTGCGATCGAATATTTTCATGGCAGGTAGCCTGTTTCCCAAAGTAGTAGATGATATTTATTGCCAAGTAGGTCTGGTGACTTTGATTGGTCTAGCCGCGAAAAACGCGATTTTAGTTGTGGAATTTGCTAATCAACTGCACGAGCAGGGCATGAGCTACACGCGGGCGGCGGTGAAAGCTGGCCAAGAACGTTTGCGACCGATTTTAATGACTTCCTTTGCAGCACTGTTAGGATTTTTGCCCTTGGTAATTTCTGAAGGCGCTGGAGCAAGTAGCCGTTGGTCTTTAGGGACAGCACTGTTTGGCGGGCTGCTGCTTTCAACGTTCTTGAGTTTGTTCTTAGTGCCAATTCTTTACATTCTGGTTAAGACCTTGGCTCAATCTATATTCTCTCGTCAGCGACGGGGAGGCTCAAATCCTCCAGATTCTCCAAATGGAACTTCGGATGGACATAGAGCTTTGCCTGCTGGCTCAAGCCAACAGCATGATGGAAGAACTGCTTGATGGGCATGGGGCATGGGGAGAGGGAAAGGGCTAAGGGGTAAAGGAAAAAGGGAAAGGGGTAAGAGGTAAGGGAAAGGGGTAAGGGGAAAAGGGGTAAGATTAAATTTATTCCTTTTCCCTTTAACCTTTTCCCTTTAACCTTTCCCCTTTAACCTTTTCCCTTTACCCTTTTCCCTTTCCCCTTTAACCTTTCCCCTTTCCCCTGCTCCCTTCTAAATCTGATAAGTCTGCCTGATTACCTCTTCTATTGAACCTAAACGATGAAACTTTTCTATTAATTCATGGGACTTTGTTTTTCGGTTGGCGAGCAGCTTTTTTAATGGTGTTAAAAAATGAACATCTGGGTCATCTCCTAATGCAATTTCAGCTGCTTGCAAAACTTTTGTTGCATTGCCAAAAATATCCTCATTGTCAAAGCCTTTTTTTGCAGATATTTGGTGCAAAGCTGCATCAGGTACTGTTGCTCTACCCAGTAAGGTTTTATCTAACACCAACCCTTTCAATAATGCCAGTAAAGCTGCATAAATCGAGAAATCATCACAACTATCACAAGCCTTAAATTCAATCCGACCTACTTCAGCGGGAATGCGGGCGATTTTTGTTAAGGAAGGTCTGCTATTAATCAGTTGTTCCTGTTTCTCAACAAAAACTAGGGCTGCTGGTCTTTTCCCTGTTCGGATAAATGTTCTTACTGATAATCCATCCCATAAAGCTCCATTATAAAAAGGGGAGCTATAACTAAAAGGGACAATGTAGGGGCTGTAATAAGTTAATTTTCTGCCAATATCAATTAGATTTTCACTAGACAAATCTGCTAGTGAAATATTTAAATCTGGGCCGTATGTCACCATGTGAATATTAGCAGTTTGTTCGTCAGGTTCAGTCTCTAATTGTTTGATTTCATAATCATTTAATGGTGGTTGAGGTACAAAAATGGGATTGTATGGATTAAAACTGACTAAAACGGGTGAGAAACTAAAATTAGCAGCAACCTCACATAATAAGCGGAAACTTTCTGACAATTCAGTAATAGCACTGTGAATATTAGAATGTATAGTTGTTCTAATTTCGATACCTTTAGAATGACAGTCTATCACTTGGTCGGAATCTGCAAATCTTTCAAATCCTTCAATGTACCATCTCTTTTTCTTAATACCCGCATCACCGACGCGCAGCTGAGGATAATCGCTGGCGTATACAGGTAGCTTTTCAATAATTTGATTGAAATCAGCAAATTTGGTATGGGAAAAATCAGCAAACTTTCCCTCTTTGTTTAAGAAAGCAACTTCATGTTCAATGCCAAAATGAAACATTATGTAAACCTCAATTAATAATAATTAACATCAACAGAAGCCGCGATTAATTGACGCCATTTGGTTTGATTAAAAAACTGTCGCCCGATAACCACAAAGTCTGGTAAGTCAATGGAAAATCTTGAATGACATCCAAGTTAACTTTGGTTTTACTCATGGATACTGCATTAGAAGCATTAACTTGTGCTTGTGAAATAATTAAAAGATTTTCTCAAGAGGACTCTGAGATAGATTTTATATCAAGTCCGGTAGTTATATGGCAAGGAGTGGGGAGTGGGAATATTTTGTTTGAGAGCAATTTAGTATGAAGGCGATCGCCCTTTAGCAAAACTTTGCGATTTACTGAAGGTTATCGCTGTTGTTGCAAAAGCGATCGGCAACCCAGCAACCCCACCCTTAAATCATCACAAGCCTATTTAGACGATAAAGTTAAGTTGATTTACAAGCTGCTACTCCACCCACTATCCTCACAGTCACCAGGTAGGGTAGCTTAGTAGTGACCAAGGAAAGCGTGAAGCGTAAGTTTATGACAAGTACTGTTCAATCCCCCTACAGCAGCGAACAAATTGCCGCTTGGTTGCGTGGACTGCTTACTATTGCTTGGGCTGATGGCAATTTTGATGAACACGAACAACAAATAATTGCCAGCATTACTAAAGATGAATTAGCTCCTAAGATTCAATGGGACGACTCGCCAGAAATCATTTCGCCTGAGGAACTAGCCGTAGTGTTGGGCAAAGGTACCCCAGCAGCAGAAAATTTCTTACGGACAGCGGTGATGGTAGCGATCGCAGATGGTACTTATTCTCCTACCGAAGATGAGGTTTTGCAACAGTTCTGCCAAGCCTTAGAACAACCACAGGATATACTCGAAGCCCTCCGCCACACCCTAGAACATCCAGAGCAAATTACCCCCACTATCTCTGCAACTGGACTCACAAAACGTCAAATTGACGCACTACATCCCCTGCGCGAGTGGCTCGATGGACTAGATATCCAAGACCCAAGAGTAGCCCGGTTTTTGTGTAAAATGATTCCCTCCCAGTGTCCCTTTGAGCGTGATGTCACTTTATTTGGACACAAAATTGTCCATATTCCACCGATGTGTAAAATTAACCCATTGTACGAACAACTGGTGGGCTTACGTTTCCGTGCCCTCTCCTATTTAGCAGATAAATGCGGTGAAGATGTTTCGCCATATATTTAGTCATTAGTAGAGACGCGATTAATCGCGTCTGTACATTAGTCATTAATTAGGCAGCATAATGTCAAGTAGGAGGTTTCAAGATTTACGGGTTTATCAATTGGCACAAAGATTAGCTGACGACATCTGGAAAATCGTTAATGGATGGGAGCGCAAGATACAGTAGGTAAACAGATTATCCGTTCAGCGGATAGCATTAGTGCCAACATAGCAGAAGGAATGGGACGAGGGAGTTATCAAAAGAATCGGCGATTCGTCAGAATAGCGAGGGGGTCTTTATATGAAACTCAACACTGGCTAAGACGAGCATATAGCCGTAACCTGTTAACAGATCGACAGGTAGATGCACTCAAACTAATCATTAATGACCTTGCACCCCAATTAAACCTATACCTAAAGTCAATTGGCAATATTCCAAATGACCAATGACCATTGGAAAGACTTGGGTTAATCCTTGTCTGCACTAATGACCAATGACTAATGACCAATGACTAATGACTAATGGCTAATTATGCAATTTATTGACCAAGCAGAAATTGAAGTTGCAGCTGGCAATGGCGGCGATGGTATTGTCGCCTTCCGGCGGGAGAAATATGTGCCGGCTGGTGGCCCCTCTGGTGGTAACGGAGGGCGGGGTGGTTCGGTAATTTTCGTTGCCGATCAAAACTTACAAACCTTGCTGGATTTCAGATACAATCATCGCTTTCAAGCCGAAAACGGTAGTCGTGGAGGCCCGAATAATTGCACTGGGGCTAATGGCAAAGATTTGATTATTGAAGTTCCCTGCGGTACAGCTGTTTATGATGCCGAAACTGGGGAATTGTTGGGGGATTTAACTGAGCCTCAGCAGACTTTACGTATTGCCCAAGGCGGTAAAGGTGGACTGGGAAATCAGCATTTTTTGAGCAACCGTAACCGCGCCCCAGAATACGCTCTCCCAGGATTACCTGGGGAAATCAAGCAGTTGCGCTTAGAGTTGAAACTTTTGGCAGAAGTCGGGATTATTGGCTTACCAAATGCTGGTAAATCGACTTTAATTTCATCTTTATCAGCTGCACGTCCAAAAATCGCAGACTACCCCTTCACGACTTTGATCCCCAATTTGGGTGTAGTGCGCAAACCTACTGGTGATGGTACTGTTTTCGCTGACATTCCCGGACTAATTGAAGGAGCTGCCGGAGGGGCTGGACTAGGACATGATTTTTTACGTCATATCGAGCGCACACGGGTGCTACTCCACTTGATTGATGCCACTAGCGATGATGTGATTCGCGATTATAACACGATTCAGCAAGAATTAAAAGCTTATGGAAGAGGTTTAGCAGAGCGATCGCAAATTTTGGCGTTAAATAAAATTGATGCAGTCGATCGCGAAACTGTCGATTTAGAAGCATTAGCTACCCAACTAAATCATCTCTCCTACGCCCCAGTTTTTTTGATTTCAGCAGTTACCCGCACTGGCTTAGAACCAATGTTACAGCAAATCTGGGAAATCCTCGACCAAATGAAGCCTGCCGAAGAATTATTTCGATAATTTTTTCGTATTGCTGCGTAAGTCCTAGTCATGTTTATATAGGTTTCGCTCTCACCAAGTGAGCGAAGCTTCACCCTACCTAAACTTCGTTATAGGTAGGGACTGCGCTCAACATTACTTGTTCAAGAAACAAGGCAGTCCCGATGAAAATTTTTTCATCGTCATGCATGTAAATATATAGTTCTTCCCTGTTGCCTGTTGTCTGTTGCCTACTTACAAGTCAGAAGGCTCCAACGGAAGAGGATTTGACTTGTTTATTTCATCCGTAGCGGGTGTCAGCGCCGCCAGTGGGGCTGCTTCTAAGAAAATGGGGAAGCCATACCTGCGGCGGTAAACTACGCACCCTCTTGTTGTGTTGTTAAATTAAACGGCGTAAGACTACAATTGAGCGCTCTGTAACTGGTATAGTTTGTTCGCCGATAATAAACTTTCCTGGTTGAATAAAGCGAGGTTCGTCAGTGTTAATCACCATTTCCCATTCTCTATCCTTGAAAACATTGGGTAAGGTAAACTCAATCATCTCGTAGTGAGCGTTAAAAAATAGCAGAAAACTTTCATCAATAATACGTTCGCCACGGGGACTTGGAGTGACAATCCCCTCACCATTCAAGAAGATTTGCATTACTTTGGCATAACTAACTAGCCATTGCTTTTCGGTCATCTCAGTACCATCAGCATTGAACCAACCGATATCACTGATGCCATAACCGTGAATGGCCCTACCTTGAAACCACTTACGCCGTCTAAATACTGGATGCTGATGACGGAAATTGATAAGTTCGCGAGTAAAGTTTAAAAGTTCCGCATTCGACTTTTGTAAACTCCAGTCACGCCAGGAAAGTTCATTGTCCTGGCAGTATACATTATTGTTGCCCTTCTGAGTACAGCCAATTTCATCCCCTCCTAGCAACATAGGAATACCCTGAGACAGCATGAGAGTTGCTAAAAAGTTTCGTTGCTGGCGCGATCGCAATTCTATCACCTCTAAATCATCAGTTTCCCCTTCGACACCGCAATTCCAAGATCTGTTGTGGCTTTCTCCATCTCGGCTATCTTCTCCATTAGCCTCGTTATGCTTTTGGTTGTAACTGACCAAATCATTGAGGGTGAAGCCATCATGAGCAGTGATAAAATTAATACTTGCACTAGGATTGCGTCCGTTTGCTTGATACAAATCGGGACTGCCAGTAAAACAGTAAGCAAATTGTCCGAGACTATTATCTTCACCACGCCAAAAATCTCGCACAGTATCACGATATCTGCCATTCCATTCAGACCAGCGTAAGGGAAAATTACCTACCTGATAGCCTCCCTCTCCCAAGTCCCAAGGTTCAGCAATTAGCTTGACATCAGCTAATATTGGGTCTTGATGAATAATATCAAAGAAAGCTGCAAGACTATCTACCTCATATAGTTCTCGCGCTAATGCTGAAGCCAAATCAAAGCGAAAGCCATCAACATGCATTTCTGTTACCCAATAGCGTAGGCTATCCATGATTAACTTCAGAACTTGGGCATGACGCACGTTAAGAGAATTACCGCAGCCTGTAAAATCCATGTAGTAGCGGGGATCGTCCTTGACCAAGCGGTAGTACACGCTATTGTCAATGCCTCGCAGTGACAGTGTAGGGCCTAAATGATTGCCTTCACCAGTATGGTTGTAGACTACATCTAAAATCACCTCAATTCCAGCAAAGTGCAAATCTTTGACCATCTGCTTGAATTCAGTTACTTGTTGCCCTAGATTTCCACTAGCACTATAACCACAGTGGGGTGTGAAATAATTGATGGAATCGTAACCCCAATAGTTTTTCAGCCCTTTATCTACTAAAAACCCTGGACGAGATAAAAACTGATGTACAGGCATCAATTCTACAGCTGTGATTCCTAGTTGTTGGAGATATTGAATTGCAGCTGGATGTGCTAGTCCAGCATAAGTACCGCGTAATTCTTCTGGGATCTCTGGATGTAGCTTAGTAAAGCCTTTAACGTGAGTTTCGTAAATAATGGTTTCGTGCCACGGTCTACGCAGTAGTTGGTCATCTCCCCAATCAAAGGATTCATCGATGACAATACACTTCGGCATCATGTGGGCATTATCTAAATCGGAAAAAGCTAGGTCTTTTTCGGGAGCATCTAAACTGTAGCCAAAGATAGCTGGAGTATCATTAATTTCACCATCAATTGCTTTGGCATAGGGATCGATTAGTAGTTTATTCGGGTTAAAGCGATGACCGACTTCTGGTGCCCAAGGGCCATGTACTCTAAACCCATAACGTTGCCCTGGCCCTACTCCTGGTAGATAAGCGTGCCAAACAAAATTGTTTTTTTCTGTCAAAGGTAAGCGGATCTCTTTCTCATCTGTATCAAATAAACAAAGTTCTACAGCCGTTGCATTCTCTGAAAACAAAGCAAAGTTTGTGCCTTTCCCATCCCAAGTAGCACCTAAAGGATATACATTTCCTGGCCATACAGCTACATACATAAGTAAAGTTCCAATAACTAATTTTTGGTGTTAATGACAAAGCCCAACGTGTCACAAGTAAGTGCTTTCAGTAAATATATTTAAATTTTAAGTTTAAATAAGCACTCAAAAACTCTCTATTTAGAGGGTTCATAAATTATTTAACAAGTTTATTGATTAAAGCTTTTAAGCTTAAAAATTTAACTCGCGATCGCAGGCTCTGACATCCACCATAGAGACTAAAAGCAACTCACTCATTCTACAGATTTACTTAAAATATCTTTTGTGCAACTCTCTTACTAGCTTTAAAGAATGTTTTAAAACAACAGTGAGGACAAATTTAAGGGCATCTAATGTGGAGAACAGTAAAAAATATACGGTTGAATAATCAATTTTTTATCGTACATTCAAGGGTTGAAAACCCCTAAATCTATACGTAGTATATTTTGAGTCGGGGTTTAAATCCCCAACTCAAAATGTCTTGAATTTTGAATTTTGAATTTTGAATTTTTAAGCTGTGGCTGGATGGGAAAAATGGCTAATAACCATATGGAACTGAGAAGGAAGAGGTACTTCAAGCTTAGTTCACAAATCGCTCAGTTGGATAATGCACAATTGCATTGTTTGTTTGATGATAGTGAAAGTTCGAGGTGGGGGCGAAATCACACCATAATTCTTGGGGAATCCAAGGTCTTTGTCAAACGCGTTCCAGTTACAAACATCGAATATGACAACTTATTCTCTACTAAAAACCTCTATGACCTACCAACTTACTTTAATTATGGTGTTGGTTCTGTTGGTTTAGGTGTCTTCCGCGAACTTGTGACACATATCAAAACCACCAACTGGGTATTAGAAGGAGCGATCGCCAACTTCCCTCTCATGTACCATTATCGGATTATTCCCTTGGAAGGGCGGCGTGCAGATGTGGATATGGAGGAACACAAAAGCTTTGTCGAATACTGGGGAAATAGTGCCAACATTGGGAATTATCTGTTAGATAGAGCAAACGCCAAGTATGAGTTAGTTCTGTTCATAGAATACATACCGCATATTCTAAAAACATGGCTATGGGAAAACCCCAAGTTACTCCAGAAACCCCTAGATGACTTGCGTATGACGATTGCTTTTTTGGGGAAGAAGGGAATCATCCATTTCGACGCGCATTTTCACAACATCCTTACCGATGGCGAACAGATATATTTAACCGATTTTGGTTTGGTACTGGACAAGAGTTTTGCGTTAACTAAAGATGAAGAGTCTTTCTTTGAGCAGAACACATTTTACGACTACGGCGAAGTCCTGTGGAGTCTTAGCTACCTTATTCGCTCGTCCTATGATTTATGTCCCGAAAATGATAAACGTAGGATGATGGAAAAATATGGCATCCAAAAGAGCTTTCAACATCGTGAACTGCTACCCATATTACTCAACAATATCGAGCAAATACATAGTCATGGGGTAATGAAGTTAGATGATTTCTATGTTGCCAGCATAGTTAAGTACCGTAGCATCATTGCACTAATGCACAACTTTTATTCTGAGATGCAGGTAAATAACAACAAGAACACGAAATTTGATAGTACAAAACTACAGTTGCTACTCCAAGAAATAGGCTTTGTTACTGATGCTGTTGCTTCTTTTTAATTCAAGGTTGTACCTCTAGAGTGATACTAAAATTGACAGTTTGTAGAAATATAAAGCTTACAAACTGTCAACTTAAAAATTCTACGGCGTTAAAGAATTCCAAAAAATATCCTACTGTTGACAGTCAACAGCCATCAACTTCTACTAGTTGTTTTTATTTCTTAGAGTTCCCTTACTTCTAACTTTAATTCACTGCACTGGGTTCCATGTACATGATTTCCCAAATGTGTCCATCTAAATCCTCAAACCCATGTACATACATAAAACCGCTATCTTGTGGGTCATTGTAAGTTTTGCCACCAGCAGCGATCGCCTTGCTCACCATGTCATCAACGGCTTCTCGGCTTTCAGAAGACAAACACACCAATACTTCAGTGTTCTTTGTGGCATCACAAATGGCTTTGGGAGTAAATATCTTAAACTTGTCTTGAGTCAAGAGCATGACAAAGATATCTTCACTCACAATCATGGAAGTGGCACTCTCGTCAGTAAACTGAGGATTGAAATTGAAGCCCAGTTTCGTAAAAAAATCCACAGATTGATTGAGATTTTTTACAGGGAGGTTCACAAAAATTTTCTTAGCCATACTTTCTCCTTTTGTTAACTTAATTACGCATCCCTTTACTCAAATTAAAAATGGAAAATTAAAAATTAAAAAAGCATACAAACCCCTGAATTCATTTATGGAAAAGAAGGAATAATGTATTTACCAAACACACGGTGCGTTATCCCAATTTTCTAAAGTTCCGCAACAGATTCAAGCCTTTAAACCTAAATAAAATCCGAATTTCCTAATTACATTAGCGCAGGTCATTACGAATTACGTAGCTTGGTTCTCACGCCTTGGCGAGTATTACGAATTATCAATTGGTAGCGCCCGTGAAGTCTGAAATACAGCGCCCTTCCTTCAAGCTCCTAAACTTATTTATGGGAATGTTAATTTTTAATTTTTAATTCTTTATTTTTAATTTCCCGAAAAGCTTGACATAGATTGCAGGAGTTCTTCGAGACGGTTTAGAGTCTGGCGCAGGCCTACCTCCATACCCGATTGCAGATGTCCATCCCGCTGCTCCCTAGACTGGTGTTGGATATGGATATGTAGCGTTGTTTTTCCATCTTCTTCAGTCAGGGTCAGTGTGTTCAAACGATCGCTGTTGGGAACTGGTTCATAGCGTTCGGTGGACACTAATCTTTCTGATGGCACAATCTCACGATATTCTCCTGAGAACCCGTGGTCAGTGCCGTTGCTGGAGTCATGCAAGACATAGCGCCAGCTGCCCCCCACGCGCAGGTCGATTTCACAGACGGTCATTGTCATGCTGCTGCAACCTCCAAACCAGCGCTTAACGTGTTCAGGCTGAGTCCATGCCTCAAAGAGCAGGCGGCGCGGGGCATTGAAGACACGAGTTATAATGATTTCCCGATCTGATGGCAAGGTAAGTGTGAAACCATTGTGCTGCTGTTCGACTTGTTTGGCCAGGAATTCGTCGAGGCAATCGAAACTGGAATTCCAGCCTGCAACAACACCCATCTCTTCATGCTTGCGGCGATCGCTAGCAGATTTATGCACAATCTCAAGTGTGAGTTTGGTTTTACCATCCACATCCTCGAATATTGCTGTCATCACGATTCCCTGTGGTAGTTCAGCGTTGATGACTTGTTCAAACCCCTCGTCAAATTCATCTGTGGTGACAATGCGTTCTGGAGGTACAATTTCGCGGAAAACACCTTTGGCGGGGTACTCCGTGCCATCTGGACTAATCATGACGTAGCGCCATCGACCCCCCAGACGCAAATCCAGTTCGGTCACGCGGGTTGTGAAGCCTTTTGGTCCCCACCATTGTGCGATGTGTTGTGGCTCTGTCCATGCCTTAAATACAAGTTCTCGTGGCGCGTTAAAGACACGGGTAATAACGATCTTGCGTTCGGATTCAGTGGAATCAGAGCCATTTTGTTTCAACATCTTGTTTCTCCTTAAGAATGGAACGATCGCACATTAGGGTTCGCGATCGGATTTCTTTTCCTCTGCTTGCAATTCCTGTAGATACTCGTCTAAGCGATCTAAATTCTGTTCCCAGAACTGACTATATTGCTCGATCCAATCTGCTACGTCTTTAAGCGCTTGAGCCTCTAACCGACAGGGACGCCATTGAGCCTCTCGACTCCGTGCGATCAATCCAGCACGTTCTAGCACCTTGAGATGTTTGGAAATGGCAGGTAGGCTCATGTCAAAGGGTTGGGCTAGTTCAGTCACCGATGCTTCGCCCTTAGCAAGATGAGCCAGGATTGCCCGCCGGGTAGGATCGGCAAGGGCCGCAAAGGTGAGGCTCAATCGATCGCTAGACATTTAGGATGGAAGTATTTAACCAACTAGTTAATTAACCACTAGGTTAAATGTACTAGTCAAAAATGTCAAGAGCTGATTAGCCATAGTCCCTTGCCACTCTCTCTGAAATGGCAGAACAGGGAAATGCAGCCCAAGTAGACAATGCAGTGACTCTTATCAAACACCTACACGCAACGACTTAGAGCAATGTTGTATCGATATAGCCTTTCCTAATCTACTGGAGTACTTAATACATTGCTAATTTGGCTAAACCTCTGTGTAACTGTGCGCGACGGCAGTCGCTACAACTCTTGGAACCCCCGCAACGCGCTGCCTCCCCTTTGCGTTAAAAACCAAACTTTGTGTACCTCACTGAACTGGGAATCGCTATAAAGCGAAAACGCACACTAGCCCAGATTTTCTTCACTTTTTGAACAGGAAAGATACAAGTCTGGGCGGTTTATTTTGGTCTTGCTCATGCCACCACTCGTTAAAATCCTCTAGCAGGAAACCATGATTTTTTGCTGCTTGAAAAAAATCTGATAGGTGATGTATAAATGCTGGAATTTGAATCACTTCTTGATTTCTTTGAAAATTAGCTTGTGTGCCTCCATATTGTCTGAACGGATGAAGTTCACAAATGAAAAAGTATCCTCCCTTAACAAGTACGCGGTATGCTTCTGAAAATATAAATGATAAATCTTCGATGTGTTCTAGAACGAGATTACAAACGATCGAATCAGCAGACTCGTTGTTACAAAACCATTGGTTTGTGATGTCTGCTGTAATGAACGTCACATTGGCTGAATTAACTTTTTCTTTTGCCTTCTCGATCATCGATGCTGAAAAATCGACTGCATAAACTTTTTGGGCGATTTGTGACAGCAGCAGCGTATTTTTGCCTGTGCCACAGCCAATTTCAACAACTGATTTACATCTCAAACCCATGAAGGTTTCTTTAGTAACGATTCGATCCAAATCCCGCGTTAGGTTTTCATCAGCATCATATGTAGTTGACCAATTATCGTATGCGGCTTGAATACTCATATTTATTAAAAGGAAACAGGGAAAAGGGAACAAGGGACTTCCAATTAAAAAAATAATCAATCGCTGTGTAGGCAGTTCTTGGCAGGTAGCTTTTAGCTGGGGGAAAAAGAAGAATATGATTTAAATAAATGGCGTTGCTGAATCAGAATATAAAATGCCAAAATTACCTTTCCTTTTCTTTGTACCTTTGCGCCTTTGCGACTTTGCGTGAGACAAATTCATATTTTCAATCAGCAACGCCAAATAAATTGATTAATTTATTCTCTGGAAGTCCCCAAAGAAAGCACCTAGCGTTCACTCAAAAGTAGAATTATTCTACTATAGGGTTAACACTCAAGCGTCAAAAGTCAATCCGAAAATATGTGCTGCGTTAAATGCAAGGACAACTTATTGCACTGTTCGATCGCACAGTCCGATAGTCAGCAATGCTGCTGCTCCAAATGCTGCTATAGTCCGAACATGGTTCCATAGTGTCCAGTTAGTGAGATATCTAGCCCATAAGTTTGCGCCCTCAGTGCTATCTGGTTTGGCGATCGCTAAGGCATCATTCAGCGGTACATTGAAGACGATGGTCACCAGAATAGTGCCAACAAGGTAGACCAGACTACCAAGCAGTAAGTATACTGCACCAGGTTGATCCCACTTTGATAGCGAGGCGATCGCCAGAAATAGGCAAGCCAAACCCGTTCCAAACAGCGCCACCATAAACAACGGATCGATCGCTGTGATATTGATCGATTGCATGGCAATAATGCCTTCTCTGGGTTGAAGTCGAGCAAGAGCGCTCATAACAAAAGTCGAAAAAGCAAAGAAAACTCCCGCCACTAGTCCGCAGCCCAAGGCAGTGAAAAGTTTTAATGCAAAAGGCAGCTGGTCAACAGTTATCATAAATACTCCTACAGACAGATGACTAATTAGCAAAACTAAATTTTTAAATTTTCTTCTAGAAATGGGCGATCGATGCTAACTTACATTAGACTTCTTGCAGAAGTCGGGGAAAGGGAAAGGTTTGGTATTTTCCTTTCCCCTTTAACATGTATCCCTTTTCCCACAAGAGTGCAAAAGTGTTTTTTGCAAGAGGTCTATTGTTTAACAAGAGAATACGATCGCTGGCCATATCAACTCCAATCAATGGCAATAAATGTGCCATACTTCTTCTCAATTGAATTAATTTTCTTTAGATTAGGAAAACAATTTATTTTCTAACTATTTGATTCTTGTGCAACTATCAAAATCTTGCGGTCAGTTTTCAAAAGTTCAGATAGAAACCTAAAAGGATATGACTGATTCTTCCAGCATTCTTTGGATACAATCAATTTGGCTTGAGAAAGCTAAGATCTGGATAGATGATGAACTTGCTCGGCAAGGTATCGAGCGAATTGGCACGGTTGAGCAGCCTCACATACGTCATTGGTCAACAGTCCTGAAGCTGCCAACTAATGTAGGCTATATTTACTTCAAAGCAGTTATGTCAGAGCTTGTGTATGAAGCATCGCTAACTCAAGTTCTGTCGCACTGGTATCCTGAGTTTATGCCGCAAGTGCTAGCAGTAGATGGAAAACTTGGATGGCTGTTGATGAAGGATGGTGGAATGCGACTTCGGGAAAGTCTCAAAACCGAGGATGACATTCGACATTGGCAATCAATCCTGCCAATTTATGCCCAAGTGCAAAGAGAGTCTACCAAGCGAATAGATGAGTTATTGAGAATTGGTGTCCCAAATCACCGTTTAACAGTTTTGCCTACTAGGTTCAAAGAATTACTAGCTAATACTGAGGTGTTAAATCTCGATCGCCCTGGTGGAATTAGTTTAGCTGAATATCAACGTTTGCAAGACTATACTGCTTTAGTTACAAACTTGTGCGATCGACTAGCTGCTTATGGTGTACCAGAGTCAATCCATCACGGAGATTTACACGATGGAAATGTTTTTATTCATGATGGGCGCTATCTGTTGTTTGATTGGGGTGATAGTAGTATTGCTCACCCGTTTTTTACTCTACACAGCACATATAGAAACTTAACGAATAGATTTGGTTTAGAAAAAACCTCATGCTGGTTTGAGTTACTCACAGAATGCTATTTGAATTCATGGGTTGAATATGAGACTCAGGAAAAATTAGCACAAGTATTTCATCTCGTACAAAGGTTATCACCAATTGCCTCAGCCTTGAGATTGTTGCCAGTGCTATCAAGTATGGATGAAGTGACTCGCAAGAAATATGATGAGTGGATGCCCAGTTTACTGAGAGAATTTTTAAATTTGAATAACTAGAGGCAGGAGGCAGGAGGCAGGAGGCCTCCTGCCTTCTTCAACCTTTAACTAATTCTACGATGGCCCTTATTAGCTCCTGTGGTTCTACAGGTTTGGCAATATGCTTGGTAAATCCGGCGGCTATGGCAAGTTTTTGATTAATTTCTCCAGCATAGGCAGTCAGAGCGATCGCTTTTAGATTTCCTCCCCGTTCTGGTGGCAGATTTCTTACCTGCCGCATTAACATATAACCATCCATATCAGGCATTCCCACATCGCTGACTAAGATGTCTGGGATTGATTTTACTAATAGTTGCAGTGCTTCAGATGCAGATGTAGCTAAAATAACCTTTGCCCCTGCTTGCTCTAACAAGAAGCTGATATAGTCGCGGGTATCTGCATCATCATCTACCATCAGAATTTGCATATTTGCCAGCGATAAAGCCGCAGACACATCAGATGAAGAATCTGAATTAAGTTCATTGTCTACTAGGGCAGTCTTAATTAGTGGTATCCTCACCGTAAAAGTGGCTCCATGCCCTTCGCCTAAACTATGTGCCGTCACCATACCACCGTGTAATTCTGTGAGATGGCGAACAATTGCTAAACCTATTCCTAATCCGCCAAATTTTCTAGTTGTGGCGGCATCTGCTTGACGAAAATAGTCAAATATGTATGGTAAAAAGTCAGGACTGATACCTCTGCCTGTATCGCTAACGACGATCTGAGCTTGAGTACCAACACGTTCCAAACGCACCTCTACACACCCTCCTACATCAGTGAACTTCACTGCATTGGATAACAAATTCCAGATGATTTGCTGAAGACGTGCTGTATCGCCTGCTACCTGAAATTTGGAATTTAGGTGAGGCGGTTCCCCTCGTAGACGCAAAGCGTCTTCCCGCAAGGGTGGGGGGACTGCCGAAGCTGAAGGGATTTCTGATTTTAGATGATTACATTGCTGGCTAGAGTCTGAGCTAATATCAGCAGGATTTTCCAATCCAAAATCGATAATCGAAAATTGTAAATTGATGGACTTGGCTTGAGCAGCTAGGCGCACTGTGTCTATTGCAGCTAAAATTGTAGCTTCTAAATCAACCGATGTAATGTCGAAACTCAGTTTGCCTTGCAGAATCCGGGATACATCCAGCAAATCTCCAATCAACTGGGTTTGCAATTGAGCATTGCGTTCTATGGCTTCTAAGGCGAAAGCTGTTTTTTGTTCGTCTAACTTGGAGTTGCGAAGCAGCTTTGCCCAACCCAAAATTGGGTTGAGGGGTGTACGCAATTCATGGGATAATACCGCTAGAAACTCATCTTTGATGCGGTTTGCTGCTTCTGCTTGCTCGCGTGCCGCTTGTTCTCGTAATAAGAGTTGTTCTCGTTCTGCTTCTGCCGTTTTGCGATCGCTAACGTCAGTATGAGTTCCCAACATCCGCAGGGGTTTCCCTTCATTGTCCCACGATACAATTTTGCCCACCGAGAAAATCCATTTCCAATCTCCGGCTTTAGTTCGTTGTCTAAACTCTACTCGGTAATCATCAACTTTCCCTGCAATGTAATCTTCATAAGCCTGAGAAACCGCTGCTGCATCATCAGGATGGAGGCGTTCGCGCCACTTGGCATTAGTTTCCTGAAATTCATCCGGTTCGTAGCCTAGCATCTGGGCATACTCTGAATTCACAATTGCATCACCAGTTTGCAGATTCAGGTCATAAAGTCCCTGATTTCCCGCTACCAAAGCTAAACGGAGGCGTTCTTCGCTATCTTGCAACGCTGCTTGTGCTTGCTTGCGTTGAGTAATATCCTGAAGAATCAGCAAAATAGCATTAACGCTGCCGCACTCGTCGTAAAGGGGAGCCGCTGAAATATTAAGAAATACATTTGAGCCGTCACGCTTGCGGCGATAGGTTTCCACACCAAAGAAGACTTCCCCTTTGGTGACAGCCTCCCGTAGCTGGTCGCATTCTTGGAGCTTTTCTTCTGGGACAATGGGCAACTGGTGACCTAAAAGTTCTGCTTCACTCCAGCCAAATAATTGCTCTGCTGCTGCATTCCATAACTTGACGGTGGTATCTGTTTCAACAACAACAATCGGCAATGGGGAAGCTTGAATAAGCGTAGTTAAGGTTTGTAGGGTTTGTTGGAGTTCTTGTTGGACTTCCTTGTATTCAGTGATGTCCATATTCACCCCAATTAAACGATCTGCCTGACCTCCGTCACCAAAAATTTTTGCCTTGGCAGCTATCCAGCGAATTCTGCCATCAGGAAGTATAATCCGCCATTGGGTGTCGAAGTCAGATCCTTGCGTGACAGTTCGTTGGGCGGCAAGATGGGCCTTGGAGCGATCGTCTGGGTGTAATCGTTTTAACCAATGCTCATAGCTACCCTCAAAACTTCCAGGTCTCAGCCCAAATAGAGCTTCCATTTCTTCTGTCCAAATCAATTCTCCGGTTTGGAACTTCCATTCACAAGTGCCTATTTTGCCGACTTGTTGTGCCAAAACTAACCGTTCGCGACTGGCCCGCAGAGCAACTTCCACCCGGTGTCGCTCGTCGATTTCCTGTTGTAATTGCTGGTTAACTTGTACTAGTTCAACAGTTCTGTTCTGTACGCGCTGTTCTAATTCTTCTTGCAGCCGTCTAAGTTGGTTTTCAACTGCCAAACGTTCCTCAATTTCTGCGGATAATGCCTTGTTTGCTTGCCTTAATTCTAGGGGACTTGGCAAGGCTAGTGCTTGAGGAACTAAGGGTACGAGTTCGATCGCTGTAAACAATGAAACGATGGCAGTTACAGCTTTGAGAATGCCTGATAGCCAATAGGTAGGATGCCACAATGTCCAGATCTCGGCAATGTGCGTCGTACCACAGAAGACAATAAAAGCGGCAAATAACAAAAATATCCAAGAGAAAGGTAAATCTTGCCGTTTGCGAACAAAATAGAACAACGTCAGCGGAATGGAATAGTAAGCAAGTGCAATGATGGCATCAGAAATTATATGCAGCCAAACTAACCCTGGCTTCCACAGGTAGCAGTGACCATGAGGAATAAATGAGCCTGTGCTAAATAAATTAACTACAAAGTCGTGCATACCAGTGAAAACTAGGGTGAGAGAACAAGTCAAAACTTAGATCGACTGCCGAGAACATATAAATAATGTTTAACTTTAAAATTGATACAAATAGCCAGCAGAGGAAAAACAATTAGAGACTAGTCATTTGTATCAGGTATTTCGTCAAATGGTATGACGCAGCGCATATTTTTTATTGCCTGTTGACGGTTGACACTTAACTGTCAGCAATCAACTAACCTAATGAGTGACTGAGTAGTTTCAAAGCATAATAATTTAACACTATAGGCTAGATAATTTAGATATTTAATATACTTCTTAGGTTGCCGTTGGTCATATTCTCCAGCGTAGGCGCTCAGAGCGATCGCTGGGATAAAGCTGGGTGAGGAAACCAGGAATGCATTATGGTTTTGCTTGACCTGCAACTGCTTGAACTAAATCTGCGATCGCTTTCACTAAAACTTCTGGTTCCACCGGCTTGGGTACATGCCGTTGAAAGCCTGCCAACATCGCCTGCTGATAGTCAATTTCTCCAGCATAGGCAGTCAGAGCGATGGCTTTTATTTGTCCTCCCTGTTCTGGCGGTAAAGCTCTTACTTGCCGCATCAGCATATAACCGTCCACCTCTGGCATCCCGATATCGCTCACTAGCACATCTGGCTTGGACTCACTGAAAGTAGCAATGGCTTCAACGGCTGAGGCAACCGCAGTTACATTTGCCTGGTACTGTTCTAGCAAGAAAGTTAAAAACTCTCGCGTATCGTTATCATCATCGACCACCAAAATTTTTATCCCCTGCAAATTCCGAAATGGCTCAGACTGTTTAACATCTGAATTCCTTGGGGATGGATTTGCCAGACTCGGCAGCCTGACGGTAAAAGTTGCCCCCTGACCTTCGCCTGGACTGTCTGCCCAAACGGTGCCGCCATGTAGTTCGACTAAGTGACGGGCGATGGCCAGCCCTAACCCCAGTCCTCCAAATTTTCGAGTTGTAGCCCCATCCTCTTGGCGGAAGTAGTCAAAAACATGGGGAAGAAAGTCAGGGTGAATTCCCTTACCTGTATCGCTGACGATAATCTGAGCAAAACCATCAAGGCGTTCTAGGCGGATTTCAACTTGTCCTCCAATATCGGTGAACTTGATGGCGTTGGAGAGGAGGTTCCAAATCACTTGCTGTAATCGGTTAGGATCGCCTGATACTAGCCCGACATCTGGTTGCAGCTGTGCCTGAATTTCAATGGACTTGGCTTGGGCCGCTAATCGTACCGTTTCGATGGCAGCTTGAATCGTCATCGCCAAATTAACACGGGAAACATTCAGGCTGAGTTTACCTTGGAGAATTCGAGAGACATCGAGCAAATCTTCAATTAGTTCCGACTGCAACTTGGCATTGCGTTCGATGACATTTAAGGCTTGAGCTGTCTTCGCTTGGTCAAGTTTGCCTGTTTTCAGCAGCTGTGACCAGCCTAAAATAGGGTTGAGGGGCGATCGCAATTCGTGTGACAGAACGGCTAAAAACTCATCTTTGATGCGGTTGGCTTGTTGCAGTTGTTGGGCTTGTTGCTGCATTGAGGTCAGCAGATCTGCTCGCTCAAGGGCGATGGCTATTTGGTCGCAGGTTGATTGCAGCAGGTTAATTTCTTCTAAGGTAAAATTAGTCCGGGTGAAACTGCCAAATGATAGCGACCCCAATAATCGTCCTCGAACGATTAACGGTTGACAAGCATAAGCAGTAATTCCCATTGACTTGAGCAGTTGGGCGTTAGGATCGGTGGAAATTTGCCTTCCATCCAGAACAATTTGCCGTCGCTGTTGTGCCACCAGTCCGCACAGATACTGGCCAAATTCAGTCCATTCCATTGAACGAGCCGCATCATCAGAAATCCCTGCATAATGTTTTAGATGCAATATCGGTCGGTTGTCTTTTTGCTCAACCATGTAGTTGTAGTAGCAATTCAACCCCAGCTGATCTGAAAGTTTGCTAAATAAGTTGTCCATCAGCTGCATGGGGTGTTCGGCGGCGAGTAAATCGCGAGTCATCTCATACAGCAGATGCAACCGTTGATCTGCTTGCCGTTTTGCAGTTTTGTCTTGCAAGATTTTCACAAACCCCTGTATATGCCCTGCTTCATTTTGTAACGGCATCATTAAACCACTCGCCCAGAATTGGGTTCCGTCTTGACGAAGGTGCCAACGTTCGTTTTCTGCCCGTTCCTGGGTCAAGGCAGTTTGCATCTCCCACTCGGCTTGTTTTTGCTCGTTATCTTCTGGTGTGAAAATGATTCGAGCGTCGCGTCCTATGGCTTCTGTTTCGGTATAGCCCAACAGCTTTTGGGCGCCGGAATTCCAACTAGCAATGATGCCGTTGAGGTCGAGGGTGAAGATGGCGTAATCTTTGGCGCTTTCAACCATGAGGCGGAAGCGAGATTCACTCTCGGCGATCGCTACCCGTGCCAACACTTGGGCAGAAATGTCCTGAAAATAGCAAACCACGCCGTAGCGGCCCTCTGGCAGGGGAATGCGATTGATTCGCCACTCATAATATTCAATTACCCCGCGATCGCGACGCTCCTCGATTCGCTCTGGCACAAAGTACGGCTCCCCGCTTTCCAGCGTGTGGCGGTACTGTTGCACAACTTCATCTGCATACGCTGGCGACCACAGGATGTGCATCACCTCCTCGAAGTCTCGACCGATTAAATCAGGAATATCTCCAAAGGCCGGCAATGCGGTGGGGTTGACTTGCCTGATACGGAAGTCCTGGTCAATTAGGAAAACACCAAGGGGGGCTTCGTCGAAGAGTGTTTGCAACTGTGCCTGACTCGAACGCAACGCCTCTTCTATCTGCTGACGCTTGGTGATATCTTGAAACAAAAGTACGATGGCATTGCTGTCATCCAGTAGGGCAGCCGAAATACTGACAACCACGGTTGAGCCGTCGCGTTTGCAGCGGTACGTTTCTACTCCAGAGAAGATTTCCCCGTTGCTCACTGCCTCTCGCACCAAGCGGCATTCCTCTTGTTTCTCTGGCGGTACAATGGGAATGGGTTTGCCTAACACTTCTGCTTCACTCCAGCCGAAGAGCCTTGCGGCCGCCGGGTTCCAGAGTTGCACAATGCAATTTGGTTCAATGATGACAATGGGTAACGGTGAAGCTGCAATCAGGGTTTGTAGTCTTTGGAGAGTGCGTTGGTTTTGCTGCTCTGAGAGTTGGCGATCGGTAATATCGAGGGTGACACCGATCATCCGTAGCGGTTGACCGTTGGTATCGTAGGACGCTCGGCCGCGGGCAATAAGCCAGTGGATGCTGCCATCTGACCAGACGATGCGATATTCGGCATCGTAATCAATTTTGTTTGCGATCGCCTGTTGCATCATCTCTCGAACGTACTGGCGATCTTCGGGATGAACTACCTCAAACAGCCGTTGGTAGGATAATTCTGCCTCCGGGGGTAGCCCAAAGTTTGCTTTACACCGATCGGAGCTATCCATTACTCCTGTTACGAGATCCAGTTGCCAAGAGCCAAGCTTACCCGTTTGCAGGGCAATTAAGAGCCGTTCTTCATTCTCACGCAGAGCGGCTTCGTCCATGACACGTTGGGTAATATCGGCAAATGCCCCGACAACACCTCTAACCCTCTGGTTTTCATCTAATAACGGCGAAGCATAACAGAGCAGTTTAATTAATGTTCCATCGCTATGTACAATGTCTACCACTTCATCTTGCACCGATGTGTTATGAATTGCTGCATACTGCATCGGTAAGTGTGCAACTGGAATGTCTTGACGGTCTCGACATAAGCGATAAAGGGGGCGTTCATCGGCGGGAGCGCCCAAGGAGGCATTTGCGACCATCGGAACTCGAATCAGTTTAGACAGGTAAGGATTGACGCGAATTGTTCTGCACTCTGGGTCTTCAGCGATCGCTACGCCAATGGGCAGTAAATCAAATAGAGTTTGTAACTCGTTGAGGCGCTGGGTAAGTTGCTGGTTAAGCTGTTGAATTTCGGCTTCGGCTTGTTTGCGTAAGCGAAGCTCGTTGTAGACATCACTGATGTTAGCGAACAAAATGGCGAATTTGTGGCTTTGGGTTGCATCGATGCAAAAAGCCTTGACATCAAACCAACGATTGCTCATTGCTACGGATTGAGCCTCAAACCGAATGGGTTTGCCCGTTAGCACCACTTTGCTGTAAATCTCAAACCAGGAAGCTTCGAGATTGGGGACAAGTTCTCGTGCCGTTTTGCCTGTGGCTTGTTTCAACCCCGTCATTTTTTCAAAAGCCGGGTTGACTTTGAGAAACTGATAATCAATCGGTTTACCGTTTTCATCAAACAGCATTTCGCAGATGCAGAAGCCTTCGTCGATGGATTCAAACAACGTGCGATATTTGGCTTCGGATTCGGCCAAGGCAAGATAAGAGCGATCGCGCTCGAACACAATGCTGGCAACTTGGCTGCCAAAGTCTGCCAGTTGCAATTCCCAATCGGTGGGCATCCGTGGTTGGTCAAAGCACAACATCAACGATCCCAAGGCTAGGCCGTCGGCGTCCATCACCGGCTGGGAATGACACGCCAAAATGCCGTGAGCCACACATAAATTTCGCCATTCCTGCGACCAGCGATCGTCGTTAACAATGTCGGCGCAGCTAATCGGCTCACCCCGATACACTGCTTCGCCGCAGGTTCCAATGCACAAATCGTTGATTGGAGCATCCTTGAGTCCTTCCCCAAAGGACGATGGAAAGTCTGGAGTAATGGAATTCTTAAACTTCGTCCCTTGAGCATTGGTCAGCAAAAAGCAGGCGCGTGTACCTGGATGAAGGTAAGACACTGAGGCACACATGGCTTTTAGGCATTCATTGAGGGGGCGTCCACAAGCAATTAACTCCAGCAGTCGTTTCTGCTCGAATAGCATGAGTTCTGCTCGTTTGCGTTTTCGGCGTTCTTGGGTTTCTCGCAGTGCCCGTTGTACCGATGGCACTAGCCGCCCTAAGCGTTGCTTGAGAACATAATCTGTGGCTCCACGTTTGAGGGTTTCAATGGCTAATTCCTCACCCAAACTGCCAGAGACAAAGATTAATGGCACATCAGGACGCAGATGGCAAGCAATTTCTAAAGCACTGATGCCATCAAATTCCGGTAGTCCATAGTCTGCCAGAATCAGGTCAAACTCATTTTCTAAAAGTGCTGCTACAAAATCACCACGAGTTTCCACCTGGAGCAGTTCACAGTCGATGCCGCCATCCATCAGCATGGCTTCAACAACATTGGCATCCAACGGATTATCTTCAAGCAAGAGAAACCGGAGTGGCATTATCATTCCTCCTACTGGAATTGGATATCTTCTGAAACTGCTGTCTTCAGAACAGGGGGCACAATTTCAACTCCTCCCAGATGAAAAATACCTGGCTAGTAAGTCTTCACCGCGATCGCCCAAGGAATACAGTAATGTTTCAATTTGTTTCATCGCCAGTGGTAAAGGCCTTGTCCGTCCGTTCTCCCATCGATTAACACTATGGAAAGAAACCCCCAGTTTCTCTGCAAACTTGACCTGTGAGAGTTTAAGCCGCATTCTTGTCTCACGAATCAACTCTGCAAGCTCTGTCTTCTCGATTGCAGCCATGAACGTGGATACCTTGATTACTATGTAACGAGCGGACTATAGCAGGTGCGATAGTTGCTGCTAAAATATAGCATATTAACTTGCTGTTATGATCTCTACCCAAAGAAGCAGAAATTTTCCCCTGACAAAAATTTGTTGGGCGCAAAAGTTACCAGTAATTGGCAATACTCGCAAAGCAGGAAGCAAGCTACGCAATTGGCAATTATAATCAGTGGTAGATTCAAACCCGTTATAGCAATCCGATTTGATTCGGACAATGACTCGTAGAGGTAAGGGACTGGGGATTGGGGACTGGGGACTGGGGATTGGGAATAAAGGTGTACTGAGTTTTGTTCAAAAATCAAAAATCAGTCATATACCAATTCGCAATTAAAATACAAAAAATATTATCAATAAATAATTAGAAAATTAATACTAATTGTCTAAAATTCGGTAACAGATTAAAACTTTAAAATCTACATACAATGAAAATTATTTAATAGTGAATTGACAATTGTTTTGGTCAACAACAGCCTTTAACCGTCACCTTAAGTAAGTCGGTGTGAAAAAATCAAACTATGTTAATAAAGGTTAATTTAGCTCAAACCCTCTTTCCTCCTGCCTCCTGCCTCCTGCCTTATCCTGACGATAAATATTCACAACCACTTACTTAACTCATGACTCCAGTAGATATTCTCATTCTCTCCAACGGCCCAGGGGAAGTAACCACTTGGGTGCGTCCAGTAGTGAAGGCATTGCGGCAACAACTAGGGGATGACCGTTCTGTTGTGAGGATTTCTGTAGTTTTATCCCCTTGTCCCAATGCTACTGGTAAAGAAGCTGCGATCGCTCTTTCTTACCCAGAAGTAGACAGAGTTCAGCCAGCAGAGCATTTTTCGCAATTTCTCCTCTGGGGTAAAACATTTGAAAATTGGGAGTGGAGAAGTCGCGGTGTGGTGGTTTTTCTCGGCGGCGATCAAATTTTCCCTGTAATTATTGGTAAAAAATTAGGATATCGCACAGTTGTTTACGCCGAATGGGAAGCCCGGTGGCATAACTTGATAGACCGCTTTGGAGTTATGAAACCTCAAGTTGCTGCCCGTGTTGCCCCAAAATATGCCCACAAATTTACTGTTGTGGGAGATTTGATGCTAGAAGCCCAAGGATCTTGTACGAACGCGATTAATGGCGTCTCTACTGCTGAAATAATTGGTATATTACCGGGTTCAAAAGCAGCAAAATTAACCCAGGGGATACCTTTAATGTTAGCCATTGCCGAATATATCCACGCCAACAGACCCCAAACTAAATTTGTGCTTCCTGTTGCTCCAACGGTGGATTTGCAAACCTTAGCTAGTTTTGGCGATTCCCAAAAAAACCCTTTTGTAGAAACTTTTGGCCTTAGCAGTGTTTCTTTAATAATTCCAGAGGACGGCAAAAGCAAGGCATCACTGAAAACACAAACAGGCCTAACTTTAGAATTATGGCAAGAAAACCCTGCCTATGACTTGTTATCACAATGTTGCATCTGCCTGACTACCGTGGGGGCAAACACCGCTGAACTCGGTGCATTAGGAGTACCGATGATTGTTTTGCTACCTACTCAACAACTAGATGCGATGCGTTCTTGGGATGGTTTACCGGGTTTATTGGCGAATCTGCCAGGGGTTGGTTCTACCTTTGCCAAGGTAATTAACTGGGTATTTCTCAGACGCAAAGGTTTATTAGCATGGCCGAACATCTGGGCACAGGAAGAAATTGTCCCAGAACTTGTAGGCAAACTCCAACCGTCAGAAGTTGGAGACATGGTATTAGATTTTTTGGCTCATCCAGAAAAATTGGACGGTATCCGGCACAAGCTACGTCAGGTTCGTGGTGAAAGCGGAGCAGCTCAGAAGATAGCACAGATTGTTAATGAGGTAATTGGGGAGTAAGGGGGCATTGGGCATGGGGAGGGGTGGGAGGTGTGGGAGGTGTGGGAGGTGTGGGAGGTGTGGGAGGTGTGGGAGGTGTGGGAGGTGTGGGAGGTGTGGGAGGTGTGGGAGGATGGGGAAGAGACGGGGGCATAAATTCTCTTTCTCCCCACACTTCCCCATCCTCCCACACTCCCCACACTCCCCACACTTCCCCATCCCCCTACACTCCCCACCTCCCCACTCCCTCATCCCTTCAACCTAATCCGAAGACCCGCCACTACGTCTTCCCAGTTCAAAAATGCCACAACTAATACAAGCAAGTATGCCTAAGCTGATTCCCCAGCTACGTCCTAAACTGATTTCTACACCCCAATTGAACAAAGCGCCGAGTACCAAGAAAGGCACAATACTAAATAGTGAGGCGTAGAAAGCGTTTTGGGATTCTCTAGCTTTCCGAGTTTTTTCAAATTCTGATTGACTAGTATAAAGCGATCGCTCGGCAAAGTTAAACCAGCGGTTGAGTTGCTCGATTACCCATTCAGTGGCTTTTGATAAACCTAGATATAACGCTAATGACCACAAACTCGCTCCAGCGATCGCGATCGTGTCTAATTCAAAGCGGAAAGGCAAAATTTCAGTCAGCATGTCTTGGGGAGTCCTGCAAGGGTCAACTTTAGCTTTTAGTAGATGCTAAAAAAACCTCTTGTGCAATTTTAAGCATAAACGTTAACAAGATTTCAACTGTTTGAAAACTCTCTGACTGCTAAGACTACTCCAAGTTACCGAAAATTTTGGTCTAAAGCCTCGCCCTAAAAGGGCAATTTTTTCTTATAGCAGTAGTCACATTGGTTAGGACATTAACAATCATTCTTTGCTGCCGCAGCCCTAAAGAAGTGCGAACACTAAGGCTGTTGTTTTAGCAACGTTAAGCCTCTTTGTTATGCGTAATCAATTTACAACTTGTTTAAATTTAGGTTAATTAAAGGTTATGTAATAAATGGCAACTATCTTATAATACCTCTAAACTACAGTAAATCTCTCGGTTTACCGAATTTTATAGAGGAGGGAAATTTTGAGAAACAAGCGGCAGCATACTTGGAAATTAAACAGAGATATCGCTAAACAAGTTCACACTCGTACTGTTAAAGCTTGGCAAGCTATAAGAAACTGGGGGTTTATATCCCTATTTTTGGCAGGAGTAAGCTTAAGTATAGTGATGAGTGCTTGCTCTGGAGCTAATGTTGATAACACTGGTAATAAAATCGCCACTTCAGAGCGTGATATAAACCTAACGTTTGTTTCTTACTCGGTGACAAAGGCTGCATACGAGCAAATTATTCCACAATTTGTAGAAAAATGGAAAAAAGAGCATAACCAAAATCTGAAGTTTACTGAAAGTTATGATGGGTCTGGTTCTCAAACGCTAAATGTGATTGATGGTTTAGAGGCTGATGTGATACACCTGTCACTAGCCCTTGATGTTGACAAACTGGTTCAGACAGGTTTTATTCAACCAGGTTGGGAAAAAGAAGCACCAAATAATGCAATCGTGACACAATCCGTAGGTGCGATCGCTACTCGTGAGGGGAATCCCAAAAATATTAAAACTTGGACAGATTTGACAAAACCAGGAGTGAGCGTACTGACAGCTAACCCGAAAACATCTGGTGGTGCGCGATGGAACTTCCTAAGTTTATGGGGTTACATAACAAAAACTGGACAGGATGAGAAGCAAGCATTAGATTTTACTTCCAAAGTTTATAAAAATGTACTTGTGCTGCCCAAGACTGCTCGTAATGCCAGCGAATTGTTCTTTAAACAAGGTCAAGGGGATGCTTTACTCAACTATGAAAATGAAATGATTTTATCAAAACAAAAAGGCGAAAAGTTCTCATATGTTGTCCCTGATGTGAATATATCTATTGATAATCCAATTGCTGTGGTAGATAAGAACGTCGAGCAACATGGAACTCGGAAAGTTGCAGAAGCATTTGTGCAATATCTGTATACACCAGAGGTACAACGAGAATTTGCCAAAATAGGATTTCGCCCTGTGAATAATACGATCGCAAAAGAATTTGGTAGCAATTTTCCTAAAGTCAAAACTCTGTTTAAAGCAGAAGATTTAGGAGGATGGAACAAGATTCAACAACAATTTTTTAATGAAGGTGCTATTTTTGATCGAATCCAAGCTCAGAAGTCTTTAAAGTAAATGGGTAAAAACTTTCAGATTTTTTATAACGCGGTAAATGACCGCTAACTATATTAAAATCGCTCTTCAATCTCCCATTAATTAAAAACCCCTCTTGGTTAGGAGGGGTAAAGTACTATTTAGTGTAATTAAAATTGACGCGCTTATCGCATCAAAATTGAATGCCTAGCAAACATTAGTCAATGATTTGTGGACTAGGAACTTGCGCGTCAATATCTGCCTGAGATAACGTAGGTAGCAACCAGCTGCCTTCACCAGCTTTGAAGACTTTAGCAGGTGCAACATTTAATTCAATTGCACCAGTAGCTGGATTAGTTCTAGCAATGGACTGTGTACCATCGACAAACTTGACTGCAATGGGTTGGGTTAACTCTTGTACTTCAGTATTCGGACTTAAAACTACCTGAGTACCTGCGGGTAGGTAGATACCATCACAATCCCAATCATCATCTGTAATTTGCCCTGCTGCTAAGAAGTAAAGTTGAGTTGGATATTTTTTCGGTTTATTGGCGTAGATACCCAAAGTTTTACCGGTTTGATTAAAGCACTGCGCTCGTTTTCTGGCCGTTTCCATCACATACTTCTGAGACTGCAATTGTGCTAGTCGGGCTTGAAATTGCTCAGGTGTATAGCCAGCTTGTTCAGGGTTATCTTTCACAGTTAGAAGTTGATTTAGTTCCTGAGTTACCTCAACATAATCAGTTCCTTTGGTAAAATCTTTACCTGCCCAAGAAGGTTGAGCAATTGTCAGATTCACGATAAACACGAGAGCGACAAGAATAATTTTGATGAACTGCATATTTTTCTCCCTGGTTTGAGATTTTTAGTAATCAGCTAAGGAACTTATTAGTTGCTTAACACTTGAGTAAAAGAGGTAAAAAGCAAAATTATTACCTACATAAGGAAGCTTTTTTAATATTTTTGCATAAGTTTTGATTTAGTGGAATACTGAGTCTTGAATCTTAGTAAAACTTTCAACTCATTAGGATTGACCAATTCATGATTGTTTTTGTAATTTTAATTTGTACTTGTTCTTATAAACTTTCTGCTTTGAATTTAGAACTTTGGATTATTTTTATTAGTCCCATTAGATATAAACAAGTAGCATTCAAAGCAAACATTCTTGCTTATCAAAAAAAATCAATAACGGCTTTAACTTAGCGTCAGATATTTTAGTATCTAACTTACAAATAGATCGAGTCAAGTAAAATGCAGCTTTTTATTTGTTAATCAAAAAAGCATTTTTGGCTGATTATTAGTAACGAGTCAGTTTTTCAACCGCTTTGTTATTGTCTCCAACTGTTTGATCGATTGTAAAAGATTTATTGGTAGAAGGTTGTTTAGGAAATTTGCTATTAGTTTGAATATGCAAGCCTGGTAATAGAGCTACTTTAGCTTCTTGATTCTCTTTTGAACTATGTACTAAAGTGACTTTAAGTTCATTGATAATTTGTTGCTGCTCTTTGATAATTTGAGTTAGTTCATTGAGCTTTTGATAGTGTAATTCATCCAATTTCTGATGTTGGCTTGATACTCTAAAATTAAGCTTTCCCATTGATAGAAGCAAATATTGTTTTTTTTGTTAAAACGATAAATAAAAGTAATCGTTTTTGAGAATATTTTGAAGGCAAGGAAGAATCCCAGCGATGTCTACGACGGACTGCGCCTACGCAACTACTAATGATTGCCAGGTTCTCGAATAAAATAGAGTGCATCACGTTTTTCAATTTCCATACCGCCTCTATTCCAGCTTCCCCAACGAGTTATAAATTTTTTCTGGCGATCGCTACGTTCAATCGCAACAGTAAAATTATTACGGAGTTCCCGATAACATCCATCTAAATTCGTCAAAGTTAAGTCGAGCGTTGGGATATTAAATTTATTCTCACCTTTATTGACAACAAAAAATCCTTCACTGCCTCGTTCCATTAGCAATACAGTCGGACTATCAATAGCTGCTAAAACATTTTCTTTAATATTTTTTCCCTGATTACCTCGTTGATGCATAATTTGACGAAATTGGACACCATATTTGATAAAAGAAGCATCTCTATTATTCGTATTCAGTATTAAAGGAGTACCACTTTCTCTTGCCAGAACATAGGCTGTTGCTAGCAAAGAGTCTGAAGGATCGCTATAGGGGTTGATGGGATTGGAATTAATCTCGCGGAGAGTATCATGGTTACTGCCAAAGGTGACGCTATGCGGATCTTTTATGCTTGTAGGAACTCGCAGCGATCGCAAATCTCCTCCGAAGCTGAAGGCATTTTTCATTGAGTTGTAGAGAACAAAATCTGTAACAGCAGCAATCCAGTTATAGTTTTCTGCGCTGGTGTCGCTATCTGTAATTACCTCAAGATAATTCCATGCTTTTCCTTGACTATATAAATCTACATAGTCGATGTACTCTTTGATAACATCTGCTGGCATATGCTTAGCAGCATCAAACCGAAATCCATCAATTCCTAAATCTAGTAATTTTTTTAAATGAGCTTTTTGAATTGTTTTAACGTTAGTGGTAAATATCAAGTCAGGAAGTCCACCTAACCAACAATTAATTTCTGAATTTCTGTTGCCATCACTATAATTAATGCTACAAGGCTTTTTTCCTAAAATGTTGGAGTTTGAATTAAAGTCACTCACAGAAAGACCCGGAAATTGAGTTAAATCTTCAAAATTTTCATTATCATCTAAATTAGCCATGTGATTGAAAACAACATCAGCAATCACTTTGATATTACAACTATGGGCTTGATTAATAAGTTTTTTTAAATTGAGTAGCGAACCTCTACCTTCAATAATGCTGTAGTCTACAGGTTGATAACGCGCCCACCATTCTGGGGCGGGATTAGATTTTTGGGCTGGAGAAATTTGAATGTGAGAATATCCTTGGTTGGCAATTTCACATACAAACTTCTCAATATCACTGTAGTGTGAATTAAATGCATGAAAAATTGCAGTGGGTTTTTCTGCGGCTAACGTCTTAATAGGAAAGATACAAATTATGCAGATTACAAGGGCACAACTCAAGAGAGTTTTTATCAAATACATCGCTACCAAACTTTCTGATATGCTAAATACTTTTGCAGAGATGATTAATTATGAGGCAATAGGCAATAGGGGGCGTTGCTGAATCAGAATATGAAATGCCAAAATTACCTTTCCTTTTCTTTGTACCTTTGCGCCTTTGCGACTTTGCGTGAGACAAATTCATATTTTCAATCAGCAACGCCCAATAGGGAATAGGGAATTAAAGGATTTTAAAAAGGGCGTATTAAAACATTACTGCAAGCCACCTCGTTTCAAATATCTAATGTTCTACATAATTAAAATTACTTCCTCTGTATCCAATTATTCGGGCAGAGTTAGAGTTTACTATTTCCTATTGCCTATTCTCTCATGGTTCCAGATTTTTGATATTTTATAAGTCTCAAATTTAAATAAATATATATTGGACATCTTAAAAAAGTCTACCTATGATGCTCGTACAGGGATTCGATTGAGGTCAAAGCAATGTCAGAGAATTTTAGAAGTAAAGTTGTCACACAAGGGGTGCAGCGATCGCCAAATCGCGCTATGCTCCGTGGAGTAGGTTTTCGGGATGAAGATTTTAACAAAGCAATTGTGGGTGTGGCTAATGCTTACAGCACCATCACTCCCTGTAACATGGGGATTAATCAACTAGCACAAAGAGCTGAAGCGGGAATTAAACTAGCTGGGGCAATGCCGCAAATGTTCGGCACAATTACTATTAGTGATGGGATTTCTATGGGAACTGAGGGGATGAAATATTCCCTAGTGTCACGAGAAGTAATTGCTGACTCCATTGAAACCGTCTGCAATGGTCAAAATATGGATGGTGTCATTGCCATCGGTGGCTGTGATAAAAATATGCCAGGAGCGATGATTGCGATCGCACGAATGAATATCCCGGCTATTTTTGTTTACGGTGGGACAATTAAACCAGGACACTACAACGGCCGCGACTTAACTATTGTGAGTTCCTTTGAGGCTGTGGGTGAATACAGTGCTGGCAAAATTGACGACACCGAACTGATGGAAGTAGAACGCCGCGCTTGTCCTGGTGCTGGTTCTTGCGGTGGAATGTACACAGCAAATACTATGTCTTCGGCCTTTGAAGCGATGGGCATGAGTTTACCCTATTCTTCCACAATGGCGACGGAAGATGACGAAAAAGCCGATAGCACCGAAGAATCAGCGAAGGTTTTAGTAGAAGCAATTCGCAATCAACTGTTACCCCGACAAATTATCACGCGCAAATCTATAGAAAACGCGATTTCTGTAATTATGGCTGTGGGTGGTTCAACTAACGCCGTGTTACATTTCCTGGCGATCGCTCATGCAGCTGGTGTAGAACTTAATTTAGATGATTTTGAAACTATCCGCGATCGTGTCCCTGTTTTATGCGATTTAAAACCCAGCGGTAGATATGTCGCCACAGATTTACATCAAGCTGGCGGTATTCCCCAAGTGATGAAAATGCTATTGGTGCATGGATTACTTCACGGTGACTGTATCACCATCACAGGTAAAACCATCGCCGAACTTTTAGCAGATGTCCCCGATGAACCGCCAAGCAATCAAGATGTAATTCGTCCTTGGAATCACCCAATGTATGCTCAAGGACACTTAGCCATCCTCAAAGGAAATCTCGCTCCAGAGGGAGCAGTAGCAAAAATTACCGGAGTTAAAAATCCCAGTATTACTGGTTCTGCACGGGTATTTGATTCTGAGGAAGAATGCTTAGATGCCATCCTTGCAGGTAAGATTAAAGCCGATGATGTAATTATCGTCCGTTATGAAGGGCCTAAAGGCGGCCCTGGTATGCGGGAAATGCTAGCACCCACCTCAGCAATTATTGGTGCGGGTTTAGGCAATGCAGTCGCGTTAATTACCGATGGACGCTTTTCTGGTGGAACTTACGGGATGGTAGTCGGACACGTTGCTCCCGAAGCCGCCGTTGGTGGTGCGATCGCTCTGGTGGAAGAAGGCGATAGTATTACCATTGATGCTAATTCTCGCTTGTTACAAATCAACATAGACGATGCAGAATTAGCCAGTCGCCGCGCCAAATGGCAACCCCGTCCACCTCGTTATACAAAAGGGATTTTAGCGAAATATGCTAAGTTAGTTTCCTCTAGCAGCGTTGGTGCTGTTACAGACTTAGATTTAACGTGAATTCTCAGAACACTTGGTTCGTGTCGTTTGAAGAAATAGACATCTCCACAAATTAAATATGCTTTAACCACAACCCTTCTAGAGACGTAGCACTGCTACGTCTCTACATTCTTTTTCGGAGATGTCTAACGGATCGCAGTCGGGATTTACAGCAAATTTCAAGTCGATTGAGTACACTATTTAGGTCTAGTAGTTAGGTACAGAGCCTATTATAATTCTGAATTCTGACTTCTGAATTCTGCTGTATATTAGCTTAAAAAGTCAATGCTGAAATATACCAGCCAAACTCGCAACCATTATTAATAATTCATCTGGATCGAATGGTTTGGATAAGTACATTTGAAAACCCGTAAGTAGCGCTTGTCTTCGGTCTTCTTCTTTAGCATAAGCAGAAAGAGCGATCGCTGGTATTCTTCCACCTTTATCTACTGGTAATGCCCTAATTTGGCGAATAAAGCTGTAACCATCTTCTTCTGGCATTCCCAGGTCTGAAATGAGTATGTGTGGCATTTTCCGCTCTAGCACTGACCATGCCTGGGCTAATGATGCTGCTTGAATCATTAAAGCACCATGTTGCTGCAAGATAAAACTAACAAGGTCGCGCCCATCAGCTTCATCATCAACTACTAATATTTGTAAACCGTTGAGTAAAACTTGATTCTTAGCTTTTGCAGACATTGATTCTGCACCATGAGAAACATTTGAATTAGGCCCTAACATCAATGTCAAAGGTGTGCGGAACTCATGGGAAACAGTATTAAAAAATGTTGTTTTCGCCCGATCTAGTTCAGCTAAAGCTTGAGCCTTTTTGCGTTCCTCTTCGTATGCCCCAGCATTGCGGAGCGAAACCGAAACCTGTCCTGCTAACAGCTCGTAAAACGATTTATAGGCTTCATCCAAGGCACGGTTAGGGCTGATGCCGACAATCACTACCCCAAGGGGTGCAGTAATATTTGATGAGGGAATGGGCAGTGCTAATGCGCGATCGACAATTTCGCCCCAAGGCCCACCAGCAATGGTAATATGACCATTGAGATTTTCAACTAGAATTGTTTGACCTGCCATCACTTGTGCAAATGGCCATATACCTTTAAATTCTTGAACAAGGACAGTAGTTGGTGCAATGCGATCGCTTTCCTCCACATGCACGCTACCAAATAATCGTACTGTCTTACCATCTGATTCGCCCAAGTAGATCAGCGCAAACGGCACATATAACGAATATTCGGCTATGGTAGACAGAATATCTTTACAAGTAGTGTCTACGCTGCGTGTATCACTCGCCCTTGCTGCCAAATCGCGTTGCAACCGCAAACGGCGCTCCCCTAATACCTGCTGGGTTACTTCGCTACACACGCAAAGCATACCTTTAATTACGCCTTCATCATCTTCCACGGCACTGTAAGACAGACTAAAGTGGGCTTCCTCGTTATAATCAGCTCGGTTCACTACCAGCATCTGGTCTTCTACCCAGTTGGGAACGCCCTTTGTCATTACTTCGGTAATCATTGGCCCAATTACATCCCATGATTCTGACTGCGTTTCTCGGATGGAGTGACCCAACGCCAGAGGATGTTTCGCCCCAATCAGGCTGGTGTATGCGTCATTATAAATTTGGATTAAATCCTCTCCCCATAGCAGAATCATCGGATAACGCGAACGTAACAAAGTACGTATGGTTGATTTCAAACTTTGCGGCCATGTTTCTATAGAGCCAACAGATGTGCTTGCCCAATCAAAATTACGTATCCGTTCTCTCATCTCGCCAGAACCAGGAAACGGATCTAATTGCCTATCTTTTATTAGACATTGCTCTTGTGAACTAGCTTCTTTTCCAGGCTTAGAGGTTGATAATATCTGTTGTTGAAGTAACCGCAATCCTTGGCGAACAACTTCACTTGATGATTTATACTTTCCCGATCCTAAAAGGGAGGCTATAAAATGTGTAAATTTAATCGCATTCGTCAGCAGATTCCACACAACTGGACCGGTAACTTTGGTTCGTTCGCGTAATGATTTAAAATTATTGAAGCTGAAAATTAGTAAACAATCAATAATTTTGTTGGATTCAGGAATCAAAAAAATGACTAAGAGGCAACAAAGGGTAATACTTTCTGGAGCCAGACTGTTGATATTAGGATTTTTTTTTGGAAGTTTAATTACTCTATTGCCTAAGCCAGAAATAGTTAGAGCCAAAGAAGTTCAGCCAAAGAAAGTAGCCAGAGTTAATAGTTGGCAAGCAGCTTCTTTTCCTGTAGAAAACTTTCAAGCTTACACATCTGGTTTTGGTTACCGTCCCTCAGCTACAGGTGCTTCCGATTGGGAGTTTCATGGCGGCTTAGATATGGCTGCTCCCCAAGGTAGTTATATTCGTAATTGGTGGGTAGGTACAGTAATTAAAGTTGGTGCTGGTGACGCTTGCGGTTCTCATATCGTAATTAGATCGGGTGAATGGGAACACACTTATTGCCACATGGAAGGAAACGTAGAAACTGCATCTGGTCGTCGTTATTTCATTGACCGTGCAGGTGGAATTCTCATTGCGGAAGGTCAGCAAATACCAACTGGAGCCAGAATTGGTAGGGTAGGAATGACTGGACGTACCACTGGGCCACATCTCCACTGGGGACTAAAATATAGCAATAACTATGTAGATCCGGCGCTTGTTTTGCAAGCAATGTTTACCCAGCAAAAAGTCTCTAATAGAGCTAATTCAAGAGTACGTCGCTAATCAAAAGTCTTAGTTCCAGATTAAAAATTGATTTTTGATTCTGGTTATTTAAAATCCCATCCCCTAAAAGAGGATGGGATTTTACGCAAATTCAGCAACGCCAAAAATCGGCTAAAATTACTGTCTATCGGCTTTGAGAGTTCTGCCAGCCAACAGAAGGTCGCTTTCAGCAATGTTATCAAATACAGGTGTAGACCAGCGATCGACTACTTTGCCTAGAACTGACATTTCTTGAACTAAGCGGTCAAACTTTTCAGGGGTTAGAGACTGGGGGCCATCGGATAAAGCCTTAGCAGGATTGGGGTGAACTTCAATCATTAAGGCATCTGTACCAGCAGCGATCGCTGCCATTGCCATAGGTGGAACATATTCAGATCTACCGGTACCGTGACTGGGGTCGATCATGATTGGTAGATGGGTGAGCGATCGCAACACCGGAATCACCGACAAATCTAAAGTATTGCGGGCATATTTGCCATCAAAAGTTCTAATTCCCCGTTCGCAAAGAATCACATTTGGGTTTCCCGATGCCAGAATATATTCTGCCGCCATCAGCCATTCGTCAATTGTGGCAGACATCCCGCGCTTGAGCAGCACTGGCTTATCTTGAGCGCCTACTTTTTTGAGCAACGAGAAATTGTGCATATTTCTCGCTCCAATTTGAATTATGTCAGCTACCCGCGCCACTGCTGGTAAATCCGCAGCATCCATCAGTTCCGTAACAATGCCTAAACCCGTGGCTTCACGAGCTGCTGCTAACAAATCTAAGGCACTTTCACCATAACCTTGAAAAGCATAAGGTGAAGTGCGGGGTTTGTAGGCTCCACCACGCAGAAACTTTGCTCCTGCTGCTTTGACTCGCTTTGCCGTTTCCACAATCATCGCTTCATTTTCAACAGAACAAGGCCCGGCGATGACTGCGATGGGATGATGTTCTCCAAAAAAGACACGACCGTTAGGCGTGGGTACAACAACCTCGCTGGCTTCTCCATTTCTGAATTCCCGACTAACCCGCTTGAAAGGTTGTTGCACTCGTAGCACTTGCTCAATCCAAGGACTGGTTTCTTGAATTTGCAATTTATCGATGCTCAAAGTATCGCCAATTATCCCCAGCACAACTTTATGAGTGCCGATGCTTTTTTCTACTGTGACTTTCCAAGTATCACTCAGTTCTTGGCTGATACGAGTAATTTCTTCAGCAGGCGTACCGTTCTTAAGTACTATAATCATCTGTTTTTCCTTCCATGTAATTTGTGTAATACGATCGCCCCTTTCCTAGTACCGTTCGATACAACAAAGGTGCAGGTCGATGCAATAAAGGTGCAGGTCAAGAGAGTTGTATGTAATAGCAATTCGTAATTCGTAATTCGTAATTCGTAATTAAGAAAGCTAGTGATGGTTTGGGTTTCGGAGTTTGAATGTGTTGCCCGATTTTAGAGAATTGGTGTCAACTGTAAGTTATGAGCAAAGGCAGGCTAGATAAGAGAAGTTTGTCTAGCGCAAAAATTCTGCGAGTTGTTCTAACTTTGTCCAAGCAGCACCGCTTTGCAGAATTTCTTTGGCAATGGCAATACCTTTGACACATCCTGCGAGGATATCTTTTTCTCCATCAATGGCTTCACCAACTTGCAGCGCTAGTGCTGTATTTAAAGCCACCACATCTTGCTGCGCTTGAGTGCCTTTACCTTGCAAAACTGCCTGCAAGATTTCGGCATTTTCTTGGACATCTCCACCGTGCAACGCTGTAGTTGGTGCAAAACTCAAACCCAATTCTTGAGGATTGAGTGTTAAAGAACGTACTTTTTTTTCTTGGAGTACGGCTAAATCAGTGACATCAGCTAAACCAGCTTCATCTAAACGTTCGCGTCCGTAAAGGGCGATCGCTTGCTGACATCCCAATTGTGATAAAGCTTCAGCAATTTCCTCTAATAAAAGCGGGTCATTCACACCAATAATTTGCCCCGTCGGTCGCATAGGATTTACTAAAGGGCCGAGCAAGTTAAAAACAGTCCGCACTTTCAAAGTTTTTCGCAAAGTCGCAACAGCTTTGAGTGCAGGATGCCAGCCTGGAGCAAACAAAAACGTGATTCCCACTTCACCCACCGCCGCTTGTACTTTTTCTGGGCTGGCATTGAGATTTATACCCAAAGCTTCCAACACATCAGCAGAACCAGCCTTGCTAGATGCAGAACGATTGCCATGCTTAGCAACTTTTACCCCCGCCGCTGCGGCAACAAAAGCGACAGCAGTGGAAATATTAAAAGTTGAAGCACCATCTCCACCAGTTCCACAGGTGTCAATTAGGGGAACTGGGGACTGGGTACTGGATACTGGGGATTGGGAAAACTCTTGCCCAGTCCCTAATCCCCAGTCCCCAGTCCCTAGACTTTGGGATTGTAAAACACTAGCCATGCCGACTAATTCATCGGCAGATACGCCTTTAGCTTGAATCGCGGCTAAAATCGCTCCGGATAGGACGTGAGGAATGGCATCTGTGAGCCAACCCTGCATTAGATCCGCAGCTTGGGAAACTGTTAACGATTGCCGATTTAATAATTGTTGTAATAAAGCCGGCCAGTTGTAGAATTCAGCAGCGACGGAAATATTGTCGTGTGGAATTTGGGTTATAGCTATCATATTGGTTATTGGGCATGGGGCATGGGGCATGGAGTATGGGGAAAGGGGTAAGGGGAAAGATTAAATTTATTCCTTTTCCCTTTAACCTTTTCCCCTAGCTCCTCATCTCTCCACTCTTTGGAACAGAAGACTAAGGAATAAGAACTTTAGCGACAGTTTGTACATCTTTGTCGCCTCTGCCGGAACAATTGATGACGATGCGGGGACTGCCTGTTAGCTGAGGGCAAAGGATTTCTAAATAGGCGATCGCATGAGCGGTTTCTAAGGCTGGGATAATTCCTTCTAGTTGCGAAAGTCTTTGAAATGCTTCTAGTGCTTGTTTATCGGTAATACTGTAATATTCGGCACGACCAATATCCTTGAGATAACTATGCTCAGGGCCAACGCCAGGATAGTCTAACCCTGCGCTTATTGAATGAGCTTCGATTACTTGACCGTCATCATCTTGCAGTAAATAGCTCATTGCACCGTGCAATACACCTATCTTGCCTTTTGTCAAGGTAGCAGCGTGTTTTTCTGTATTTACACCTTCACCTGCTGCCTCGACTCCGATTAGGCGTACAGAAGATTCAGACACAAATTCGTGAAAAAGTCCGATGGCGTTGGAACCTCCACCTACACAAGCCAGTAAAATATCTGGTAGTCCTCCCCATTTTTCTTGGCATTGAGGGCGAGTTTCTTTGCCAATTACAGCGTGAAAGTCACGCACAATCATCGGGTAAGGATGAGGGCCAGCAACAGAACCCAGGATGTAATGAGTTGTTTCTACATTCGTCACCCAATCCCGAATTGCTTCGGAGGTTGCATCTTTGAGAGTTCCCGTACCTGCTTCGACTGGACGAACTTCTGCACCCATTAATTTCATGCGGAAGACATTTAGGGCTTGGCGTTCCATGTCGTGGATGCCCATGTAAATTACACATTCCAAACCAAATCGCGCACAAACGGTTGCAGTTGCTACACCGTGTTGGCCTGCACCGGTCTCTGCAATAATCCGTTGCTTACCCATGCGTTTGGCTAACAACACTTGAGCTAATGCATTATTAATTTTGTGAGCGCCTGTATGATTTAAATCTTCGCGCTTTAAATAAATTTGCGCTCCCGTGCCGTCTGGTCTAGCGTAGTTTGCTGTGAGGCGTTCAGCAAAATATAATGGGCTGGGTCGTCCTACGTAGTCACGCAACAAGTTTTGGAGTTCGGCTTGGAAATCCGCATCGTTGCGATATTGATAAAATGCAGTTTCTAGTTCGCTTAATGCAGGCATTAAGGTTTCGGGAACGTACTTGCCGCCGAATTTCCCAAATCTACCTAAAAAATCTGGTTGTATGGTTGCAGTGTTGATGTGTTTTATGCTTACCATTGGTTAAATTCCTTTGATGTTCAAGTATTTTTACTTTTGTTCTAAGTTTTTAGAACTTATCCCACAGCTGAAATTTTCTTCGCGTTGAATTTTCCTTAATTTCGTAGGTATAGCCCAGTTTTCTATGATTCAAAACGTCTATAGGCCTCACCAAATCCTCAGGGTCAAACTTTGGTAACAGGGATACTAAATTCCCTAACGCCGTAGCTTTGGGGGTAGACATCCCGCCATCCCAAGGCCACATTCGGTCTTTGAGATTATGACCGTAAGGTTGACTATCAGCAGGATAAAAATCGCTACCTTTATGTCCGTTGTCTTGCCATTCAGCCCAGAGGCGGTCTACGTTAGCATGGTGTAACCAAAACACTGGGTCATAGGGTGAACTTGGTATATTGCTCATGGTGCCCAGACCTTTAAAGGTTACAGGTGTTGTACTTGCGTCTATTTGCACCCCGCCGACTAAGCCGTGAATGTAATTATGTATAAATCCTCCTGGGGTGACCTTACCCTGCTCATCCACAGAGATAAATCCTTCCAAAGCAGCGCGAAAAAGAGAATAGTCATTAAGAGCAAGGACACGCTCAATATCTTTTTTGGGCAAAGGATAATCACTGGCAGGAGGTACTCTAAGAAAGCGTACAAGTGATGTACCTAAGGATGTTTCGGTATCTGGGTTAATGTTTAATACTGGATTCATAACCCAACCATTTGCAGCAGCAAAAGCCCCAGACTGTACAGGGCCGCCTGTAAAATTCCCTTGATTTGGAATTTTGATGGTTACTCCTTGACCATTAGAGCCAAGAAAGTCATCATTAAAAATCACATCCAGTGCTTTGGGGTCTGTCCAATCCCAGTATGGGAGACTAACACTTGGGTCTACTGCTTGCAGAGCTTGTTCAAATCTGCGAATATACTCTCGATGCCAAGGGAAAAATGCGGCATTTTCATGAGCAAGTTCCTGAACGGAGCCATTGGAATGCCCTTTATGGTTATGAATTAAGCGTGTTGCCCCTAGATGTATGGCAATGAATTGGTCGTAAATACTGACCTTGCTACCTACGGGAATTGTAGTTTTTAAGGTTTTGATAGCCTTGACAAAGGCTGTTTTCTCTGCTGGTGTCAGGTCAGTTACGTTCTTTCTCACAGCTAGGTGAGCGTATTGTCCTGGGAAATTATGATCCCAATGATATTTGTATTGTCCGTCGCTAATGCGATCGTGGGCGAAGACTGTAAGCGCACAGGCACTAACTAAAAGTACGCTATAAATTAATATTTTGACCGATTTTAGCAATGATTTCATTGTCTTACTAGAAGCAGGAAGGCACAGGAGCAAAGGGGCAGAGGATAAGATAGGGAAATTTCTTCCCCACCTCCTACACCTCGCAGATTTCAGTACTCAGCACTCAGCATTTTGCTATACTCCACCCCTTCAACAGATGAACTGCGCTGAGTTTGTGTAATTACTGCTTTGAGTTCTCGACACAGTTGTGCAATAGCTTCTAGTCCCTGAATTGGGGAATTTTCAGCTAGCCGTTTGACAAAGGCGCTACCAACAATTACTGCATCTGCTCCCCATTCTCTGACTTGGTATGCTTGTTCTGGTGTTGAGATGCCAAAGCCAACGCCAATTGGTTTATCGGTGACGCTTCGCAAATTTGTAATTAAATTCTTTACGCGGTTTTGGAGTTGAGAACGTACACCTGTAACACCTGTAACGCTCACAAGGTAGATGAAACCCTGAGATTGATGAGCGAGCGCTGTAATTCTATCTTGAGAACTGGTAGGAGCTACGAGTAAAATTACTTCAATTCCAAAAAAGGCAGCAGTTTGGATTAATTCTTCTGCCTCTTCTAAGGGTAAGTCTGGCACTACCAAGCCTCGCACCCCAGCAACGGCAATTTCTCCTAAAAACGGCTTAATACCCCGATGCAAAATGGGATTGTAGTAACTAAATAGAATTATCGGCGCTTTTAGGTTAGGAATGACAGCTTGCAACATGTCTAATACTTGCTCTAGTTTCGTGCCATTTTGCAAGGCGCGAGTTGCTGCTGCTTGAATTACAGGCCCATCTGCCAGAGGATCGGAGTAGGGAACGCCCAATTCAATGAAGTCTGCACCGTTGCGGTCTAAAATGCGTAAAGCCTCGGCTGTGGTTTGTAAATTAGGATCGCCCGCTGTGATAAAGGGGATTAAAGCACACTCTTGGCGATCGCGCAAAGTTTGAAAGTCAGCGGAGATAGAAGTCATTTTGAAATATACTTAATGATTGGTTAATAGTTCTGCAATAATCAACACTTAGCAATTAGCGATACTTACGCTAAGATTCTTGTTGTCGAGTCTTTGATACTCGTGAGCGAGTCTTTGATATTCGTGAGCGAGTCTTTAATACTTGTGAGCGAGTCTTTGATACTCGCGGGAGAGTCTTTGATACTCGTGGACGAGTCTTTGATACTCGTGAACGAGTCTTTGATACTCGTGAGCGAGTCTTTGATACTCGTGAGCGAGTCTTTGATACTCGTGAACGAGTCTTTGATACTCGTGAACGAGTCTTTGATACTCGTGAGCGAGTCTTTGATATTCGTGAGCGAGTCTTTGATATTCGTGAGCGAGTCTTTGATACTCGTGAACGAGTCTTTAAACTCCATTTTTTAAAATTTTCTCAAGACTCAGCACTTAAAAGACTACGCACAGCCTGTTCTACATCGGTTTGTTTCACTAAAGACTCTCCCACCAAAACTGCACGGACACCAGCTTCGGCGACAAGAGATAAATCAGCAGGTGTATACAGTCCAGACTCGCTGACGACGGTAATATCTAAGCTTTGCAAATATTGTTGACGCTGTGTTAAAAGTTGCTGTGTTATTCCTAAATCAACTGTAAAATCTTCTAAATTACGATTGTTAATTCCTAATAAACGCAAGTTGTCAAGGTTTAGCACGCGATCCAATTCAGCTAAGGTATGAACTTCGACTAATGCATTCATCCCCAAATCGTGAATTACTTGCAAAAAGTCTTGAAGTTCTTGGTCTGATAAAATAGCGGCAATTAACAAGACTGCATCTGCGCCCGCTGTCCGTGCTAAATAAATTTGATAGGGGTCAATGATGAACTCCTTGCACAGTAGGGGTAATGCTACTTGCTGACGTACAGCACGCAGATTATCAAAACTGCCTTGAAAGAACTTTTGGTCAGTGAGGACTGATAAACAAGCTGCGCCGCCTCGTTCGTAAGCTTGAGCGATCGCGATCGGGTCAAAATCTGCTCTAATAATCCCACGGCTAGGTGATGCTTTTTTGACTTCAGCAATTAAACTAGGTACTTTAGGATTTTCTTGCAAAGCACTCAAGAAATTTCGTACAGTCGGAGCCACAATTAACTGTTGTTCCAAAAAAGCTAAAGAAAATTCTTCCTGCATTCGTGCAACTTCTTGCTTTTTATGCAACACAATCTCTTCAAGAATGTGGCGAGGATGGGTAACTTGGTTAATCATAAAATGCATGGGGTAGGTAATAGGAATGAGTTAGGAGTTAGGAGTTAGGAGTTAGGAGTTAGGAGTTAGGAGTTAGGGTTAAGAGTTACGAGTTAAGAGTTAGGATTTATTTGCTATTAATCAGGACTTATTGAGTTAATAATTTGGCTTTTTCTAACTCATCACTCCTAACTCATCACTCCTAACTCATCACTCCTAACTCATCACTCCTAACTTATCATTCGTATACGCGCTTACCACATTTTTAATAATTCCCAGACCGACTTCTCCTGCTAAGGTCATAATTGATTCTGGATGAAATTGAACGGCGGCGATGGGGAGTGTTTGATGTTCGATGCCCATAATTACATCGTCATCGGAAATTGCTGTTACCTTGAATTCCTTTGGTAAATGTTCTCGGATAGCAAATAATGAGTGGTATCTACCCACTGCAAAAGATTTTGGTAAATTATTGAAGGTAACAGAATCGGAATCGGTGACGAAAATTCGCGAGGATTTACCATGTTGGGGATAGTTGAGAACTCCTAATTCTCCACCAAAAGCTTCGACGATACCTTGCAGTCCTAAACAAACTCCGAAAATAGGAATTTGACGATAAAGAATTGCACCGATAGTCTCGGAAAGATGAAAATCATTTGGTCTACCAGGACCGGGAGATAAAACAACTAAGTCTGGTCGTTCTTTGTCGAACAAGGAATCAGAAAAACCATGACGTAATGTGGTAACGCTGGCACCGGTTTGGCGAATGTAATTAGCTAATGTATGAACAAATGAGTCTTCATAATCTATTAGCAAAATGCGTTTGCCTGGTTGAGCGCTTGGGATATGTTTATTTAATTTGATAGAAGTGGAATCATCTATTTTCGGACTGCTTTGTTTAACGCGGCGAATTGTTTCAAATAATGCAGCAGCTTTAGTAATTGTCTCTTGTTCTTCTGCTTGTGGTATGGAGTCATAAAGAACAGTAGCACCAACTCGCACTTCGGCGATGCAGTCTTTTAATCGAATTGTTCGCAGGATTAATCCAGTATTTAAATTGCCGTTGAAATTTAAATAGCCAACTGCTCCACCATACCAACGTCGAGCGCTTTTTTCATATTGTTCGATAAATTCTATTGCTGCTCTTTTGGGTGCGCCGGTGACTGTAACTGCCCAAGTATGGCTCAAGAATGCATCTAAGGCATCAAATTGCGATCGCAGTGTACCTTCAACATGATCTACTGTGTGAATTAAATGGCTATATAATTCAATTTGACGACGACCAATGACTTGTACTGAACCAGGTTCGCAAATTCGAGATTTATCATTGCGATCCACATCAGTACACATGGTTAACTCAGCTTCATCCTTGTGTGAATTGAGTAATTGCCGAATTTGCACAGCATCATCAAGAGCATCTTGCCCCCTGCGAATAGTGCCACTAATGGGACAAGTTTCTACCCGCTTACCTTCAACCCGCACAAACATTTCTGGAGATGCACCAATTAGATATTCTCCACCTAAATTAAAAATAAATCCATAAGGACTAGGATTTATATCCTTTAAAGTTTCAAATAACTTGCTGGGTTCTTCTTCATAACCTTCAACAAAGTTTTGACTAGGAACCACTTCAAATAAATCGCCTCTGCGAAAATAATCGAGCGCAACTTCAACTTTTTTTGCATACTCACCTATTGCATGGTCACCAGTTTGAGTTGCTACCAGATGTTTTCCGCGATAATCAATAGATTCGCCTGTCCGGGGAATATTCTTAGTGCTACCATACGCCGTTTCAAAGTCATATCGCAGACAAAATGCACGTTGCTGGTAGTAGTCAACAATAATTAATTCATCAGGTAAATAAAGTACCAAATCCTGTTGATCTTTAGGACGTTCTAAGCGCTGGCGAATTGGTTCAAATTGAAAAACTAAATCATAGCCAAACGCACCATACAATCCTAAATGCTCGTCTTCTTGACTAGAAAAAGTATGTAGAATTTCACGGACAACTGTAAATGCTGAAGGTTGCTTACTCCGGTCTTCTTCGGCAAAGAATTGTTTGGTAGGTTTAACAAATCCTGTGATATATTTATTGTCTTGGATAACTCTCTCCAGCTGTTTTGATTGCTGTAAGTACTCTAACAATAATGGTAAAAGTATCCAACCACGTTCATTCAATGTTCTCAACGTGAAAACATTATCCTGCGTAGTCAATTCCAATGGTGGATTGACAAATCCAATCGCCCATCTTTTGTACCTTCCTGGATATTCGTAGCTACTCGTTAATAAGCCTCCACGCTGAGAATTTAGGTGGAACAGAATATCTTCAAGGGCAGTGTCCATTTTCACTTCGGTTATGGAGCGAGAGACAATTACACCGCCAAGGGTTTTATAGGAACGGGAATCAAAAATCATGGGGAATTTCTCTGGAATAAATATTTAGTCAATCATTAGCCAATAACCATTTATCATTGTTAGTATTTATTTTTGGATTGAGAATAAAATTAGATGATTCTATGTCAATCTGAATCAATCTATCTTAATCCGGAAGTTATTTATAAAAATGTAATTAAAATCTTTTCGCTTCTTATTTAAGAATACAAGATATCAAGCAAATAAGACATTGGATAATTTTTAGATTGGGTGTCAATTTATTCGCTTTTTGCACTGCTTTAATCAAATATTTATTGATGGCATTTACTGTAATGATTGACCTCTATCCAAAGTAGTAAATGATTATCTATCCATCTACTGTAATTACTTTAGCTAATCTGATATATTACAACAATAATAAAAATCTAGATAATTTAGTTTTAAAAAAAATGCCACAAATAAATTCCATAACCCGCTATAAAAAGCGATTTTCAATCTAAAATCCAAAATTCAAAATACTATCGCCTATATTTTAAAAATTTCACTGATTTTACAAGAGCCTTGTTTTTTCCTCAAAAAATCCTTGGATACTTTCAAACTCTTGTATTAATGCGTCCCTATCTTTCATTTTTACTAGTCTTGCCAAGCGACTGTAAGTATTAGCTAAAGAGTTAATTGCTTCACATCTTTCTTCTGTAGCTAGCATAATATCTACACATAAGTGAGAGTTTTGGGAAAACAAACGTTTAATACTCTCAATTTGTTGCCGATAGCTAGGAGTTGATAGTAATAAACTCTGTTCTAGATTAATTCTTGTTTCTGCTAAGAAAATACCAAAGCTCAATCTACAAAAATGCTGCACTGCTTGAATAATTACCATCATGCGATCGTGTTCTTCAGGTGTGCAAACAATTAATTCGCCACCATGACCTTTAATCAAGTCTAATAACCAGAGGAATGCTTCATCGTTTCGCCCTGGGCAAATCACAAATTTTTGTCCTAAAAAGGATTTAATATTCGGCCCAAACATCGGGTGCAAACCCATAACGGGGCCTGAATGGTATTCGAGCATTGCTTGAGTTGACTGTATTTTAATACTCGTGACATCGCACAAAGCTGTAGTTGGTGCAAGATATTTAGCTGCACGCTTGATAACATCAACTGTATATTCAATGGGAACGCTGACTATAACTAATTCGGCAGAGTTTAAGAGTTGCTGTGCATATCCCCAATCTTCATGTTCTAGAACGCTAACGTGATGGCCTACTGCTGAAAATTGCTCTTTAAATAATTTTCCCATTCTGCCATGTCCACCGATGATAGTAATTTTTCGGGGAGTGACATCATTTATTACAGATTCAGGTATCTCAGCTGGAGAAAGTAATTCTTTATCTAAGAATGATAGGCGATCGCCAATTAGAGCGATCGAGCTTTGGTTACTTTTTTTCACTTTACTTACCCATTTTCAAATATCAACAAGTGATTCTTTAGAACTCAATTTTGGTAAGATATCCAAAGTTGATGTTTTTTTGGCGATCGCATTAGCAAATAGCTTTTCGTACCGTTCCAAAGCTTGCTCAAAGCAATAATTTTCTACCGCAAACTTTCTGCCTTTTTGCCCTAATTGTGTTACCAGTTCTGGATGATTATATAAATCCAGTACCGCACTCGCCAAAGCATCTGCTGACTCTGGCTCAACAATCAAGCCGCCGCCACTTTGTCCGATAGCTTTGGCAGCAGTACCAGTGGCGGGAACTGAAGCCACAATTGGGCGACCACTGGCTAACAGCAATGGTATTTTAGAAGGCATATTGAAAGAAATTACATTGCGCTTTTGCACAATCAGCCCCACATCTGCGCCTGCTAACATTTGTGGTAGTTTTTCTCGTTGTTCCAATGGCAGCAGTAAAACGTTATCAGCCCCACAAGCAAGACAATGTTGTTGCAATGTTTTGAGGGCTTGGGATTCTCCAGCGATCACAAAGGCAATTTCTTTGATGTGACGCAAGCAAGCTGCTGCTTCTACTACTGTTTCTAAACCTTGCGTTAAAGCAATGTTACCTGAATAAAGAACTACAAATTTATCATCGAGTTTATGATTAGCTCTCCAAGAGTTATTTTCCTTTGGAAAAGGACGGATAAAATTGAGATTTACCCAATTTGAAATGCAGGAAATTTTACGAGCAGGTACATTTTTCTTGATTAAATTATCAACAAAACCATCGGCAATGACGCTGATAGTATGTACACTTCGGTAAACAAATCTTTCTAAAGCTTCCAGAGTCCGGATCATCAATTTATTTTTAATTAACCCAACACGCACGGCAGCTTCCGGAAGGATATCTTGCACATTCAACACCACTGGGCAGTTGTATAACCAACCAAGTAAGATTGCAGGTAAGGAAATTAGTAGCGGCGGTACTGTTAACAGAATTACATCAGGCCGTTTACCTTTGAGAGCTTGTGGAAAACTTGTAAAGACAAAACTCAACTCTAAGAGTAGCCTGTCTAAAAGGTTAGGTTTAGACTTAATTCGCAGGTAAGAACGCTCAATAATCACGCCATTTCTTTCTTCAGTAATGTATAACTTACCCCGGTACTCATCGTAAATCTGGCGCTGGGGATAGTTAGGCATACCTGTAATCACCCGTACTTGATGACCTCGTTTAACTAGTCCTTCAGCTAGTTCAGTCATCAAAGGTGCAATACCAATTGGCTCTGGATAATAGTTGTATGAATAAATCAGAATGTGCATTAAATGTTAATTCCCTGGAAGCTATTTGTAATTCGTAATTCGTAATTCGTAATTCGTAATTACAGTTGAGTGGTAGTTTTTGACTCTCCACTATTTTGGCGATCGCTCAATTAAAAATGAACGTGTCGGCTGCTCTACGCTTTTTAATTACGAACTACGAATTACGAATTAGTAATTATTTTGCAGTTCCTTTTCAAAACTGAAAGCTGATTTTTGTTGTCTATGTTTCCGCAATGTGACGGTAGCAGCCCCAAGTCCGAGTAATGCTAGCCCCAACGCTGAACTAGGTTCGGGTACTTGTTTTCTGCCTTCTACATTTAAGACTTGGACGCGACCTTGGAAGAAATCGCCCACATAAAGCTTGCCATCTTTATAACTTGTGCCACCCGTCCAGTTAAATCTGCCGGGAGTGAGGTCGAGGGGGTTGCCAAAAGGAGGGCCAGTTAATGCTGGAGGCGGTACAGGGTTACCTGATGCATCGCGGGCTGTTTCACCGAAGGAAGTCAAGAAGTTACCGTTTTTATCAAACACCTGTACGCGGCTGTTGATAGAATCAGCTACATAAATATTCTCATACTCGTCCACTTCGATGCCAATTGGCTGAAGAAACTGTCCAGCTTCGCTACCTGCTGAACCAAATGCCAACAGAGGATTACCATTTGGATCGAGTACTTGAACGCGGTTGTTATACTGGTCAGCTACAAAGATATTTCCACTAACTGGGGAAATTCTGACACCTGCTACACCTTGGAATTGCCCAGGTGCAGTGCCTAAAGTGCCACCAATGACACCAATTTGCTGTCCGTCTGATGTGAATTTAAGGATTCTTTCGCCGTTAAAATCACCTACGTAAACGTTGCCAGCTTTGTCAAATGTCACACCAGATGGGCCAAAGAAAATCCGATCGTTTACGCGAGGGGTAAATAATCCATTTGCAAAGGATCTAATAAAGTTACCCTGAGAATCGAATTGATTGATGCGGTTGTTGTAAACATCACCTGCATACAAATCGCCTGTTACTGGATTAAAGTCTACAGTTGTTGGCTCATCAAACTGTCCGGGTCCTGTCCCGCCGGAGCCAATTGCTCCAATATACTGACCGCTAGGATTAAATATTTCAATTTTGTTACCGAGGCTGTAGTTAGGAGTACCATCCGGGTTAACACCGCGTCCGTTAGCTATGAGGGTATTCCCTTGGCTATCCACCGCTATGCCTTGGGGGACAAAAAGTTGCCCAGGGCCGAAGCCAGGACTGCCGATACTTCTGTCGTAAGTTAATGTTACAGCCTTGGCTTGGGCTGCTGTTGCCAACACCGCGAATCCGGTACTGAGAATGCCAATTGACAAATTTTTGACTAATCCCATGAATTTTAAGTCCTGGTTGTATGAGTTATACTCTTTCCTGGAGTAATTTTGTTCCCAGTCCTAGTTTGGGAACTCTGAAGTTTGGACTGCTGCCTCGTGTTTGAAATGCAACTTTCTCTGTGAGGCAGCATTCTATTTTCTAAGCACTCCCTGACAAAGCCAGGTAAAAAGGAATTAGACAGTCTCTGCTTTGGCTACCAACTCTTCATCTAACTTTGGAAGGCGTTTTCGCTTGCCCATTGCGGCGGTAGCGCCTACACTTGCAAGTGCTAATAAGCCAGCTACTGAACCAGGTTCGGGGATAGTTTCTGCAACCAGGCCATCTACCCGAACAACTTCCCCTAGTCCTGCGCCGACACCACGATTAGTAATATAAATCTTGCCGTCAGGGCCAATATCAATTCCATCAGCCGAATCTAGCCCTTGGCCTGCTGCAACAAGTGTTGTGCGAGTGCCATCAGCAGCAACTTTGATCAAAGAACCAGGTAGATTTGTGATGTCGCCTCCTAATTGGGAGGTGTCGCTGAACTGTAACACCAGCAAATTGCCGTCCTCATCAAAGGTTAAATCTGTGATGTGCGTAAACCCATCCAGATAAACTTCTGGGTTGCCATCCTCGCCGATGCGGAAAATCCGTGATTTATCCTCTGGATAAGGAAAACCCGTATATTCACCAACATATAAAGCTCCATCTGGCCCAATTACACCACCTGTAGGTACTGATTGAATTGCGATTTTTCCTCCTGGAAGCTCATCTAATAGCCCTGGAGGTACTTCTAATCCTGGTGGTAAATCGGACTTACTAATAATATTTTTAGGAATTGCAATTGCCTGGGATTCACTTCCATCAAGTTTAATTTTGTAAGCAGTGTTCCCACCACCGTCAACGACATAAGCACTATCACCGCTAATAGACAGGTCATAGGGATTGGTTACCACATCCCCACCATCTGGATTGTTGGTGATTTCATACTTGGCAAAGTCAAAAATACTGTCCAGCTTACCGGTATTTAAGTCAACTTTGTACAGTTGTGCTAAAAGCGGTGTATTCAAAACTTTATCGGGCGTGGATGGGGGGAAAGTAGCAAGTTGCTGCGGTGGGAGGGGAAATTGAGAACCAAGGTTAAGTGTTTCTAAATCGCGGTTTCCTGGGTAACCAGCAAAGCCAGTCAAAAGATAAGCATTTCCAAGAGAATCGAATTGTATATCTTGAATACCGGCGCCTTGGTTACCGCTTGGTTGTTCTGCTAGAGACTGAAAGTTTGTGAGTATCCGCTGTGGCTGGCCACCTGGCGTAACTTTGACGAGTGAACCACTGTTACCAGCACAAATAGGCTGAAACAGGGTACTCGGAGATGGTTGGCAATTTCCGTTACCTCCGATACCTGGCTCTGCTACGTAGAGAGTTCCATCAGGGCCAAAGCTAACACCCCGTGCATTACTAATTCCATCGACAATTTTCGTTAGGGTTGCAGCTTGTACAGATGGGATTCCACAGATAGCAGTAAAGCAAAATGTTACAGATGTAAGGGCAAATGACTTGAGTTTCATACCTTTGGAGATTGAGTTAAATAATTTAGGGAAACTTTTATGGTTTTAAAGACAAGGAATTTAGGGGGCGAGGATACAGGATAAATATCCTTTATTGGTTTGAAACTTTTTACTTGAGTGCTAGCGATTTGGGGCTTCTTTTTTTGTGCGACCAAGCAACACCCAAAGCACCGATCGCTAATATGCCTAAAGCACTATTCGGTTCTGGAATAGATTTGAAACTTTCAATTTTGAGGACTTGTCCTTGACCGGGGCGATCGCCTCGATTTGTAACGTAAATTGCACCATCTAAACCAATAGTCAAGGCGCTGGGTGACTCTAATCCATTGCCACTGAGGATGGTTGTACGAGTCCCATCAGCCGCAATCTTAATTAAAGAACCATCAAAATTCCCCTTCCAAGCTGACTGATTGGCGTACTGCAAAGCATACAAATTACCCTCAGTATCAAATTCCAAGTCTGTAAGTTGGGTAAAGCCATCAGCATAGATTGTTGGTAAACCATCAGCACCTATGCGATAGATTTTTGCTCCATCTTCTGGGAAGGGAAAACCAGTAAATTGGCTGACATAATAAGCACCATCTGGGCCTTTGGCGACACTTGAGGGTACTGCTTGAATGGGAAACTGCAATTGCGGTGTTTCGTTTACAGATGGTACCTGCGATGGTTCATTGGATGGAGTACCGGCAGGCGGAAAGATTGGGTTAGTCAGTATGTCTTGAGGAAATGTGGTAACAGTCTGCAAATTACTTCCATCAGTCTTTACACTGAGTAAGTTGTTTGCACCAGCATCAACAACAACCAAATTATTGCCGTCGATTACAAAACCCAAGGGATTGCTACTTACATCATTTCCATCAGGATTATTAGCAAGTTCATAGTTAGCTATGTCGGCAATACTTGTCCAAGAGTTGGTTTTAAAGTCGGGTGCAATGATTTTACCGAGGTCGGTGTTACCCAAATTATCGCGAAAAACTGGATTAGCCCCATACCCTAGCAGAACATAAGGCTTACCTGTAGCATCAAATTTGATGTCACGAGGCCCACCGCCTCCAGTACCATCTGGTAGTGCTAAGGAAGGAAGTCCTGTAAGGATACGTTCGGTTTTACCATTCCCAATCTTGGTAATTGCACCACTTGTGCCATAGCATAAAGAATCGCCCTGACCACTTGGTGGTGGAACACAACTTCCACTTCCGCCGATTCCGGCCTCTGTGACATAGAGATTACCATCAGGGCCAAAACTTAAACCTCCTGCATTATAAAGACCCTCAGCGATTACCGAAAATGATGCAGCTACCGCAGATTTGATTCCCGAAAAACTGACAAGACAAAAACTCAGTAAAGTGATAGTAGCTTGCTTCAGTTTCATATTTTTTGAGTTGTCATTTGTCTAATGACTAATGATTAGTAACTAACTCCTCTTTAATTTTTGGTAAGTAACTCATGCCGCGATCGAATGAGCTTAAATTGCCAGCTTTTGCTTCCAGCAAACGTTTAATATTCATGCTTTCAGCCCCAAAATCTTCAATCTGAAGTTTGCCGTGGCTAACGGTTCCATCTGCTTTCCAAAATGTGATTCGATGCAAAATAAAACCAGAGGCTTCGGGATCGGCGAAAGCATAAGCGGTTGGAATCATTAACGCTACAGAGCGTTGATAATATTCGTAGTCTGGATAAAAGTATTCTTGTTCAACTAAGTAGTATTTACTCAAACTATGTATCCGAACCGAAACTTTGACTTGCTGGTCATATTCATCTTTGAATTCGCCTGAATCCAAATTAATCTCGCCATTTGGTCGTAGTAAATGCGCCCACTCATCTATATTTCGTAAGTCTTTTAAGTATTCAATTCCAATTTCAATTGGGGCATCAACATAGATGGTGTCTGTATCAATAAAGTAGCGCCCTTTAGCTGCTGTGGTATAACCAGCTTTGCGCTCCAAATTTCCTTTGAGAGAACGACATTCGGAAGTGTGTACTGTGTGGATTCCCTGCATAATCATCTGAGTTTGCCGTTTTGGATCGACAAAACTTAACCAGTGAAAGTACACACCTTTTTCGTCACATCCAGGCTCGATATAATCTGGAGGAAAGAGCAAGACAGGATAAACTTGAAAATATTTTTGATACTCTAACCCGCAGTGCCACTCAATACCGTAGAAAAGTTTATTCTCTAATTTTTTAACGTGATAGTAGAGATTTTTGTGATAACCAGACGCACTTCCCAACCAAGTATCTTCGTCAATTTGCTCTTTCATCCGGCTATAAAGCGTCCATTCATCCAAGTTTTTTAAACTACAAAGGTAGTCAAAAGCAATCTCTGGTGAAGTTGCGATATAAGCTGATGTTGCAAACGTATTCTTTTCCATTGTTCACTCCTTCTAAGTACTACCATTAAGAATTCAAAAGTCAGAATTCATAATTATGAGTTAAGCTGCGATCGCTTTATTTTTGTTGCTTCTAACCCTTGCAATTCTGTCTTCTGCTAATTTTTTAGCAGCATCGTTAGTAGTAACACCCTGCTGTTTTGCAATATCAAAAATTGCTAGTAATGTGTTATAGATGTTATGAACTTGCTTCAAGGCTTTTTCTTCGTCATAGCCAATCATTTCGTTATAAACATTAATTAGCCCTCCGGCATTGATGACATAATCAGGGCTGTAAAGAATTCCTTTTTTAACAAGCATTTGACTGTGTAGCTGCTCATTCTCTAATTGATTATTAGCTGCACCAGCAACAATACTAGCTTTGAGAAAAGGAATTGTATGGCTATTAAGAATTGCTCCTAAAGCGCAAGGAGCAAAAACATCTACGTCAAGAGAATAAATTTCCGATGGTTCTACAACAGTTGCACCATAAAGCTGTTTGACTTCTTCTGCTTTTGCTGGATTTATATCGGTGACAAAAAGCTGAACACCATGTTCGTGTAGATAACGGCAGAGATTTTTACCTACGTTTCCTAAACCTTGAACTGCTACTTTCATGCCATCAAGTCTTTTAGTTTGCCAGCGAAACTCGACAGCAGCTTTAATTCCTAGAAAAACTCCTAGAGATGTTATGGGAGCAGGGCCGCCAGACTTTTCTGATAGCCCGACAACATATTGAGTTTCTTGACCGATTGTCCGTACATCATCAGGGGTAATATTTACATCTTGTCCAGTAATAAAACGTCCATTGATACTGTTGACAAAACGTCCGTAAGCTCTCAACAAATCATCTGTTTTATTGTCAGGATTAGCAATAATAACTGCTTTTCCTCCACCAGCCGGAATGTTAGCACATGCAGCTTTATATGTCATTCCACGGCTCAGACGCAGAGCATCTTTTAAAGCAGCTTCTTCACTAACATAAGGAAACAGTCTTGTAGCTCCCATTGCTGGCCCTAACGTTGTGTCATGGATAGCAATAATCGCCTTAATTTCTGGATTTTTACCATGACAGAAAAGGACTTGTTCGTGGCCCATTTCTCTAACAGTTTCAAATAGCAGCATTTTAGTTTCTCAACATTAATTTTGGGTTGATTAGCGCGGGTTTTTGAAACCTATACCAATTCTTGAAAATTCGCCATCTGAATAATTACGAATTACAGCAGTTTTCTTTTGCATGAAGTACAAAATCACTGGTTTTGAGGCAGGAGGCAGTGTTTCGACTACGCGGTAATCGAGCGAAGTCGAGATTCAACAACCAGGCAGGAGGCAGAAGAATAATTTAATTTGTGAATCCTTGGTTCTGTACCTCATTTAGTTGCAAACTGCTGTAAGAATTGGTATTAGAAGGTTGTTCAAGTTAAACTGAGGGAAATGAAACTGGTTTGGCTGGAGTTTGAGCGGAATTTGATTTGATTCCTTGCGCTGCTAAACTCTTATTACGTCCACCGGAGGGTGCTAAACGATCGCCATCAATGACAACATCAATCAGAAAAGGAACATTTGAAGCGATCGCTTGTTCTAATGCAGGTTCAATATCGGACTCTCTGACAACTACGATCGCTTCAGCTCCCATACCCCGCGCAATCATGGCGAAGTTTGTTGGTGGAAGTGTTGCATCGGCACCCTTTAATCCCAAGATTTTCATCCCTTGATGGCACATGTTGTAACGTGCATCGTTGAGTACTATCCAAATCGCCGGAATTTTGTATTTCACTGCTGTGCTGATTTCGTTATTCATCAGCATTGCACCATCGCCGACAATACCCACGGCTTTAGTATTGTTCGCCAGCGCTGCACCCAACACTCCGGTGACGGCGTGACCCATTGCTCCCACGCCGGTGCTAACTCGGTAACGATTGGCTTGGGCAAATTGTAGTAAATGCGTTGACCAAGTAAATGAGTTACCACACTCTGCCATAACTATGGCATCGCTACCTTCAACAACAATCTTTTGAATTGCTGCCATCAATACTTCTGGTCGCACTGGATAGTCTACTTCTGATGCTGGTACGATAGCTTGGTGTTCCGGACGAGGAAAGGACAAATGTGCAAGGGGATTACCTGGTAAGTGCTGCAACAATTCTTGGAGATAAGTTTTGATGTCAGACCTAACCCCAAAAGTTTCAACGTGTGGATAAGCTACTCCTGGCACTTCTGGGTCAATATCCACATGGATAAAGCCTCTTTCGGGAACTAGCGCCGAACTCCAAAAGGAAGTTGGTTCGCCAAGACGGGTGCCTAATACGAGTGTGTGTAGTGGACGTTGTTGTTCCATGTAAGTCAAGACGGAAGCGTGACCCCCTAGACCGGTGACACCCACGAACTGACGATGATCTTCCGGAAAGATACCTTTCCCACGGGGCGAACACATGACGGCTGCTCCACTTCTTTCGGCGAGTTGACGGATTTCGTCTGCGGCGTCACGGGCACCGAAACCGACCCAGATGGCAAAGGGGCCAGATGATAATAACTCCACAGATTTAGCGATCGCTTCACTAGAAGGAGTTACCTGACAATGAGAAACATCTAGCTGGGGAAAGGCTACACCTTCAACTAAGCTTGTCTGCACGGCGGTGGGAATGCTCAAATGAGCGACAAATCCACCTGGTTGCGCTAAAGCTAAGGCTAATTTACGAAAAATCTGCGGAAGTTGAGCCGCAGATTCAATGGTGATTGCATAGTTGAATAGCGCTCCTGGGGTGAAAATTCCCCCGCTGGGCAAGGTGTAGGTGCTGGTTTCTTGAATTGCCCAACGTCCGCGTTGCGGTGCGGAGGTGCAAGCCGACAGTAAAATCACCTTTGCACCTTCACCACGAGCTGCAAATAAGCCGGTGAGGGCGTTGGTGATACCAGGGCCTGCTGTGGTGAAAACGACGCTAGGGCGATCGCTAGCAAAGTAAGCTTCTGTAGCTGCAAAGGCCGCTCCCGCTTCATGGCGGAAGTTCAACACCTGTATGTTGCTATTGGACAGGGCGCCCCAAAGGCTGGCCATTGCACCGCCAGCGACACCAAAGGCGTAGTTTACTCCTAAACTCACCAACATCTGGGCGATGGCATCTGCAACTGAGAGTACTGGCGGCGTTTCATGGTAGAAAAAAGGCTGAATTTCCCCATTCTTCTCTGATTCATCAACCTGATGGGAAACGTCAGACACAGATTCTACATATTTGTTAGATGGAAATTCGTTGTATGACTCAGGGGCAATTGGAGGAGAGTTTGAAGCTGTATAGTTTTGACTCATTGCTTTGGGGTAATTACATTAAAGTTACACAAGGGCTGTTGCGTTTAGAATCACAGCGCTAGAAATATTCAATACAAAAAAAATCTGTATTTTTACAGTTATCACCAAGCCTAGTCGATAGTAGAAGTGGTCGATTGCTGCTGATTGATACTTGTGAGTGAATTACCAAAAAAAATTTTGCAAATCATACAGCAATCAGGCTGTGCTTATACAAATCACAATAGAGGAGATAAATACAAATGTGCAATCAAAAATCTTTTGATGAGCGTGTCAAATTTTTCGCTTCTATTGCAATGATTACGGTAGTTATTTCAAACTCAGCACATGCAAAGATGGATATTCGATGAGGCTTAATATAATTAAGTTTGATATGCAATGAAAAATCTTTTGATGAGTATGTCAAATCTTTTGCTTTTCTGGCGATCGCTACAATATTTTTACTTATCTACTCTGGAAGATTAATATCTAGCGATCGCTCATCAGTTACATCGCTACATTTATAATGAAGACTCTTTTGATTTTGATATACATCAAATCAGTTTTAGCTTCCACATCAGCTAAACCACAACAGTTTCAGCCAGTTGGTGCAAATAAACGCAACTATATCTTAATAAGATTAAGGTCTAAAAGGACAAGCAAGATAAGCTTTAGCCTTTTTTATTACAAAGATTTACATAGTTTAGTTTAATTAAGCTGACTCACTTGTCCATAAAAATCTAAAACGATGATGCTCACACTTAGATATAGTTTGATACGATTTTTTGTAACAATAAAAACATAATTTCTTAATTTTTTATATTTCTTTTGAGGGGTGACTAAGGAATCTTGGGATTGAGTCTATCTTTTATCAATGAAGGCAGGAGTTAGGGGGCAGGAAGCAGGAGGAAAACTGACCCCTAACTCCTGCTCGTACCGTCAGGACAAGGTGAAACACCGCACCAAATTAAAAATTTGGTAGCTCTTATTCAGGAGGGGTCTGAATCCCCTTCTGAATAAAAACCTTCTGCCTTCTGCCTGGTTATTGAATCTCGACTTCGCTCGATTACCGCGTAGTCGAAACACTGCCTCCTGCCTCCTGCCTCCTTCAAGACGTTTGGAGCCATTAGTACTTTTTCACGACATTCACTCTTTGAGACACTGCTGAGAAAGACAGCGAACGGCGATTCATCCTATATATAGAAGCAATGGGCTTTCTTGCCGTCTTTTGTAAATGACTAATGTAACAAAATCAACATTTAGTCTTAAGTATTTTAATACAAATGTATTTCTTGAGACAGATGACTCAGAGCATTATTCTATAGTTAAATCCCTGAGTGTGTAAGTTAAGATAAATTAAGAAAATGAATTCATGAGTAAAAATTTGCTTATTCCAGCCATGCTTAGCTGGGCAGATTCATTTATGTTGATAATCAAAGGCTCTACACTACTACCGTATTTCAATAAAAGGCTACGCGTAGCTTGCTTTTTTGCGGAATATGTGTAATTCAAAATTCTCAAAGCTTATTTATAGCAGTTCCCAATCAAATGAGGTACAAAAATTTGTAGAGGAGCAAAGCTTTGCGGCCCTACCCTGTACCTCACTAGAACGGGGAATGCTATATAAGTTTTTAGCAATTTTGTAGCTTGTTTAAAGTAGGGTATGGTTGGTGTACTTATGTCGTTGGGTACTAGTTAAATCTGATATTAGAGTTTAAATATAAAATATCTTTTTAACTTAGTAGAGATAAGATTTCTCAACTCCTATCTCAATAAAGTATTTTGACAAATCTTGATTAGATTTGCCCAAATTTGATATAGACATAAAAAGCTTTTTAACTCAAAAATCAACTCCAACTATCTAGGTTGTTTGAGGAAGTTAAGTGAAATTGTTCACTTTTTATAGGTTTTGTTGGTATGATAAGTTTTGTAAAGTTCATGATTAAGTGTATCTAATCTGCAAATTACTTTGATTGTCAGCAGCCTAAAGTGCACTAGGGATTTAGGGAGATTGAGATTGCTAGCTCATTAGCAGCTATGGTGCTGATTGATTAAAAGGAGCAAGTTAAAGATATGAATTCTGGCGATCGCACATTGACTACATCCAACACACATTGGCCTCAAGAGCCAGAAGTACAGATGAAGTTTGCTCACTTCCTAATAAATAGCACTGTAGATGCTGCTTTTTGTTTAGGAGAAAACGCACAGTTTCTTTACGTCAATCATGCTACATGTAGGATGACTGAGTATTCCCGTGAGGAACTACTTTCAATGACACTGGCTGATATAGATGTAGACTTTTTTCTACACAATTGGTCAGATATTAGAACGCAAAATTCCCTTACCTTTAAATCTCGTTATCGGACAAAGAGAGGTCGAATATTTCTAGCAGAAATATCCATTACTTATGCCAAAGATCAAGATCTAGAATTTAGCTGTGCCTTTGTTCGTGAGAAAGCTGATGAAATAGTAGAATTAAGCGTACAAAAGTGGACTGATGGATTAAAGGGCACTAAAGAGTATTTACAACAGGAGATTTCTGAACTTAAGGCCAAAGAAATAGAATTAGAAGCATCTCTATCTTTACTTCGCTCTACCCTCGAATCTACCGCCATTGGGATTGTTGTAGTTAATTTTGAGGGAGATATTCTGAGCTTGAATCAGAAATTTATAGATATGTGGCAGGTTCCAGAGTCTCTAATACTATCTAAAAAATGTCCTCAATGCAAAACATTTTTTGAGAACCAACTTAAAGATCCACAAGCTTTTAATCGGCTAGTTTGGGAAGTATCTAGCCAATCTGATTTCGAGAGCTATGACATTCTAGAGTTAAAAGATGGGAGAGTCTTTGCACACTACTCTAAACCTCACGTGCTTGAAGACAAAATTATTGGTAGAGTCTGGAGTATTTGGGATATTACTGAATCTAAACGAACAGAAGAAGCATTACGGCTCAATGCAGCTAGATTTCGGACTTTAGCAGAAACAACAGATGCTAGCACTTTCTTAATTCAAGGTACGCGGCTTTGCTACATAAATCCAGCAGTAGAACAACTTACGGGCTACACAAAAGAAGAACTATTAACAGGCTTTGATTTGCGCCGACTAATTAAGAGCAAAAAACGTAGACAGGTGCGTAACCAGACTGAAGCAGCTAAATTTGAATATCAAGAGATGAATATTCTCACAAAAAACGGCACGGAACGCTGGTTAGCTTGTGCAGTTGCAACCTTGGATGGAGTCCTGGATTTTGATGGAAAACCAGTTGAAATGATTGCAGGTATTGATATTACTGATTACAAATATGCACAATTAAACCTTAATCAAGCTTTAGAAAAAGCAAAACAATTAAGCGAACTCAGAGCCAGCTTTCTTTCTATGGTTTGCCATCAATTCCGTAATCCGCTGAATATTGTTTCATTTTCAAATAGTTTACTAAAGGAAGAAGTAGACAAACGTACACAAAAGAAAATACAACCACTACTCGATCACATTCAAAAAGCGACTGAAGAACTCGGACAAATGTTAGATGATATTCTGTTCTTCTCTAAGGCAGAATCAGCAAAACTAAATTTTGAACCAAAGCCGCTTGACTTAGTTAAATTTTGTAATGATTTAGTTGCACAAATACAGATGAGTGTCAACCCAAGTCAGATAAATTTTATAAGTCAAGATAGTTCTCTAATAGCTTGCATAGATAAAAAACTATTAGAACCAATTTTGAAGAATTTGCTCGATAATGCAATTAAGTATTCTCCCTCGAATCCAGTAGTTGAGTTGAAGTTATCCTGTAATAAAAAGAAAGTAATTTTTAGTGTAAAAGATAGAGGGATTGGGATTTCGCTAGGAGATCAACAACGACTATTTGAGCCATTTTTTAGAGGTAGTAATATTGATAATATACCTGGTACTGGGCTGGGGCTATCGATTATTAAAACTCTTGTAGACTTACATCAAGGTCAAGTTTTTGTAGAAAGCGAACTTGGTGTGGGTAGTACCTTTACTGTGATGTTGCCAGTACTTAAATGAAAATTCACCAATTCTAAGTTATGAATGTTGAAATCGAGATAATTATTATTTAATGTTTCAAAATTTATAGCTGTTAAAAAAGGAAATTAATCTCATTTATCTTTACACATCAAAATAAAGAGTCTAACAATTATCGATTGCAAAGAATTATGGTGAGGGGAAATGATGTACCAATCGTCAAAGAAAATTCTCGTTATCGAAGATGATAACATTACCCGCAATCTTTATTTAAAAGGTCTGAATGCTAAAGGTTTTGATACGATAGGTGCTGATAATGGTCATGCTGGTATTGAAAAAGCACAAGAGCATGTACCCGATTTGGTAATCTGCGATATCACGATGCCCGATATGGATGGTTATAGTGTTCTCACTGCGCTACGCCAAAATCCTCTGACAACAATTATTCCCTTAATTTTTCTGACTGGTAGTAGCACCAAAGCAGATGTTCGCAAAGCTATGGAATTGGGGGCAGATGATTATCTTACCAAACCCTCTACACTAGATGAATTGCTCAGAGCGATCGCTAGCCGACTGCAAAAGCAAGCTAATCTCCAATACTGGTGTACAGTTCAATTTGAGACACCTGCAAAATCAATATTTGTAGATGATAATACTACAGCGATCGCCAAAAATTCTAATGTTGGCGTTGGCGGAGCCTCTCGTAGGGAAACCTCTGGTAGAGAACACTCTCCCACAGAAGACTCTTGTCAAGATATTATCTTTACAAAATCCATCTTTCCTCGCATTCCCCAATTAAAAGAAGTTTTCGACTTCATCGAAGCCCATTATCATCAAGGAATTACTTTGTGTGATGTGGCTGAGGCTGTTGGTTACTCACCGGCTTACTTAACTAACCGAGTAGCAAGGCAGACAGGAGAAACTGTTAACTCTTGGATTGTTAAACGCCGGATGGCAGGAGCGCGTTTCTTACTGCAAAATAATAACCAGACCATAGAGAAAATTGCCAAAGCATTGGGCTATCAAGATGTATCTCATTTCTCCCGCCAGTTTCGCCAACATCATGGCTTACCTCCCCAGGCTTGGCGCAAAGAACATCAGGCTGTATCAGAAAAAGAGTTAAAGGTTTTTGAAACGGTTACTCATTGAAAACCCAAGTTGCTTGTAGACTTTAGCTTTGACACGCTATTACATAGGTTTCAAAAATTAAGTATGATATCATGTCCGACTAATCATTTATGATTATCGCATCTGTGCAAAAATCCCAAAAGCCTTTTCCCCCTGCCCTCTAAATGATAAGTCTTTAAACGGATATGACAGGAGTCTTATATAATCTGAATTTATGGCGTTGCTGAATCAGAATATGAAATGCCAAAATTACCTTTCCTTTTCTTTGTACCTTTGCGCCTTTGCGACTTTGCGTGAGACAAATTCATATTTTCAATCAGCAACGCCGAATTTATTAATTGCAAATTTTTCGCAGCTTTAACGACGTACTCCTGCATACAAGAAAGCTACGCGTAGCATCTGGCAGAGAACGAGCGTCATTGCCAATTGCGTAGCTTCCTTTTCACGCCTTGGCGACTATTACAAATTGCGAATTCATATTAGGTTAATGGTTTTTCAACGTCTTCCTGCGTTTCTGTTGCAACCTGTTCTAATCGTGCAGACATCATTTGTTTTTGTTGTTCTTGTAACCAAGCTTCAAACAGTTCATTCAGTAAGCGGGCTTTCATGCTTTCATCCAATTGTGCAGGGATAAATTTTTCTAGCCGCAAAATGACAAACCATTCAGCGATGCGAGTAGGAGGTAATATTTGTCCTGGTTGACTGCTAGAGAGCATTTGCACCATCACTGGATGCAGTGCATTAAGTTCTACTGGGCCTACTAAACCGCCAGTTTGGGCTTCTGGGCCGAGTGAATATTCCCGTGCCAAGTCAGCAAAAGAGTTTTCTTTTGCTTGAATGCGAAAGTAAAGTTCTTGGGCAATTCCCACATCCTGGGTTCGCAGTAGGGAATAAATTACTTTGTCGAGTTTTGCCTTGGACTGAAAAAAGTACGCCTCCAGTTTATTGCCCCAGGTGGCTTGCTTAAATTTTTCAATTTTCAGTTTTCTAGTGGTAACCGCTTCTAGTTGTTCATAACTCAGACCCTGACGTACCATCCAAGCTTGGATGTCTTCTTCATTTTTCAACTGTTTTTCAGCGTAAAATTGCTGTTTAGCTTGGGCTACTTCTTCAGGTGTCAGATCTATTGCCACATTGGCTGAGCGTGAGGTTTGCTCAATTGCCTCATCCACAATCAATTCCCGCTGCAATTGTGGCAGCATTTGGTAACTAGCTAGTAAAGAAATCAGTTCACTAGCTGCGATTTTACGATTACCGATTTGGAGCGCTTCAGTCATTAGCTTTAATGTATTTTAAAGAATATCTTGTTTGTCAAAGAAGCTATGCTGTAGCCGATTCACTGGAAACTTTTGCCTTAGTCCCACTAAATCAAGTACGTTAAGCTCAATTTCAGAATAATTAAATAGTAATTTGCTAACATACTTAAAAATATACAATTTCTATAAGTTTTTATCAAAGATTCTACGTAAAAACTACCAGATTATAAACAAGAGGTTAAAACGCATCTAGTATTTTTCAGATTTTGTTAAGATTTATTAAAGATTTTCACAAACGGAAAAAGGCAGCATTCTATATGCTGCCTTTTTCTATGAGGAATTTACGCATTTCTCAGACAAAGAATCGAACGTCTACAACGACTCTAAGTAGCTCAGAAGGTCTGCCATTTCTTGGGCGCTAGGCTGGAACTTTGGCATTGGGGGCGTGTCGCCACTAATGACTTGGTGAATCAGTCCATACCGAGACTTGTGCTTCGATACAGCTTGCAAACTAGGCCCCACTCGCCCATCTGCTTCCAAGCCATGACAACCAGCACAATTAATTTGAAAGATAGCGTGTCCTTGAATTGGGTTTCCTGTTAGGGACAAAACGCTCTTGACATAAGGATCGGAGGCTTGCACCAAGTGAACGCCAAAAAAGCCCAAGGGCACTGCTAGCAAGATGGTCAGCACCAATAAAATGATGCGCTGAATCAAAATTTCGGGTTTGGTAATCTGATTATCCAAAAGGTTTGCTGTAAAAGTTTAGGTGTGCTAAAAAGTTTTCATTTCCTACACATAGCTTAAAAGTTCTTGATTGTGTCTGCAAGCACACCAAGACATTTTAATCTGGATAGTCGGTCTTGCAAAAGACTCTAGGGCGGAGGATTCATACCAAATTTGGTAAAATCAAAAGCGGGAAACAAATATTGAAGAATTGCATAGGAGACTTACAGTGGTTGAACCCCTGCTCTCAGGTATTGTCCTTGGTCTAGTTTTCGTCACCCTTGCCGGATTGTTTTACGCTGCTTATAAGCAATACAAACGCCCCAACCAGCTGGGAGGCTAGAGTGATTGTTGAGTTAGGAGTGGTGGGGTGATAGGGTGGTGGGGTGAAATTCTCTCCCCATCTCCTCATCCCCCCATCTCCCCATCCCCCTGGCTCCGAATTCGGTAGAAAGTAAGTGATGTGTTGCCGTAAGCTTTCTGGCGGCAAATTTCCCAAGTGGGAATCTCTGGCGATGTCCAATCTTGTGAAGCGTGTTCAACTGCAATTTCGCCGTTAGGATCTAAAAGTTGATGCTGGGCGATCGCTACTAAAACTGGCTCATACAATCCGCTGGCATAAGGTGGATCGAAGTAGATCCGATGGAATTGTTTGCCTGATAACGTTTTTAACTGCCCAATAATATCTCCCCGCAGTACCCGAAATTCTTGTTCGGGATTAGCTACCTGTTGCCAATTTTGCTCAATTGTGGCACAGGCTCGGCTGGATTTTTCGATTCCCACTACTAAGGCGGCTCCTCTACACAAAGCCTCTGCGCCCATTGAACCAGTACCAGCGCACAAATCTAGCCAGTGGCAACCTGTAATTTTTCCCTGCCAAATATTAAAGACCGCCTCCCTTACTCTAGCACTAGTAGGCCTAGTCTCTTTACCTGGTAAAGTTTTTAGCTGGCGATTCCCGTAAATTCTCAGACTCATCGATCATTCGGCATGGGGCATTGGGTATTGGGCATTGGGAATTCTAACGATCATTTTCATTTATTCATAAATGACTCATGACAAAAATAATTATGCAGGAATTTTTTCCCGTACTTGAGCAACAAAATTAGACAAGATTTGCAATCCAATATTAGAAGATTTTTCCGGGTGAAATTGGACAGCCATCAGGTTTTCGCGGGCGATGGCAGCTGTTACAGTTTGAGTACCGTGGGTGACGGTTGCTGCACGAATTTGCTCTTCTATTGGATCGACATAGTAGGAATGGACAAAATACACCCAAGGATTTGACGGCAAATGCTCCCACAAAAGACTTTTTGGCTGAGTCACTTGCAGTTGATTCCAACCCATATGAGGAATAGTAATATCTGGTTCGGGACGAAACCGCCGGACTTTTCCTTTGATAATTCCCAGTCCTGGTTGGATACCTTCTGCACTTGATTCAAAGAGAATTTGCAGTCCCAAACAGATGCCCAAAAAAGGTTTGCCGGATGCGATCGCATCTTTGATCGGTTGTTCTAAACCACGCGATCTTAAATGTTGTACTGCGGGATCAAATGCTCCCACTCCCGGCAAAACTATTGCATCTGCTTGTTCTAATTCCTTTGCAGAATAAGTAACATTAGGAGTTGCCCCGGCTTTTTCCAAACCTTTGCAGACTGAGTGCAAATTTCCCATCTCGTAGTCTACGACCGCAATCACTGGCATCTACCTGCTCCTTGTAAAATTATTATGGAGGGTTTTTCTATTCTAAATAATATTCCTATTGTAAATAATATTTGTTATGCAGAAAAGAATTCTATTAACTTCTTTTGACACTTGGCTGAGGGATCAACAATCAAATTCATCTGATGATTTATTAATAGAAGTTACGAAACTTCAGGTGATTCCCCATGATTTAACTTTTTTGCGGTCGTTACCCGTAGATGTGCAACAGGCCAGTTCTCTGGTAATTGAAAAAATCAATGCAATCCAACCTGATTACATTATCTGTTGTGGCATGGCTGCCAGTCGCACAAAATTAAGTGTGGAATTAACCGCCACCTCTGGTGAAAGTGTTTTGCACACAGATGTTGATTTAGAAAAATTAGTCGCCGAAGCAGTGGCAATTGACATTAGCCACGACTGCGGTAAATTTGTTTGCGAAGGTCTTTACTATTGCGTCTTAGACTACCTAAAGCAAAAACAATTACCAGCGCGTTGTATCTTTGTTCACGTTCCGGTTCTCAATGGAGAAAATTTGAGTGGCATTGTGGCTGATTTCTTATTAATTATTAACAATCTGGCACTTTCATCAAGTTGTTAGTGTCTGTATGTTCAAAGTGTTACCTAAGTATATGTTGCCGTTTTTACTAATTTCTCCCATAGCCCAATCGACACCTGTTACAGCACCGCCTCAAGAAGTGGTGCAATCACAGCAAGTGCGCCCTTTACCAGGTAAGTTGGATACGGTGCCAACTTTTAACAGTAATAGTCCAGAATTAGTTTTAAAAGAAGGAATTTTACTTTCAACTTTTCCACCAAAAGACAAAAAATTTCCTACAGCACATCTAAATTTTCCCTTTCGAGGAAGATTTGATATTTTTGCTCATCATGTAGCTAGAGCCGAACCACCAGAAAATTTACGTTCTCTTTATCTGGGGATAATGTTGCATAACCCTACTTCGCAGTTGGTGAAGGTAAATATTTTGCAGGCAGCGAGTTATTTAAGCCAACCCGATGCACCATTTATTGAGTTACCATCCTTTACCCCAAATCCTTTAGGAAAAATTTTTGCTGGCCCAGGCGATCGCGTGATGACTGATATATTAAGAGGACAACGACAAAATATTTTCCCTGCCCAAATTGAAATTCCACCAGGGCAAAGTCGGATGTTACTAAATTTACCAATTCCGGTGCAGGGATTGACGCCGCCTCTCAATGGTCGGTCTACTTTGATACGGTTGCAAAGTAATGGTACTGTCTATGCAGCTAGTCTAGCTATGTTCGCCCCTACAAATTCTGATGGTGGCGAACGTGCGCCGACTTTGGAAGAATGGGAAAATTTACTAAATAATGGTGATTTAGCTACTCCACGAGATAAAACCCCCACTCCTTTAGAAGAAACTGACAAGCCAATAGTTTACGGGCGTGTTGCTGGAGTGGTTGCTGGTACCCAATGGCGAGCCTTATTAGTAGATAATCCTAAAGCTAGGTATTTAACTATTCCCCAACCCGGCCAAATGTTTTCCTACGCTTTGAGTACTCTGCATCGTGGTACCTTAGGAACTAATCAAATTCAAAGTGGTAAGATGCTGGTGCGCTATCCTGACACTGCGTATCGCGCTCATGGCAACTATGGAATTCAATATAGTTTGAAGCTGCCGTTATATAACAATACCCAAAGTTCTCAAACAGTGAGTGTATCAATACAAACTCCCCTTAAAGAGGATCGGTTAGTTCAGCCAGGGTTACGCTTTTTGAGTACACCAGCGCGTCAAGTCTTCTTTCGAGGGACAGTACGGATACGTTATAAAGACGAGCAAAATCAGCCAAAAACAGAGTTTGTGCATTTAGTACAAAAGCGGGGTCAACCAGGAGAACCCTTAGTTTCATTAAACATGAAAGCTGGCGATCGCTCTTTAGTAGAAGTAGACTTCCTCTATCCACCAGATGCTACACCACCGCAAGTATTAACAGTGTCAACTCAAGCTGAAACTCGGTAATGATTAAAAGGCAATAGGCAATGGGCAATGGGCAATAGTGAAGATAACCTGCCTCAATAATCGGACTCCTTGCTCCTAATTTTTCTTATAGAGAAATTAAACATTTAAAAATAGGTAGTAGCCCTTGATACTTGAATACATCCTTTTTAAAATCCCCTAATTTCAACTACGGGGATTCCCCTATTGCCTATTGCCTATTGCCTTCTTGTCTTCTTGCCTATTGCCTATTGCCTATTGTCTTCTTGCCTTCTTGCCTTCTTGCCTCTTCCCTGTTATTAAGTTTTTTTGATAGAGTTTTTCACCCCAAATTTGTGTATTTAGGGTGAACACTTATTCGACTAGATGCGTTGCAATAGAAATAGCAGAATATGACAGGCAATAAAAGGAAGCTATGGCAACGGATCGAACAACCAACCAAGAAAGTGAGTTAAATTCGCTGCATAGCCTTGTTGGAATCCTGATCTTACTGGTAGAAGATGAGCCAGAGATTGCAGATTTACTGACTTTTATTTTGGAAGCAGCTGGCGCAGAGGTGATTGCTTTACCCAATGCCGAACAAGCGTTGGCTTTAGTCGAAACTCTTCATCCCGATATTTTGCTGTCCAATATGAGATTGCCTGGCCATGATGGAAATTGGTTAATTGAGCAAATTAGAGTGCATTCTTGCCAATTTATAAGAGAGTTGCCAGCGATCGCCATTACTTCTTATACACGGGAAGTCTCAAAGCATAAGGCTTTGAATGCTGGTTTCGATCGATTTCTAGTCAAGCTTGAGAGTCCAGAAAAAATTGTAGATCAGATTGTTCAGCTTATATATTCCGAACTTTAAAATATATAGTAAGTCGGCAAGAAAAATTTAATCTATATGAAAAAATATAAATTTGATGTAGGGTGTGTTGTCACGTAGTGCAACGCACCTTGAAATTGTTGACCCCTGAATTATGACTCCTAAATTCTGCTTTATCTGCTAACTTCTTTGAAAACCCTTGGCTGACTTTTGCTGCCCCTTACCCTTAGGCTTAGATTTATTCACTTCTCCTAATGCTTCTTGAAATAAGTTGTGTAGATGTATGGGTACGCTAGCAATTTCTGGTAACTCTGGCTCAATAGGTTTGTTGAATTCTTGCAAAAGTGGGTCTAAATCACTTTCAAGCCGAAAATCTGGACGTTGCAGAAATGTTTGCAACACATTTTCTAATTGAGTCGGATATTGTTGCGCTAATCGATGCCAAATAAAGGCATTAATACTTTTATCTTCAATGTAAAAGCGAATTAATTTTTCAGCGCCTTCAACACTTTGCCAATCTTGTGCTGATAAAATAGTTTGCACCTTAGTATATGTTGGTAAAAACATTTGCCCCCAACGAGGATGAGAAAGAGCCGTGACCTGTTCTGCTTTCTTGAGTTCAGGCGGTAAATCAACTTTGGGCATCACCATTTTGCTATTGCCCTTTTTGTTGTTAAATATCTGAGAAACTGCGTTGGAATCAGCACCCAATTCTGCTGCTGCTGCTTTGATTTCTTCATCGTCAATGCCAGCTTCTTCTGCCACTTCTGCCAGGGATTTAGAAGTATCGATTCCGGCTGCTGCCAAGCTTTTCTCAGTAATTATTTCTTGAAATTCCGCTATTTTTTTATTCAGTTGGTATCCTGGTAATGTAATTTCATCAGTATCAAAAAATTCGAGAAACTGTTGATGATATTTGGCTACCGATTCCCAAGCTTCCTCTAGCAATTCGGGAGCATCGCTGTAAAGATTACTTTTATAGTTTTCTTTGAAATTACCAATTGCTACAGCAAGTTTTGGTTTACCTAATTTACCCATGAGTGTGTAAGGGCCAGAAAATATCCAATAGCTATCGGTAACAGGAGAAATGCGAGTTAGTAAAATCTCTCCAACTTTCAAACGAGATATTGCCTGTAATGTTTGAGGATTGTTTGCCTTGACAATGTAGTGTTTATCTGTTAGCCAGTTGGTTAATTCAAAGCCATCAGGTAGGATGTTAGTGATGGCAAATAAGCCAATAAAACTACGATGCCAACTGTTGATTAAGTTGCGATCGCTCTGGTCTAAATCTGGATGACTTTCGAGAAACAACTCTAATGGTGAGTGTTCCCCGACTTTTCCTTCTGTGATAAAGCTATCGATGATTAAGTCCTGCTGGGTACTATCGCCACTTCCACGGCGCAACTGAGAAGCTGCGTAAGTTTCCAGTGCTTGTGCGAGTTCGCCTTCTGCGTCGAGGACAAAATCAACTAGGGCTTGTTTTAATTCGTGCGATCGTTCTAATATGGCATCCACAAGCTAATCTCTCGGTGCAACAGATGTAAATTATAGCTTTTAACAAAATTGGAACATCTAGCAATAGCTAGATTTATGAGCAAGAATTCAGAATTCAAGTTTTTTATTTAACTATATACAAGCTTAGATATAAATACAAGCTAGATATAAGCTTGATTTTATAATTAAAAATTTGAAAAGCAGATTCTCACATTTTTGGTACTACTGGGATAGGTTGATAGCCAACAAACCAGTTTAAATGAGAAAACTAGACCGCGATCGCTCAATTTCTAATTTTGTCTAAGGTTAAAGTTGGGAATAGTATTTTTTTATTTTCCGGTAGTGATTAAAAAGGGATAAACTATAGGAATCCGCTTTGATTACTGAACTGATTTGCGTAGGAAGGCAATAGGCAATAGGGTTTTAGAAAATGAATGTGTACTCAGTTTTGTTCAAAAATCAAATAGGAGTCCTATAGCAGGCAATTGCTATATTTGTATGAACCTTAAACTGACACAGTATCAACTGAAATTGCACACAAAACAATAATAGGGTGCGTTAGCCTATGGCGTGACACACCCTACATCTGTATTAGTATTGACCTAAATTTATATTATAACTACATTAATTTCACTACAATTCCAGCAAAAAATTAGATTTGGAGGGTGGTAGATGCCAGGATAAATGCAAAATTAAAAATTCAAAAATCCCAAATTAGAGAACTCCAAAAAATAAATTATCCAAATTTCTGGACTAAATCCAACTGTTCCTCCCCTCTGCTCCCCTGCGCCAAGGCGATGGGATATTTTTTTATTTCCAAGTCCCTTATCTTGGGGGATAATACTGCGGATTCATAACTGGAGTTTGATAACTATTTGTAGGTAAAGTATTTCCCATACCATTGGGTACAGGACTAATAATCGGAGCTTGATAACCAGTCATAGGTACGGTGCTTGTGGTGGTGTTGGGTAAAACAGGATTGACAATCTGCGGTTGATAACCGTTAGTAGGTACAGTGGTTGTAGTATTGCTTGGTGTAACTGGATTCTGGCTAAACTCTTGATAAGCAGCACGAGAAATTGAGCTAATGAGTTTTTCGGCGCGGGGGTCGTTGTTGGGGCGTTGTACCATCACAGCAGCCACGTAGCGCTTACCAGTGGGAACAATAATTAAACCTGCGTCTGCCAACATTGTGCCGATATCACCTGTTTTGTGATATACTCTAGCACCTGTTCCCAAACCGGATGGCAACAATGAGTCTCGCTGGGTGCGGCGCAAAATATCCAGCATTAAATCGCGTGATGGCATACTGACTAAATTTCCCTGACTGACAATTGCCATCAAATTCCCTAGTTCCTTGGGGCTAGTGGTGTTTGTCCCTTGCAAATCTGGCAGTTGATTGCGAATGACTGTGGTTGTTAATCCCCAACTGCGGAAACGCTGGTTTAAAGCATCTATGCCTCCCAGTCGGGTAATTAGCATGTTTGTGGCTGTGTTGTCGCTGATGGTAATCATTTTAGTGGCGACTTCCAAAGCAGCATACTGGGTTCCGGCTGCTTTGTATTGCAGATTTCCCGAACCGCCTGCCATCGCCTCCTGCTGCATGGTCAGCATTTCATCAAGGCGAATTTTCCCTGCATCGACATCCTGAAAAAAGGCAATTAAAATCGGGATTTTGATTGTGCTAGCCGCAGGAAAACTGGTAGAGGCATTAATATCTACATAATTACCAGTATCCAAATCTACTAAGAAAACTCCCGGTGTGAGATTTGGGTTGCTGGTGGCTAAATTTTGCACCGTAGTTTTTAAGGGGATGATTTCCTGAGATAAAAGTAGGGTTGAAGATGTCACTGGGGCAGTAGGGGTGGGTTGCGCCTGCGATCGCGTCACATTACTATTACTAGATTGGGGCGCTGAACTTGTGGTGATGCGATTAGCGGGGTCTAATACTGACAAGGCTGTGCCTACGATTGCGCCCATACCAACACCGACAATCAACAAGCGCAGTACATACAATATGGTTTTGGCCATTGGCTTTAACCGTGTCTTACGCGATGAACGCCTGCCAATTTTTGGCTTTTCCATCCGCACCGTTTTAACTGTTGCAACACCCGATTGCGAGGGAGGAATTCTTATTTTCGCACTCGGTATAGGTTTAACTGCTGCTGGCATGAGTAACTCTGATTTTACCCTGCGTGTAGCCGCTGGGGTTTGCCCAGAACCCATGCGATTTTTTGGGCGTGCTAGCGGCGCCGTTTTACCAGCAACAACTTGCTGCTGGCTGTTCGCTTTCACTTTCTTTGGTGCCACTTTTTGAACCTTTTGTGGACGCTGGCGGCGGTTTAAGGGTTGACGCCGCGAGAAAGCTGTTAGTTCGTCACTTGACTCTGACACTGGTACTCCTTGTGACCCACTGGACTGTTTTCTTGCAGACTCCTGACCCAAAACTTAACCTTCAAGCAATATTGATGCTCAAATTCCACTTTGCCACTAAGTAGCATTTTTGTGTTTAGTTTAATATTAAATATTTTGGGGGGGGTGATTGCGTATATATTAAACGAATTATTACAAGTTTTCACTATCCTTGTGAGTTTTAAGTGCCCATTCTACCTGCCGCAAAATCCCTCGCAGCATAGCTACTTCGGCAGTTTGCAGCCCTGCGCGATTATACAGTTGGCGAAATTTTTCCATGCGACTAGCTGCGGTATGTGGGTACAGATAACCAATTTTCAGTAGTAATGATTCTAATTGCTGGTAGTATGTTTCCACAACATCTAAAGGCGCGAGTTCATTTTGGGGTAGGGTTTGAGTTTCTGGTTGCTGGGTGCATTGTGACAATTCATAACAACAGATTGCCACAGCACTAGCTAAATTCAAGGATAGATAATTCTGGTTTGTGGGAATAAAAACAAAGCGCTGAGCGTAATTTAATTCTTCATTGCTTAATCCTCGGTTTTCTCTACCAAAAATTAGGGCTGCGGGTTTTTCTGGTTCCTCCAGTAGCCAGGGTAGGGCAGTGCGGGGGTTTTCTAAAGGTATTTCCCAACTGCAATCGCGACCGGTGGTGGCGATCGCCCTGACACATCCATGCAATGCTTCTGGTAAAGTTGCCACTATTACCGCAGATTCTAAAATTTCTTTGGCATGAACAGCCATTTTTAAAGCTTCTGCCGATAAAGGATCGCATTGGGGATTGACTAATACTAAGTTATTTAGCCCGAAATTTTTCATTACCCTGGCGATCGCGCCGACATTGAAGGGCCCAGCTGGCTCTACCAACACAATTCTTAATCCAGCTAAGCTCATTTTTTGCCTCCAGCGATCGTATTTATATTATTTTAGATTTTGCATTTTAGTGAGTTAAGTTTTGAAATCGTTCAACTTCAAACTTGAGTTTTTGTATAATCGCCAAAATTACCTAAATTAGATTCTTTCTCTGAAGGCAGAATCAATGCCGTTCGCTGTCAGCTCGCATTATGTTAACAAAGCGATCGCTTTCACTTTTACCATAAGGAATTGATTGTACTTGATGGTAGTTTGTAAAAGCGATGGCCAAATGTATTGATATCGCTCAAAAAAAGCAATATCGCTAAGCTAATCGTCATTCAAATTGCATCTCCGTGTCCCCCTGTCCCCGTGTCCCGGCGTCTTGTTGGCGAGTAGAGTTATGCAATTTAAAAGCGCATCAGCTTACTTAACTAAGATACTTTTGGCTGCTGCCATAGGATGAGTTTCAATTCAGAACAGTTGTAAGCTCCATTACTGATTTGGTGTTCATGGTCAACTATCCAATCGTAAATTTGTGCAGCTTTTGTTAATGCCACTTTTTCTGAACGATAAAGCCGAGGAGTCGGGCAGTAAGCTTGGCCATTGATGTGTATAGCTGCAATCTGCCAATAGTCACTGCCTTCACCGTCTGGCACAACGTCCAAAAACCCGTTACCGTAAGGCTGGATTATTCCTATGTTCATCTATAACCATCAAACCTGAAAACAAACGCCATAACAAAACTGATACCAGCCATTCAATCGAGAAAAAGCTGGAATCACTAGGGAATACAGTAGCAACCCCTGTTAATGATTTTGTCTTCGCGATCGATAGAAATCTGAATTCTTGGTCACTTTTTGCCTTAATTCCGTTATTGGCAGCAATAATGGCAAGATGAACTAGGCTAACATAATCCTGGGTCAGGAATACCAATAATTTGTAGGGTAGCACAGTTGTGCTACCCTAACTTGTACGTTATTTAAATGAAAATCACTAGCTATAAGAGATCATTTATAAAATAAATCTTAAGTAGGGGAGCCAGTGCGTTGCGGAGGTTCCCTCCGTTGTAGCAACTGACATTGTGTTACGGCTTTAGCCTAACGCACCCTCTTATATAGCGGTGCGTTAGGCGCTCATCTCATATTTTTCGTGGTAAGTAATCTCAAAATATAAGTAAGTTGGTGTGAAAAAATCAAACTATGTTAATAAAGATTAAGTGAACTAAAACCCTCTTTCCTTCTGCCTCCTGCCTCCTGCCTCCTGCCTTATCCTGACGATAAATATTCACAACTACCTATTTACGCCTAACACAACGCCAGTTGCTTCAAATCTCTTAACCCGCAAGCCCGCACTGGCTCCCCTACAATAATTTTATTTTTACTTTATTAGGACTTACGCAAAATATAACGAAAGTAGCGGTAATACCCTGCGGGAAGCCGCTGTGCGTCTACATGAATTACCGTTACGCAAGAATAAGGCTTTTGGTCACATCTTGCGTAAGTCCTGTTTATAAATAGTCTCTTATTGCCTGTTCTTATTACCTGTCAAAACTACCGACTGCAACACAGTAAAGTGCAGCATGATGCTTTCCATCAATGCCTAAAATGGCGTTCAGACTCATATCATGGAATCCCCCGATACAAAGACTGCCAAAGCCTAATTGCACAGCCATTAGGCATATATTTTCACCTTGATGGCCAGCTTCCAAAAGAGCAAAGCGATAGCCACGGGCACCGTATTTGCACATAGATCGCATGAAAACAGATGTGAACACAAACACAGCATTGGCATTCACAATATAATCCTGTTGCAATAGGGGTTCTACAAAATCTGTGGGTACTGCATTACTAACCCGATGTAGACCGTGACCGCGTGGTTCATAGTGATATAATCCAGCAGCTAGACCTTCTACTGCTTGGGTGGATACGAAAACTTCAATCGGATAAAGTCCTCCCGCAGAGGGAGAGTTGCGACCTTCAAAGAATTGACCCTCCACTTGACGCAGACCGTTGATTCCGCATCCGGCGTCGAGCAGTTGAGCCAATGAGATGAGTGGCATAACCTTATTCTCAAACGATCGCACAGAAGAACGTCCTTCCAAAAGCTCAGTTAGCGGGTTATTGCGCGGTGCTTTCGGAAGTTCGAGAAAAGGAGCCTCCGGCATATACCGCAGTTGAGTAGCCGGAACACGCTTGACATAACTTTTAGGCACTGGGGAGTTTAAATGATACAGAAGAGCTAGCTCCAGAGGTTCTTTATCTGTATACATTACTTTAATTTTCTCACGTTAAATTAAGTGTTTACACTATGAAAACTTACACAATAACTCTCTAAAACTCTTATTTCTCCGTGCCCTCTGCGTCCTCTGTGGTACCCTTCCCTTCGGGACGCTCTGCGAACGGGAAGCCGCTATGCGTCTACGATTTTCCCTTAAGCCATAGGATGCGGACAAGGATTGAGAGCATCTTCTGTACGTTTTCCGCCGTAACCCAGCTTTTCTGGAACCTCGAACAAACGTTGAGTACCTAGTGGTTCTTGTCCATAGCCGAAATATATAGGGACTAGTCCACTGGCTAAAGTCCGCACTACTCGAAAACCAAGAGGCCTGATATCAGAGGTTGTAATCTCGACTAAATAAGGTTCAACATTGGCTGAATGCAAGCTAACAATCAGCGATCGCAATTTCTCTACCTCTAGTTGAGATGCGTAAGTTGGTAAATCTTCAACATTGAGGTTTTGGTCATGGTTAAATAAGAAGTCCAACTCACCCAGTCGAGCGGTTGTATAGAAAAAAGCACTGTGATCCTCCAAAGATTCTATATCACTATACTGATTGAGATTAGCCCCAGCGCCCCCAGCCATACGTTCTATGTCGCCAAAGCGGGATTGGCAAACTTCAAAAATCGCTTTGCGAAGCGCCGTTGGCCCATCGAGATGGCATCCCAGACCAGTTGCAACGGCTGGAGTTTTGCCGGAGCGATCGATTAACATGGCCATCACAACTGGGACTTTAATATCAGTGGTCAAATCGAAGGTAACTAGCTCAATTCCAAATCTGGCGTAGTGGCGTGCAATTTCCGTCTCAATTCCTGGTCGGTGGTCGAAATAAATGCGTGGAACAGGTAAGCGGTTTAACCATGTAATTATAAAAGCATCGCGCTCAATCAACTCACACAAGCCACTGTAGGCAGCAAACTCAAGAGTTGGGCCGCTAGCCATGCCATTAGAACTGACAGGTAAAATATAATCCCCTGGTAGATCGCTATGCCAATCAAAATAAACCAGGGATGCTGGGACTAAAACTTCTTGGTTAGTTGCCAGAGAAAAAGCAGCAATCCACGAAGTCTGCATTGCTGGATCGAAAGGTGCAAAAGGAAAAGTTGGGTCAGAATATTGTTTGTCAGAAAACGAGAAAAAAGCTGGAGGAGGAACTGCAACATCGCCTAATTCTTCGTAGCTACTGATAACGATTTGGTGGCGATCGACAATGCTGCCGCAGTAGCGTTCTATAGCTTCGCCAACAGCACCAAAAATCGCTTGTTCATCAGTCATACCCCTGCCTACGCCGTAGCGTAAATCATCTTGCTGTTTGTGAAGCTGAAAATTTGCTAATTCGGCCTGCCACAAAACTGGCAACTCAAACTCTGTATAAGGCTTGGCGAACCTATCTATGGCTCGGATAATTCCAGTATGGGGGCTGACTAAATCGCGCCAGCGTGGACTAGCGATCGCTGCATTCACTGTGTTCTCTCCTGCCCCGAACAATGGGGACAACCAGGTTTTTTTAGTACAACGTTGTGAGTCAGTTTTGTGCCGATCAAATCGAGATGCAATAATTTTCCGTCAGTGGCCATGGGCAAACCGAGCAACATCTTGATTGCTTCCAGAGCCAGGTAGCTACCAACTAACATCTGCCCTATGGGCAAGTTTTCTCGTAGTCGTGGTTGAGAACGGCGTTCACGGTTGAGAAACTGCTCAATTGCCAACTCAGCTTCCGGAAGTTTCGCACAGGCCATAGCCCGCATCCGATAACACAAATAGCAAGGGCCATCCTGAGAAAAGACCAATGGACCGATAGTTCCTTCAACACCAGCAGTACCGCCTGGGAGCAATGGACGCTGCATTTTCAAGCATAGTCTGTTCAAGCGATAGGCTAAATTGACTGATACTGCATCGGTGGCGACAACAACCAGGTCAACATCATCAAGCAAAGTATTTACTGTTTCATCGTTAGTTAAAGAATCTGTTACAACTTCTGTTCGGGTGACTCCTGCCATCGCCTCGATTTGTCGAGCTGCTTCCACACCTCGAAAAGCACCGATTTGATTCAATACCGAGCCTGACATCATCAGGGAATCGGACACCACTGTGCAAGCATCATCGCACAGACGGAGAAAACCAATACCAGCACTAGCTAGATTCATTGCTGTTACCAGCCCTGAACCTGCGAGTCCGAAAACAGCAATTCTAGCGTTGGTTAAGTACTTCTGGGCATCTTTTTGCTCAAAGCCTAGCTCATGATAAAGAGCGATCTGAGGGAGTAAATAAGCACGACTATCTAAATCGACTGTATCTTCTAAAATGTCTTCTACTAAGCGATTATCCATCAAAAACTCTAAACATTGATTTAGTGAAGAATCTGTCAACTTTTCGCCAATGGCAGTACGTATTTCTCCTATTGTTCGGGAGCCGTCTAATAAAGGTAAAACAATCTTTTCCACATCGTGCAATGCTTGACCTTTTACTGCTAGTGTTCGCCGCGTCGTTTTGAATATCATAGTTTCTTCGTCATGACAATCTGGTGGCATAACGCGAACAATGATATGTTCTAGTAGACGCAGGCGGCGATCGTCGTTTAATTTCATAGGCTTTTCAAAAGGCTGTTAACTGTTGACTGTTAACAATCAACAGTCAACAGTCAACGCGAAATTCCATCACCTTTAAGAGGCGGGATGAGCTTAATTAGTATCCAAATCCGACCTCATCATTGTCTTCTATGACACCAGATACTGTTTTGTCACCATTAAATCTACATCCGCCACATCCGCCACATCCGCCACATCCGCGACATGGTATGCATCCGCGACATGGTATACATCCGCCACATCCGCCACATCCGCGACATCCGCCACATCCGCGACATCCGCCACATCCGCCACAACTAGCAAACCATCTTTGTTGAATGGTAGACTCAAATTCTCCTGGCGTTGCTAATTTTTCTAAAGCTGCTATTTCCTCATCAGACAACAGAAGTTGTTCTAGTTTGTCTGCTTTGTCTATCAGACGCATTTCTACTGTTTGTTGAGTCGGTGTTTTTTGGGCAAGCATGATTCCTTACTCCTTTTAAGTTCAATTCATTAATCTGTCTGTGAATGTGCATTCGATTTCCGGAAAAAGTTTGATGACGTTTTTGAGTCAACTAAATCTTCACGGAAGAATACGTATTTAAAGAAGTGAGTAGGAAGGAATGACCAGAAGATGAGACAAAGCTTAATTTTCAACTATCATCCCTTGGCAGGTTTAGCTAACAAAAGCTAAGACTCTAGATAAGAGTCTCACTCATCTACAAAAAGTCAAAATAAGTTGCTTATCAGTAACGTGGACTTACACATGGATATGTGCCTCAAAATCTTGTGTTTATACTAAGTTGCAGTCACAGATAGTAACTTGGTTTCGGAGTAGGGAGTGAGAATATTCTGTTGAAGCAGAACTTAGTATTAGAAAAAATTTTGCTGTAATCAACGTCACCAATAGTGTCTCTTTTGAGCCTTTAATTCTTATAACAATATCTTCTTCTAAAGCTTTTTATTCTTTCTCAAGAGGTATATTGTACTATGGATAACAATTTTGTTCTTTACTAAGTAAGATGGCATGAACTGTTGATAGCAATAACAAAAGCGATAATATTGCTTTACTTATTTAAAAAAATTCTTTAATATAACGTAATTTGAGAGTTAAAGCTAGTTTTTCAATAGTAACGATTAGACTATTGAAAAATGTGGCTCTATTCATTTATGAATATAACTTTAGTCAAGTAGTAATACTACGATTATACGTAGAAGATTATCGCAAAAAGTTAGTTTGGGCTAAATATATTATCAGGCTTTAACTCTAGAGCTTATATTTATGCGATCGCCTTAGGAAAAATAGCCATACTACGATTATAAACAGGAGATTATCGAACAACAGCAACTCAAGCTAAATATCTCCTCAAGGTTGAATTCCAGAGTTGATATAGGTTGTAGGCTATTTTCATAGAGCTTTAAATTCTTTAGGGCATAAACTTTAATTATTTTTGATATATTCATACCCTAGAAATGGAGATATAAGTTGATTGGGAGTAATCAAGTGAGAGATAACAGAATCCAACCTTTTTGAAATTAGAGAAGTATCTAAATAACAAATCAGGTTTAATTCATGAGCGATTTCAGAGTTGGGTTTAAAGACTACACTAGAGCTTTATTTCGTTCTCTGCCTTTGTTATGGACAGCAGCACCGAAGGAAATGCTTTTTTTGATTGCTGTCACTTTGTTACAGGGGATTCTTCCTGCTATCAGTGTTTGGATTACTAAACTAGTGGTAGATACTGTAGCAACAGCATTAACATCCGGCAAAGAATTAGGTAATGCAATCTTGTTACCTTTAGTAGCAGGATGGGTGGGAGCTTTATTATTACAAACGCTTTTGTATCCTTGGATATTCGCACTCCAGGGAAATCTCAATGATAAGTTAATGGCTCATATCAGCTTATTGTTAATGCGTAAAGCTGATACTTTTCCAGACCTGAGCCGTTTTGAAGATTCTCAGTTCTATGATGAGCTACAACTTCTCCAAGAACAAATTAACTATAAGCCGTTGAATTTGCTGAATAATTTGGTTGAATTAGGTCGATCTTTGGTGACGTTGATAGTTATTGTTGGACTACTAGCACCCCTAGCTTTTTGGATACCATTTGTAATAGCGATCGCAACTATACCTCAGATAGTGGTTTCTTCTCAGTATGGCAAAGCTATTTGGCTAACTTTATTTGAAAACAGTCCTCACGCGCGGAGGATGCAATATTACACTTCGGTGATGCTCACTGACACCTATGCCAAAGAAATCAGGTTATTTAAGCTAGGTTCGTTTTTTATGGAGCGTTACCTGCAAGCATTCGAGTCTTTACATCAATCTATGCGTTATCTCAGGGGCAAGCAAGCATTTTGGTCATCTAGCTTAGCTATTTTGAGTACTTTAGGAAATGGTTTTTCTTTTTACTGGGTGGTAAATAAGGCTTTTAAAGGAGATTTCACCCCAGGAAGCGTACTTCTGTTCGTACAGTCATTGACTTACTTTCAGAATAATTTAGAAGGATTTGTTGGTAATTGGCTGGATTTGTTTGAGAATGTTCTCTACATGCAGAAGTTTTTCAATTTTCTCGATAGCCCAATTTCAATGCCATTGAGCATACCTGGAGAGAAAATACCAACTCCCATTCGCTCAGGTATTACTTTTGAGAAAGTTGACTTTTGCTACCCAGATGGTCGGCTGGCTCTCAAGGATATTTCTTTTACCCTTTACTCTGGTCAAACGGTAGCGATCGTAGGCGAAAATGGAGCGGGTAAAACTACTCTAGTTAAGCTGTTGACGAGGCTATACGATCCAACCACAGGAAGCATTCTAGTGGATGGCATCGACCTGAGAAATTTCAATTTAGAACAGTGGCGGCAGCAAATTGCTGGAGTTTTTCAGGACTTTGGACACTATGCGCTGACGCTGGGAGAAAATATCGCTTTAGGAAACCTAGCTGCTTTGGAGTGTCCAGATATTCTAAAGTACGCGGTTGAAAAAGCCGATATCGTCAAACTAGTCGAGCATTTTCCCACAAAGGAGGATACACCACTGGGCAAGCAGTTTGGCGGGACTGAACTTTCTGGAGGTCAATGGCAAAAGTTAGCTCTAGCTCGTGCTTTTGTCCGCAAAGAAGCCCAATTATTACTCTTGGATGAGCCGACTGCTGCACTCGATCCCCGTAGCGAGTACGATCTTTATCTTCGGTTTATTGAGCTAGCTGAGGGCAAAACTACCATTCTCATTACCCACAGATTGGCTTCAGTGCGGATGGCTCACCGAATCCTAGTTCTCAAAGCTGGACGTTTAATTGAGGATGGCACTCATCAGGAACTTTTGGAGCGTGGAGGCGAATATACCGCGCTGTGGAATATGCAGGCACAACACTACGGGATTTCCGACCAGCAGTAAAGATCGTGAATCAGACATTTACAAAGAAAAATGGCGTTGCAGAATAGTGGAATGTTTAAATCCCAATAACCGATTCTCGATTGAGGTTTATAGAAATCTAAAGAAAGTATTAAGAGGATACCCAGAGAAAATGGGTAAAAATTGGGTAGTTACCCCCTATTTTTCAGCAAACCATTGAGCGATGATTATGTGTATAGAAAAGCGCTGGCAAAGATTTTTAGCTGGCATTTAATAAACCGGATATAAAAACAAAGCCCTGGATTTTTTCAGGGCTTTTTAAATTATAGATATTGGTATAAAATTGCTTGATGCTTAGACGAATAGGAATACTATTCAAAGGGAGTAGCGATGTCTAATATTGAGAACAACAAAATAATAGCTCGACGCTGGATTGAACTTATTAGCGAACATAATATTGAAGATATTTGTGAAATGACTGCTCCAAATTGGAAAATGCACGGTGGTTTACCTGGGCTTTCCCCAGGGCCTGATGGTGTACGTCAACTATTTGCTTCATTTGGAGATATTGACCAAAAATGGACAATTGAAGATGTAATTGCTGAAGCTGATAAAGTTGTTGTGCGTGCAACTAATACTTGCACCCAAGAAAGTTTCTTCGGCATACCTGCTCGTGGTCGTCAGCAGACGTTTACAGCTACTTTCATTCATCGGATTGTTGATGGGAAGATAACTGAAACTTGGCGAAACGCTGATGACCTCGGACGAGTTCTTCAACTTGGTGCAAGAATTGAACCAACAGACCATTAATCCTCCATCGGCCAAGTTTTCGATATCTAATATCTAATAAGTCTGGAACGCTCTAAACCATTTATTCAAAACTGTACTGATGGTTTTCTTAATTTGATGCTTGCGGTTCCACTTTTGGAATGCGATTTCGTATTCTTCGCCTTTAATTTGAAAGGTATTCCAGACATCCAGCCCTACTGGTAATCCGCAGAATAGTAAAATATACAGCGACCAAGAAATTCCACCACCAGCGATTAAATCGACAAGTATCAAAAAGCCATTGAAAATTGCATAATTGCCTAGACGCTTTTGAAAGCTTCTCTTGCGGTAAGCGTCAAAAGCTTTTCGTTGTTGGGCTTGGCCTTGTTGGAGTAACCAATCGCGTTCTGCTGATTTTAAAGATTCAGGTGAAATTTCTAACTCAGCAGCAATTTCTAATATCTGTTCGTAGGAAAATTCTGTGTCTTTATCATCAGCTTGACGAGCGATCGCTAGATTGAGAATTTGTTGTACATCTTCTTGGCTATAAGAGCGGATGCTTTGAGGTTCAAAGGCCGTCATAATTCTTTTTCTGAGAAAATTTTCAATAGGAACTTACTTTTCGAGAGATTTTAACTAGCTAAGCCAGTACTATTTGCATTATTCCTAGATTAACAAATTTATCGCAATCCTATTTGAGTTGTGAAAAAGATTGGCTTGTTGAATGCTGACTGTTGAGTGCCAACTGTCAACAAGCTCATATGACTACTATATATGCCGTAGCAGATCTATTAACTTTGAACTTTTGGTTGTTGAAAAGCGTAAATATCTTGAATAACTTGTACCCAACCGTTAGCGACAGATTCGAGAATGCGATCGCCTTTTTCTTTAGTTGCGGTTGTCGCGTCACCAATGACTCCACTTTTGCTAATATCTCGCGTCACCCAAGCCACAGGTAACTTACCCTCCCAACTCAGTAAACTACTTTCTGTCTGTTCTGGCGGATACTCTGCAACAGCTTTTTCTAGCTGCACTTGTTCTGGCAACAGCGATAACATAATACTAGTTTCGGCATCTCCGGCGTGCATTCCTAGTGCTGCTTCTTTGGGTGTTAATAATTCTTTAGTAATATGAGGAACACGCCAAGTAAACAGCGGAAATACCAAAAAATCATCATACTGAACGTGTAAATCTCGCGCCGCCATTTGCATGACTTGAGGTTGTCCGCCGTGGGAGTTCATTAACACCAATTTTCTAAACCCAGCACGGTAGATACTTTCTCCTACTTCCATAATGATTGCCGTCAGAGTTGCCGTGCTGAGGGTAATTGTGCCGGGAAAATGCCAGTGTTCGTTAGATTTGCCGTAATAAAGGGTTGGTAATGCATAAGCCGGAATACTGACATCAAGCTTTTCCAACGCTTTGCCCAGTACGCCGACACCAATAGCAGCATCTACAATTAAGGGCAGATGGGGGCCATGTTGTTCAATTGCCCCTACTGGTTGGATGATAACCACATTTTCCTTGTTTGGCATTGCCTGGATGTCAGTCCAACTCAGGTAGGGGAAAAACCGTTTTGGGGGAATGAAACTATGCATATTGAAATATTTATATTTTAGGGCATTGGGGACTGGGGACTGGGGATTGGGGACTGGGGGAGATGGAGAGATGCAAAGAGAAGGAGACAACCAGACAAGGTGGAAAACTTGGAATAAGTCTTTTGTTTCACCTTGTTCCCAATTCCCTTTGTCCCCAGTACCCAGTCCCCAGTCCCTGAATATGAAGACTCTCCAAACATCGGGATATTACTAGATGTAGCAGAGCATAATAACGAAATAACAAGCTGTGACAGGGATGTAACTCAATGGTTGAAGAAAATGGATCGATTCGTACATTGTCCGTTGATATTGGCGGTAGTGGCGTTAAGGCGATGGTTTTGGATATTACGGGAAATCCAATAACTGAAAGAGCGCGTTTAGATACGCCACAACCTGCTACACCTGAGGTTGTAATTAATGCAATTGTTGTGTTAGCGGCGGCTCAAGGTGAGTTTCATCGGGTTTCGGTGGGTTTTCCTGGTGTGGTGCGGTGTGGAGTCACGGAAACAGCGGTAAATTTGCATCCAGATTGGATTGGCTTTGATTTGGAAACAGCATTATTCAAACGCTTAAACAAGCCTGTACGGGCGATTAATGATGCAGATATGCAAGGGTTTGGGGCGATCGCAGGTAAAGGTGTAGAATTGGTGATTACTCTGGGTACGGGGTTTGGTTCGGCTTTATTTGTGGATGGGAAACTGGTGCCAAATATGGAAATGGGGCATCATCCATTTCGCAAAGGAGAGACTTTTGAGCAACAACTAGGACGCGCAGAGTTAGAAAAAATTGGCGAGAAACGATGGAATAAGCGTTTACAAAAGGCGATCGCATCTTTGCAACATCTGTTCAATTATGATTATCTATACATTGGTGGTGGTGAAGCCGTAAGAGTGAATCTTCAATTACCGTTAAATGTGAAACTTATCCCCAATATCACTGGTTTATTAGGCGGTATTGCTTTGTGGCGAGATGAAAAAAGGTAAAAAGTTTTGCCATATCCACAACTGAGTATCCTCAGTACAGTGTTTCGTTAATTCCTAGCAAATTCTTTTTGCATAAAGGCTCTGCATAGCTTTGCGTTGAATTTTTAACCTTCAATTGATGATGAATTTACGCAAAGCTCTAATAACAAGTAAAGTTTATAAAACCAGATAATACTGGCACAAGCAAGATGTATCAATCAATATTATCTTGATTGATAAAAAGTTTATAACCCCCTCTAAGGGAGGACAAATTATTGAGAATCAAGAGTTTATCATTGTTGCCAAATACTACACTCATGAAGGCACAAAAAATTAACTCTCAAAATCCAGTAGTATTTTGGCTTGCAAGGTAAACATGATAAGGCAGCATCAGCATACCAAGCGTGAGCCAAAGATGACTAGACAAATTTGTTTGATAACATTCCCATGCGATCGTATAGTATGTTATTGTCTAAACCGTTGATTTAGATAAGATATCTTACAAGTTGATAGCTTGATAAAAGATAAAAAAAGCACAAAGGCTAATAATATTAGTCTAATTAGGCGGAATGGGAGGTACAAAAAATATTACATATAGCAGAACTTAGAATTAAAAGTCAAAATTGGAAAGGAAAAGAGGCTTTCTAGTTGGCTACCAGACTAATCGTTGTGTAATTGACTTTAGTTAAATCTGCTGTGTGTGAAAAAATCACTAGATGATTTTTTATTGGAACAGTATGCAGTATCCCGGACAGCAGTACTGTTGTTTGTTAAAAGAAATATTGGTTTAACTAAAATGAACGACAATGACTGAAATTGGCCTGATGATGACGGGCGTTTTAACAGCAAGACAAGCATCTGGGCCTAATTTGCCAGAACAGCAATTATTTCAGAAGGAAAATGACATCAACGAGTCAAAGCAGAGTCACTTACAAATAAATGCTCAAGTCACACCACCTGAATTCATGCAAACAGATGTCAATTTGCACGCTTCTGTCAGAGCGATCGCCCTAGAAAAAGAACATACAGTTCAAAAAATTAACAAAAAGAATCAGTTTCCACCTTCTCCTGGTTTAGCACAGCCTCAAAAGTATTCTCAGTCCGTAGGGAAAAACCGTGCAAAGTCTGGGGGAAAATTCGATAAATTTGGTACTCAGCCTCTACCAACCCTCTATTTTGGTAGTTCTGGTGTTGCTGTCAGAGCTTTACAACGGCTTTTGGTATCTAACGGATACACCGTTAGAGTCGATGGAATTTTTGGAGCGCTGACGGAAACTGCTGTCAAAGCATTTCAAAACCAGCGGAACTTAGCAGTGGATGGAGTCGTTGGTCAACGAACATGGCGGGCGTTAACAATTTAGTTAAGAGTTGGGAGTTGGGAGTTATAAAATTTTCATTATTTATAGCTTTTTAACTCCTCACTCCTAACTCCTCACTGATTATCGGTACTTATGCTGCTCCAGTAACTGTTGCGCTCTTGGCTTGTAAATTAAATAGAATAAAGCCTCTATATAGCGCAACAAATCTTCCCGATTTTCCTTGGAAGTAAAGTTCCAAAAGCCATAAATTCGTGCTAATGATAACAGCTTGCTGGTATGAATTTTCCAAGTATAGGTACTGTAAACTCGCTCAATGGCTCGCTGGGAAATTTCATTCCAATACTGAGAATTTTGGTCGCATTTAGTGACAAAATCCACAATTCTTGCTGCTGTCTCTTCTAAATTTGTCGGGTTAATGTAAAAGCCATTAACCTTATTCTGAATAATTTCTAACGGCCCGCCAAACTGTGTGGCAAAAGTCGGTAATCCTGAAACCATCGCCTCTAAAATTGTTAAACCAAAAGCTTCAAATAAAGCTGGTTGCACAAAAATTCCTTGGCGATCGGCAATCACTCGGTAAATTTCACCAGAATCAGTTTTAGATAACCGCACACCTAACCAGCGAATTTTTCCGTGGAGATTGTATTCGTCAATTATGTGGTAAAGTTTGGCAATTTCATCACGTTCTTCGTTATCGTCGGATTCCTCTACACGCAACTTACCCGCTACCAAAATTAAGTTGCAATGCTCTTGTAATTCTTTACTTTGACCAAAACATTCGGCTAAGCCTGTGAGGTTTTTGATGCGGTCAAGACGCGCCATTGAAAACAGAGGACGCTTGTTAGGATCGTCAAGTTTCCCAAAGATTTGGCTGGGGTCATCTAAGGTAAAGAGCATTTCTGCAAGGCGCTGGCGATCGCTTTCTACTCTATCTTGAGTCCGCGTGTAGGGAAAATAGTAATTTTCGTTGACTCCAGGCGGTACAACATTAAATTTGGGACTGAATAATTCAATGCCGTTGGTTACATGATATAACTCTGGCATGGTGAAGCATTTATAGGATTCGTACTGTCCCACACTATCCGGTGTTCCCACAATTTCTTGGTAGGTGCTGCTAATAATGAAATTGGCAGCATTCATCGCAAGTAAGTCAGCTGTAAATTGCAACGAAAAATGATATTTATCCTCTAAATCTTGCCAATAAAGGTTACTAAACAAGTATTTAGATTTTTCCAAAGCATGAGCAATATTACATTGCGTGACTTTCATCCGCCGCGCCAACAAAAATGCTACTAAATTTCCATCAGTATAGTTACCAACTATTAAGTCGGGTCTACCTTGAAATTCTGCCCGCAATTCTCTTTCAGAGTCAACGGCGAAAGTTTCGAGATAAGGCCAAAACTCAAATCGGGAAATCCAGTTTTGAGTCATGTTAGGATTAAATTCCCGCAGAGGTACTCGCAAAATCCAGGCATTTTCTGTGCCGTGAACTTTTTCTAGTCGCTGATTACAAAGGGTACCATCACTATTAGGAATCAAGCGGCTGAGAATAATCACTTTTGGCTGGACGTTCAATCCTTCTAAGCCAGCTAATAAAGCGTCTTCTTGCAGCTGTTTTTCTAGACTTTTTGCTTGATCGAGGACATAAACCACCTGACCGCCAGTATCGGGACGCCCCAAAACACCCTCTTGACCGAACCATCCGTGGGCTGACACAAGGACGATTCTAAAAATCATCGGAACGCGAGAAATGAAGGCTTCTAAAGTCTGGGGATCGGGAGAATCAATCAATTCATCGAGAATATTTAGGGTGTCTCGCACGCGTGCTGCGGTATTACCCCAACCCGGTTCAAAACCCATTGTTTGCAACTGGAATCGGAATTTTTCATAGGGTTCATCATCGGGGCGATCGTTAACAAAACTGATGGCTTTCTTTACTTGGTCGGAAAGTTGCTGCTGGGATTGAATGCGATCGTTTACCAACAATTGCACGCCATTATATTGGTGCAAGCGCAAGAAATTCAACAAGCTTTCCAGTAATTGTTTGGAGTCTTGAAATATTTTGCTGGATAGATAGCGGTTGAGAAATTGTACCCCCTTACCGATATTTTTCGGGTCGCGGATGACTGGGGTGTAGTCATAAAACGGGCCGAAATCCAATTCTAGCAGGTCGCCCTCGTTAGGATGATATTTGTTTACCAGGCGATCGCGCAAATCGAGTAAATCCTGCACCGTCATCTGCTCAATGCTCAAGTCTGACGTTAACCAATAGACTTCTTGACTGGCAATTTTAGAACGGATGATGAAACAGAAGTTTGAGTCCTCTTGAATAATTTCCTGAGTGTAGTAAATGAGTTTACCTAAGTCAGATGTAGTGTGAAATGCCTCAGGTTTCTGGTACTTGGAGCAATATTCAGCGTATACATTGAGTATATCATTTCGCAGCAAGTACTTCTTTTCTTGTTGACGTAATTCACTAATGAAGGAACGCAAATCATTTTTTTCTTCACTATCTAAGACTGCTTGCAGCAATTCAGACATGGCAACTCCAGTGGATGACGATGTTTGCATTGTTAACTTTCAGTAGCTTTTGTTTAACTGCACAGAAAAACAAAACGACACAGATAAATATGGTTTATCTGTGTATCTACGAGTATCTACTTTTCAGCAGTACTGAAATTATGTTCTACTTTACTTAAAGTATCTATTACTAAGTATTTTTGTCTCTCACTAAAGGAATACAATCGTTATTTCTTTTGATAGAGGTTGTTAAATAACTGATACAATCATTAGCAAACCAACTCTTATTATATTTGCAATTTGTAATAAATTTTCTCTAGTTTGTGAATTGTGGAATTCCTATAACTATATTCTTCAAACTGCTGAAACAAAAGTTATTCTTTTCCCTTAAACCTTAATCTTGATTTAAACTTAAATGAATTAAAATCAACTTTTGACTTAAGTTCAACTCATCTTAATTCAGCCTAGCTATAATTTCAGCATCAAGATTTTTAAATCAGGTCGATTGATATGGCTGACAATACACATAACTTAACATCTTCTGACCACAGTATAGGCAACATTCTGATTATTTCTTTGCTTGCTTTGTGTGGTTTGACTTTTATCATTCTTCTAGGCATCTTCTAACAGTTGAAAGTCCTTTACAAAACACAATTCTCAAAGTTGAAATTCCCGATTTCTCAAAAGAAGTCGGGAATCTCCTGTTTATGTAGATATGTATTAGCGATCGCTTTCAAAGAAAACTTTTTGATTTTAAATAAAATATTTAGATCATATTAACTACTTGGGCAGTAAATCTTAAGTAGTAGCGTGGCAAGGCTAAAATATTGCATTAACGAACCACAGAGATGCAGAGAACACAGAGAAATGAAGAAGATTTATACTCTTTTTTATGCCCCAAATTAGATTTTTAAGATAATTGAGATAAATCAATGTTTTCGCCTTTTTTTTATTGCACTATTTTAGTCTTGCCACGCCACTACAATAATTTTATTTTTACTTTATAAATACAGGATAAATCACCAGCATCGATTTCTACCAAATCGGGAATTAGTAGCATTTTGATAGCATGGGAAATATCCACCCCTGGCGGAGCATGTTCAGCCAAAGCCATTGCCACGATCGCCAAATGCCAAGAATCTTCTGCACTATTTTATTGACGCGAACCGTCAGCTAGTAACGTTTGGCGGAGTATTAATTTCAGGCGATCGATTTAGATAATGAATTGAATGTGTTGAGTCAGACGGTTAATGGAAACAGGAATTTTCCAAAAATTTTAAAATTACCTGTATTGTACCTAAGCAAGTAAATTTGCTTATATACATGTAATTACTTATAAGGTAAATTAATGGATATCCTGATTTGGTTTTGCTGGCCTTTTAAGTCTATAAAGATGAAAAGGGCGAACGATGGGACTCGAACCCACGGATGGTGGTACCACAAACCACTGCCTTAACCACTTGGCTACGCTCGCCATTAGACAATTTGAATTATAACAATTTTTTGGGAAGCGAGCAAGACTTTTTGTTCAAGGAACGGATGAATTGCATTTAGAGTCTCTGGAATCTAACATTTATAATGACTTTCACTTGGCAAACATGAAACAGTTAACCATCATCGCGTATACTGGAGCAGCAGCAGGACTCGCCGCCTTAGGTGTGACAATGGCGAAGACTAATCCCGGTCAAGTTGCCTATGAGGAATATGCAGTGCAACGGCTGGCAAGCTACTTGAAAACCGATGTATGTAAAAAAACTACGAATTTCATCGAAAATTTAATCCGCTTTAATTGTGAGAAGTTAGTCGATCAAGCTAACCCGCAAATGCAGGAAATTATTAATAGAACTACAGAACGGCAAAATTATATTTTTTTTAGTATCTACCGTACAGATTTACAACTAAGTTCTTGGGTACCTTCTTACAAATTTGAAACTGTGGGAGCTTTCGATCAATTTTATACATTCACTGCGGAACAGCAATAAGGCAATAGGCAAGAACATTTATGCTGTAAAGTTATTACTTATTGATATATAGTTATGGCGATCGCTAGTTCCTTGTGAGGTAGAATCTGGGGACTGGGAGAATAACTCAACACTCAACACTCCGAATACCCAGTCCCTCGCGTAAAATATGAAAACTGGTTACTGAAAGTTTAAGCTTGCCTATGTCATCTGCATATCTATTGGTATCTCATGGAAGTCGCGATCCGCGCCCAGAAGTTGCTATGCAGGAACTCGCAAGGCTGGTATGTGAGAAATTGGAAAAAAATCACAACCAAGCAAATAGCGAACATCTGGTAGGTATAGCTGCTTTAGAAATGAGTCAAAAGCCTTTACACCAGCAGATTAAAGAATTTGCCAAGACTGCTTTTGGCGTTGACAATGTCTCTGAAAATCGAAATCAACTCAAGATTCTACCGCTATTTCTGCTGCCAGGAGTCCATGTAATGACGGATATTCCCGGCGAAGTAGCTTTGGCACAAGAGGCGATTGGTGAAGATATGACGATTGAATTGCAACCATACTTGGGTTCTCACCCAGATTTGAAAAAATTGCTCTTTAAGCAAGTTGCTAAAATAGAAGCACAAGCATGGATTCTCTTATCTCATGGTAGCCGTCGTCCTGATTCTCAAAAACCAGTGGAAGCAACGGCGGCGAGTTTGGGAGCGGTGGTTGCTTATTGGTCTGTACCTGGTAGTTTAGAATTACGGGTGAAAGAGTTGGTTGCTGCTGGTTATCGGGAAATTGCAATTTTGCCATATTTTTTATTCGCAGGTGGAATAACCGATGCGATCGCCGCCTCAATAGAAAAGCTAAAATTACAATTTTCGGCAGTGAATTTCCACTTGGCAGAACCTCTAGGAGCAAGTGCAGAATTAGCCGATTTAATTTGGGATTTAATAAACAAATGAACCCCACAGTCACACAGAGGAACAAATATTTGGGAAAAGTTTATTTAGTAGGTGCGGGGCCAGGAGATCCAGGGCTAATAACTCTCAAGGCGAAAGGTTTATTAGAATGTGCAGATGTGGTCATCTATGATGCTTTGGTGAGTCCAGCAATTCTAGCAATGATTAATCCTCAAGCCGAGCAAATTAACGCTGGTAAGCGCAGAGGTAAACACTCACTGTTGCAAGACGAAACTACTCAACTGCTGATTGATAAAGCCCAGGATTATGCAATTGTAGTGCGGCTAAAGGGTGGCGACCCTTTTATTTTTGGTCGTGGTGGCGAAGAAATGGTAGAATTAGTCAATGCTGGAATTCCAGTTGAGGTTGTGCCTGGTATCACTTCGGGAATCGCTGCTGCTGCATACGCAGGTATACCGTTGACGCATAGATTGTATAGTTCTTCGGTAACATTTGTAACTGGACATGAAGCAGCAGGTAAATATAAACCCTTAGTTAATTGGAGTGCGATCGCCCACGGTTCCGAAACTGTTGTGATTTATATGGGAATTCACAATTTGCCTTACATTGTGGAAGAATTAACTAAAGCTGGGTTGAATTTAGAAACGCCCATTGCTTTGGTACGCTGGGGTACCCGCCCAGAACAAGAAGAATTAATTGGGACATTGGAGACAATTGTCCAGCAAGTCGAGGAAACAGGATTTGGTGCGCCGGCGATCGCAGTAATTGGACAAGTCGTGAAGATGCACGAAATTTTATCTGGTTGTCGTCCAGTTTGATGATTGGTGCAAGGCTACTGCACTAAATAGTAAACAAAAAACGGCGTTGCAGAATCAGAATATGAAATGCCAAAATTACCTTTCCTTTTCTTTGTACCTTTGCGCCTTTGCGACTTTGCGTGAGACAAATTCATATTTTCAATCAGCAACGCCCAAAAAACTATATATATCTTACCTGATTTTGCATTTCCTCTGCTGTTACTTGATTAAGAATAACTAACAACCTTTGTGCAATTTCTTGAGGTGAACGGCGAACAGCAAAAATTACACCATAGTGTGTCTGTTCTGACGCAAAGTAAGTCTGTACAAGTTCTTCAAAATCAGTTCGATTGTGTGTAACTAGCGTTCTTGTTTGACTTACGGCATAAGCAAGTTGCTCTGCATCGCTAGCATGAAGTTGTGCTACATCACGTGCTGCGATAATATCAAAGCCTCTTGCTCGGATTAAGTTTGCCACCAAAACATTAACATCTTCATCTAAGTACAGGCGAATAAAAAGGCTATTCACAAATCTTTAACTAATGGGTCAATTAGCTCATCAGCAATTCGGTTAAGTTTGATGTAATTATTAATTTCCTCTTGGCGATCGCTATAATAACTCAATGCACTAAATACTTGCGCCAAGGTCAGATGGGGCATTCCTATTGGAATTTCTTCCGGGGCGACACCCATACGCCAAGTTTCAACAATTGCTCTTACAGGTGTACGAGTTCCTTTGATAATCGGTTCCCCACCTAGAATCTGATTATCTCTAACAATGTAAAGATATTCCGTAGCTTGAACCATTGCTGTTTTCAGAAATTATCATCACATTTTATTGTATCGTTTAGTGTTTTCCTAAACAATTGCATTCTTAATATCATCAATCAATTCATCAATTCTGGATTTAGTTGTATTCCAAGAACATACAAAACGCGCTCCTCCCACACCAATAAATGTATAAAATTGCCAATTTTTGGCTTTTAAACTATGAATAACTTGTTCGGGTAATTTCACAAACACTGCATTGGCTTCTCTAGGAAACATCAAGTCAACGCCTTCTATATTTAATAGCTGATTTTCTAGATATTCAGCACATTGGTTGGCATGTCTAGCATTTTTTAGCCAAGCACCAGTTTCCAATAAACCCAACCAAGGAGCCGAGATAAACCGCATTTTTGAGGCTAGTTGACCTGCTTGCTTACAACGATAATCAAAATCTTCTGCTAATGCTTTATTGAAGAAAATAATTGCTTCACCTAATGCCATTCCATTCTTAGTACCACAGAAGCACAACACATCGACGCCAGATTTCCAACTAATCTCAGCAGGGCTTTTATTCATCGCCGCAACTGCATTGGCAAAACGAGCGCCATCCATATGAACCTTTAAATTATACTTTTTGGCAACTTCTTTAATTTGCAGAAGTTCTTCAATAGAATATAAGGTTCCTAATTCAGTTGATTGTGTAATACTAATAACTTTAGGTTTGGGATAATGAATATCATTACGCCGAGTAACAACTGCCTCTATAGCTTGTGATGTTAACTTGCCATTTTTTCCTTGAGCGAGTAGCAGTTTAGAACCGTTAGAGGCAAATTCCGGAGCGCCACATTCATCTGTTTCAATGTGTGCTGTTTCATGACAAATAACACTGTGATATGACTGGCAAAGTGCAGCTAAAGATAAAGAATTTGCGGCGGTACCATTAAAGGCAAAAAATATTTCACAGTCAATTTCAAAGAGTTCCCGAAAATAATCTGCGGCTTTTTGAGTCCATTCATCATTTCCATAGGCGGGAACGCTACCCTGATTTGCCCGAATCATATATTCCAGGGCTTCCGGACATATACCAGAGGAATTATCACTTGCAAACTGTTCTGAAGGGATAGTCATCATCTCTAAGTTGATTTTTATCAGTATTTTTTCCAATGTTAGTGAATATTTCTGCCACCTGCCAACTTAAGATGTTGATTATACAAGCGTGATATTAGCGGTAACGAGCATTCAGCCTGTGCTTGATGCTTCAGTTGAATTATTGATTTGCTAATGTCCAGAGAAAGCTAGCGTCTGAGTTTCTCATCACTGAGACATTCAATTACTTTGGGGCATTCAACTACTAGGTGTTTTGGTCAACCTGATATTGAGGTATTTTGCGATGTTAAACCTTTTAACTCAATATTGTGCTAAAAAAATAAAGTTTGCTAATTAAAATACTAATCATATACCGATCGCCTACTACACAATCCCCTGCCAATAACTATGACATCACTATCGAGCATATTTGTCCTTTGTAATTTGTCAGACAATTTTCGATTTGAGATTCTGGATTGACTTACGGCTCAATCCGCTGACTCTGCAAAATCAAGGAATCGTTGGTAATTTATCCTTTGTCATTTATTTGTAGTCCGTTATTATTTGTCAATTACCAATAAATAATGACTAACGAATAATGACTAATAACTAATATATAGACAAGGGTTAATCGCGTTTCTACTAATGACCAATAACTAATGATTAATGACCAATGACTGAACCATTAATTGAACTCAAAAGTGTTTCTAAGTCCTTTGGCAGCCATAAAGTTCTAGATAATGTAGATTTGACAATTTACCAAGGAGAAGCGCTAGGAATTATTGGCCCATCGGGGACTGGTAAATCGACAATTTTACGGGTAATAGCGGGGTTACTGGCTCCTGACGAAGGAGAAATTTATGTTCAAGGAGTGCGAAGAGAGGGTTTGATTGAGGATGGCGGCGAGTCAGTTGGAATTGGTATGGTGTTTCAACAGGCGGCTTTATTTGATTCGCTGACTGTGGAGGAAAATGTGGGATTTTTACTTTATCAAAATTCCAAGTTACCGCGATCGCGCATTCGAGATTTGGTAAAAGAAAAATTAGATATGGTAGGCTTGTCGGGAATCAGCGACCTTTACCCAGCAGAACTTTCTGGGGGAATGCGAAAACGAGTCAGTTTTGCCCGTGCGATTATGGCTAACCCCGATAATCCTAAAGAAGGTGCAGAAGTTTTACTCTACGATGAACCAACAGCCGGACTCGATCCCATTGCTTCAACAGTAATAGAAGATTTAATCCGCTCTTTGCAATGTACACATGGAGTCTGTAGCACTTATGCTGTTGTTACCCACCAAGATAGCACTATACGCCGTACAACTGATAGACTTATATTTCTGTATGAAGGCAAAGTACAGTGGCAGGGTACAGTTAGTGAAGTATACAGCACAGAACATCCTTTGATTAAACAATTTATTAGTGGAAGTGTCGAAGGGCCGATTCAAGTCGTGGGTTAAAAATTTAGGAGTGAGGAGTTGAGAGTGAGGAGTTGAGAGTGAAGAGTGAAGAGTTAAAAATAAAAAGTAAAATTCAACTTATAACTCTAACTCCTAAATCCTAACTACAGACGCTATTAATAGCATCTCTACTCTTAACTTTTAACTTATAACTAATTATTGGATGGAGGGAAAAATGCGAGGTTTCATGACAAGCCGCTTCGCTTCTGGGCGAACATTTAGAGAAGGTTCTGTGGGATTGTTACTCTTACTAGGACTTGGGGTATTTGGAATACTCTTTCTGTGGATAAATAGATTAAATGCTACTAGCGGTACATACAAAGCTATTGTCGAATTTGCTAACGCTGGCGGAATGCAGAAGGGAACACAAGTTCGTTATCGTGGCGTTAAGGTAGGAAATATTTCCCAAATAAAACCAGGAGCGAATGCCATAGATGTCGAGATTCAAATTGTCCAAAGAGACTTGATTATTCCCAGTAATGTAGTGATAGAAGCTAATCAAAGCGGATTAATTAGCGAGAGTATTATTGACATTACACCAAAAGCAGCGCTTCCCACTGGGGTTGCGATCGCTAAACCTTTGGATAAAAATTGCGATCCGAGCCTGATAGTTTGTAATGGCTCTCGATTAAAAGGTCAGGTTGGCATCAGTGTTGATGAACTAATTCGCAGTTCAACTGAACTAACCAATGTATACAACAATCCCAAATTTTATAAAAATGTCAATGGAGTTTTGGAAGCTACTACAGTTGCAGCAACCAGTTTTACAGATTTAAGTCAAGATTTAAAAGCTTTAGCTAAAAGTTTGCGACAACAATTAAATACATTTTCAGCCACTGCTAATTCAGTGCAACGGGCGACTAACCAACTTAATGTATCTGCGACTGAAACAGTAGATCAATTCGGTACAACTGCAATTCAAGCAAATCGATTGTTGACCAATCTAGATAATTTGTTGACAACAAATCGTGCTTCCCTGGTTGGTGCGCTGAACAATATTACCGAAACCAGCAATCAATTACGTGTTACAGTTAGTAGCCTATCACCAGCTGTCAATCGCTTCACTAAAGGAGAATTATTAAACAATTTAGAAGCCCTTTCTAATAATGCAGCACAAGCTTCAGCTAATTTACGTGATGCTTCTAAAGCTTTAAACGATCCCAAGAATATCGTAGTCTTGCAACAAACTTTAGATTCAGCACGGGTAACTTTTGAAAACACGCAAAAAATTACATCTGATTTGGATGAATTGACTGGCGATCCTACTTTCCGGCAAAATCTCCGGCAACTCGTAAATGGTCTTAGTAGTTTAGTATCTTCTACACAAAACATGCAACAACAGGTGCAGGTTGCTACTACTCTAGATTCAGTAAAAGCTGCTGTGAACAAACCAAATAATATAGTTCGTACCCCAGTAGTCATTCCAGAGCAAGTATCGCATCAAAAACCGCTTTTAGAGTTGCCTTTACCGGAGATAGAATCTCAGAAAAATCCTAACGTTTATGCAATTAATCAACCTCCAACTCTTGAAACTAGTACTACGAACTCTCAATTAATTCCTAGTCAAACTATGCCGAACTCGTCCCAAGAAAATCTTTTGAGACAGCTGCGGGAATATGGCAAGCAACGCGAACAATTGAAGACGGAAAAATAAGCAAATATAGCAATAGTGATTGCTATTCATTGCGATATTGATTCTTCTGCCAACAATTCTGATGGCGGTTCAGCTTCAACTAAATTTTCAGAATCAGCAGGTTTAGAAAAATCCTCTAGCGCATCTTTAATAAAGCCGGCTACAGGTACAGCGATTAACAAACCTAAGACTCCACCAATATTAGTACCGACAAGCAAAGCAATTAATACCCATATTGGTCGAATCCCAGTAAATTTGCCTAAAAGACGAGGTGCGATCGCCTGATCGATCAACTGGTCAACTACCACAGCTAGCACAAAAACTTTCACTGCTAGCCAGAAGTTATGTGAAGCGATGATTAAAGTTATTACAACAAGACTGACAACATCACCAAAAGGAATTAAGCTCAAAAGCCCAACCCCCAAACCAAATAGCAAAGCAAACTGGACTTGAAAAATTAAAAATATTAATGTTTCTGAAACTCCCATCAGCAAAGCCAAAGTCCCTTGACCAATCAAGTAATTTTGGAAATTTTGCTGAATAGACTGGCTGACTTTTTGAGCAAAATTTCCAGGTAATTTCTTAAATAATCCTTCCCAGATTTTCGGCCCATCTAACAAGAGATAAAAAGTCAGCACTATAATAATTAATGCCTCAGATATATTATCAATCGTATCAATAATAATACTTAAAAGCTTGTCTGAAATAAACTCTAATTCATGGGGCAACTGCTCAGTAAATTGTGTTAATAATTGTCTGAAATTTACATTTAATTTATGGCTAGAAAACCACTGATTTAAAATCTCTAGTTTTTCTTCGCTAGAATCAATCCATTGGGGAAGGACTTTAGCCATCTCATTAAATTGCTCTAACACAATAGGTAATAAAATAATACCCATCGCTACGAAAATTATCGATGCTGTTATAAAAACTAAAGCTACTGCATAGCTGCGTTTAACACCTCGCCGTTGAAGAATTGAAACAGGGAAGTTTAAAATAAATGCCAGCAAAGTAGCCAATAAAAGAATTGTCACCACAGGTTGCAAACTTTGAAAAAGCCGAGATGCTAACCAAAAATTGAGAAAAACTAAAGGAAATAGTAGCGTAAAAATTAGCCATCTAAGTAGTTGATTGAGCGAAAAATTCATATTTAATCAATTTGGTAAAACGACAAAATCTTTCCCTAATCTTCTCAACCCAGCCGTTACTCTAATCCTAATTTTCAGTAAAAGCTAAAAACTGCTCATCATTTATTCTTCCTGCTTGATATAGAGTATTGGTAATTTCCGAAATAGTTAAAACCGCATAACTGCGATAACCATTTTGCTGTAACCTATCTTTCACGCCTTGTTCGTGGTCGATAAATACTACAATGTCATTCACATTTAATCCTGCTGATTCTAACTTTTCTGCTCCTTCCATCACACTTTTGCCACTGATGAGAATATCATCAACTACGACAACTGTTTCACCAGGATGAAAATTACCTTCAATTACTCTTCGAGTTCCGTGGGCTTTTACCTCTTTGCGGGGAAAAATCATCGGACAATTCAGGCGTAAAGCTAAACCAGTTGCAGTTGGCAAAGAACCATAGGGAATACCTGCTAACCTATCAAAATTGAGATGCTTTAAAATCTCCTCATAAGCAGTGAGAACTTGATTGAAAACTTGGGGATTAGAAATAATTTTGCGTAAATCGATGTAATAAGGAAATACGGCTCCTGATGCTTGGACAAAATTGCCAAACATAATGCAGCCAATGTCATACAGTTGTAAAATCAAATCCTGTTGGGGATGCTGATTTAGTAAACAAACATCAGAGAACCACACAGAACAAGTAGAGTTTTCGTGAATAATTTCAGTTTTAATTTGATTAATTTCTGCGCGTAAAGATTGAATCTCTTCAGATAATTGTGAGCTTCCCAGCATATCTTGAGGAACAGGAATCAGCAAACCATCACCGTTAGTATTCAAGCCGGCTTCTAAAATTTGCCTCAGGTTTGCTCCCCCCGCCCAAATACTACGCGCCATGATAATCCTTTCAGGAGCAACTGCTCGAATACCAGCCAAAACTCCAGATTTTGTAGTTCCCACTTCCAAACCCAATTGTTCTGGAGTACCCCAGTTTTTTGATTCTTTTACTATCTGCAAATAAAGAGGTGATTCCTTTGTTGGATACTGTTGTAAAGCTTCTGCCCCTGGATTAGAAGTACAGCATAAAATAAACACTGCTTTATCAGGATAAATCAAAAAAGGTACTACATGATCTTGTCCTGTATAGGGGCTGAGAGTGATTGCATCTACTTGCCATTCTGTAAACACAGTGCGAGCAAAAATGCTACTTGTATTTAAATCACTATGTTTAGCATCTAAAATAACTGGGATGTGACATGGAATAGCTGCTAAAGTTTTGTGTAGTAGTTCTAAACCTGGAATACCTAGCGCTTCATAAAAGCCGAGTGTCGGTTTATAAGCACAAACAAAATTAGATGTTTCAGAAATAATGAATTGTAACCACTCCCACAAACCAGCAATGATATCTTCAGATTGATAACGAGTAGGCATCATCTCTGGATTAGGATCGAGTCCTACAAATAGTAAGCTTTGATTTTGCAAAATATTTTGATTCAATTTATCAAAAAAATTCATATTTTTAGAAGTGTAAAAAGGATTGGTATTGAAATTTTAGAAATAATATTTTTTCTACATAACCTATATAAATATAAAGAGAATCAACAGAACTCCCCAGTTCTTAATCCTACTCACAACTATCTAAATTCCTGCAAACCATTCGTAACCTTGATCCTCCCAGTAGCCTTTAAAAGGCGATAAATAACTAGTGAGTGTAATTTGAGTCACCCATTTACTTTGCTTGTAACCCAGTTTAATTGGTGAAGCTAAACGCAAAGGCGCACCATTTTCTACTGGCAAAGCCTCACCATTTTTTTGATAAGCTAATAAAGTTTGGGGATGTAACACTGAAGCGATATCCCAACTTTCATAGTAGCCATCAGCTGATTTAAAGTAAGCATATTGGATATTTGGCTTAGGTTGAGCAAGGGCAATAATTTCTTGCAAACGTACACCGCCCCATTGAACGATCGCAGCCCAACCTTCCACACAAATATGGCGAATAATCATTGAAGTCAGCGGCAAATTTTGAATTTCTCTCATGCTGAGGTTAAGAGGATTGTTAACCTCACCATCAACAATTAAACGATACTTTTCTAAATCAAGAATGGGATTATATCTGAAGCTATTAACTATCAAAGCTTCTGGTTCAATCTCACTGAAAGAAAATTCTGGTACAAGCTTTTGTGGTTGAAATATTAGCTTTTCTACCTTTTGATTGAGTGGTTCAGAAAGTTTACCCACAACATCTTCAAAGATTGGCGTTCCACAGCCACCAAGAAGAAAACTTACGCCGGAAACTCCAGATATTTGTAAAATTTTCCGGCGTGATAATTGCGGAGGTTTGACACGAAATAAGTTCATAATTCAAAATTTAATATTTTTAGCTTGTCTTTTGTCCTTTGCAAATGACCAATGACAATCTTGACAAAAAATACTGCATTACCTTGTACTGAATTTTAGCCTGATTTGGTACTAGTTTTTTACAAAGTTCCAATCACAAGCAGTAGGAGAAGAATTACTGCAACTTCCCCTCTGTATCCTCTAAAAACAGGATTCGAGTATTCAATATGACTTTTGAAATATTTTCTATGCTGATGGTAACTGAATATTTTTGACAAATAAGCTTTGTAAGCGATGCATTTGAGCTACAACCAGGATCTCGCTAAATAGTTGTTGTGGGCTAAGCTTTGTGTAGTAGCGACTTCTAGCCACCCAATACTTTTAAAACTTCATACTCTGCTGATTCCACAATTGGATAGAATTTTCCCAATGCTTGCACGAACTTTGCTTCAATAGCTTCTAACTCTTGTTGGGGTATAGCATCCAAGTGTTCAAAACTTTCCCAACGAATAATAAAGATAACTTCTGAGGCGTCGTTGGGGTTGAGCCAAACTTCTTTACCAAGAAATCCAAGATACTCAGCTAGCGCTGTTGTCCAAATTTCTGCATCTTTGTGGATAAAATTTTCCTGTAAATCAGGAGCAACTTTAAACTTGAGGAGTTCTATTACCACGTCCTTTGATGCCTGTGTTCGCGAATTTGCCAGAATAGAGCTGTAGGCTAGAGTAACTACGCTTTTAGCATAGCTCGATCGCGTACACTCAGGAGCTAGGGTCGGCTGTTTGAAATAAATTGAAGAGGATACGGAGTATGGACAGCAACAACTGGTTGCAACAGCTAATGATGATGGGTATTGGCACAACGTCTATAGTTGCAGAAAAATTGCGGCAAGTAAGTGATGATTTGGTCAAGGATGGTAAGCTCAATCCCGAACAAGCCAAGGCAGTTATAGATGATATTGCCCAGCAGTTAAAGTCGGAGCAAGGAAACTGGGACGCCCAGATGCAACGGCAAATGCGAAATATGATGCAGGATTTGGGGGTGGCTCGGCAGTCGGAAGTGGACGAACTTCGGGGTAGAATTGACCGTTTGGAGCGTCAAGTACGCGATTTAGAAAATAAGCTTTGGCGCTAGGTTGCCCTTTCTGATTTAAACTAAATGTGTTCTGTTGGTAATGTTTTGACCAGGCTACCTAAGTAGGGAGAACTGAATTTTGAAAGCAATTTTCCTGAGTGTGGCGTTCATAGCGGTGTTTGTTGTGCTTTTGGTTGCGGGGCAAGTAGGCAGTAAACAGAATACTGCCATTGCTGACCAATTAACCTCAACACCGCCAGCGCCCACAATTTTAACTGAAAACAATATCTTAATTGCGAGTCACAGTATGTCTGATGCCGATGCCGTAACTAACCCCTCGTCTAATAACAATGTCATAACCACCCCCTCTGGATTAAAATACGTTGAGTTAAAAGAGGGGACTGGGGCGACTCCCGAACGTGGGCAAACGGTAGAGGTTCACTATACTGGCACTTTAGAAGATGGTACTAAGTTTGATAGTTCGCGCGATCGCGGTCAACCTTTCAAATTCAAAATCGGTGTCGGACAAGTAATCAAAGGTTGGGACGAAGGACTTAGCACTATGAAAGTAGGCGGTCGTCGTCAGCTAATCATTCCCTCAGAGTTAGGTTATGGCTCTCGTGGTGCTGGTGGCGTAATCCCACCCAACGCTACTCTGTTGTTTGATGTGGAATTGTTAGGAGTTAAGTAAAAATTGGGCATGGGGCATAGGGCATGGGGGATGAGGGAGACAAGGAGAATAACTCCTAACTCCTCACTCAGCAATTCCAATGCCCAATGCCCAGTTCAAATTTTAAGATTTTGAAACTTGGTAAATTGTGGATTGAATAAAAGTTTTACAGTACCTGTAGGCCCGTTGCGGTGTTTAGCTATTATCACTTCTGCAATGCCGCGATCGGGAGTATCTGGAGAATAATATTCATCGCGGTATAACATAATTACTAAATCCGCGTCCTGTTCAATACTTCCACTTTCGCGTAAATCTGACAACATTGGGCGTTTATTAGTACGTGATTCCACACCCCGACTCAACTGAGATAAAGCAATAACTGGTACAGATAATTCACGCGCTAAACCTTTGAGTTGACGCGTAATTTTTGACAATTCTTGTACGCGATTATCACCTGCTCCTTCCATTAATTGTAAGTAATCTATTACAACTAATCCTAATTCAGTCCCCTGTTCTGCTTGCAGTCGCCTTGCTTGACTACGAATTTGTGTAACTGTAATATTCGGCGTATCGTCAATATAAATTGGTATCTCTGAAAGGATACCAATTGCACGGCTTAAAGGTTCCCATTGTGTTTGGCTAAGGCGTCCACTCCTCAGATAACCACTTTCAATTTGTGCCTCGCTAGCTAATAAACGTTGTGTCAACTGTTCTTTAGACATTTCCAAACTAAAAACAGCAACTGGTAACTTATAAGAAGCGGCGATATTATGAGCAAGGTTGAGGCAAAAGGCCGTTTTTCCCATTGCAGGCCTAGCAGCAACAATAATCAAATCAGAACGTTGAAAGCCACTGGTAAGGGCATCTAAATCATAAAATCCGCAGGGAATTCCAGGTAAGGCGATGCCTTGATTTCTATCTTCAATATCCTGGAAATTATTAATTAGAGTATCAGCAATATGAACTAAACCTGATTGGGGACGCTCTTGAGTAACACTAAAAACTTTCTGTTCTGCTTGGTCTAAAACTATTGGTAAATCTGTTTCTGTTTCGTAACCGAGATGCACAATTTCATTGCCAGCTTTAATTAATTGTCGCCGCAGGTATTTTTCCATCACTAACCCTGCTAAGGCGTCAATATTTACAGCGGAAACTGTGCGGTCTACCAAAGTTGCTAATTTATTTCTGCCACCAATTCGTGCTAGTAAATCATGGTCAGTTAGCCAACTTGTAACTGACAGCAAATCTGTAGGTTTGCCTTGTGCATGGAGCCTGACTGCTGCTTGATAAATATCTTTGTGAGCGCTAATATAAAAAGCCTCAGCAACGAGGCGATCGCTCACTCGACTAATTGCTTCTGGATCTAGCAAAATACCACCCAAAATCGCTTCTTCCGCCTCAATATTTTGGGGTGGTAAGCGCTCGCTACCTATCCCTTGAAAACTCAGTTCTTCAGCCATAAAACGATTTTAGTTTGAGATGAAAGCTAGTTGGGAGTGGGGCGTTGGGCATGGGGCAAGCAGGAGGTGTAGGAAGTGTGGGAGGATAGGGAAGAATCATTTCTCCCCACACTCCCCACACTTCCCTCTCTCCCCACGCTTCCCCCTCTCTGCTCTGCCCCTCTGCCCCCTGTCTAACCTAGCTAGCCACGACTTGAATATCAATTTGCGCTGTTACTTCCGAAAACAGCTTGATTTCAGCTTGATAAGTACCAAGGTGATTAATATCGGGAATGGTAATGCCGCGACGATCTACTTCTTGACCGGTGGCTGCTTTAATTGCATCTGCAACATCTTGGGCAGTAATTGTACCGAAAATAGCTTCGTTTTCACCAACTTGCTTGGGAATTGTTAAGCTACCAACTTTTTCTATAGCTGCTTTTTGTTCATCAGCTTGTTGCTTGAGTTCTAATTGCCGTTGACGTTCTTGTTCGCGACGGCGTTCTACTTGCTTGAGAATACCAGGAGTGGCATGGATAGCCAATTTCTGAGGAATCAGATAATTACGAGCGTAGCCAGGAGCTACTTCCACTAAGTCGCCAGATTTTCCAAGCTTACTGATATCCTGATTTAAAACTAACTGCACGCGTTTCGCCATCGTTTTTCGTTTTTCCTGTAAGATATGATTAATTTGGGTTTCGCCGTGCTGTATTAAGAGCGGCTTTGCCAATACCCTAAAGCTTACAGATCCTAGCGAAACGCAGGGGGCGATCGCAACTATTCGCGCTAGAAAGTTGAAGTGCTTGGGGCATGGGGACTGGGGAGATTGGAAGACGCGGGGACGCGGGGACGTGGAGAATAACCAATGCCCAATGCCCAATGCCCAATTCCCAATACTTCGGCTTCTCTACGAGACGCTACGCGTAGCTTGCTTCCCCGTAGGGGTACGTTCAGTACAAGTGCCCAATGCCCAATTCCCAATGCCCAATAACTAAAAGTTATTTCTCATTTCCCGGATACGTGCAAAGGTTTGGACTGCATCGTTCCTGTTAACAGCTAATTGTAATGATGGGTTATCCCAACGTAAAAAGGGATTGGTGCGCTTCTCGACTCCCAGGAGTGAGGGTATGGTGGCTTCTCCTCGATTCCGATGAACCTGGACTTGCTCGAAGTACTTTTGTAAGTCGGTGTTGTCACCATCCAGACTTAAAGCAAATTTCAGATTTTTTAAGGTATATTCGTGGGCGCACCACACGCGTGTATTATCGGGTAATGAGCGAATTTTGGTTAAAGAATCTACCATTTGTGTTGGCGTTCCTTCAAACAAGCGACCGCAACCTCCAGAAAATAAGGTATCGCCACAAAATAATTCGCCTGTCTCACCAGATTTTTCCGGGGGAAAGTAGTAAACGATGTGAGCGCGGGTATGTCCGGGAACGAAGATAACCTCAGCTATGCGGTCTGCAAACTGCACGCGATCGCCTTCTTGCAAAAACACCTGCTGTCCGGGGATTCTACCACGATCTTCGGCACCCCCATAAACTATTAGCTGCGGGAATTGTTCTATTAACAGCTTGTTACCACCGACGTGATCGTTATGGTGGTGTGTATTGAAAATTGCTACCAACTCAGCTTTTAGTTCTGCCAGTTTCTTTAATACTGGTTGAGCCTCCGCTGGATCGACAACAGCGGCGATGTTTTGTTGGCGATCGTGCAACAAAAATATATAGTTGTCTGAGAGTGCTTCCAGACGGATTACCTGCATTACCTCTGTCTCCCTTACAACATAAATGTTTAGTATTGAGTAGCAATCCTACATTTTACTCAGTAATAATGCTACCTCCACAAGCTAGATCGAGTATTTATACTTGATTCATTCTAGCTCCACTGCAATTTTAACTATGATAATATATAACCGTGCTTTTACGGTAATTATACTTAAATAAAGCTAACTTCAGATGAATTTATCAGTAAAATTCCTCTGGGAAAATCTACAAATACAAAGCTAGATTTAATTGATTATTTTTGGTCGTTAAAATTAATAAATTCTCAAGTTTATATTTTCCCAATCTGTATTCTGTTGTATTTACCTATAACCAAACTTAGAGTAAATTTTCCTGACATAGTATCCCAAGAGTGAATAACAAGTAATAATCATTATTTATTGAAATTATGCCAACAGAAACTAGAGGATTTATTACAATTTTAACTGGGCTTTACCCTTTTCAAGATTGTATTCATTTCTTAGCTGCGGTTAGAAAGTTTCATCAGGAACCAATAATTATTTTAATTGACCGAGTTCCACCAGTTCTCTATCCGTTGCTCAAGGCTTTCAAAAATGTAATTTTAAAGCCAGTTCCTACGAATGAAAATACTGTTTTAGCATCAAGACAAGCAAAGCTGGCTCTCTATGATGCATCCGAATTTGATAGAACTATTTATCTAGACTCAGATATTTGTTTGCTTTCCGATATCAACGACGTATTTGAGTATATGGATGAATATGATTTTTTGTTAACTGAAGATGTGCAACCTTCCATTGCTAAAGCCACAAATTTATTGCGTGGAAAACAAGAAGAACTTTTGCCCCATGTCTTGCCAATTCTGCAATCTGTAGGCTTACCCTTGCAAGCAGATAGTGTGCAATACAATGGTGGGTTTATAGCTTTTCGGAAAGCAGAAATCAACAAGGTATTTTTTGATAAATTTCAATATTATTTTGAAATTGTCAAAAATAACCAAGATAAATTGCTTTTAAAAGATCAAGGGGCTTTTGCTTCGGCGATCGCATCTGTCCGCCCTCACATGAAAATACTACCGCCTACCTATAATTATCTCAGTAAATGGCAGGATGCTTATAATGTTGAGGATGAAATTAAAGTCCTTCATTGTACCTATCCTTATCGACCCCAGTACGCTAAAAATATTACCCGTTCCTTATACACAAGGATTTTTGATAGATTGGCTAAAGTATTTTTACCTAATCAAGTTACAAATCCTTGGCGCACTAAATAAAAAGGAGTCAGAATACAGAATTCTGACTACTAAGTTCTGAATTCTTCTTTATAAAAATTATTAGAAAAATAGTGAAAAAATTTTCAAAGATATCCCTGTTGGTTTCAGACTTATCAAGTGCAGCTATTTTACGTGCATACTTGATAGCAACAGCCCTAATAAATTTAGGATATGAAGTTGAAATTATGGGGTTTTTATTTGGAAATAATTTATATCGAAATTTACCTCCAGATTTAAAAGTTTACAATTTTCCAGGTAAAAATTTTCCAGATTTTTTTGGACAACTCCACGAATTTTTGCCCAAAATTAATGGAGATATAATTTATGCTATCAAACCACAAGTAGCGAGTTTTGGAGTTGCCATAATCAAGAAAATATTCAGCAAAAAACCCTTAATTCTAGATATAGATGATTGGGAGATGAGTTGGCACGGTGGCGATAATTGGCATTATCATCCTGAACCCAAACAATTACTGAGAGACTTATTAAAACCAGACGGTGCACTGAGAAATCCTCATCATCCTTTGTATGTGAAATGGATGGAAGGTTTGATAAATCAAGCTGATGCTGTGACAGTGCATACTAAATTTTTGCAGCAGCGATTTGGCGGTGCATTTGTTCCCAATGGGAAAGATACTTCTTTATTCGATCCGGCTCAATATGATGCTGAATCAAGTAGAAGCCGTTATGGTTTATCTGAATATCGAATTTTAATGTTTCCTGGTGCGCCAAGACCTTATAAAGGGTTAGAAGATATTCTCACAGCCCTTGATAAAATTAATCAGCCAGACTTGAGATTGGTGATTGTAGGTGGTAGTCCTTATGATGATTACGATCGCCAACTTCAACAACAATGGGGACGTTGGATTATCAAATTACCAAAATATCCAGCTGATGTTATGCCTGATTTAGTAGCAGCTGCTCATATTGTAGTTGTTCCCCAACGAGATACTCCAGAAACTCGCGCTCAATTTCCTTTGAAGTTGACAGATGGAATGGCAATGGCTAAACCTGTATTATCAACCCGTGTTGGAGATATTCCAGAAATTGTAGCTGATACTGGTTATTTAGTTGAGCCTGCTTGTCCCGAACAACTTGCTGAAAAAATTCAATTTATTTTTAACAATTTAGAATCAGCAAACCAGCAAGGTATTAAGGCAAGACAAAGATGTGTGGAACACTATAGCATAGAAGCGATGGCTTCTACACTCAAAACAGTAATTGCCCAGTTGTGAATCATATTAATTAAAATACCCCATGTCTACCAGAAAACTACTACTAAGATTCGCAAAACCCTATCCAGGTTTGATTCTGCTGACAATATTGTTAGGATTTTCTGGAGCTTTATTTAATGGTATTAGCACAGCTTTAATTGTGCCGGTGGTTTTAAAAATTGTCGGACAAGAAGTAGATTTAACTAGTGCGCCTCCCATCCTCAGCAAGATGATATCTCCCTTTGATAATGCTCCAGAAAATTATCGGATAGGGATAATGGCTGGGGCAATTATATTCACAATTATTTTAAAAAATTTAGCTACTTATGCTAGTGCTTTGGCATCGAGTTCTCTCACTCGTAAGCTGACAGCCGATATGCGAGAAGCAGGATTAAAACTATTACTAGAAATTGATATAGATTATTATGCCAAAACTAAGGTTGGTGATTTAATTAACCGCCTGGGTGGAGAAATTGGACGTGCTGCCAGTGCTGTAGGTAGTACAGTCAAAATAGTGATTTTGGGAATCACTATTTTAGTTTTTGTTGGTTTATTGCTGTCAATTTCTTGGCAATTGACTATTGCAGCTACGCTGTTGTTGTCATTAGTGACGTTAGTTAATCAGTATACTATTTCCCGTTCTAAAATTTTCGGGAAAATGCTCAGTGAAATGTCAAAAGCATATTCAATTTCTGTGCTGGAGACATTGAACGGAATTCGGTTAGTTAAAGCCACAGGAAATGAAGAAAAAGAATTTCAACGGATAAAAAAATTAATCCGCGATCGCGAAAAAGCAGATTTCCAATCTCAGGTTAATTCCGAAGCAATCACACCCATAGGTGAAGTGATGGGGATTACAGCTTTGCTGATGATTGTAATTTTGAGTAAAACTTTTTTTGCTAATGAAGTTTCTTCGCTTTCTACCGTACTTTTGACATATTTATTAGTGTTGCTGCGAGTTTTGCCATTACTTTCTCAGTTAAATACTATTCGCAGTAACTTTGCTAGTACCGCCGCTAGCGTGGATGTAGCAAATGAATTTTTAAGTTTGGATGATAAGCCATTCATGGGCAACGGTAAGCTTACCTACACAAAATTACAAGAGGGAGTATCTTTTAATTCTTTGTGCTTTGCTTACCCCGGTCATGAAAAGTTAGTTCTCAAAGATGTAAATTTATATTTACCGCGTGGCACGACTTTAGCATTGGTAGGCGGTTCTGGTGCTGGAAAATCGACGATCGCAGATCTTTTGCCAAGATTTTACGATCCCATCGCTGGTGCTATTACTATTGACGGCATCGATTTACGGCAATTTGATGTGGTATCCCTGCGTAGGCGGATGGGAATTGTCAGTCAAGATACGTTTCTTTTTAATGATTCCGTAAAGAATAACATCGCTTATGGATGTCCTGAGGCTAGTGATGATGAAATTATTACAGCCACCAAGCGAGCGAATGCTTATGAATTTATTAGCAAATTGCCCCAGGGATTTGACACCTTAATTGGCGATCGCGGCGTGATGTTATCTGGCGGACAAAGGCAAAGATTAGCCATCGCCCGTGCATTAGTCCAAAATCCCGAAATTTTGATTTTAGATGAAGCCACCAGCGCTTTAGACACGGTTTCCGAACGTTTAGTCCAAGCAGCACTCGATGAACTCAGCCGCGATCGTACCACATTAGTAATTGCTCACCGCCTTTCCACAGTCCAAAAAGCCGATCAAATTGCCGTATTAGATCAAGGACGAGTAGTAGAAGTGGGAACCCATGAACAACTTTTACAAAAAGGTGGTTATTACTCACGCCTCTATTCAATGCAATTTGCCGAACGTCCTGAAACTGTGACCAAACAAAATCAAAGCTTGCTCCGCATCTCTCACGAAATTCGGACACAATTAAACTCGATGATTGGATTTTTGCGTTTATTACTTGATGATTTAGTAGATGATGCCCAAGAACGGCAAGAATTAATTGAAGACTCTTACAAATCCGCTTGGAGAATTCTCAATACAATTGATATTTTTGATGATGTTATTAACTCGCAAATCAGGGGACAAATTCTTTCAATTTCTGACCAAAATCAGAATGTTATCAGTAGCCATTATCAAAATTTTAATCAAATTTCGGCTGAATTTCGGACTTCTCTAAATCTTATTCTTAGCTCTCTCCGCTCTCTATCTGATAATTTGATTTACAGCCTCGAAGAACAAATTCAATTTCTTTCTGAAACTTATGAATCTGCCATATATCTAATCAACAACTTAGAAAAATTTGAGGATAGTATTAACGCCTAAAATTATGAAAAACACTAATAACAAAAAACATTATATTTACTTCATTGGTGATGAATTGCCCCAGCCAGAGGCTCATTTAGTGCAATCTACAAACGCTGCTAATGCTGCTGCTAACTTGGGTTACTCCACAGTTCTGGTATACTTCGACAAAAAAATAAATTCCAAAAACCTAATTAATCTGGCGCGTCCTTTTCAACCTAAAAAAACACCAACAGAACTTATTAAGTATTACAACCTCCATGACAAATTAAAAGTTGCGCCCTTACCGATGCCTTGGCCAATTGACCATTTTCCCAGCAAATTCACAGATTCTAACACCATTGCCTGCAAATATTATTTACCGTTTCATATACTTCCAACTACCAAACTTGTCCACAGCCGCAACTGGAATTTTGTCAAAGCTGCCATTAAAAATGGCGTTCCCGCCATTTACGAACATCACCATCACGAAGAAAAACCATTTGACCCAGAAATAGTCAACAATCCGCTGTTACAAATTGCCGTCACAGTTGTCGAAACTATCCGCGAAACCATGATTAAAAATGGTATGCCACCAGAAAAAGTGATTAGGCTGCATAACGGTTTTAATCGCTTGTTTATGGAAAGACAACCAGAAAAAGCAGCAGAATGGCGTCAAAAACTTTTGCAAGATGAAAGTCAAAAATTGGTAGTTTATGCAGGAGCTATACAGCAATTTAAAGGTATTGATGTGCTAATTGATGTAGCTCAAGAAATGCCAAATGTGCAATTTGTCTGTGCAGGTGGTAAGCCAACAGAAGTAGAACATTATCAGCAATTAATTCAAGAAAAACAGATTCACAACGTTAAATTTTTGGGCTATATCTTGCACAATGAATTAGCATCTTTGCTACAAGCATCTGATGTTTTAGCTCATCCCCATTGTTCAGGAAAAGCCGCAACTTTCACATCTCCGTTAAAATTGTTTGACTACTTCGCCTCTGGAACTCCCATCGTGGCCACAGAAATTCCATCATTAACTGAGTTTCAAAATACCCAAGCTATAGCTGCTTGGTGTGAACCAGATAACCCCAACAAATTCGCCGAAAGTTTGAAGCGAGTCTTAGAAACTCATCCGCGAAAAATAGAAGGATATCCAGATAGCATCGAATTTGTCAAGCAATTTTCTTGGGAAAAGAGAGCGGAGAAAATTCTGAGTTACGTCGATAAATCTCTACTTCCTTCAATTATTGAATAAAGGCATTCAGGTAAAAACAATGGTGTTACTGAATATAAAAATTTCACACAAACAAACGAAAATCTATAAAATCATTCAGAATTTATGCAACCACCAAATATAGAGACGTATCAACCGCCAAATGTAGAGACGTAGCAATGCTACGTCTCTACAAGGATGTCGATAATACAGAATTAATTTCTGAATATGTATAAATGACAAATGGCAAATAACTAAAATGACCATGAAAACAGTAGGAATGATTAGCAGCTATCGAGGGTTAGAAACTAGAGCCGATTGGCTTTGGCAACAAACCCCGCATGAATTTGGAACTTGGGGCAACATACAAATGCAGCCAAGAGCAGCAAAACCTGATTTTCTGCTAATGTATCAATTTGATTTTCCCCAACCAGCACCGCAACAATCTTGGTTAGATAGCTTACGCAAACGCCAGCAAAAATCAGTTTTCGATGTTGATTCTCTACTGCGTGGTGTTCCCAAAGAACGGATTATTTATTTACTAAGAGAACCGCCTTTAGATGAAGTTGTAGAAATAACTAAACGGAATTATCAAGAAGCCGAAAAATATTGTGGCTACATTTCTGGCCCTGATGATTTTGCCCCTACTCCCGATTATATGCCCGCTATTTGGTATCACTCAAATACATTTCAAGATTTAAATGAAATGCCACCTCCCCAAAAAGTTGCGCCATGTAGTTGGATTACTTCGGGAATTAACCGCACAGCCAACCATCGCCAACGTTTAGACTTTTTGCAATCCCTACAATCTAGTGGGATTAAGTTTGATTTGTATGGGCGCAATTTACCAGAATGGTCGAAAAAGTCGGGAGAATTAGGTAATAAATGGTATGGCATGGCGCCATATTATTACAATTTAGCAATTGAAAACTATGCTGATAATAATTGGTATGTAAGTGAAAAACTTTGGGATAGTTTGCTTGCTTGGTGTTTGCCAATTTATTTTGGCGGCCCGGCTGCTGATAAATTATTGCCACCGGGTAGTTTTTTAAGATTGCCTAGTTTAGATGAAAAAGGCATTGCTTACATCCAAGAAGTGACAGCAACACCTGATTTTTGGTATCAGGCTAAAGATGCGATCGCTGAAGCACGTCAAATCATCTTACACAAACTAAATCTACTTAACTGGTTGTCAGATTTTGTTGTTCAACACTCATAAATTATGAATGGTATTTGTACCCTAGCCAATGATTATGTTTTCGACCAACTGGTAGCTTTACTCAACAGTATTGATGTAATTTTGGGTAAAGAAACTCCAGTTTGTATATATCCTTTTGACGATCGCACACAGCGAATTGCCGAGGAAATAGCTAATCGTCCCAATGTATTTATCTACGATAACCAAGAATCAATCGATCGCTGGGATCAATTTATGCTTTCAGCAGCACCAGAACGATTGAATCGCAGTAAATTCCGTCTTTATGGCGCTCATCGTCGTTTTTGTGCCTTTGATGGCCCTTTCGATAAATTTATTTATTTAGATGCAGACACCTTGGTGATGGATTCACTTGATTCGGTGTTTGAAAAGCTAGATACTCATGATTTTGTGGTCTATGATTTCCAATTCAAAGACGTTAGTAAAATCTATAATGTTAAGTCTCCCAAATTGCTAGAAGTTTTTGAACAAAAGCGTATTGATTCAGAAATATTTTGTTCGGGATTTTATGGTTCAAAACGGGGAATATTTGATTCAGAACAAAGGAATTGGCTGATATCTAATTTACAAAACGGGGAAGCAGAAATTTTATATGAAGGTGCTGGCGAACAGCCACTGATTAATTACATGGTAATGAGGTCTAAACTTTCTACTTATAACTTTGCTCGCGAATTACCAGATAATCTAAAAACCGGATGTTCTGCAACATCAAAACACTTTGAAGAACGCGAACATATTTTATATGACAAAGGCAATCGGCTAACTTACATTCATTATATTGGTATTCCTCCTAATCTCACCCAAGCGGTCTGTGCTGGAGAAAATATTGACTTTGCCTATCGAGATTTATTTCTCCATTATCGTTATTTACACCAACCGGAAAAGCGTCCAGTATTTACAACTCCTCCGAAGAATTATAATGACGCTCCTACACCAAATTTATTCACAAGAGCTTTGCGAAAACTTAAGTTAATCAAGCAAGGATAATTTATGAGCAGGGGAATTTATATTGTTGCTAACGACCGGGTAATCGATAATGCGATCGCCTTACTCAATAGTATCCGTTACTACGACCCAGAAGTAACAGTTTATCTCATACCTTTTAATGAAAATTATCACAAGGTAGCAGAGCAACTTGCTACCTTACACAATGTACAAATTTTCCCAGATTTAGATTTAATTGATAAATTTACTCAACGCATCGGCGAAATTTTTGATCGCGATTTTCTCGCCTTACCAAATAAAATGCGTAAATTGGTGGCCTGGTTTGGCCCTTTAGATGAGTTTATTTATATTGATACTGATATTGTCGTTTTTGAAAAAATTGCTGACAATTTAGACAAACTTGCAGAAGTCGATTTTTTCTGTTGTGATTATCATCACGCCAATGACAAGCTACGAAATATTTTTTCGCCATTGGTAAAAGAACAGCAAATCTTTTCAGATACCCAACTAGAAGATGTTTTCAATAGCGGTTTTTGGGCTTCTAAAAAAGGAACAATCACCGAAGAACAAATGGATGAAACTTTGCGCGAATGTGCAGCCCATCGGGAATATTTTGATTTTTCCGAAGGAGTGACAGACCAACCAATTTTAAATTATTTAGTTCTCAAGCTGATTGCCAAACGTGGAAATCTCGTCAAAATTCCTGGAGGTGGGGCTGGTAGTTGGGCAGGTTCGCGAAATTTCCAACAGCAAGATTACGCGCTATATGACCGGGGACAACGACTAAAATATCTGCATTGGGCTGGGACACGGATTAAAGCTGGTAGTCCTTATTGGGAATTGTGGGAACACTATCGCTATCTTCACGAAGGTAAATTTGCCTTTATTCCAAAATTAACTCGCCGTTTATTTCCCTTTGTCGCTACTCGCACTTAATATTAGGAGTACCCCAATGATTGATGGTATTTATACATTAGCAAATGATGTAGTATACGACCAACTAGTAGCTTTGCTCAATAGTATAGAAGCGAATGCAGGTAGAAAAATTCCTGTTTGTGTAATTCCATATAATGAGCGGCTAGACAAAGTAAAGGCAGAAATAGCAACTAGAGATAATGTCACTTTATTTGAAGATTATGCTTCAATAGCTCGCTGGGAAGAAATTGGTACTCGTATCTGGAAAGCTCATCCCAGAGCATTAAAACTCTGGAGAGAATATGGCTTAGCTGAGAATTTTCGTATAGAAAGACATAGAAAACTTTGTTGTCTAGATGGGCCATTTAACAAGTTTATCTTCTTTGATGGAGATACCTTGTTGATGAAACCATTAGATGATGTTTATGAAAAGTTAGATCGATATGATTGGATTACGAATGATTTTCAATATAAATCAGAGTTGAAGTATATTTTTGATTGGACAGAAGATAAACTCCAACAAATTTTTCACCAAGAAAATATTAGCGATCGCATTTTTTGTTCTGGTTGGTTTGCTTCTAAAAAGAAGATTTTTGATGACGCTACTTTAGCAAATCTATTAGAAAGTTTAGAAGCTGGTGAAGCTGATGCTCTCGCATGGGCAGATTCCGATCAAACAGTTCTTAATTATTTAGTTTTAAAAAGTGGAATTTCTTACTACAACTACGCCAATTATGAAGGCGCTACGGGTTGTCATTGGGCTTCTAAATTTAATGTTGTAGATAATATTCTTTACGCCCAAGAAACACCCATAACATATCTCCACTATATGAGTGTATCTTCGTCAGATTTTACGCGACTTTGTGCAGGTGAAGATGTTGATATTCCTTACCGCGATGTTTTCTTACACTATCGCTATTTAAAATCACCTGAAAAACGCCCTCAAACCTTTACTCGCCCCAGCCAATTAACGCTTCTGCAAAAATCTACCACCAGTTTTATTCAGCAAAAAATCAACAATTTTAAGTTAAATTATCGCAATTTCAAAGATAGAATTACTAAGTAAGAGTGACTGGGGATTAGGGATTGGGTATTAGGTAATGGGAGTGCGGGAAGAGTGGAAAGCTTTTTTGTAATCTTCCCACACTCGCCCATCCCCACTTTTATCTATAATAAAAATCAAAATTGCTCAAAGGTGAATGGTTTTCAATATCTTTAGCTAATAGGAAAGCATGAGAGCGATATCTCTCACCCAAGGCTAATACCAATTCTGTATGAAGATGCGCCGAATTATATAACGAACCACAAAGGACGCAAAGTACACAAAGAAACAGCTAAAGAAATTTAGCGCAGCCTCATAAAGAAACGGTATAAGGTACAAAAACAGAAATCTTTATCTTCTTGAGTCATAGTTTATGAAAATATTTGCTAAACAGATAATTTTTCCACAAAACTTTTATGCTCTGGTGTAGATAATCCCTGCTGCAAAACGGCTAAAACTTTAACTAAATCTAGTGATAATAATGCTGATTTATCTAACCATAAACCTGGAAAAACTTGGGAGCAAAATATCTCATCTGTATTTGGTTCAAGTTGGATATACTCACCTTCTTGTAACTTAAACCAATCAAATTGACGGTCATAAACTCGCCATACTAAATATTCTTGAACTTCATTGCGACGATAAACTTTTAGTTTTTGATGTAAATCATAGGAAGCACTAGAAGCCGCAATTTCTACTATTAATTCTGGCGCTCCTTCGACATAATCATCTTTGCTAATTGTCGATCGCCCTCCTTGTTGTATTCTCAATATTGCATCTGGCTGTGGTTCATTATCAGCATCGAGCCGCACAGTTGTGTTATCGAGTGTTTCTAACCCTGGTGTAGCGGCTTCGTAAGTGCCTAACCAAGTCATAATGTGACTGTGGGGTTTGCCGTGTTTATTCGCTCGTACAGGAGATGCCATATAAACAATTCCTTCAATCAATTCCGCCTTTTTGACGTTAGGCATTGCTTCATAGCGTCGCTCAAATTCAGCACGAGTCAGCTTGTCACCATTTTCTAAAGGCGGAATTGTTGACACTTGGGCACTTGTGTCAGTAAATGTCATAATTTTCTAGGATGATGGCTAATTACTGACATGGTAATACAAATGAATTTGTATTTCAGCCTTCTAAATCATCCCTAAGTATCTAAATCTAAAGATTGCATTCCTTTAGTTTGGGCAAAGGTGAGCATACTTCCCAACTGCAACCATACTAATAAACAAGTCAGCAGACTAATTGGTAAACCAACTCCTAAAGCTAGCAAAGAGGGAAAACCAAATATTTCTAAGCCTGAAGACATAAATAAACAAACACCAGCAGTTATGCCGAGAAATGGCACAAATAATTGTTTTAATGAGGAACTTGGCTTAGCATTTTCTGTGCGGTCGCTTGGCCATTTCTGCACAATTACTTTCAAAGTTCCAGATAATGCGATCCCAGATGTTAAGGCTGTGAGAAAGCCTACAAGTAACAGAAAATAAGGTGGTTGCAAGGGGAAATAGTACATGGAAACTCCTGGTTATAAAAATAAGAATTCAGAATGGGCTACGCCCCGCTAGGCTAACAGAATTCAGGAATCAGAATCAATTAATGAGGGGACTCAAACTCAGTTATTCTGTTACGGATAATTAAGCTACATCCGCGAGTGATAATATAGAGTTCATTCTGAATTCTGAATTCTGACTCCTGAATTCTGAACTGACTGGTTTCCAACAAAAGACCCAAGGAATGTAGCTTTTGGTAAAATCGCAGCTGCACCTTCTCTGGATAATTCTGTTAAGATACCGATCGCTACATTGAATAAACGATTCGGTTTTAAGTCGTCTTTAACCAGGTTCCACAGGCGTTGGACTTCTTCGGTGTGCAGGCGGTCATCTTCGGTGAGAGCAAGCACCAACTGTCGCCGCAAAAATTTGCCTTCTTCCGAGATTAAATATTGAAATCCCATTTGGGCTGTGGGTACGACATCAAAATTACCATCAGTACGAGCGATTTCAATTAAATTTTCTAACCGCTGCCACTGGAATTTACCATCTTTAAATAGCACGTTCAATAGTCGTCGCCGTAATGCTGGCGATTCTCCCGTCAACAATCGCCGTGCTATGTATGGATAGCCAACCTCAACGATTTTAAAATTCGGGTTGAGGCTCAAGGCAATACCTTCTTGAGTCACCAGAGAACGAATAATCAAAGCGAACTTCGCCGGAACTCGGAAAGGATATTCATACATCAGTTCCGAAAATTCATCGGTGATGGTTTTGAAGTTAAAATCGCTGACGTTTTTACCGATGGCGTTTCCCAACACCGCTTCTAATGCAGGTACGATTGGGCAAATATTTGTGTCTGGAGTCAAAAACCCCAATTTTACAAAGTCTTCGGCTAAATCGATGTAGTCTTTATTCACCAAATGCACTAGTGCATCTACTAGGGTTTCTTTGGTGGTTTCTTCTAACTGATCCATCATCCCAAAGTCTATGTAAGCCATGCGACCATCGGGCATAGCAAACAAGTTACCTGGATGGGGGTCTGCATGAAAGAAGCCGTGTTCTAACAACTGCTGCAAACCTGAGGTAACGCCGATTTGAATAATGGCTTCTGGGTCTAAACCTGCTTCCCGGATGCGCTGGGTATCTGTTAGCTTGAAGCCGTTAATCCATTCCAGGGTTATAACGTGGGTATTGGTGTAACGCCAGAAAATGCTGGGAACTTTTACTTGCGGATCGTTGTGGAAGTTGCTGGCAAATTTTTCGGCGTTGCGACCTTCATTAATATAGTCAATTTCTTCAAATAACTTGGTGCCAAACTCGTCCACAATTAAAGTCAGGTCGTGACCGAGATTTAGAGGTAACCAAGGAGCCAGCCAACCCGCGGCCCAGCGCATCAAATATAAGTCGCGTGTGAGAACCGGACGTAAGTTGGGGCGTTGCACTTTGACTGCGACTTCTTCCCCAGTAATCAAACGACCGCGATATACTTGACCTAAGCTAGCCGCAGCTACAGGCGCTGCTGAGAGTTCGCTAAAACTTTCGTGAATCGGACGGTTTAGTTCGGTTTCGATAATTTGGTAAGCGATCGCATTATCGAATGGTGGTAACTGGTCTTGCAACTTCACCAGTTCTTCTAAAAAATCTTTGCGTATCAGGTCTGGTCTAGTGGAAAGCGCTTGACCAACTTTAATAAATGTCGGCCCCAGACTTGTGAGCAGTTTTCGCAGCCCAATAGCTCGTTTTAGCTTGTTCTGCTCAACTTGATCTCGCCATTCATCCAACTTTATACTTAGTATAAATCCTGCAAAAGACCAGAGAATTCTCAGCAATCGCCCCCAAGCTAGCCAGGGACGGTAACGGTAGTAGCGAGCGATCGCTTCTGGATTGTAGCCTTTTAGCTGAGCAGGTTGATACTGACCCACGGCTTTATTTGCCTCTTCAACTGTTGAAATTTACACTTTTGTTGGCTTCTTTCCTGACCTGCAACTTAGCTGCATGTACAGGATAGGGATAGTCTTTTATCTAAAACAATCAGAACTTCATCCTTTTCGGATACTGTTCGAGGCAAATTTAGCCTATGTTACTGCTTAGATTTGTTTATCTTTTTCTTAATTATACTTTATAAAACTACAACTACTTATCCATCTCTCAGACGATTTTATCTTTTCTTAACTATTGTTTATAAAAATATAAATACTTACCTATATATACAAATTCGAGAGCGATCCCAAGACTTAGTAACTATATTTACTATCAGGTACAGATGGCGACAGTACTATTTATTACAGTTAAGGTTTACGCAAAAACTCTCTGAAATTCTTATTTCTTTGTGCCATTTGCGTCCTTTGCAGTAGCCTCTGTCTTGCCGCTTTGCGTCTAGGTTTTTTCATGATTTTGCAAAAGTCCTGAGAGTCTCAGCTTCTGTCATTTCAAAACTCAGACACCTTCAGCCAAGCTTTTAGCTTTCCCAGAATACTTTTACGATGATGGTTTTCTAAAACACTCATCCACAGTGAAGTTGATAAAACAACGCCACAAATTACTGCGGTACTTAAAATTACAGCCAATTCTGAAGTTATTCCTAACAGAAACAGGCTTTTCTTCCCTAACCAAGACAGGCCCAAACAGCATACCAGGACAGTAGCCCATAAACCAACTACCTGACGTAAATAAACACCAAAGTTGAAATACAAACGCACCATTGGTCTATAGACTCCATACCAATTGTTTGTTAGTATCTGTGCGAACATTGTTGCCATTGCTACCCCAAGTAACCCCAACGGTTTAATCAAAACCCATGTAAATATTAAGTTCAGAACACCTGAAGTTAAAGACCAAGGAGCGTACTTTTCATCCTCTGTGGCTCGCGAACTTGTGATTAAAATTACATGTTGTGTTTCTAGAGTTACGATAATACAAAAAATTAACAAGACATCAAGGCCAACAAAGTTACCCTTACCCAACCACAATTTGATAAAATCTCCACCTGCCACAATCAAAAATGCAACTCCCGCAGCCACAATAGACAATCCTATACGTGCATTCCGTAAAGTCATTCGGTGAATATCTGCTAAATTTCCAGCTTGCCATGCTTGACTAATAAAAACTGCCGAAGAACCTGCAAAAGCAGTAGCAGCTTGAGAAATATTGGATATCAAATTATAGGTAGCTTGATAACTGGGAATATATTGAGACCCCTTAAATAGAGCAATAAAATAAGTATCAGTGCGTAAAATTAGAAACGCTCCTAAATCAGTTAACCACCAATATAAGGAAGGCTTAAATAGTGCTTTAGCATATTGAATATTCCAATTGCCCTGAAAAAGCAATAAATTTGGAAAACGCCAGCGAATAATTGTGAGAAATATCAACCGCTGCATTAAACCAGCAACTACAGAAATTGTTGCCAATGCTAATAATCCACCTCCCAACATGACTGCAATCATGTTGCTAAATATAATTAAAAAATAGGTTAAAACCGCAATTAGACCATCCCAACCTACATATCCCATACCTGCAAGTAAGCAGTCAAAGTAAGATAACCAAACTGCGATCGCGTAACCAGCACACATCAAAGTCCAAGCCCAAAGTACTTGTTCTTGAGAAATTTCATGTAACTCAATTTTACTGATTAAACCGTAACCCAAAATCCACGCTATAAAGAAAACAGCTACTGCTAACCATTGTAAAATTAACCGACCTGTAACTACTAAATCTCCAATATGTTGCTGAGTCTCATCTGTTAATTCTACTTCTGGATCGAAGCCGCTTTTTCCCTTTGCCAAAGCTATATGCCGCGTCAAAGTTGGCGTAATTCCTAAAGACAACAACCATAAAAAAGATTGGCTATTACCTAGTAAATACCATACTCCTAATTCCTCTTTTCCCATAAATCGAAAAAGAGTCGGAGTCAAAACTAAGCCTGAGCAAATTATCGATACCCGACTTAGCCAAGAAACACTCACTGCAAAAGCAATTCGTCGAGAAATTGACATAATAATTTGTGAATGGGGAAAGTATTTATTGCTTCTTTATTTGTAGAATTTGCGTCTGGATTGGTTAGTTAAAATACTCATAAATAAAGAAATATCCAATTAACTTTTGTGGGGTGGGCGTCTCGCTCGCCCTGTAGACTTGGCAGACAAGATGCCCGCCCCACAAAAGCATTTGTGAATTTTAAATTGTGAATTCCTATTTTTAAATATTTTTAGAGTAAATTTTACTGGATTGAATAATCGTTTGCAAAATCACATTGCGGTAGGATAATGCAATAGTATCCCAGCTAAAACGTGAAGCATTTATAACTGCTTTTTGCTGCCAATCTCCACTCAAAACTTTGGCAATAGCAGCAGCATAATTTTCTATATCTGTGACATCGCATAAAATTCCAGCATCTCCAACCATATAGCGACGCATTTCATCGTCTGTGGTAACTATTGGTAAACCGCTAGCCATTGCTTCCAAATAAGAAAGCGCACATGGTTCATTAATCGAAGGTAAAGTGAATGCATCGACACTTCGATAAACTTTGGGCATTTGATTACTGGGAAAAATTTTGATGGCAAAGCGATCGCTTCCCAACAACCGATCGCCTAAAGATTGAAAGTATGCTCGATCTATGCCATCTCCACAAATGAGAAGACTAACTTTTGGTAACGATGCTACAGCTTTGATTGCCAGTTCAACTCGCTTGTGACTGTGACGATTGAGAGAAGCTACACACAAAACTAGAGGTTTGTTTAAACCCAAGTCTAGATGTTCTCCTTGTGGTGTAAAGCGGTTCGTATCTACACCATTAGGAATAATGGTAGTAGGTTGAGAAGGTCGTAAAGTTCGTACAAAATTAGCCATAGCTTCCGAAAAAACTACGAGATGATCGGGACGAAATCGCAAATTACGTGCAAGCACTTGCCCTTGAGCCAACAATCCAGTATGTTCGGTATAAATCATCGGTGTACCAATCAGGCTACGGACAAAAGCTGCCATTGCTAAACCTCCGTAATCATTGCAGGGAAAAATTAGGTCAGCAGGGTGTGTGAGTAGCCTGAATGCACAAGGTAAAAAGCTTGTCAAGTGTTCGATCGCAATATCAGAATGGGTAAAAAAACGTTTCAATAGAGAAGCGATCGCTAAATTATTTAGAATCTCACGCGCCTTCGTCCGGTCAATACCACCAGCTGGATAGTAAAACTGACTACAGCGATCGCCTGCTAATAATTCCACATCAAAGTAAGTGCTGAGGCGATCGGCAAGTTCTATAGCAAAAATCTCCGAGCCACCACTCCAGTTAACTCCCGCACTCGGATGCACTAAAACCACTCGATAGGATCGTTGATGTCGTGCTGTCATCTGAGCATAATTATCAGTATCAATCAAGCGCTGAATCATAGAAGGTTCATTTATAACAAGGGATTGGCGACTGGCGATTGGGGATTGGGGCATTGGGATTATGGGCTGGTGGGGTGGTGAGGTGTAATTTTCTCCCCATCTCCCCATCTCCCCATCTCCCTCATCTCCCCCACTCCCCGATCCCAATTCCAAGTAGCAACTGCAAACAGAGTCCACCAATAGAAAAAGAAGGTTGTGTGACTCCAAATATTCTCAGTAATCATACCGATAGCCACAGCTGCAAGAATAGCTAACAATACCCGACATAAATCTTGCTGAGCTTTAGTAGAAGAAGTGCGCCGAACTAACTGAATTAAATGTGTAGCTTCGATACTAAGAAAGAATAAAAAAGCTAAAAGCCCAAAGATTCCGCCCTCTACTAATGCCCGTACATAATCATTGTGGGCGTAGTTATTGTAAATAGTTAAATAGCGGCTAGTTGCTAGACCATAACCCAAAATAGGCGACTGTCCCCAAGCCTGTATGAGTAAAGACCACTGAGCAAGCCGCCAGTTAAAACTATTACCATCACCGTGTGACAATAAAATTGCCCGCGATATATCTAAATCTGGATTTAACAACGGTGTTTGAGTTAAAGAGGCCAGGCGTTGTTGTCCAAACTCAGTGCTGGCAAATAAGCCTATAACTACTGCAAATAAAAATGCTCCACCAATCAAATTAATCAGACTCAATCTTGGCGCAATCAAAACCAGAATGAAAATAGCGAGCATTATCAAGCTAAACAAAGTTTTAGTACTCACATAGAAAAAGCCGAGTACAACAAGCAGTATTACCCAAGGCCAACGGTGCTGGGACTGATTAAGTTTCCAATAAGTCAAACCAATAAACAGCAACAAAAAAGTCGCAAAGGTATTAGCCAGACCAAGAGTGCCATTAATTCGGGAAATCTCTCCAGAGATTGGGTCTTTGGTAGCTTGGAGTATGCCTGGTAGCATCGAAACAGGAACAAGCATCTGCATTGTTGCTGCCGTCAAAGGTAAGATGAGAGCGAAAAATAATGCAGAAATAATCTTTTGTGGATGGAGTCGGTCTTGCAGTTGCATTACTAGCAAGTAGACCATTAGGGAAGAAAAAAGGCGTACCCACTCACGGATACTATCTACGAAAGCGCCAGCATCTAAATCCTGTTCTCCCAAAGGTATGAGTATGACTCCCAAACCTTGGAGAGCTACCCAACCTGCAAAAAACCACCAAAACTTATCAGTACGTACTGTCCGACCAGTTAGTAATGTGATTACCACATAAAGTAAAGTTAGGACATCCACACCAATGGCGAATAGAGAGGGGATTTGTCGAGCAGAAAAAGGATCGAGGGCACTACGCAAGATTAATAGTGCGAGTACGGTTTGCTCGAAGTTGGCAAAAAACAACAAAACTACTGCGATCGCGCCCACCACCAACCCCAGATAAACAGGCGTAAAAGCTGTGAGTAACCCAATTCCCACACCTACCAACCCAATCTTCGGTATCAAGGAGCGTTGATTAGTCAACATCTTCATAACATTTCAATAGGGCTATCATTTGATTCATGAACTAGGCAATAGGCAATAGGCAAAAGGCAATAAGGTTGTGGAAGAATTAAGTGTACGGAATTCCCTTCAAAAATCAAATAGGATTTCTATATCCCATATCCATATATAGATAAAGGTGTAAGCCTGTATGCCCCTACAGTCGATTCATAATGCTTGGTAGGTACTTAGGTTATAAACCGCTCGTGAAATTCAATTCAAATACAAAAAGACTTTCTTTGCCTATTGCCTATTGCCTATTACCTGTTCCTCAAACCGTTTCCAGAATTGACAGTATCCCTTGCAGGAGTTGAATGTTTCACAGGATGTGATAAATAGCGGTAAGACTTTTCAGTTTGAACTGCCATCCCATTAACTACTACTCCGAGAATTGGTATTCGATTTTGTGTTAGTTCTGATACCGCTTTTTTTAGAAAATCTTTGAGAGTAAAACTGGGACGTGTTATCAGCACAACACCATTGGTATAACGACCTAAGGTAGCTGCATCAGAGCTGACATTTAGAGGTGGAGTATCTATGATTACAAAATCATAATTATCTGTAGCATCTGCAATCAACGACTTCATCGCCTCAGACTCTAGTAACTGTGAGGGTCTTGGATGTGATTCGCCAGAAGTCAGCAGCGAAAGGTTTTCAATATCTCCAATTTGCACGGCATCTAATAGCGATCGCTGTTTGGCGATCGCATCGCTAAGTCCCGGTTTGGCAGGTAAGTTAAACAGCTTGTGCTGCATCGGACGATGTAAGTCGGCATCTATAATCAAGGTTCGCCGAGATAACATCGCACAAACAGCCGCTAAGTGGGAGACAACTACTGATTTCCCTTCCCCAGATTTAGTACTACTAATCACAATGCTCCGCAACTTTTTAGAACTGCGAAACTCTAGGGTCTTGAGCAACATTCGATAAGGTTCAACCAAAGCAATATCGTCCAAAAAACCTTCTGCTGCTTCCAGGCTGAGCGCTCTGGTAGGCAGAGATGGTAATGTTCCCAACATGGGAATTTTTGTCAGTATTTCTTCGGCTTCGGAAGTATCGTGTATGGTGTTATCCGTGGTTTCTAAAAGCAATACCACACCAACAGCACAAACACTTCCCACCACAATAGCTAGTGCCAATACCAAAGCAGGTTTGGGGAAACTAGGAGAAGTTGGTGGTTTAGCCTCTTCAATAATTCGGATATTGCCAACTAATTGGGCTTCAGCAATCCGCGCTTCTTCGAGTTTGGTTTGCAACAACTTTAAAGATGCCGCTGCTTCTTCTTGTTGGCGAGTAAGTACAGTCAGAGGTTGTTGTTGAATTGGTAGTTGTGCTAAACGAGCCTGGAGATTAGCTTTTAAAGACTGAACAACTTTGAGCTTATTTTCCAATGCCAAGCTTTCAATCTCATTGCCAATCAGTTGAGAAGTCAGATCCTGACTCAGAGGATCGGATGCGACATGATTTTGAGAAATAGCTCGATCTCCCGGCGCAAGGTTAGCTAATTCCCGATTGTACAAAGCATTGAGAGCTTGCTGTTGTTGTAGGAGTAATATCAAACTTGGATGGTTCTCTGTGAAACGCAGACGTGTAGTAGCTATCTGGGTTTGCAAATCTGCCAACTTGGTGCGTAATTTCTGGAGTTGTTCATCTTGACCACCCCGTATGGATGCATAAGCATTGCTGAGGCTTTTAGTAGTAGTAATTTTTCGTAGGGATGCATCACGCGATCGCGTTTCTTGGAGTTGGGCAAATAAAGCCCTCTCCTGGTCTTCTAGGGTGGCTAAACTATCAACTAAACTTTTACTTTGGTCAGCAAAAGAGATCAGACCAGTAGCTTGTTTATATTTGTTTTCCAACACTTCTGCTTGTTGCAGCCGCCCACGAGCCAAAGGAACCTCCTTTTCCAAAAATTGTCTGACATTGGCAGCTTCTTTGCGGATTTGTTCGGCACTTTCCTCAACCATTGTTTGAGAAACAGCATTGACGAGTTTAGCTGCCAGAATTGGGTCTTGCGCCTGATAGCTAATAACCAAGATATTCGTCGCTGGAACAATTTTGACTCGCAAACCTTTACTGAATTTCTTAGTTGTCAACTTGCTTTGAGGAACAGGAAAAACCTTAGCCAGCGATCGCTCCAAGATAGGTACTGATTTGACCAATTCCGCCTGCTCAGCCAACGGGCTAGGCCCGCCAGGTACACCAGCAGGTACTTGTGTAAGGTCACGCCCCAACTCAGAAACACTCACCCGTCTATCATCCAATATCAATTGTGCTGATGCTCGATACAAACTTGGAGCAAAAACTAAGTAAGCTACTGCTCCCCCAATTACAGCAACAAACGTCGTCAAAGCCGGCCAACTTCGCCGCTTCAAAACCACTACTAAAGATGAAATACTTTTCTCCATTACATATACCTTTGTCTAATTGGGCATTGGGCATTGGGCATGGGGCAAACAGAAAGTGTGGGAGGCGTGGGAGAATGGGGAAGAAATCTTTCCCCCCACACTCCCTCATCCCCCCATCTCCTCATCCCCGCGTCCCCGCGTCTCCCCGTCCCCGTGTCAGAGCATCAGTTATCACCCGCCTTGACAGATTACTAGGCTCCGATACCCCTACTGGATCGGGCGAATTCAGTATTGTTGTGTATAGTTTTAAGGTTTCAGAAGTAATGCAATCCCAACCATAGTTAAGCTGCACGTGTCTTTGTGCATTTTTAGCCATTACCGCCATTTCAGCCAGATGATTAATCGCCCAGTTCAGGGAATGTACACAAGAGTCTAGGTTTCCAGCTCTAAAAAGTATTCCGCGATTATCATTAATCAATTGCTGGTGGGGTGGAATGTTACTTGCCAGGACTGGTATACCTTCCCGCATCGCTTCTAACATTGCTAAAGGCAGTCCCTCGACATCAGAAGGAAGGACGAATAACCCCGCCCCCCGCACAATTTCCCAAAGACGAGTTCTTTGGAGTTCGCCTGCAAAAATAATATCTCGATGATTAGCAACCTTTTCTAATAGCTTGGCACTGAAGGATCTGGTATCGCTGACACCTCCAGCCAGAACCAGTTTCCATCCAGTTGGTTTCAATGCACAAAAAGCGTCGATGAGCAAGTCAGGACGCTTTTCTGGTACGAGTCTGCCTAAAAAGAGAATGTAGCGGCCTGGTGTCAAACCCAAAGAGGTAGCGTAGGGAAATTTGGGATCTGATGTACCGTAGCTGGCGGGAGCGCTGGGAATGTAGACTGTCTCTCGATTATAGGTTTCCAGGAAGTAGGATTTGAGGTCTTTTGACACCACAATTAGCCCTTGGGCAAAACGTACAGCTGATTTTTCACCCAAAAGAATTAGCTTGCTGGATAAATTACCCCACTTGGCGCGTTGCCAGTCTAAGCCGTGACAGGTAACTACAACCTTTGTAGAGTTAGCAATTCTGGGTAAACAACTAAATAGAGATGGGCCTAGAGCTTGAAAATGAACAATATCATATTGCTGACCACATGCAGCGATCGCTCCTAGTGCCGAGGTAATAAAAGCATCAACCCCCCGCAAACCCCAACTAGGTAAGGAAATGACTCGAACACCCCAAAAATCATAATGGCCAAACCAAGGATAATTGATATTAGAAGATCGAGCGAATAAATCAACACAATGTCCTTGTTCGGTTATGCGAGGATACACTTCTGCACAATAATGCTCAATTCCTCCTTGTTTGGGAGGTAAACCTTTCACACCAATGACGGCTATTTTCATGGCAATAGTTATTTTCTGAAAAATGTTTGTTCAAGTCATAACAATTTGAAAAATGATTGCAATATGCTGCAACACATGGATTGCTAAAACCCAAATACACCAAGGCGATCCCCAATCCAAAATCCAAAATTTTATCATCAACCAACTGAATGGTCTGCTAACTTCCAACGACTTAGCATTTTGCTATAGACATCCTCCATAACAGTGTGAGCGCTATAAGGTTGTGCAGTCGCCACACAGGATGCAGTTGGATAGTTTTCCGGATGTAGTATTACTTGCCGTAAGGCATCTGCCACACACTCTGGTGTACGCTGTTTACAAACAACACCATTGTCAGCAGCTAACAATTTTGGGGTTTCACCACATATAGTGGTAACTACTGGTGTTCCGCTAGCCAGCGCTTCCAAAACTACCAAGGGTAAACCTTCGTAAGCGCTGCATAGAACAAAAACATTGCATATCCGATGTAACTTTGCCAGTTCTTCCATACCAATTGCCCCCAACATTGTCACCCGGTCAGATAATCCCAACCGAGCAATTTCGCCACGTATTTCTATTGCTAATTCTCCATCACCTGCTATTAGTAAATGAGTCTGCGGTTGATTTAAAACAGCGAATGCACGGACTAACAGTAGCGGATCTTTTTGGGGATGCAAACGACCTGCGAATAGAATAAAACGTGTTTCTTCGTCTAAACCCAACCTTATAGCTAATTTCCGCCGTTCAACTTGCCGTTGTAAATGACTTAAGGGATAGAAAATTTCGCCATCAAAGGAATTTTTGATGTATGCAACGCGATTTTGCAAGTCAGGATAACGCTGTTGATAAAATTGAATTGCATCGGTATTACATGAAAGAATTTGACTAAATTGGCGAATTAGTAAACTTTCAAAAGCGAAATATGCTGCGGGAAATCTTCGCCACAGAATCGCCTTTTTCTCACCCACAGCTTGCATTTGCGTGTGGATATCATTATGGATAAACAAAGTTTTTTCTCCATGCCAATTCCAAGCTGCCAAGCTTGGTTCTAGACGATGAAAGTGCATAAAATCTGAAGACAAGCAACGTCCGAAAAGGGCTGCGGTATACTTGAGTGTGGTGGGAATCAGGCTTCTAACATTATCATTTTCCAAGGAAAATAAAGGTAAAAAACTAATTTCTCTACCTGCGATTTCTGCTGTTTGCCACGTTTGACTAGGCTGAAATTTTTCATCCCCTGTTCCTACAAGCCGCATCTCAAATTCTTGGGGTGCGTATTTAATAAAAGTTGTGATTAACGTCTGAATTCCTCCGATACTACTGTTCCAAGGATTGAATTGATAAAAAATTGTTAGAATTGGTTTACGCATGAAGTCAACCCAACACAACTTGCATGGAAACACCCAGATATATTTCCATATTCAACAATGTGAATTAGAGCAGCAAAATAGCTCTCAAACCTTTGTACAATAACCTTGCTTAGCTTATCCCTACAGATGCTTGAAGGTCGTCAAACATCAAATTTCCAAGAGGTTTAGCTCAACCCAATCGACTCTATTTCCCGTTAGGGTTGTCGAAAAGGATTTGTAGTCAGGTATCGCACGTTTTACAGCCAAAAAAGCTAATTTATTGAGAAAATTCTCAATAGAATATCTCAATTGACACTACATGTGCATTTTGAATTTACGAATTATTTCTAAATAAAACTTTCAGCTTTGATTCGTTAAACTCACGTTTAACAAACACAGAGGTAATCTTTGTTGTATCTACATCAGAACTTTATTACCTCTTCAATTTGTTGTATTCCTAAAGATAGATGGTGTGACTGGAAAATAAAATTGTATAGATAATAACTTGCAAATAGAAATGTTGGCTGTTGACTGATGACTAGGAAAGAAATAGTTTCATCCATCGTTGTGCGATTTATCACATGGCCATCTGTCTTCAAAATAGGGCTGGGAAACAATACGGTTCGGTTAAAGGGGAAAGGGAAAAGGGAAAAGGGTAATTTCAAACTTTTTCCCTTTTCCCCTTACCCTTTTCCCAGCCCACATCAGAGATGAAAAATGCTTATCCGAACCGTATTGGGCTGGGAAAGGAATATTTTCTTAATCTAATTGTGTAATTCGTTACATTAACTTTTAGTTTGAAAAAGAAAATGAAAAAGAGGAGGAAAGGGGAAAGGAACCAGCAATTTAAAAACAGTGGTTTAAAGGCATGGAGTCGGCAATTTTTATCGCACTATGTATCTCCTCAATCTTCTTTTTTGTTCTCCATTTTGAAAAACAGGGGCTTTATACCTTGTGGTGAAAAGTTTTTTCTTCTTCCCTTACCCCTTACCCTTTCTCCTTTTCCCCTTCTTGGTAAGAATAGTTACAAAGGCAATCAATCCAAAACCTAAAATCTAAAATAGTCTTCGCTATTCGGTAATTAATAATTTTCCTAAAAACATTACGAATTACCAAATAGCTACTGCGAATTATGCCTTTTTTGTTATCATGTAATGTTACTTAGATTTGGCCTCCAAATTTTCTAAGCGGCTTCTCAACTCCTGATTTTGTTGTTTGAGTTGGTCAAATTCCTCGCGCAATTGGCGCAGTGTTTTTTCGGAACCGATATTATTTTGCACCTTGGAAATTTCTTCTTCAGCGTAGCGGCGCACACGACCATCAGATGTTTGGTCAGCTAGCGATCGCAAAATTCCAATTGCTTTGGATGTTTCCATTTGCCCTAATGCTGTGGCTACTGACACTTGCGTTAAAAAGAAGGTTTCTTTGGCTAGTTCTGTTAATCTTTCTAAAATCCGTTCTAAATTAACCGGACTTTGACCAACAGAAATCTGCCCTAAAGCGCGAATTGCAGCTAAACGCAAAGGTTGTGGTACGCCCAGTTTCGTGTATTCCATCAGCAGATTTAAAGCTGCTTGGGAGGTTTTGAATTCAGCTAAACCAACAATTGCACCACTTCTGACGACTTCATTCCAACCCGCCTTTTCTTCTAAAACGGATTTCAGCAGCTTTAATACCTTGTCTTCCTTGGGCTTTTCTTCTAAGTTCGCAGAAGCGATCGCCCCCACTGCACGACAGGCTGCGGCTTCGACATAGTAGCTCTTATCGCCTTTTTGTAGCAGATCTTTGACAGCCTTATAGCTTTCGTTGGTTTTGATTTGAGCAAGTCCTTCCACTACAGCACGTCGCACGTAGGCGTCTCGATCTTTCAACCCCACAACTAAGCCATCAAATGCTTGGTCTAAATTAATTTGTGTTAGTTGTTTCGCCACTTGCACCCGCACACCCCAGAATGGGTCATTTTTTAATGCCTTAGACAGTGATTTGGTTGCTTCTAACCCGCCTTTTTTTGCTAAAGCTTCTGCTGCATAGATGCGGGAAATGGGGTCGGGATCGAATTCTAGCTGTGCTTTTAATTCTGGTAGTGCATACTCTAAAGATACTGTTTTTAGATAATTATTCCCAACATCAAAACTAATATATTGCGGCTTATTTTCTAGTGGAAAATAGAAACTTTGCTCGCGTTCATTCACACGCACTGTAAAAGTTTTGAGTTGTGAGTTTGGAGTTTGGAGTTTTGAATTATTTTTAACTCCTAACTCCTCACTCCTAACTTTTTCTTGTTGGCTATAGCCAAAACCAATAGGAATTTTTAAATCAAACAAATCTTTAGTGCCATTTTTACCATCACCTGCTTGGGTTTGAGTGACTGTAATTTTTGCTAAATTAGCATCTCCATCCCAAGAGTAAGCTATGTTAAATTCGGGATGACCACCACGATAAACGTACTGGTCGAAGAGGAACAGAAGATTGCGTCCCGTTGCTTTTTCAATTGCTCTAAGTAAGTCTATTGTTTCTACAGTTTTGTGAGCATTATCTTGGAGAAATGTTTGAATTGCTTGCCAAAACAAATCATCTCCCAATTGGGCGCGAATCATGTGATAGACACAAGATCCTTTTTCGTAGATGTGGCGATCGAAAAGTTCAATTGGTTCTCGGTAAACATTTGTGACCATCGGCCGACGATAGCGGCTGCTGTCTTCACTGAGGTAGCGACGAGCTTCCAATAAACGATAGTAAGCTGCTTCTTGGAGACTATATTCATGTTCTGTCCACATCACCTCAGAGTAGGAAGCCATGCCTTCCTTAATCCAAGCATGAGACCAATGCTTAATCACCACCAAATCGCCAAACCACTGGTGCGCGAGTTCGTGGACAACTAAACCCTCGGTATTGCGATTATCTAAAGCTGCCCGTTCATCCAGCAAGCATTTATCTGTTAACAGGGTTGTGGAAGTGTTTTCCATTCCGCCAAAGATAAAGTCATCGACGCAAACTTGGGCGTATTTGGGAAAAGGGTATGCATAACCATACTTTTGGCTCAAAAATTCAATCATCCGGGGAGTTTTGCCCATGCTGCGTTTAGCATCTTCCTCCCGTCCCTTTTCTACGTAGTAGGTGACTGGTTTTCCCTTCCACTCATCGCGGATTTCCGCAAAATCACCTACTGCCAAAGTCATCAAATAATTGGGATGAACTTGTTGCTGTGACCAGTGGTAGATTTTATAATCGCCATCTTCTGTGGTGTTAATCAGTTCGCCGTTGGAAATTGCCACTAGAGGGTTGGGGACACGAACGCGAATTTCCGAGGTCGAGAGTTGTCCTGGATAGTCAAAGCAGGGGAACCAAAAACGAGAGTCTTCGTCTTCTCCCTGAGTCCAGACTTGGGTGGGCTTGTTTGGGTAATGTTTGTCTGGTTGAATAAAGTAGATACCGCGTTGCGGTTTAGTCACCGAGTAGGCGATCGCAATCAGCAAGTGTTTACCAATCTCAGTGCCTTGAGAAAGTTGAATCGAAAGCTGTTCGCCATCGTAATCAAAATTTTGCGCCACCTCGTCTACCTGCACAGACTCGATATTTAGGTTGACAGCATCCAAAGTCAAACGGTCAATGCCATTACGAATTGGCAACAGGCGAATGCTACAACTGCCCTGACAGCTTTGCCCAGGAATATCTAAGCTCAGATCGAGAAAAATATGCTCTACTTGCCCAGGACGGTCAGGGCTGTAGTGGGGTTTTGCTCCTGGTAACTCAAAAGGTTTGTGTCCATTATTATCTGTATCAAAATAAGACTGCGACATTGATGCTTACTGACCTTGTAATCCTGAAAAGTCTGGCTTGGCTGGATGTTGTTAAGCAAAATAGCGGTGTAGTAAATGTTTTTCCCAAATCAATAGGGCAATATCGGAGTGACGACTAACTTTAGGCGTTGCGGGATTGAAATTAATCTCATCCGAATTTCCAAAGGTAGCCCACCGATCTTGGACTTTTGTCCATATCTCTCCGCATTCACTTTTCTTGATGTTTTGCACTTTTTTGCCATCAAGTCAAGAGTCTCTTGCACCTTGGTAGATTTTCATTAAGTACAAATACTCCTAATTATTCTTATAACTTAGGATAGCTTGTCGGTGTTAATTGAGCTATTTTGTTTGAGATGAACAGGATATCATTTGCGGATTCGCTTCTCATCTAGTTGAAGTATTTTTGAGACTAATTTTAGACCGCTAATTTGTAGGATTACTAATTTTATCAGTAAATACCGACCTGAGTTAAGACTAAATGACAGGATCGCTTGATATAAGGCTACTGGAATTGCGGCTCAAAAAATATGAGAGGCTCAATTGCAAGATTCCTGACAACAAAGCTTTTTGTCACTTAAATCTAATCTAGCTTGAGCGATGGCTATTTACCGTCAAATATCCTCAATCTGAAATTCAAGTTAACCTGTGTTAATTTTGACTACGATGCAATGACTTGCTCTACAATTGGCGTTCTCATGGCTTATAGCGGTGGAATTCTTTTTGTCTAGACGATTTTCTGCATCTACATATAGGTCATTCTGTCCACTAGATTAGGCATTTCGCCCACCCTTGAATTCAAAGCAGACAAGATATCTACACTAGAAAAATTGGGTGTTTTTTATTGAAAAATACTTTAAAATATCCACTACATATAAGACAAAACTTCATTTTTGGTAATCTTTTTAAAATTCACCAGATAAAACTGCACTATTAAATTTATCGCTGAAATTACCGTAGGTAGAATTAAACCATGCCAATAACCAATCTCTCTCCAACCTCAAATCATTGTCATTAAATATCTTCGACTAACCCAATATCCCAAAATATCAATATGTTAATTAGCATGGTTAAACAAGTATCTTGCAATCAAAGCAAAGCCCTCATTCTGATTATTTAAATTCTCAAAAAAGTTGGCTAATTACTGCTAATTTTAGAAATTAAATTGCTTGACTAATTGCCATAGTATTATTGCGATTAATATATGAATCGATGCCTATAATCTCGTGAGAAAACAACTCAAAACCTAACATTACAAAGTTAGTAAACACTACCTTGCAATATTGACAAATATTGTCCTAAAGTTAAACTAACTTCATCAGCTTGTAATTCTGTAAGTAACAACTATATATCAAATAATATAATTTTGTGTATATATATATTTATATATCTTAAATTATTTTAATATCTTTTGTTGCACACAACCCGTAGAAAGTCCCCTGGTGGACTACTGACAAACCGCTATTACGTATAATTTGGTAGATAAATTTTAAAAAGGTTACTTTTAAAACCAATAAACAACCAACAAAGTCAGCTTCAGCTTTTAGTTTTTACATTTTCAGGTGTGCAGCTTGTCAACAACGGCGCTGCTGAGTACTTTTGTCATGCGTTAGTCTAAACTCCAGTAGCAATGGATGAGTGAAATTATCAATAGATCCGAAAACTCTACAATGACACTTGTATAAATCTCGGTAACAATCTCAGCAAAAGAGGATAGATAACAATAATGCCTGAAAGTAAATCAAAGTTTCTTATTCCTGCTGTTGGTGCCGCCGTAGTTATAGTAGGAGGTATCGCAGCTTATACGTATTTAAAAGGCGGCCCATCAGGGGGTAGCTCAGATGCTCTAGGCAGTGCAAAAGTAGTACCTTCAACAGCGATGATGGCTACCTATATTACTACTGACCCTCAAGCCTGGGAAAAGTTACGGCAGTTTGGCACCCCAGAAGCACAAAAGTTAGTAGCCAAAGGTCTGGAAGATTTGAATAAGGAAATGTTCAGTGACAGTAACATTTCTTATGAAAAAGATATCAAGCCTTGGGCTGGTGGTGTGATGATTGCTCTGTTACCACCAAATCCTGCCAAACCAGTACAGCTAAATTTGCCCCCTGGCGCACCCACTCCACCGCCAAATGTACAGCCAGAACCAAATATCTTGGTAGTAGTGGGAATCAAGGACAAAATCAGTGCCTTGAATTTTGCTAACAAATTAAAGTCCCAAAAAGGCGTTAAATTCAAGGAATCTGACTACCAAGGTCAAAAAATTATTGAAACTACAGAAAATGGCAAACCTACCTATAGCGTTGTTTTAGATAATAATCACTTGGTATTAGCGCCGGAAAAGCAAGCTGTAGAAAAAGCAATTGACACATTTAAAGGACAGTCCTCCTTTGCCAGTAAAGAAGGTGTAAGCAATATTCTCAAAGGAGTGGATGTCAAAAACAGCCTTGCTCAAGTTTATGTACCAGACTATGCAGGCATGGTACAGCAATTAGCAGCCGCAAGTCCCCAAGGAACGCAGTTACCGCCACAAACCTTGGCACAACTAAAGCAGGTGAAATCTGTGGTGGCGGGTGTTGGTGTTGATGATGCAGGAGTGCGAGTCAAAGCGATCGCTAATTTAGATCCGCAACTGATCAAATATCAGTATCAATCAACTCCTGGGAATATAGTCGGGCAATTTCCCACAGAAACCTTTGCTTTGGTGAACGGAAACGGCATCAGTCGTGGCTGGGAAACAGTAGTCGAACAATCAAAAGATTCTCCAGAATTGAAGCAAGCCCTAGAACAAGTGCGCGGACAATTGAAATTTGTCAATATTGACTTGGATAAGGATATTTTTGGCTGGATGAACGGGGAATTCGCCTTAGGTGCGATTCCCTCAAATCAAGGGGTGTTAGCGAGTGTTGGTTTTGGAGGTGCTTTAGTATTTGACACCAGCGATCGCAAAACAGCCGAAGCCACATTCACAAAATTGGATACCCTCGCCAAAACCCAACAAATCAACATCGCCAAGAGAAATATCGGCGGTAAAGACGTAACTGAATGGCAAATCCCCCAACAAGGAGCTTTATTAGCACATGGTTGGCTGGATCAAGACACTGTGTTTGTGGCTGTTGGTGGCCCCATTGCTGACGCGATCGCCGATCGCAAGAGTGAATCTCTCGACAAGAGCGAAGCTTTCAAAGCTGTTACAGGTTCTTTGCAAAAACCCAACAGCGGCTATTTCTATTTAGATATGGAAAAAACTAAAACTTTGCCCGTAGTCAATAGTCTCATCTCTGCCGAAGCCAATACTATCCTCAGTTCCATTCGTGGCTTTGGTATTACCGCCACCAGCCCCGACAAATCCACCAGTGAATTAGAGATGCTGTTAGCTCTCAAGCGTGCAAAATAGGTTAGGGGCATAGGGCATAGGGCATTTGTCTCCCCTCCTTCCTCTGCCCCTGTGCCCCCATCTCCCAATTTCCACACTCTCAGCTACAAAACTTGATTATTCCGAGCCTCCAATGTCTGATTGAGCCTATCCAATGCACCAGTCAGTCTTTCCTCAGATGCAAGCTTAGGATCTGAGAGTGGAGATTCAATGGCGACATCCTCCTGTCTCTTCAATTTTTGTAAGGCGCGAATCCCTATAAATAAGATGAAAGCAATGATTAAAAAGTCCAGAATTGCACCAAGAAACTGACCAATGGCAATTCCTGGACTTACTGTGATGGTTCTCCAATCTTTACCGGTGACACTAATTAAGGGATTAATCAATGGCATAATCACATTCTCAACCAAGGAGGTAATCACCTTAGTAAAGGCAGTGCCAATGATTACAGCGATCGCTAAGTCAAGTACACTACCTTTGAGGGCAAATTCTTGAAAATCTCTCAAAAAGCCACTTGCTCTTCTTCTTGCTCTTGCCATAGTTGAGACTCGAAAAGTTAGTTGTAGTCTTTTTTTATATGGCAGTTGGCTTTTTGCCCTCTCTGTTGAGATAGATATTGGTAAACTACCCACGCTGGTTAGATAATTCAATTCATTTCATTTCTAGACTCGTGTCGAGCAATTATGTCATAAGTAAAAGAGGCTGTTAAATGCAAACTGATTTATGACCGCTGCTGTAAACACTAATCTTAGCTTCGCTTCCCGCTTGGTGAATACCATACTGGCAATCCAGCCTTTAGCCAACCTAGCCAAGCATCAAGCTAGACAAATGATGATTAAACGTGCCGAAAGAATTGGTGTGCCTTGGACGCAAGAAGTCGAAACACTACAGGCGCGTGATTGGAAATCCGATCTAGCTCAAGTAGAAAATCCCCATATTTCCTACCCAGAATATTACTTGCGCCCATTCCATGCCTACGAAGGTGGAAACCTGAGTTGGAAAGCTGCTTGGGAGCTAAAAGTTGCAGCTCGTACTGTCCATGCTGGAATTTGGCGGGATGCTGGAGCACAAGGAGATGATAAACTGCGCCAAAGTTACCACGATATTCTCAAAGCGCAACTCCCCAATCAACCCCAAAACATTCTAGATTTAGCCTGCGGTGTGGGTTTGAGTACTTTTGCTTTGCAAGAAATTTATCCCCAAGCCCAAATCACAGGTTTGGATTTATCTCCCTACTTTTTAGCTGTTGCCCATTACAACGCTGGGCAACGCCAAGCTAAAATTAATTGGCTTCATGCCCAAGCAGAATCTACTGGACTACCTGATGCTTCTTTTGATTTAGTTTCGGTTTTCCTGATGTTTCATGAATTACCCCAGTCAGCAACTCGACAAATTTTTGCTGAAGCTAGGCGGGTACTGCGTCCGGGTGGTCGCTTGGCAATCATGGACATGAATCCGAATTCTGAAGTGTACAAAAAGATGCCAGCTTATATTTTGACTTTGCTCAAAAGTACTGAGCCATATTTAGATGAATATTTTGCTTTGGACATTGAGCAAGCTATTATTGAGGCGGGTTTTCAAAGTCCCGCGATCGCTAACAATACCCATCGTCACCGTACAATTATTGCTCAGGTGAGTGCTTGATTTATCTCTAGTTTTTTGGGCAGCAATACCACCCTTGCTGCTGCTAGGTTACTATTATTGTCGAATACCATTTGCCCCGGCTCTGCTCAGATTGCTGATATTCTTTATCTTCGGGGCAATATCTGGTATTTTAGCCCTGAGCCTGGAATGGATTTTTGAAACTGTAGCCAACTCGGTTGTAAACTGGCATCAGATGAAGCGATCGCTTCCTGGTATTGCCCTGCGGCAACTCGTAGAAATAGGCCCAATTGAAGAAGGCTGCAAGTTGGCTGCCGTTGTGATTCCAATCTATCTGCAACGCCGATATAGATTACTTCTCTCTAGCGTTTTTATCTTGACTATAGCTGTTGCCCTTGGATTCACTGCCGAAGAAAACTGGATTTACTTTTTCCACGGTACAGCATCAATTTTTGAACGTACTATCGGTACGCCAGTCCACGCTATGTTCTCTGCACCTTGGGGATATGCGTTAGGAGTCTATATTTCCTCCAACACTGGTTTAAATCAAAATAGAAAGTTTATTTTTACGGCTTGGGTAAATTCTGTAATTTGTCATGCCATAGTTAATGTCCTATCTAGTGCTTGGGCTTACTCACTGCCCTTACGTTTTTTGAGTTATGGTTTCTTCCCCTTCCTCTTGTGGATGTTTTGGCGATTGGAACAATTACTGCGAAAAGTCCAACGCAAACCCCCCATTATCCTAATCTCAGCCTATACACTCCAACAACGTTACTGGCAAAGAAGTTTAGTACTGTTTGCTCTTTTACTAGGTGGAAATGCTATTTTTGGGCTGTTTCTCTTAGTCAGAATTGTTAGCCCGTTGAATCCATCGATACTTTTTGAATCTGATATATTGTGGTTTATACTTACTCGGTTTTTGCTAAATCTCTTTTTCGGGTTTTTAGCTTGGGGCATTTATCGCTATTTGCGACGTACCGCCCGCCGTCGGTATTTTTATTAAAATATGATTTAAGAAAACGCTAGGGGGTTTTTATGCAAATAATTCCAGTTGGACAACTGCTGACCTAGAGTTCTTCGCAAGCGATTCTCGTTCCGAGACACTTCGTGAACGCAGAAATCGCTATGAGATTATTGATGGAGAATTATTTGTGACCAAAGCACCTAACTGGGTTCATCAAACGAGCTGCGGCAATATTGTTACAGTTCTTAATATTTGGTCAGATGAAACTGGTTTAGGTAAAGCTGCGTAGATGCGGAGCAGCTTGTCGTCAGACATCGCCCCCGGAATTATTTTCTCAGATGCAGACAATGTGATCCCCGATGTGGTTTGGGCAAGTCACGAACGCTTAAAACTCTTGCTAGATGAAGCTGGACACCTCACAGGCGCACCAGAGTTAGTAGTAGAAGTTCTCTCACCCGGCGAAAAAAACGAGAAACGCGACAAAGAAACAAAGCTAAAACTGTATTCAGTGCAAGGAGTTCAAGAATATTGGATTTGCGATTGTATACAGAAAAAAGTTGAAATTTATCGCCGCGAACAAGCTGTATTAAAACTAGTAAGTACTTTATTTCATCAAGATGAATTGACAAGTCCTTTGCTGCCTGGTTTTAACTGCCTAGTAAGTAAACTTTTCTAATTGGGTATAGGAAGAGGACAAGGGGACAAGGAGAATAAATCCTCAGTGTTTACTTTCAATGCTCAATGCCCAATGCCCCATGCCCCATGCCCAATGCCCAATTACTAAACCTCTGCTAATACTGGTTGACTCACGGTTGCACTGATTGAATTTGTGTCAGACTCGGTACAGTAGATTTCGCAGGAGTTATTGGGACTTTCAAAGAGTTTAACTTTGTAAAGCTCGGCTCCTAATTCTTGAATGGGCGATCGCAGTAAATTACTAATGTAAAGTGCGATATTCTCACTAGTAGGTACAACTTCGGCAAAGTAAGGAACGTCTTCGTTTATAAAAGTGTGATCGAATTGTTCTACCACATCATTTTTTACGATCTGATTCAAACCACCTAAATCGACAATCATCCCAGTAATTGGGTCAATCTCTCCTTTAACAGTAATTTCTAAATAATAGTTGTGTCCGTGGCCGTGGGGACGCGCACACTTACCGTAAATCTCAGTGTTCTTTTCTTGACTGAGGTTGGGGTCAGCCAGCCGATGAGCAGCGCTAAAGTAAGTACTGACGGTGAAATAAGTTTCCGTTCCGTTTTTGGCATAATCAGCCCAAAGTTCATGACTTTCAAACAGCCTAACTTTGTGCAGTTCGACTCCCAATTCCTGAATAGGTGAAGTCAGTAAATGATTGATGTAAAGTGAAATATTTTCAGTAGTGGGAACAATCTCGGCAAAGTAAGGAATGTCTTTATTTAAACAGGAGTGATCTAGTGGTTCCACTGCATAATCTTCCACCACTCGCTTTAGGGCATCTACATCTACGATCGCCCCAGTGCGTGGGTCGATTTTCCCTTTCACAGTGACTTCCAGATGGTAGTTGTGTCCGTGAGTACGGGTGCATTTACCGTATTTCTCAGGACTGATATTAGGAGCTAGCCTATGGGCAGCGCTAAAGTGAGTACTAATGGTGACATAGGCTTCCATTCCCTCTCCCGTGTAATCTGCCCAAAGTTGAGAATTTTCAAGCAACTGGACGCCAACTATAGGAAGGTGGGGTGCTAGCCGTTGCCAGATTACCCGTGCAATATTCTCAGTGGTAGGTAGAGTTTCTTGGAAATCTGCCCACACATCGTTGAGATAAGAAAAGTCTAGTTGGTTTGTAACTTCTCGCTTGATGACATGTTTTACATCCGACAAATTCAACACCATGCCATATTCGTCTACTTCTCCGCCAAGGGAGATTGATAAGACATAGTTATGCCCTTGTCCGGGAAATTTCGCTCTCACACCAAATTTCTCAATATTCTCAGCTTCACTCAGTTCTGGTAACCAATAACGATGACTTGCCGAAAACTGAGCGCGACGATTAATAATGCATTTCATAAGTATAGTGGCAATAAAACTTCAAATTTCTTAACCTTTCACTTTTTCCAGCATAAACTAATTCCTGTCTCATCAGTCATTAGTTTTTGTCTGCGTCAGAGCATCACAGCGTTTTCCCATACCCATTAACCTACTGATGCTTGTGCCTCACAGTGTAATCTCGTAGCTATGCGGAATAGTTCTTGACCTGTGTGCAAATAGCGCTCATCGTAGTTCAAAGGAAAATAACCTAACTCTTCAATTCCATCTGCTAATTGATCTAGGCTGTAGTAAAGGTGAGCCGCTGTTCTTGCCAAACTAGGGGGATTGGGCAGGGAACGAAAAGTAGTTTGTGCTTGCTTCAAGTCGTTACGACAGGTATTTAAGTATTCCTGAAATTCATCTAACAACTCATCATCAAAAGGATCGGCAGCTAATTGCTCCATTTGTTCTTCTAAAGAATAAAGAATGGTACAAAGTAAGCGATTTACTGGTTGATAAACCTTACGCAGCCATTCTTCGACTTCCTCATCAGCATCCCGTCCGGTTTTGCGGGTTGCCTGGTAACGTTTTTGGGCTGATGCTGTACGCTGTTGACGATCGCCATCTAATTTTCGAGATTTATCTTGCAGTTGTTGGTCATAATTGCGGCGATTTTGGTTATCGCCTAAGACCTCGTAGGCTGCATTGATGCGGATAATCTCCTCGCGATCGGCTGTTTCCTGATTACTATCAGGATGAAATAACTTAACCAAGCGGCGATAAGCCTGCTTTATCTCCGCTTGGCTAGCATTTGGACTAACTTTGAGAGTTTCGTAATGGTTAGAAACGTGTTTAGAATTGACCATTAATTCAATGTATCGTTAGCTGACGCTAGCGGCTAACTTGGTCTCCAAGTCTTGGAACAGCGGTGTACTTAAATACCTTTCTCCAAAACTCGGCTGAATCATTACAATTAAACGTCCTTGATTTTCTTCGCGTTGAGCAACGCGAATTGCTGCACATAAAGCTGCCCCACTGGAAATTCCAGATAGTAGCCCTTCTTCTTTTGCCAAACGCCGACTGTAAGCGATCGCTTCTTCGTCGGTGACAGTAATTATTTCATCAATCAATTTTATCTTTAGCACCTGCGGGATAAATCCAGCGCCAATTCCCTGAATTTTGTGCGGCCCTGGTCGTCCTCCAGATAAAACTGGGCTATTGGCCGGTTCCACAGCGATCGCCTTAGCACTAGGCTTATGTGCTTTAATCACTTCTGCCACACCAGTGATCGTACCACCTGTACCCACTCCTGCCACAATTATATCTACTTGTCCATCAGTATCTTCCCAGATTTCCTTGGCTGTAGTTTCCCGATGCACCTTTGCATTGGCTGGATTGCGGAACTGCTGCAACATATAAGTATTTGGCATACTATTAACTATCTGCTGCGCTCGGCTAATTGCCCCACTCATGCCTTCCATTCCTGGTGTTAGTTCCAGTTCTGCTCCAAAAGCCCGCAACATTGCCCGCCGCTCTCCGCTCATGGTCTCTGGCATAGTTAAAATTAAGCGATAACCCTTAGCTGCTGCTGCCATTGCCAAAGCAATTCCAGTATTTCCAGAGGTAGGTTCTACCAATACTGTCTTACCAGGAGTAATCAGCCCCTCTTCCTCGGCAGCCTTGATCATACTTACCCCAATTCGATCTTTGACCGATGCCGATGGGTTCATACTTTCTAGTTTCACCACAATTTCAGCAACACATCCTTCGCTTTGGGGAATACGGTTTAACTGCACTAGAGGTGTACGGCCAACTAATTCTGTAATGTTACGAGCAATTCGCATAATTTATTCCTTAGTTATTAATTATTGGGCATGGGAACAGGCAAAGGGGCAAAGGGGCAGGGGAGACAAGAGGGCAAGAAGAATAACTCTTAACTCTTAACTCCTAATGACTAAATGTAGTAGATGATGTCTAGCTGCCGTCGGGAATTTATTTTTTCACAAAGATCCTGAAGTGTATATTTTTGTAAAACTAAATTCGCCGCGTGACTTGCTTCTTGCCAAATTTCTTCAATAAGTGAACTTTCTACTTTTTTGAAATTAAGATCTTCTTGGCACGCCCTCACCTCCTGCCCTTCTAAACATTCTAAAATTTCAAAAAGGATAATTTTTCGAGGTTCTCTGGTTAATAAATAACCACCTTTTGATCCCCGTTGACTTTTGACTATACCTCCACGCTTCAAGGTTGCTAGTAGTTGTTCTAAATAGCGATCGGGTATGTTTTGTTGTGTTGCAATTTCTCGAATTTGTAGTGGTTCGCCGCTTTCGTAATGGGCAGCTATCTCTAATAAAGCTAGAATTGCATATTCACATTTACACGATAGTTCCACAAGCAATAATGGTTTATAAGTTGGGAGTTAGGAGTCGTTCAATTTGGATTTTAAATTTTAGATTTTTCCATCAATCCAAAATCCAACTTATGCAGGAAGCACAACTTTAGTGCCATCCAAAATATAAAATTGCCAAAGTTAGAAGTTTTGACAACCGAGTTATAAGTTGATTAAGTACACAACCTCAGTCTGGTAGCCTGGGGTAAAGCCTGTTTTACTTCCAAATTCTGGCTTGGAGAATTTCGCTGTAATTCTAAAGTTACGACTCCTAACTCCTCTATTATACTACGGTTAACAACTGGGGTTTATTTGTTGCTGCTACGAACAACAAAAAGCCCCGCCTCGTGGCGGGGAGCAATTAAGTTAAATTATTCGCAGATTGTCAATGCTCTAGAAGGTGAAGGTCGTTCTCAGCGTACCGATAATTGCATCGTCGTTAGCGCTGTTTTGACCAGGAGAGGTCAACCAGATCACACCAGGAGTGATTGAGACATTATCTGATACCTGATACTTGTAGAAGCCTTCAAAGTGATAAGGTATGTCATTTCCAACAAAACCTGCTCGGTTACGTGCATAGGGTTCTGCACCAGCAAAAATACCTAAAACATTGCCTTTTTTACCGAAATCAGGTAAAGCTACCCCAACACCATAGCTCCAAGCTTCAAAATCATCACCTATACCAAAGCCTGTGACATCATGGTAAGAAACGAAGCCACTAATGGATAGTTTATCGCTGGGTCTAAACGCAGCAGACACACCGTAGGAATTAGTAGAAGATCCATTTACAAGACTTAGAGTGTTAGCTTGTCCAGTACCTACTGCAACAATATCTCCATCTGTACTGTTACCGGAGTTGAACAAGAAACCACCTGCGGCATTATAACCGTGGACGTAGGTCGCAGCTAAAGCTACGCGATCGCCAAGGCTAAAGTTCAACTGTCCTAAAGCTGCATAGTCGCCGTTAGTAAGACCTGCACTGAGGGCAGGATCGTTAGCTTCTGATGCCAAGTAACCCGCAGTGATTGAACTATTTCCTAGAATACCGCCACCTTTACCCAAAGGTATATTCAGCGCTATACCAGCACCACCACCAATTCGATAGATGGGACTTTCAGAAGCAAAGGTGGACAGCGCACCGTTACCCCCGTCGGTTTGATCGAAAAAGTAAGGGTTGTTGACCGCGGCGTAATGGCTGTGTCGTCCGCCACTAGCTGCGAGGTAAACTTGGGCTGGGCCGATGGGAACTTCATAGGTCAATCGGTCTATTCTGACGCTGTTGTTACCATCGCCAATACCAACTTGATATGTTTGTGTGCCTTCAGCAGTGTTAATAGGAGCACCAGCATTATCAATTTGTGAAAAGGCTGTGCTATTACCAGCAGCAAGACGTGTGTGCAGCACGTCTCTACCAGTGAAGCTGGTTTGCAAATCTAAACGTACTCTGTTTTGGAAGACCGTGTTGTTGGCATCACCAGTGTTTCCGCCAAAAATATCACTAACTGCAAAAACAGCTTCACCAACTAATTTGGTGGTAGTCGAGAACTGATTGGCTTCTAATTCGGCGGTGCGTGCTTCTAAGGCATCTACACGACCCCGTAGGGTTGCCAATTCTGCCGAAAATTCTTCTTGTAACCGCTGTAAGGTTGCTAAGTCTTGTTTGGTTACCAAGTCAGCTGTTGCCGTAGCAATCAATTCGTTGACTCTATCCAAACAGGCATTCAAACCAGCGGCAAATTCATAACGTGTCAAAGCACGGTTACCGCGATAAGTGGCATTTGGATAACCTGCTATACAACCATAGCGCTCAACCAAGGACTGCAATGCTTGGAATGCCCAATCAGTAGGCTGTACATCAGAAAATTGCGAAACTGATGTTACTTGGGACTGAGAGTTATTTTTGTTACCTTCGTTACTGTAGCGGTTAATCTGGTCTAAGGTTGTTTGAGCCAATATGTCTGGCTGTTGGACAACTTCAGTGACAGCTGGTTGTTCGCCTGATGATACTTCAGTGGTTGTATTTGGAGCCGCAATTGCTGTTGTTGAGACTAGTAATGTTGCTCCCAAAACTGCTGGGCTAACCAATAAGGATTTCCACAAGAGATTAGACATCTTTTCTTTACTCCTCACACCTTGTATAGATAATTCGGTTTCTTGCACCTAATTCTTAAAAATGCGGCATCTCATTTTGAAACCTGTGGATGAGGCATGAATGCCTCTACTTACGATTTTAGTTTTCGCAAAGCTAATAAACGATTAACTTAGAGTTAAAAATTGATGTGATTAACTTATGCAAAAACATATCCTTATATCAAAATATTATAAAACATTAAATTGAGATGGCAACATTGAAGCGACGCCTTAATAACTGTCACACATCAGCCATTTATGTATCCAAGTAGCGAGTAGGGTTTGAGGCTATGGCTAATCTAACTTAGCTAAATCTTTAAAAGCTTTAGGGGCTTAGCAGTTTCTCGGCAGAGAGTTATACGTTGCATCAAGCCTTGACAATCATAAACTACACAGCATTAACGAACTAATCACTCATTTATGCAAAATAAGTTCGTCTAATATTTTTGGAACAAACCAAGATGAAATATCAATTCCACCCATACATAAGTAGCTAAAAATCAAGGATTTTAAATAGGTCATAGGGCATTGGTCATTTGTTATTTAGAAGGAACAAATGACTAATGCCTAAGGTATAAGCTGAACTTAATGTTAAAAAAATCAGTTACTGAATTTGGGAAATCACTCCAGCAAGATCAAAGTCATTCTGGGTCAATCCACCTGCATCATGTGTTGTAAGTGTAATCTTGACTTTGTTATAAGAAATCTCTATGTCTGGATGATGTCCTGCTGACTCAGCAGGTTCAACAAGCTTGTTGACAAACTCAATTGCTTGGATAAAATCCTGAAATTTACGAGTCGTCTGCAACTTTGCTCCTTCAACGGCCCAACCTGAAAGAACCTTTGCGCGTTCTTTAATTTCGGTTTCAGTTAGTAGTTGTGCCATATTGAAAAATTCCTAACTATATGTTGGTTACATCTTGGATATCATGAAACCGAACTTTTTCGATTCTGCACACAGAAATATGAGAGGTTGATACTTTATTAATTTAACTTTTGAAAAATTTTAACGCCTTGGCTTTGCCTACCCCAGGTCTCACCATCTGAGTTTTGAATAGCAACCACTGATAAAACAAAAATTACCCCAAAAAACTATCCGCTCTGATTGAGATCGGGAGATCTTAGTCAGAGCGGTCTAGCGGGTCTTCAGGTTGCAACCAGACTGCCGGAAGGGACTTCTAGCTTAGCCTAGCTACTTGAGCTAACTTAGTCTCTCAAGATGACTAAGGCTAACTTTTAAAGAACAGCCCCGGCACACAGCCGGCTAACTGCAACCTGATGACCCATGCTTTTACTACTTTCTATCATGGGCATCACCTCCTTGTTGCCTAAGCGGTCTTAGTCTCAAAGGGACAGAGCATTTCGCTCTGGGTTTATAACCTTCACCTAAGATAACACATAAATTTAGAGTATTAACCATAAATACAAAAAAATCTCCCACCTTTTGGTGGGAGACTTTGGAATATTGACGCCAGCTAGGCATTAAGCAAGGAGATTATTTAATCTGGGCGGTGCCAATATTCCGCCAACCACAACTTTGATTATTGTTATGGTTGGTTGTTGTAATTAGAGAGCGTTACCTCGAGGTAGAACTTCCTCAGGGAATACAAATTGTTCGTGGATCTGATCTTGAGGAGCCATCCAAGCGCGGATACCCTCGTTGAGCAAAATGTTTTTGGTATAGAAAGTTTCAAACTCTGG
>NZ_JACJTU010000049.1 GCF_014698835.1 Nostoc paludosum FACHB-159 | reverse complement strand
GCGAAGGCTTCTATAATTGCGATTTGAGACATGGGACAGATGCATTAATATAGAATTTGCGCTGCATCTTACCATATACTGCCTACATTTAGAATGAAATAGCCCTGGTATGTCAAGCGCATATATCAATTTGATTCGTCACTCATCGCAGTTCACCTCAACCCAGCTATCTATGTACTTCAAACCTTCAGGCATCATGCGCCCTTCCTCTTGAAATCGACGGTATATTTCTTTAGTTTTACCGTCCTTAAATCGCTCGATTACCATAAATAACATTTTGTTTCCTTGCTCACACTGTAACTAACAAAATTCAAGGAATCATCGCTACTTTAATTACTCGACGCGCTTTCATCTCATAAAAAACTTGTTCTAAATCTTTTAATGGTCGCTGTTCGCTAATAAGTAATTCAAAAGGAATTTTCCGACTTGCTATTAGTGATAAAGCCGATCGCACATACTTTGGTGTATTATGAAACACGCCTTTGAGGGTTAGTTCGCTATAGTGTAACTGTTCAGTATTTACAGTTATGCTAGTATCCCGTGGACAGCCACCGAATAAGTTTACTGTTGCACCAGGACGGGCGCAGGCGATCGCAGTTTCCCAAACACTAGGCACACCAGTGGCTTCAATCACTACATCTGCACCCCATCCTTGAGTAAACTCTTTCACTACACTGGGAATATCTGGAATTTGATGATAATTAAAGGTGTGGGCTGCACCCAATTTTTTACCAATTTCTAACCTGCGATCGTTACCTCCCCACAGCAACACCTCAGCGGTATTTGCTAAAGCAGCTACAAACATCAACCCGATCGCTCCATCTCCCAAAACCACTACTCTATCTTTTGGCTTGATATTAGAACGCGCTATACCATGCAACACACAAGCTAGGGGTTCCGTCATGGCTGCTAATTCCCAAGGCAAATCATCGGGAATCTGTAATAAGTTATGCTGTACTATCGGTGCAGGAATTTTTAAATATTGGGCGAAAGTCCCGTTATTCCAAGTTAAATTTGGACACAATGAATATTCTTTTCGTTGACAAAAAAAACACTCCATGCAGGGAGCAGAATTATTAGCGACAACGCGATCGCCTATTTGCCAATCGGTAACACCCGCTCCCAAGGCCACAATTTGCCCAGCAGCTTCATGCCCAAATAGCGTTGGCGGTTTCAACATTTTCGCATGGCCGCCACGCCGCCAGACTTTCAAATCAGTACCACAGGTTGTTGCTGTTCCCACTTGGATGACAACTTCGCCAGCTGCGGGAGTGGGGTCAGCAACTTCTTCTAGGCGTAAATTTTCTTGCCCATAAAGTAATGCTGCTAACAAAATTTTTAACCTATCAATTAGATCCACCTGATTTTACCAGTTGAACCTATTTGATAGGTCTAAACTAAAATTTGGTTTTGATTTTTTAGTAGGTTTTTATCAAACTAAAATGCTGAAAAATTAGGAATTCGCAGCTGTTTGAGGAAGGACTCCAGTATTTCGGCTTTCCGCATTCGGCAAACGAGTAACAGTTAACAGCGGTACTTCTTGTCGGCACGACAGGCAAAACCAATATAGTTCACCATGACGGATATGACGCAGGAGGGAACCACCGCAGCATGGGCAAGTGTTGGCTCTCGTACTCATACCAATGTCCTCCTTAAATAAAAGTTGTTGTTTAAGCTAAGCAAAAAAACCTGTTGATTAAAAGCGGATGTTCCCAGCATGAATGCGGCCATTCGATTCTATGCGGTCTTTAATAATTTGTCTGTAAACAGCTTCATATCCGTTAACCATTTGGCTAACACTAAAATTGTTTTCCACATATTTTCGACAGGTTTTACGATCGAGTTCCAAAACTAATGGAATCATTGCCGCCATTTCTGTATAGTTTTGGCAGATAAAACCTGTTTTACCGTGAGCAATCACTTCAGGTACGGAGCCTAAATTCATGGCAATTACTGGTGTACCAGTTGCCATTGATTCAATCATTACTAAGCCAAAAGGTTCTTGCCAAGCGATGGGGAAAAGAGTAGTAGCAGCATTGCCCAGAAGTTCAGTTTTTTGGGCGTGGTTAATTTCGCCTAGATATTCAATTTGCTGACCATCAATATGGGGGGCAATCTCTTGTTCAAAAAACTTAGAATCTCCTAAGTCAACTTTTCCAGCCATCTTTAAGCGCCAACCGGTTTGTTTAGCAATGGCGATCGCATGTTGTGGCCCTTTCTCTGGCGAAAAACGACCTAAAAATGCCAAATATGGAGGCTCTGACGGTTGGGCTACAAATGGATAATCTGTTAACTCAATTCCGTTATAAACCGTGGCAATATAATTAAGATCGATTTGACGCTGCGAGTTACTAATGCTGACGTATGGTTGCTTTTGGTGGTAGCTAAACGCGTTACGGTTGTCCTTTGTAAAATTATTGTGTAGGGTATGCACTGTAGAAGTTGTTGTTATCAAACTCGCCAAAGGTAACGCCGAAATCCCTACATGAGAATGGATAATATCGAACTCGGCAGCACGTTGATAAACTTGACTCACTTCCAGCATTTCGTACACTATATACTCTTTGACATTTGGGTCTAAGCGTAATGCACGCGGATAAACTGCTTGTAATTGAGCCATAGTTTGAGAATCGCCGGAGGCAAATAAAGTTACCTCATGACCGCGACGAACAAGTTCATCAGTCAAGCGACTTACTACCAGTTCGATTCCTCCATAACTAGGAGGTGGAACCCTTTCCCATAAGGGGGCAACTTGAGCGATTTTCATAAGTTGTTTCGGTTCAGTCTGTAAACTTGTCCCCAACATAATGAACTACCTCATTATTTTATGAGAACAAAGCATTTGTACTTACTTTTTTGAAATTTAAATTAACCTAACAGGCTACCAAAAGCACAATATTCGGTTTACCCTACCCCAACTTTTCCACCAACAAATCTCTAGACTGTGGGCAAAAGTTACCTTTGAGCCATATTTATAACCTATAACTAATCAATTACTAGTTGCATCTGTCTTCAGAATCATAATCTAGTAGAATATTTTGTAGCAGAACTTACAAAAGTGAATATTTTGTAGCTCAAAATACTAAATTCTTAAACGGGATCAAATTATTCCAGCTTGATTTAAAGGCAATGAACAAATAGCATGTAAATTATAAAGATTAAATAATTGTAGAAAAATTACATAATTTGTAATTGGTAATTTACAAAAGTTTTGATAGCCAACTCATGAAAATCGCTACTTGGAACGTCAACTCAATTCGCATTCGTCTCGAACAGGTTACTGAGTGGTTAACTCATAATGCCGTTGATGTTCTGTGCTTGCAAGAAACCAAAGTTATAGATGCCGAGTTTCCGCGATCGCCTTTTGAAGAAATGGGCTATCACCTTTATCTATCAGGACAAAAATCTTATAACGGCGTAGCTATCATTAGCCGGCAACCACTCTTAGACGTAACTAGCGGCTTTAGGGCAATTTTGCAAGATTTACCGCCAGAATGGGATGAACAAAAGCGAGTAATTACAGGTGTAATTGACGGTATTCGGATTGTGAACTTATATGTTCCCAACGGTGCGGCGGTAGGAACCGAAAAATATGAATATAAACTGCGCTGGCTAACAGTGCTACGTGAATACTTGCGATTGCTGCTGCTGTCACAACCTGATATGTGTGTGTGCGGTGACTTTAACATTGCACCGGAAGCCAAAGATATTCACGAACAAGTGAGTACAGAAAATCATATTATGGCTACAGAAACAGAGCGCCAAGCCTTACGGGATATTCTGGCACTGGGATTTGCCGATGCGTTTCGTAAATTTACTAGCGAAGGTGGAAATTATAGCTGGTGGGATTATCGCGCTGCTGCCTTCCGTCGCAACTTAGGTTGGCGGATTGACCATCATTATCTTACACCCATACTTTATGAACGCGCTAAAAGTTGCATCATCGATGCTGCACCAAGGAAATTAACCCAACCCAGCGACCATGTGCCAGTGATTGTTGAATTTTAAATTGGGCATGGGGCATGGGGCATGGGGACAAGGGGAAAGAGTTATTGTTAAGTTTTCTTCTTTGTCTCCTTGTCTCCCGCATCCCCGCGTCCCCGCTTCTCCCATCAAGCGGCTAATTCAAAATCCCAAATCTACGGCAATGCGGTGAGCGCAGGCAAACCCGGAAAAAGCTACTGCGTTCAATCCTTGGCCGGGGAAGGTGCTATCGCCAACACAATAAAGCCCTGGAATAGCGGTGCGATTAAAGGGCATTTTCAACAATCCGGGCAACTTGCGTCGGGGAATTGGGCCATAGGTGCCATCCTCACGACCCAAAAAGCGGCGATGGGTGCGGGGTGTTCCTACCTCTAAATAATCTAATCCGGCATCTAAGCCTGGAAAAATCTTCTCTAGGCGATCGATAATTCGCCAAGCCGCCTTTTCTTTCTTCGCTTCGTACTCAGTCTGAGCAAGTCCTTGCCAATCATCAATCCAGTGAGGCGTAAACGCATGAATGATATGATATCCACTTGGTGCTAAATCGGGGTCAAGCAGTGTGGGAATCGAAACAAAAATTGTCCCTTCCACCGCCATCATCTTTTCCCACTCTTCCAGCAAAATATGGTGACACTCGGTTCCTTCAGCTAAAACTGACTGTTTTACCCCCATGTGTAAACTCAAGAAGCTGGGTGATTTTTGATAATTTTGTTGCCACTTTTTCTCATTATGAGGGATTTGCTCTGCTGGTAGTAATTGTTGAAATGTATCCCAGCGTGTAGCATTAGAGACTATGCGTTTACCCCGATATACTTTGCCATTAGCCAGCTGCACGCCTACCGCTCGTCCCTGTTCCGTGAGAATTTTCGTAACTCTGGCTTGGTACTGAATCTGACCTCCAGCTTTTTCTAGTCCCTCAACCAGTTTTTGGGCAATTTGTCCGACTCCGCCTTTGGGATAGTTCACTCCGCCGTAATGCCTGTCAGAAAAGACCATACCAGCATTAATCATTGGCGTCATATCTGCTGGAACCACCGACCAGCAATAACACTCTATATCGATAAATTTCAATAATTGGGGATCTTTGATGTAGCGTCGTGCTATGTCCCCTGCATTTTTGGGTAGATACTTAACTAAACCGAGACATGCCAAAGGATGCTGGAAAAATACTCGCAGTAGATACCGAGGTTCTTCTAGCGACAGTAAATCAATGTTATTGAGGCAGTTGAATACTTTTTGGCATTCGTCATAAAAGCGACGAATCCCATGTTCTTCGTGGCGAAAATGAGCAGTAAGATTTTGCAAAAATTTTTCATAAACCCGGTCAACCTTCAGGTCTAAACCTTGGGGTAGATGATAGTGAATTTGCACTGGATCTGCGATCGCTTCTTGACTAACATTTACAGCCGACAGTGCGCGGGTGAGTAAATTAGTAGTACCATTTTGCCCCAGCCCAAAAATCATTGATGCTCCAACATCAAATCGGTAACCTTGCCGTTCAAAATAACCAGCGCTACCACCTGGAATCGAATAACGTTCCAGTACCAGCACTTTCGCTCCCTTTGCTGCTAACTGAGTCGCTGTTACTAAACCGCCAATTCCAGACCCAATAACGATCGCATCAATTGTCATTTGTCATTAGTCCTTGGGTATTGGGTATTGGGTATTGGGCATGGGGCATTGGGCATGGGGCATTGGACATTTGTTATTCTTCCCTCTCCCCATCTTCCCATCACCGATGCCCAATCACAAAAAAGAGGGACAAGCCTGCTGCCGCTGGCTAATCCCGTCTGCCGATCCTTAAAGAGAGGAGAACACTGTATAACAATATAGCCTTGATTGAGAATTGATGTCAACTGCTAATGAAAATCTTTATCAATAAAGTTGGCGAATTAATTTTAGCCGTCATCGAAGAGAATGAGGGTGCACAGGGGCAAAAAAGTATAGGAAGCACCGGAAAAAACTCACAAATACCCAATGCCCAATGCCCCATGCCCAATGCCCAATGCCCTCTCCTAGTCAGTCGGATGCAGGAAAGAGTATCATGGTTTTTCAGTTCATGTACAATAAGCGCTGACTTCTGGCTATGACGCTACAATTGCGGGTTTATGTACCACCTCATCCCTTGATACAACACTGGCTAGCAGTCGCTCGCGATGCTGGCACGCCTTCAGTGTTATTCCGCAGTGCTATGACTGAGTTGGGAAGATGGCTGACTTATGAAGCTGCACGTGACTGGTTGCCTACTCAAGAAACAGCAGTGCAGAGTCCCTTGGATATGTGTCCAGCAACTGTGATCGATCCACAAATACCAGTGGCAGTAGTACCAATTCTCCGGGCTGGGCTGGGATTACTAGAGGGAGCGCAGACTTTACTACCTTTAGCATCAATTTATCATCTCGGATTGGCACGAGATGAAGAGACACTGCAACCTCATTGTTATCTGAACAAGTTACCAGAAAAATTTGACCCCCAAACACGAGTGTTAATTACCGATCCGATGTTGGCAACGGGAGGGTCAATTATGACGGCAATGGCAGAATTGACACAGCGGGGTGTCGATCCAAGCCTAACCCGGATTGTTTGTGTGGTGGCGGCTCCACCAGCTTTGCAAAAGTTGAGTGCTAGTTATCCAGGTTTAATAGTTTACACCGCTACCATTGATGAAAAACTGAATAGTCAGGGGTATATTGTACCGGGATTGGGAGATGCTGGCGATCGCATCTTTGGGACTTAAGTTAGTATGCAGCTAGGATAGATTCATGGCATAACTACTGTAATTGCAAGATTGTTCAAGGCGGTAAATATATGAGTCAGCGAGATGGTTTTGCCAGTGGTTTTTTAGCAGGGGCATTTGTCGGTAGCATATTTGGTGGTGTCATCGGCGCGGTAATTGCTTCTCGACGCGATCCAGAATTGCTAGCAGAGGAAGAGACAGAACAAACGGATAGCCAAACCGAGGCTAAAAGAATAGCAGCAAAGCGGCGTCAAATGAAAGCCTCCGAAAGTGACAGCGTTAGCATAGAAACAGCTCGGCGATCGTTAGAAGATAAAATTGCTCAGCTAAATGCCACAATTGATGAAGTGCGAAAGCAGCTGGGAAATGTCAATGGCGGTTCAGCACAGACAGTTGGCGATCGCCCCTTCACTAAAGATTCCTAAGCTGTTTTCCAGCATGGTGAAAGTGTGGTAAGTACTAAATCCACAGACACGATGGTATGGACTAAATTAAAATCAATAGATAAGACCTCATTTGAAACTTCGTAGGAAACCACGTTATCTATGGAATTACTGATTACCACTCTTGCTACTTTTACGCAGATTTATACTTTTTTGTTGCTAATTCGGGTTCTTTTAACCTGGTTCCCAACGATCAACTGGTATGACCAACCTTTTGCCGCTTTGAGTCAGATAACTGACCCTTATCTGAATGTGTTTCGCTCATTCATTCCTCCACTGGGCGGTATAGATTTTTCGCCAATGTTAGCTATTTTACTGTTGCAATTTTTAGGCGGATTTATCAGTCGTTTGGCCTACGTTGTGTAATACAGAATTTGCTATTTGGTCGATGTTTAGCTAAACAATTTCAGGTCTGGGCTGGTTAGCCCAGACTTATGTAACTTAAAATTTATTACTTACGCACCGCAGCGCTAAATCCAGCTGCCTTGAACTGCTTCAGCTTTAATGGAGTAGGCTGATTTGCAGGCACAGAAATTCTCAATTCAAAATCGCTAACACCTGGTGGTACCTCAGCAATCGAACCAAGACGGGTACGGTTTTGCATTACTGAGTCATTGTTGGCATCATAGATGCGTCCAAAAATATCTGCATCATAAACTGTTTTATTTGTACCATTTTCTGCCTTGCCAATAACGATAAAGCAATTAGCCGCAGCACTACCGCTACTAATAACAGCTCCTTGTGCCAGTTCTGGGGGACAATCGTTATAAGAGATATCAAATAGTCTAATCTGTGTCAGCGCTAGAGCCGGGGGAGTAAGCACCCACGATAGAAAAGTAATCAAAAAGCAAATAAAAACAATCGTGAGTGAGCGCAACCGCATACAAGACTCCGTAATTTAATTCAATAATTCTGTAACTTATAACCTCAGCTTACAACGGAATTACGATTGATTGATGACGATTGATTGACGAGTTCAGAGCGTAGAAGTAAGTAGTGAAGAATTATTTTCTTTGCCCCCTGTGGTTCGTCTGCCCCCTCCCCCCCCTTGTTGGCATCTTTACTAGTTCGCCATCCACTAATTCGTAGCGGCTATCTGTGCGATCGCCATAAGCCAGAAATTCCTCAAAACTCAGGAATTTTGTTGGATGCTGAGTTTGAGTCATAGCGATTTCCGATAGAAAAATGCTAACAATTGCTCACATTTTTTTCCTGTTTTTACCTGAAAGTGTTGGCACTATCCATTACACCCTAATGATAAGTCTTTAATCAAACCTGATATAACTACAGGTTGATTGGAAACTTTAATTTAACATTTGTAATAATTAAGTAAACAAACCTACGATTGCTATTAATTTTTATGACACCAGATGAGATTGAAACAGCTATGCAAGCAGCCTTTAATAGTTGTGATGCTGTAGGCTGTCCTCTCACTGACGCGCAGAAAGAGATATTATTGCAATTCGTTGAGCAAATTCAGGAAAATTCTAACTCTGGGGCGTCAGATATTGCTAATCCCTTGGACGAACTTAGCCCAGAGGAATTAGAAACCTTTTTAGAGTTTGTGAAAACCGAGGAACAACGTAACCGTACTTGGAAAGTACAATTACTCAATGATTGGCTGTTGGAAAATGACTCTGGAACAGTACAATTTATCCGTCAACACTACGGTTTAGAGTGGCTCAACCGTGTTGAGTCGTACCATTTTGATAAGTATTGTTATTTAGAAGATGCATTGAAGTTAAAAGTAGGCGATCGCATTGAAATTTGCAATGCATTATGGGAATGGGTGCAAGAAGATGGCCCATGTAAACCGGAGTGGTTTCCTTCCATAGTGATTCAGGTTAATGAAATTAGCGATGTCTACGATGGGCTACGCCTACCCGGTAACTCCTGTACTAATTGCGTCGTCCGCTTCTTCAACGGCGCTGAGTATGAAATTCAAGGAATCTACGAATGGAATCGCTATAACTGGCGCTGGTGTCAGAGGTAGCAAATGTGGGGAGATGAGGGGGATGGGGAGTGGGGAGATGGGGAAGTGTGGGGAGTGTGGGGAGTGTGGGGAGTGTGGGGAGAGAGGGGAGTGTGGGGGGAGAGGGGAGTGTGGGGGGAAAGAGAATTAATGCTTCCCCATCCTCCCACACCTCCCACACCTCCCACACCTCCTGCTTGCCCCATACCCTATGCCCCATTCCCAATACCCAACGCCCAAGCCAAAAACCTCTCAGTATGATACAGCGCTAATTGATTGCTCACACCATTAAATACAGCATCAAAAGCGTGTTCTGCCCAAGGGATTTCTAGGAAAATCGCAGTGTTACCAGAATCATGTAAACGTTCATACATCTGTCTGCCAAATCGAGCTTGTACCAAATGGTCGCGACTTCCGTAAATTAATAAAGTTGGCGGTAAAGGATGCGTTAAGTAATTTATTGGTGAAGCTATTCGATACTGATTAGGTAATTCTTCTAAAGAACCACCAAGAAATGCTCTTAAAACAGCGCGGCTATTAATAGGATCGGGACTTGGCGGTGTTTTGTATCCTTCAGTTAAATTAACAGGCCCGTAATAGCTGACTACAGCACGGATGGGTGGTGCATCGGGTTGATAAGCCGCTAGCATTGCTAGGTGTGCACCGGCAGAACGTCCTAAAAGTACAATACGTTCTGGATCGGCTTCATATTCGGCTGCATGTTTGCGAATAAAATTTAGGGCTGTACGCACGTCATCTAACTGAGATGGAAATTGATATTTAGGTGCGTGTCGGTAAGCGATCGCAAATACTGTATATCCCTGATGAGCAATATATTGATTAAACTCAGCATTAGCGCTAGGATTGCCACGCTGCCAAGCTCCAGCATAAATTACGATCGCTGCTGGATATTTTCCCACCTCCGGCGGTTGGTAAACTTCCATTTTTAAAGGCACTCCCGCAGGATTAGCAAAAATAATATCTTTTTGATGGCGCGTTTTTCCTAATGCAATACCCCGGAAAGAATTAACTAAGTTAAAAGGATGAGTTTGCATTTTGGCGCTTAGTTGAACTGGAATTTTTTCTAGATAATTTGCTCCTAATTCTTGTTTCATCGCTTTATCCATCTGCATTTGAGTGAAAGGAATATTCACTAGCACCCATCCACAAATTAGCAATCCGATTAAACTTGCAGTGCAAGCTAAACGCCGTATTTTACGCCGACGTATGGAGAAAAAAGAAAGCAATAAACAGAGTAAATTTAATAAAAATAACCAAGGACTGACTTCTGGTGCTCCTACTGCTAGGGTGAGTAAAAACATATTTGGAGCAGGAAGTATAATCCAAGAACTAAGAAATAGGTTTGTAAAACTTGCTAATAATGCAAGCCATGATAAAAGTTTTTTTGGTTTAAAGAACATGTATGAAACAAGAATAATAATGATTCCAAAAAGTACAATCTCTCCGCCAATGCTGTGAGTTGCAATATTTACAGCTTATTTCAGGTAAATGAAGAACGCGAATAGGAGCCTAGAGCTATCATTATGTCAATTTAGGGAGTTTAAAAAGTCTTTCTTTCGGTAGCAAAACGTTCTAAATTTCCGCTTGTCCCCTTGTTTGCCTATGCCTCGCTTTAAGACGAGCTGCGATCGCATTTACAACCTTTTTCATGTATTTGAACCACGTATGTCGTAGGGGCGCAAGGCCTTACGCCTCTACTGTGTGGTCTATTTACCTGAAAATAGCTACAAATCATAGAATTCTCAACATTTTAAGTATAATTGACTACTAATTCTCCCAGACAAATTGTGTTTGAGGCAAATTGATGCAGGAACTTTTGAAAACTCTTGTTGCTTATAAACAGTTTGTTCCCCACGGACATTGCTATCTTTGGAAACCAGAGTTAGTAGGGTTGCATATTGCGTCTGACTTTTTAATTGCACTTGCTTATTATTCAATTCCCGTCACATTAGTTTATTTTGTCCGCAAGCGTCGAAATTTGCCTTTTAACTCAGTAGTTTTACTATTTGCCATATTTATCCTGACTTGTGGTACTAGCCACCTGGCGGAGATTTGGACGCTCTGGTATCCAACTTATTGGTTAAGTGGTTGTATCAAAGCTATCACTGCCTTGGTATCGCTGTATACATCTCTGATGTTAATAGAATTAATACCAACTGTACTTGCCTTACCTAGTTCTGGACAAATGGAGGCTGCAAACCGAGAACTGGAGCGTCAAATCAGGGAACGCCAGCAAGCAGAGATGGCATTGCAAGAGCGTGAAGTTATGTTGCGAGGAATTGGGGATAATCTGCCCAATGGAGCGATTTATCAAGTAACTCGTGAACTAGATGGAAGCGATCGCTTTTATTATCTAAGTACGGGAATTGAAAAACTGACACAAGTTAAAGCGGAAGATGCACTTAAAGATTCAAGTTTGCTATATCGCCAAGTTATCCCAGAGGATTTGCCACCCCTCCAGGCAGCAGTTGATAAATCTTGGCGGGAACTGTCGGTGTTTGATATCCAACTGCGAATTCTAACGCCCAGTGGTCAGCTTAAATGGTTTCATTTTCGTTCTATGCCACGAAAGTTGCCGGATGGTCGTGTAGCCTGGGATGGATTGGTGGTTGATGTCACCGAATTGAAGCACACTGAAGAAACATTACGCAAAAGTAAAGCTTTATTAGAAGAATCTCAACTAGTTGCCCGTCTTGGTAATTGGGAATTTGAGATTGCCAGTCAAAAAATTAGGTGGTCAAAGCAGCTTTTTGAACTGTTCGGTAGAGATCCGGCTAAATCAGAGCCGAACTATCAAGAAATTTTGCAAATGTATTACCCAGAAGACGCAGGGAAATTAGCCCAAGCAATTGAGCAGGCAATCTCAACAGGGGAATCTTACAAACTCATTCTGCGTGCGTCTCCCAATGAGTCTACTATTTATATTGAGGAAATTGGCTATGCAGAATTCAATGGTGATGGAAAAGTCATTCGCCTTTATGGCACTTCCCAAGACGTTACAGAACGAGAAACCGCACTCATCAAAGGTCAAAAGGCAAAAGAACAACTCCAACGTAGTGAAACCCTGCTAGCGGCTGCTCAAAAAATTGCCCATATGGGCAGTTGGGAATGGCACTTAGCACCTCAAAAACAAATTTGGTCAGCCGAAACCTTTTGCATCTTCGGTCTGAATCCCTCTCAATCAGCACCCACACAAGCGGAATTTATCCAGATGGTTCACCCAGAAGATCGCCCAAAGTTGCAGAAGCAGTTAGTACAAGCGATCGCCAAGGGAAAACCTTTTAATCTCGAATATCGCATTGTTCGACCCGATGGCTCATTGCGCTACCTTGAGTCGAAAGCAGAGGTAGCTTACAATCCTCAAGGACAGACTATTAGGCTGTATGGAGCCATCCTAGATATTACAGAACGTAAGATTCTGGAGCGAGAACTAGCTTACAAACAACAGTTATTGGATGCTTTCATCATTAGTGCACCCATTGGCATAACTATTCTCGATCGGGAAACGCGTTACTTATTCATTAACGAAGCATTAGCAGAAATCAACGGCATTTCAGCAACAGGACATATTGGCAAGACACCGTGGGACATTATCCCCGACATAGCACCAAAACAGCAAAAGCTATTTGAACATGTTTTGACAACAGGAGAAGCAATTCTGGATTTTGAACTTAGCGGAGAAACTCCAAAACTCCCTGGTGTAATTCGGACTTGGCTAGCTTCTTACTTCCCTATTCTGTCTGAAGAAAGTCAACCCATAGGTATTGGTATTGTTGTAGTTGAGATTACTGAACGCAAACGCGTCGAACAAATGTTGGAACTGCAAGCAGTAATTACTCGCAACATCGCAGAGGGAATTTGTTTAGTGGGAGTTGATAATGGAATCTTTGTCTACGCCAACCCCAAATTTGAGCAAATGTTTGGCTATGACTCTGATGAGCTAATAGGTAAGCATGTGTCAATTGTCAATTATGGGGATGAACACACTACCCCTGAAGACGTGAATCAAGCAATTAGAAGCATTATCTTTGAACATGGTGAAGCTACCTATGAAGTTCATAATGTCAAAAAAGATGGTACTCCCTTCTGGTGTAGTGCCACCGCATCTATTTTCGATCATCCTGAGTATGGAAAAGTTATAGTCGCTGTTCATCAAGACATCACCGAACACAAGCAAGCTAAGGAAAAAATTAAAGCTTCTTTGAAAGAAAAGGAAGTATTACTTCAAGAAATTCACCATCGCGTGAAAAACAATTTAGGAATTGTCAGTAGTTTACTGCAAATGCAGTGTAGGCGCACGGAAGATCCTCAAGCCACTGCAATTTTGCGCGATAGCCAAAACCGCATTGGTTCCATAGCTTTAGTTCACGAAAAACTCTACCGCTCTGAAGATTTAGCGAATATTAATTTTGCTCAATACATTCCAGATTTAACTAGTAATTTATTTGATTCTTACAATGTTAAATCCAGTCAAATTAAACTAAATATTCAAGTTGATAATACTATTTTAGACATTGAAACTGCAATTCCTTGCAGTTTGATTATCAATGAATTAGTTTCTAATTCATTAAAATATGCTTTTCCTAACAATCGTATAGGCGAAATTGAGGTGAGGTTATATCAAGAAAATAAACCTCTTATACAGAAGCAGCACGAACGCAATTTAACGCTGATTGTTCGGGATAATGGCATTGGTCTACCTGCCGACTTCGATTGCAAAAAAACCAAAACACTTGGTATCAGCCTGATCCAAGGATTAACGAAGCAGTTAAGGGGAAACATTGAGATTAATAGCCACCAGGGAACAGAATTTAAAATTACTTTTATCCAGGGCAACGCAAGCTCGTCAGAAACGAACTATAAACCCAGGTGATTTTGTAAAGCTTGGCGCATGACTTCTACAGGCACAGTTTCTTGCTGTAACCAGATTTTTAATGCTGCTACCCCTTGTTGGACTAACATTTCTAAGCCATCGATGGCAATTGCACCTTGTTTTTCTGCTAGTTTGAGAAATTGCGTCGGTTTTGGAATATATATTAAGTCATAGGCGATGGCAGCTTGGGGCAATTGTGCTATCTCTTCTGCACTCAAAGGCGACTCATCAACATTAGGATACATGCCTATGGGGGTTGTATTTACTAGCAAATCTGTTTGAGGAATCAATTTTGCTAGTTCATCCCATGTACCTACTTGCAAATTATCTTCTATAGCTGAGTTATGCCAACTATCGCAAAATGCTTGTAATTTCTGCACATTGCGCCCCAATACATAAATTTTGGCAAAACCTAGCTGATGACAACCTGCCACAACTGCTCTAGCCGCGCCACCATTGCCTAAAATGACCGCTACCTTCTGACTCCAATCTTGCTTATAGGTTGTCTGCAAAGGAGCAATAAATCCTTCAATATCTGTGTTTGTACCTACCCATTTGCCATTTTTGCGGCTAACAGTATTTACTGCTCCAATCGTTTGAGCAATAGGAGTAATTTCTGCAAGCAGAGGCATGATTGCTTGTTTGTGAGGTATCGTCACACTAAAGCCCACAATATCAACAGCCGCAAAACCTGCGATCGCAATTTCCAAATTTTCTGGTGCTATGGGAAAAGGCAGATAAACATAATCTAACCCCAAATGAGCGATCGCTGCATTATGCATCACCGGCGACAGGGAATGTTCCACCGGATGTCCAATTACCCCCAATAGCTTAGTTTTGCCTGTAATTAATCTTTCTTTAGTCATTAGTTATTAGTTATTAGTCATTAGTGATTTCCCCCCAGCCTTCCCTGCTCCCCCACTCCTTTGACTAGCCTACAATTATTAAAGGCTACTTCACATTTGTTTAAATCATGCAGGCAACTACAGCCTCCTCTACAACTCCAATTCCTGGTAAATATTGGCAGTGGCGCGGGCACAATGTTTATTATGTGCGTGCCGGAGAAAAGCAAGGGCAACGTCCGCCTTTGCTTTTAGTACATGGATTTGGTGCTTCTACAGACCACTGGCGCAAGAATATCACGGGATTGTGCCAAGATTTTGAAGTATTTGCCATCGACCTTTTGGGGTTTGGGCGATCGGCAAAACCAAAATTACAATACAGTGGTGACTTATGGCGCGACCAACTTCACGATTTTATCAGTGAAGCGATCGGCCAAAAAGCAGTCTTGGCAGGTAATTCTCTAGGTGGCTATGCTAGCTTGTGTGTTGCAGCACAACGTCCTGAGAGTGCGGCTGGCTTAGTGTTACTCAATAGCGCTGGCCCATTTAGCGAAAGTCAGCCAACACCTGAACCTGAAGCTTTACAAAGCCAAATTCAGCCTCCCAAGCAACCCTCTTCCTTACAAAACCTCTTGGGTGACTCGGTTAAGTGGATGTTTCAACAACCTTTAGCCCAGTTTCTACTATTTCAATATGTGCGGCAACGTTGGGTAATTCGCCAAACTTTAGAAAAAGTTTATCTCGACAAAAGCGCAATTACAGACCAACTAGTAGAAGAAATTTATCGTCCAGCTTACGATCCTGGGGCATTAGATGTGTTTGTTTCAGTTTTTAGCACCCCTCAAGGTGAAAAAGTTGACACGCTACTCAAGGAATTAACTTGTCCTTTGTTAATGTTATGGGGAGAAGCAGATCCGTGGATAAATGCTAGAGAACGTTCTCGCAAGTTTCGTCAATATTATCCTCAACTGACAGAACATTTTTTAGCAGCCGGTCATTGTCCCCATGATGAAGTACCCGATAAAGTAAACCAATTGTTACGGGATTGGGTTTTCTCGCTCTCGTAATGATAAATGTTGAATAGAGACGCGGTTTACGCGTCTCTAAAAGTAAATTAGACAAATCAAAATATATACTAGACTTGAAATTATTTAAGGATGTATGATTTAATTTCTTGTTCTAGGCGATCGCTAATAATTTCAGTTCCAATACCCGGTCGATCTAAATTCACCCTGACAAAATTTGTGTTGTCTTCTCCAGTAAATTTTTTATCATTATTGGAATCTTTAATGATTTTGAGAAAAATAGCGTTTTGACTGGGAAGAACAACCCAATTAATAATTTGCGTATTGTTTGGTGTAATTTGCTGGAGATTCTTACCCGATAAATCAGAAATAAAACCAACAATCGCATCATCGGTGTTAATTTTTTTATCTGCGTTTGTATCTTGGTCAAGAATTTTATATAACCAAACTCTTGTAATTGGTTTATTTGCCGCTTTTACCTCTAGTAACTCAAAGGAGTTAATAACGGCTTTTTTGTTTAATAAAAGATGAGCTTCACCATCTTGCTTATTATAAAAGATGATGTTATACAAGTTATTGCTTCTTTCATAAGAACGTGAAAGACTTAAATTATTTTCCTTTTCTCTATCCTGGTCTGAAAAACTAACTGGAATCATTAGATAATCAGATTGTTCTTTAATAACTAAATCGCCATAGATAATATTTGATTCTGGCTTCGGTTTATCAGTCGCTTTTGCCTGTTCGCCGTTTCTAGTAACTTCAGGTTCGCAGGAAAAAGAAACGACGGCTATGATAATAGCTGTAGTAATTTTCTTTAAAAAAGTATAGTTTTTCATTAATGTGTCACAGCAGGGTGTATTGCTGTTCCATTTTATTCGCTGTTAGAAAATTACTAAAAGTTTTACGGCAAGGGACTGGGGACTTAGGCAAGAGGCAATAGCCAATAGGCAACAAAGTTGGCAGTTTTTGATGTCGGGGTTTTAAAATCATTCTTTAGTGGCTTCGCTTGTAACGGAAGCGACCTCGCTCATATCGTAAGTGACCTTGCTGGCATGGTAAGCGACCTCGCCGGTATTTATTCCCTTTGCCTCTTGCCTTTTGCCTTTTGCCTTTTTACATAAGTAATTAGATACCGAAATAATACTGCTATAACGTGAAAATTTTATGACGAAGAATAAAAATAGAGTATATAAATGTTCAAGATATTTTCATAACATATTTACACAATAGCGGAGCTAAAAAAGCTCCACCAAGGCGCGATCGCTCAGAATTCCAACAGGTTTTATAGCTAGTTATCAGATGAATGTTTGTGTATTTCACCAACTTTAAATCTGCTGTAGTTTTAGGGGAATATAAATATCTTGAGAATTCGGGTTAAGGTAGGGACGCTGCAAGTCAAGGGCGTGGCGTGTAAAGTGTTGGTTAATCACTCTCATGCGTTCTTCCATTGCGTTCTTACCTTTTTGCCAAGCTTCCAATAAAGCATTAGCAACGATTTGACACCGGTTCATGCCAAAACTTTCTTGTGCGGCAAATTTTTGACTTGGTTCTTCAGCTAAACCTAACCCTGGTGCTAAAAATTTTGTAAACAAAGGAATTTCGGGCTGGAAATAAAATTGATTTTCTGGATAAACTCTCTCAAGGATGGTGTGGATTGCTTGATAGTCTTGGAGTTGAAAGTAGAGTACCCCTGAATCATAGCGTCCGTATGCAGAGGGATTGTGGAGAACCTGAAAGCTAAAACGAATAGAGGCTGCATTCAGTTGCAGTGTTAGGCTCTCCATTAGAGCGATCGCACCAGATGGGGTTAAGTTAAAGTAGATTCGTCCTGCTCCTAAATCGCTGTCTGGATTGCTTTGCTCTTCCTGTGCCACATTACTAACTGCCACATAACAACCGTTTTGTAGGCGATTTTTAGGCATCCAAATTGCTACTTTGTCACCCACTTTGGTAGATTTTTTACTCGATTCTAAGTGACAGTCTGGCTCAATATAAAGTGTTAAACCGCCTTTTGTTACCGCCATCGTACCATCAGGTTCTTGCCGCAACACTTCCCATTTTGAGTCAAAGTAGCCTACACCGTGATTACTTTCGTGCAGTTGTCTGTAGAAGTCCCAATCAATATCCGAAATAGAACTATCTGCTAAATTATATTTATATGTGTGATATTTAGTATCGGTATTGACTGTCAAACTACTTTGTAGAGAGCCATTGTAATAGATCCCATAGAGAAAATTTCGCAGTAGTAGACTCAGATACTTTTGTTGCAAATCTGCCGGGGTTTGCTGAAATCTATCAGCTACTTTAGTCGGCAGAGCAAAGGGTTGATAGTTGGGGTGGTAAATACAAAAATTTGACTCAATCTGAATATTCCTAGCAATATCCAATAGAGAATTCAGCGGTTGATTGGCAGAATATAGCATTAATCCATTTAGAACTCAAAGAGATAAAATTTCAAATCATAAAACTACTATGGAGCAAAATCCTATGAGATTTATGATAAGAGAAATAATACGCAGAAGAATTTAAAATTTCGTAAGAATTCAAGACTCATAATTCAGAATTCAAAATAAATACACTGTGATTGCTGTATTCGTTTATCAAATATTTTGTTTATTTGGGAACTACTTTGACTCCTGAATTCTGAATTATTGCTGTTCGGTTTCCTCTGATTAGCAACCACGAAGTCGAGTTTTTTCGTAATAAATGCGAAGTAACTGCTGTTCTTTTTGAGGTTGAGGAAGTTTATGGATTTTGGCCACAGGGTTGACAATTTCTGATTGTGAGATCCCGAAAATAGTCAGCACAGCCTGTTCTGGCATAGTGAGTAAACTTTTAGCTACTTGCAGCATACATATCTCAGTATTGCTAAAGTATTTTCGGCAGGTAATTATATTCTGAATTTGATGAATCAGTGCCAGCCCTGCAAATTGGAGAACCCGCGAAATAAAGTCACTACGGTATTCCAAAATCATCGGGAAAGCATTGAGGTAAGACCTGATGAGGGCAATCATTGAAGGCTGTAAAATCTCTAGGGGTATCAACGCCAAATTCAGAGATTCTTCTAATTCAATGGTAGGGTCTACTACCAGACTCTTGAGCCAAATTTGTAAATAGCTTGCTAATAAAGTTCCTAAATCAAAAGCTGGATCTCCCCAACCACAAGCTTCCCAATCAATTAGCCGCACTAGGCAATTATCTAGTTGCTGCCAGCGAGAATGAACTAAAATGTTGTCCAATTTCAGGTCGTTGTGAGTTAAGCAGCAAGGGTTCCACTCATATGCCAAATCTGCGATCGCAGATTCCAAACTCTCGTATTGTTGATAGAGAACATAGAATTTCAACGCATCACTGGGAACAGTACCAAAAATCTCCGGACTAATCGATCCTACCCCTTGGGCTGGATTGTAAAAGCCATAGCGAAACTCTCCTTGGGGAGCAGCTGCCATAAAATCTTTATATTCTCGACGTTGGAAGGTTGTACGATGCAGTCCTGCCAAAGTCGTGCCGATAGCATAAGCAATTTCTGGTGGAAAAATTTCATTATTGTGGTATACTTTCCCAAGCTCTAGGTAGTCACTTAGGTAGTTGCGGACAAGGATAGAATTTTCTTCGTCAAAATGCACTACTAATGGTGCGATCGCCGAAACATTACCGAAAACTGGAAACTGCTGGAGCAATTGGTGAAACAGCCATTCTTTAAATAACTCATGGGGCTGGCCTTCACTGTTAACGTTACGTTCTTGTTTAAGGAGCAGTTTGCGATTATCAGCAAGAGTTACAACTAAATTGAAATTTTTCTTGCTACTCCCTGGCAAATTAGATTCATCCGTGCCACCTTCTGAGTTACACAGATCCGCATCTTGCAGATACTGGATAACGTTATGAGAAGACAGTGATAATACCATGTATTATTTCCTACTTCGTAAATTACCGTAAATTCATCCGTGTTAGAATTCGCCCAGCCTTAGCAGTTTTGAGTAGATAGGAACAAGAATAAACATTTGTACAATCTACTAATATCGCATATTTACGATTCAAACCTGCCAAAATGGCACCTAGCTCTTTATAATTGCTTTAAAATTGCCTCCATGACAGCGTGGCATCTTTACACTTCCTCAGCATAGTTACTTAGACACATCTAGAGTAAATTTTGTGGTAGAGCCTTTTTATATAGCTCTGTCTCCCTTGTTTGTAGCGGATTAGCAGCATCCCCAGCAAAAAAAACTGATTGGCGGCAGATGTTGTCAGTAGTCATCCTGAAAGCAGCGAAGAATTTCAGCAATTCTTCGGGGTACGAAGCATGACTTTCAACGTTATTATTTTTATTTATCATCACAAAGCTAAAAAAACCGGACATTTTGCCCGGTTGGTAATTATTTTTTGCTTAAATTTTCATAATTGATACCCCAAAGCCTTACTGCTAGGTGATTTATGTCGCTTGGAGGCTTGCGGTGATACAAATAATGGTTACTTATGGGAGTGCTGCTTTATGAAGCGATCGCCAGGCGTTAATTTTTGACATCCTCCCTTAGCAATAATCAGCAGTACCTGATATAGCGGGGGATTCCAATGCGATCGCCAATAATAAACTATAAGAAAATATGGGTTTTAATAATAGTTTGATTTACGTTTTGATATAAGTAAAAACATTTTTTATTCAATGGTTTTCTTCAAGATAAATTACTGGATAAAAAGCAAAATTATAGTTTCAAATAATAATAAATGCTCGATTGCCGCTGCAATTGTCCTGAGGACTTACGCACGAGTCACGGAAGAACGTAGACGCAAAGCGGCTTGCCGCAGGCTACCACAGAGGCACAGAGTTCACGGAGAAATGAGAGTTTGAGAGATATTTTGCGTAAGTCCTGATTGTTTAATTTTTATTAAAAATTTGCTTAAGTGTCTTAACTGTCTTATCTGTCCTTGCATTTTAATAATAAAAGCCAGAAGATAACCTCAGCGTTAAATGGTTCCGGTATCAATAAAAACACAAAAAGACTTAAATTATGAAGAATGCAATTATCAAACTAGTGGTTGTAGCTAGTGTTCTATTCTCTGTTGTCTTTTCATGGCCAGTAACCCCTGCTTTTGCTTTTAATTTCAGCAGTGCGAATGTCTTAATGACAACAGCTACTGATGAAACTGTAGATAATACAGTTTACAGAGTTATAGTAAATTATGAGGAGCAGTATTCGATATGGCCAGCCGACAGAGAGCTTCCCCTTGGCTGGAAAGATGCCAGCAAAACTGGCTCGAAAGAAGAATGTCTGGCTTACATCAAAGAAGTTTGGACTGATATGAGACCACTTAGCCTTCGCAAGGCAATGGAAGAAGCTGCGGGTAGATCCTAGTTAGGGCATTTCTTACCCAGTTCTAATTCCAAAACCTCATAACCCATCTACGCATTAACAAGAGACGTTGCAATGCAACGTCTCTACTTTTATTGTTTTGGGCTCCCCCTGCTCCCTGCCCATCCCTCCGCTACTCTTGCTCTAGACTCGACCTTAATCCATCATGAAGAATGATTAAGAAAAACGAGTGTGAACAAACATGATAAAAACATTTGCACAAAGCTGGATTGAAATTGGGGCAAATTTACAAATAAATTGGGTTTTAGTCAATGCCTGCTTACAGTTTGCGACTTGGGGGCTGTTCTCGCTTTTACTCGCTGAGGTCTTAAGAGACGTTTACCATGCTTTGTGTCACCAGGTGAATTGGCTTGCAAAATGGCACAATAAGCACCACATGGCTTATCGTCGGGATTTATCGGTTGTTTCTTTAAAAATTTACCAAGAATCTCAGCTTTATCACGACATTTTAGAATCAAGCTTACTGGTAGTAGCATCAACCTTAATTGCCTTAATTGTCCCACAAACGGGCTTATGGCTGGGAGTTGCTTATGCTTGCACGTTCTTGTATGGCGCATCTTTACGATATTTTCAAGGAAAAATTGATACAGATTACAATCACTTACCCGGCCCTTTAGAAACCATTCCCTCGATTTGGTGGGTAAATCGGTCTTATCATTGGCGCCACCATTTTGATGATGTCAACGCTTATTACAGTGGCGTCTTTCCCTTAGTCGATAAAATACTGGGAACAGCCCTATCTCTCAAGGGTAAAACTGTAGCTTTAACTGGAGCGTCAGGAGCTTTGGGACAAGCATTAACGGCTGAACTTGTCAAGTGTAATGCTAAAGTCGTGGCATTAACCACAAATCCAGAAAAATTAGCCGAGCAAACTGGGGTAAAGGTGATTTCTTGGCAATTGGGCAATGAAGCTGAGCTTAAGGAAAGTTTACAGAAAATCGATATTTTAATTATCAACCACGGGGTCAATGTCTACACGAGCCGTACACCCGATGCTATCAACTCTTCATACGAAGTGAATACTTTTTCCGCATTGCGGTTGATGGATATATTTTTGGCGACTGTCACAGGGCCACAAGCCAAAGCAACTAAGGAAATTTGGGTTAACACTTCTGAGGCTGAGGTGTCGCCAGCACTGAGTCCCCTTTATGAACTCAGCAAACGAGCGCTAGGAGATATTGTCACTCTCAAACGCTTGGATAGCAACTGTATCATTCGCAAGTTAATTCTTGGCCCTTTTAAAAGTCAACTTAACCCTTATGGAGTAATGTCTGCACAGCAAGTTGCTCGTGCGGTCTTGTTTTTAGCAAAGCGAGACTTCCGAAATATTATTGTGACAATCAATCCTCTAACTTATCTGCTGTTTCCCTTGAAGGAAACTAGTACTTGGCTATATTACCGAGTTTTTAGCCGCACAGTTAAGAGTGAGTAATATTTGGGTTGGGGATGGGCGGATGGGGACAAGGAAGAAAGAAGTCTAATTGAGTAGACAAATTGGATAATTTATTTTTTGGAGTTCCCTAAGGAAAGATAACAACTCTACTGTAATATAAATGTACTAATTAAAGTACTCACAACAGGGAGAGTAATACTGTGTTCAAAAAAAGAAGGATGCTTAGGGACTGGAGAACAGTTGTTACCTCAAGTTCGGATAATTACTTAATTATTCCAAACTCTCCCCATCTTCCCATCCCCGCCTCCCCGTAACGTTACCTGATGGCGACAATTTCGTTCAGCATCACCGCCAGTGCTAGCATACCTAAAATAGTCATCAATCCAGCAGGCATAAACTTGCGAGTTTTAGCCAGTCTAAAAGCAAAGAACACTACTAAAACAGTAGTGACGAAGATGGCTAAAATTAAACCCTGAGCTTGTCCTTGGAGTTGGAGGTAAGCGGCAATAATTAGTAATAAACCGCTAATGCTACCACTGACAAGTGAAACCTTGCTTCTAGCTTGAATATAACCAATAATGCCACCAGCGATCGCCAATATGCCGTAAGCAAAAGCAGCGATTATACTTAAATTCATTGTTAAAACCTATGTAGATTTTGTTTTTGCTGCCAAGGTCAGCAGACAATTTACCATAGCTGTTTAGCTACATCACCGAGTTGATTGATGAATAATTAAGCAATGCCAATGGCCAGTACTTCCTCCCATCCAAAAATTCAATATCTCCAGCGCCAAGCGGCGTCACTTTTACTTTACCAATCTGTTCTCCAAGGCGAAGTGGGGATGGCATTTATTGACCTGTTGCAAGCTATACGTTACACTGATGCCGATGCACGAGGTTGTCTACAAGCCTACGGCAGTTATTTTCATGCTTTGGCTGCGAGAAATCAAAATTGGGAAGATTATATAATCACTCAAATTCTCTTTTGTGATAACCCTTTTACAAAACTTGCTCAACAACAGAAATTTCAAGACTTATCCCCAGCTTTAGTAGCAGCAGTTGGGCACGATTTACAAGTATTGCAAAGCCTTTATGAATGTAGCAGTGCTGCTTTAAGCGAGTGGGTGCAAAATGTCGCTCATTTGCCGATTTCGCCGGTAGTGTGGTATGAGGAACCAAAAAAGCTGGCAAGAGAGACAAAATTTGCTGCATATCTACAGGAGTTAGATAATTGGGGTGATGCTGTAGAAGAGTTAGCAGCTTATTATCGGCAATATGGTTCTGGTTTATTTGCTCAATACCGGGCTTTCCGCTGGCGAAGTGGACAGTTTATCGGTATCCCATATCCAGATCCGGTTAAGCTTAGCACGCTTGTAGGTTATGAGTCTCAAAGAGATGCTTTGCTTAAAAATACCGAGTTTTTATTATCAGGAGAGGTAGCACTGCATGTATTACTTTATGGTAGCCGTGGTTCAGGAAAATCTTCTTTAGTAAAATCTTTATTGCATGAATATAAAGAAAGGCCTCTTTGTTTGCTGGAAGTTGCAAAATCCGATTTAAAAGATTTACCAGAAATTGTGGAACATTTACGGGGAGTGCCACAAAAATTTATTATTTTTGTCGATGACCTTTCATTTGAGGAAGATGATGATGCTTTTAAAGCGCTGAAGGTTGTTTTAGAGGGTAATTTAACCGCGAGACCGCAAAACGTAGTGGTCTATGCTACTTCTAATCGTCGTCACTTGATTCGGGAGTTTTTTGTGGATAGACCCGCGCCTAAAGATAACGATGAAATCCATGCTTGGGATACGATGCAGGAGAAGCTTTCATTTAGCGATCGCTTTGGTTTAACCTTGACCTTTGAACCAGCCAACCAGAAAACTTATTTAAACATTGTCAGTCATCTAGCAGCAGAAGCTGAAATTAATATTACCCAAGAAGATTTGGAATATCAAGCACTACAGTGGGCAACTCGCCACAATGGTCGTTCTGGACGCACAGCACGGCAGTTTATCGACTTTTTAAAAGCAGATTTAAAACTATTTCATGGAGCCAGTAACAATACATCTACCACTGAAGATTCAAATTGATTCCTTGAATATAATGCTTTTTTGTTTGTTAAATAACAATATTCTACACGAATAATTATGATTATAGATTTTAAAATACTTATGCTAACAAAAACCATAAATTAACAAGCAATTTTACTTATTATATTTATATGTATATTAAAATTACGAATTAAAAATTACTATGAAAACTGGTTATTCCGATCGCTCAAATACGCTAACAACCAGCAATATGCAATCAGTAACGATCAGTAATCGATTTATTTTAGGCATAGTTGCCTTTAGTGTGAGTTTTGGACTTAGCCTTGTTCCCAACTGGGATTTTAATAAAGCCTTTCTCACAGGTATAATTACTGCATTTATTATCTATGGAGCAGCATTATTCGTAGATAAACGGCGTAGAAATTATGAAATGTTTATTTTAGGTTCTCTCCGGAAGCGAATTAAAGAAATGGAGGGATTAAAAGCTCGTATTGTTAAAGAAATCAATCAAATTGAAGAACATCATAGTTTATTATACGCAGAGTCCCAACAACTCCAAAATCAAGTTATTGAAAACCGTAGCCAAAGGGATAGTCTGAATCGAGAAGTCAGAACATTGGCTGGTCAAAAAAAGCAATTAGAAACTGAAATCAGCAATCTCCAAATTGAACTGAGTAACTTAGAAAAAAATCATGCAGAATTGAGCAATGCTTTTACTAACCTCACAGGAGAAAAGCGTCGTTTAGAGTCGAATTGCCATATATCTCGTACGGAAATCGCTCAGTTGCAAAGTCAAATTTCCGAATTCCAGCAACAAAAAGAAGAAATTGAAAGTAACTTAACACTTTTAGGCAGACTCAAGCCCCAATTAGAAGAAAAATTATACGAACTGCGAATTGAAATTCAAGAACTAGAAATTAAAGTCAATAAAGAAAACGAATTACTGGTAGCGAAAACAACTGAAAGAGAAAATATCCAAGCTATTTTGAATTCTTCACAAACTCAAATAGCACAGCAAAAAGAAGAATTACAACAATTGCAAGGGCAAGTTTCATTATTGCAAGAAGAACGAGATTTGTTGCAAAATCAAGTTTGGGAATTACTCCAACAATCAGAAAACTTTAACTCAGAACCTTTGGTTGATAATTTTAAAGAAGATGATATTGAATTGTTTCCTTTTACTGAAATAATTGAACCTGCAACAAAAATCGATTCTCCAGAAATTAATACATTAGAGAATATACCAGAAGAATGGACTAATTTTTTGGAAAATTTACCAGGATATGAATTGCAAGTATTAAAAGCTATAGTCGAAGAAGATAATATCAAAGCTACTCTTAAAAAAATTGCTGAAGCAAATATCACCATGCCGAATCTACTAATTGATTCAATCAACGAACGAGCAAATGATACTATTGGTGAATTAATAATTGATGCAGATTCAGAAATTCCAGAAGTTTATCAGGAACACAAAGCCCATGTCAAAAAAATGATTGCAATATACGAAGATCTTATGGCTAGACATACTCAAATGTAACAATAAAGTCGTCAGAATCCAAAATCCAGAATCCAGAATTCATAAGACTTAGAGAGCAAGCTTAATAATTAATTTAAATAAATTTAATAACATATAGGAAACTTGATTATCCAATAACTCTGGAATCTTTACGTTAATTTTTGAATAACACAGTTGATTATTCCAAATTATTAAAGTTGAGTGTTAAAATATTTTAAATTCTGACTCCTGAATTCTGACTCCTGAATTCTGACTCTTGACTTCTAACGTTGTAAAATTATTAATAAGGTAAAAATACACCTTATCTTCTTACTGCGTGCTTCTGCGTTTAGAATAAAATAAAGTGTAATACATGGCAAAGCTGAAAATCTCGAAAAAAATATCCACTGCTTTGATTAATTCCCTTGGTGCTGGGGTAGTACCAAGAGTGGGAGTTGAACACATAGCAGTAGGTCGAGAAAAAGAACTCCAAAGGCTATTACAAAATCTGGATGATATTGCAGAAGGTGTAGCAGCATTTCGGTTTATAATTGGTAATTACGGTTCAGGCAAAAGCTTTTTACTACAACTCATTCGTAACCGAGCGATGGAGCAAGGGTTTGTGGTAGCTGATGCTGATTTATCGCCTGAACGTCGGTTAGCAGGAAGTAACAACGAAGGTTTAGCAACGTATCGAGAATTAATGAGCCATCTAGCTACAAAAACTCGTCCTGATGGTGGCGCTTTAGTCTCAATTTTGGAAGGATGGATTAATAAAATTCAACAAGAAGTGGTTAAAGAAACTGAACTGCGTCCCAATGACGATGGTTTTGATGACCAAGTTGAATCAAAAATTAGAGAAGTAGTTCAATATATTGAAGATTTGGTTCACGGGTTTGATTTTGGTAGTGTTATTATCGCTTATTGGCGCGGCTATCGATTAGATGATGATAATTTAAAAAATGCTGCAATGCGCTGGTTGCGGGGAGAATTTACTACTAGAATTGAGGCCAAAGCAGCTTTAGGAGTCCGCGTTATTATTGATGATGATAGTTGGTATGACTACATCAAATTGTTTGCTAAATTTGTAGCTGAGATTGGTTATAAAGGACTATTAATTCTAGTTGATGAAGCTGTACATTTATATCAAATATCTACTACGGTCACGCGGGAAAAGAATTATAACCGACTTTTAGCAATGTTTAACGATACCATGCAATGTAAAGCAGAACATCTTGGTATTTTGATTGGTGGAACAACCAAATTTTTAGAAGATCCAAATAGAGGACTTTTTGCAGACCAAGCTTGGCGAAGACGCACAAAAGAAAGTCGCTTTGTCGCACAAGCTAATGTGCAAGAAGTTTTAGGGCCAGTGATTCGGCTAAACCCATTAAGTGAAGCAGAAATTTTAACGCTTTTGCAACGTTTAGCGGAAATTCATGCACTCAATTTCAGTTATCAACAGACTTTGACAAATCGCGAGTTAAAAGAGTTTGTCCAAGAAATTGTTAATCGCTTGGGTGCAGAAGCGTTACTTACGCCAGGGGAAATTGTGCGGGATTTTATGAGTGTGCTGAATATTCTTTTTCAAAATCCAAAAATTTCATTTGGGGAATTAATTCATGACCCGAAATTTAAACCGACTGCTGTGGGGAAAGATGCAAATGTGGATGAGGATAATGCAGCCGAATTTAGTTTGTGATTTATTCCCTAGTAATTGGTAGTATTAGAAAACTAAAAAATACTTTCTTACAGCATAGATAAGAGAAATTTGATTTCACTTATCTGTTTGTCGATTATATTAAAATGATTATCAAGCATTGTTAGCATTCTCAAGAGTGTATCAGAACTTCTGTACATAATTCTAGTAAAATCCAAAATCAATATAATTAGTTCTATATAGCAGTCCTAAATCATTTGTGAAAATTATATATCTCTTTCTTCTTTCTTCCCTTTGCGTACTTTGCGTTCTTTGCGGTTCGTTTCCTTATTTATATTTTTCACGACTCATTTAGGATTGCTATATGGTGCATACTAACGGCATACTTTTAATGTAAATTCATGATATTAATAACAAAAGCCTGAAGCGTCAGTATTTCAACATATCTTATCAACTTATTCATTAGACTTCTTGCATAAATAAATAATTTTTTGTCTCACGCAAAGGCGCAAAGACGCAAAGAAGAAGGCGAAAATAAGGACTTTTGCAAGAGGTCTATTTATAACTTTGGGATAATACAACTATTATTTACACGATCGCCCTCTTTGAAAAATCCGAGTTCAATCAATTGATGGTATTCAGCGATCGTAAATCTTTTAGGTGTGACAACATTCATCTTCATGGCACTGATTTTACTTTTACTTGTACCCTAGCAGAGATTAAACTGACTGCGTTGTTTACCGCCGCAGCGATCGCAATACCTCAAACTCCCGCCAGCAAAGATACAACGCCCGCGGTACGTGAAAACACCCTTTCCATTTCCCGCCTTTGAGGTTTAACAATACTTCTCCTTGCCGATTGAGATAGCCAAACCACTCACCAAACTCGGAATCGGCAAAGTGTGACCAGGCGTAATCGTGCATCTTTTGATACCATTCCCAACACACATCACGCCCTGTCAAGCGATAACCCATTGCTAATGCAACCAAAGATTCTAGGTGAACCCACCACAGCTTTTGATCCCATTCGAGTTGTTGTGGAGGATGACCGAGTGCATCCATAAAGTAATACAAGCCGCCATACTTGCTATCCCAAGCAAAATTTAGGATATTTAGCACCACATCAACGGCTTGGTTAATAGTTTTAGTATCGTTTTTCCGACGGGCGATATCCATGATAAACCACATCGCTTCAATACCATGACCTGGGTTAATCAACCGCCCTTCAAAAGAATCGATGTGAGAACCATCAGGGGCGACGTTTTCATACATTAGTCCCCGTTCTGAGTCGAGAAAATCCGTCATCACTTCGCGGACAGTCTCAGCTAGGACATTTTCTAGGGTTTCCTTGGGCAACAACCATTCCATTTCTAAAGTCAGGTTGGCTAAAATCATCGGTACAGCCAATGATTTCATCGGGCGTGTACCGGGATAGGTTTTGTTATATTTCCCCTTGGGGTTATCCTTGCGGCGTAAAACTTTGTTGTAAGCTTGCTTGGCCACATCTGTCGCCCAATCTTCACCGGATGCGAGTGCATATTGGCTAAATGCCATCGCTGCAAAGCAATCAGAAAAAATATTGTAAGGCTCAACCAGTGGTTTTCCTTCACGAGTTAAGGCAAAATACCAATTACCATCACTATCTCTACCGTGTTGGGCAAGAAAATTAGCGCCATTATTAGCGATTTTCAGCCAATTTTCGCGTTTTTCCAACTGGTTGTAAAGCATGGAAAAAGTCCATACTTGGCGATTTTGCAGCCAGATAAACTTGTCTGTATCATAAACCTTGCCCTGGCGATCGAGGCAGGTGAAATAGCCGCCTTGTTGCCAATCGAGGGAGTGTTTTTCCCAAAATGGGAGAACATCGTTGAGGAGTGCATTTTTGTAAAGTTCAGCCAACGCTTGAAAATTGTACTCCATAAATCTCTCCCCTTTTCTCCCAAGAGCAAGTGCTTAAGAATCATCGTAAGTTACTAGTTAAAAAGAGGCAAAGGGGGGAGGTGGGGGGATAGGGGAGTGTGGGGGGAAAGATTTCTTCCCCATCCTCCCACACTCCCCACACCTCCCACACTTCCTAGAAACCCCCATGCCCTATGCCCTATTCGCCAATCGCATTTTTCGCGCCACACTCTTTGTCACCTCTAAAAATTCGCGCAAAACGACGGATGTATCATCGCTTCGCCAAACCACAGCTAATTCTGAAGTTAAGTTTTCTCCTTGAATTGGTCTGTAGACAACTCCCTTTCGCTGTAGACTTTGGGCATTAGCGGGAAGCAATGTTACTCCAAGCCCACCTGCAACGGAACTGAGTACGGTTACCATCCAAGTTGCTTCCTGTACTACTTTTGGGGAAAAACCTACCTGCTGACAAAGGTTAATTATTTGACTATATGATGGTACCAAGTCGGTTGGGGGTAAAACAAAAGGTTCATCTGCTAGGGCAATGAGTGGAATTTGGGACTGGGCTGCTAGAGGGTGTTTTTCTGGTAAAGCAACGACTAAAGGCTCTTGCAAAATCGGTAAAAAACTTAAAGAATTATCATTTAAATTATTGTTAGGTAGTCTTTCAAAAGCAATATCGATGTAGCGATCGCGCAGTTGGTTCACTTGCTGGGAAGAACTAACTTCGCGCAACACCAGTATCACCTCTGGAAATAGAGGATGAAAAGTTTGCAGAATATCTGGCAAAACGCTATTAGCAACGGAACTATTAGTTCCCACCACCAAGCGTCCAATTTCGCCCCGGCTGACTTTTTGTGCAGAGGTAATTGCTTGTTCTAACTGAGTTAATACCAAATGCGCTTCTGTTAAAAAGACTTGTCCAGCAGCAGTTAGCTGTAGGGGACGTTTTTTGCGTTCAAATAATTTTAGCCCTAGTTCTGCTTCTAGTGCCTGAATTTGTTGACTTAAAGGTGGTTGAGCAATATGCAATCGTTCAGCTGCACGACTAAAGTTTAATTCTTCAGCCACAGCAATGAAGTATCGCAGATGTCGAAGTTCTATCATGCTCTACCTATTATATCTTTAATATATATTGTATAAGCTCAATAAATATTGGACATATAGTAGTATTTTGTTTATTTTAATTCTTATAGCCGTTTTATATCAATAAACCAGAGTAGGGTGGGCATTATAATGTCTAGCCTACAAGCTTTGATTGCGAGGTTTTTATGAGTCAGATTGAACGAGTGGCGATCGTTGGAGGAACTCACGGAAATGAGTTAACAGGAGTATACTTAGTCAAAAAATTTCAACAATATCCAAATTTAATTAACAAACAAAGTTTAGAAACTTTGGTATTACTTGCTAATACTAAAGCGATCGCCGAAGGTAAACGTTATATTGACAAAGATTTAAATCGTTGCTTCAACAAGCAAAACTTACAAAATTCCAATTTTTTAAATTATGAAGATACGCGGGCGAAAGAAATTAAACAAATACTGCAACCGCAAAATCAGCCTTTTGTAGATGTGATCGTTGATTTACATAGCACAACTGCCAACATGGGGCTAACTTTAATTTTTTGCGATATGCATCCTTTTTTACTGCGGTTAGCTGCTTATTTAACTTCGATAAATCCTTTAGTGAGAGTATATGTTAATCCCCAATCCAAAGAAGGTGGTTTCCTGCGTTCTTTGTGTGAATTAGGTTTTGTAATTGAAGTTGGTGCTGTAGCTCAAAATGTTTTAAATGCTGAATTATTTCAACAAACAGAACAGCTAATGTATGCAATTTTAGAATATTTTGAATGGTTCAATCAAGGTAATATTCCACAGATAAACAATACCCTTACATTTTATGAATATATTGAAACTATTGATTATCCCAGAGATGAACGGGGTGAAATTCAAGCTATGATTCATCCCCGGCTTCAATTTCGAGATTATGAACCTTTAAATCCAGGCGAGCCAATATTTTTGACTTTTGCAGGAAAAGATATTTTATATGAGGGAGTATCTACTGTTTATCCAATTTTTATTAATGAAGCAGCTTATTATGAAAAAGGAATTGCAATGCATTTAACTCAAAAGTATCAAAAGGTAGTTTAATACAATTGGCAATTTGCAAGTAAGAAATTCAGATTATATCTTGGTTTCTGGCTTTACATCGTCGCTTGATTTTGGATAATTGGTAGAACATAATATCTTATTGTCATTAGCTAATGACCATTGTACAGACGCGATTAATCGCGTCTCTACTAATGACTAAATTACCTTAATAGCAATGGCGGTGGCAATTTCTATGCAGATAGTCATAGTTTCTGAGATAGTAACGGTATAGAGGGTCATGAACCCTTTGATGGTAATTTCTGTATCGATGGTGATACCGTCTACGGTAATAAATATCTTCGGGATAGTAAATCCTTTGACGGTAATAATTTCTGTGCCATTGACGATAGTACCTACGATGACGATAATATCGACGATGCCTGCGGTGATAGCGTCGGTATTTTCGATGTTTTAATTTTTCGCTATCAACATCTGAATCTTGTGGAACTGAATTTGGTAAAGAATTCAGGATATCTTGATTGCTTTCTTTCTGAACAATTGCGGTGCTTAATTCTTCAGGAGTTTGTAGCATCTGCAACTCATTTTTTTCAGAGGCTGCGGCTATTTCCAATCCCAGACAAGTGGGCAATAATAAAACACTGATTACAAATTTCCAAAACACTGTTTCACGCTCCTAATTTCTTGTTCCCTGTCTGAACTAGGGAATGCCAATTGATGTCAAGCTCTGGCTTAAATAGGAATTACGCAGTGAAACAAAAAATTAAGGCCTGTTTTTATTGAACGAAAAACATAGCCTTAATTAATAATATCACGTTCGCGAGAAAATCGATATAAATGCTCACCCTGCTAAGCGATACATAATCACTTTTCCTTTCCAATTTTCTTCTACAAATACTAAGTACTCGCCATTGGAACGTCGAAAAGCGCGAATACCGTAAGGTATATCAATCCAACCACTTTCGCTGCCAACTTCAGGGCCTGGTTTTAACTTTTTTACTTCCACTCCTGTGGTTGCATTGTAAACATATACCTCTGCGGTTTTAACTGTGACAGCAAAAACATAATCTCCCGCCACACTCATTGCTGCTGTGGAAACTTCACGTTTGCCGATGGTGTCGTGGGGAATTACAACCCGCCAGCGAGGGGTACGATTTCCTTTACTCCAATTGTCAAAACGGGCAATTTCAGATCCCACAACTCCGGTATCGTCTCCAAATGCAGGATGATCTACTGTGAAGCCTGACAAATACATGGTATCCGTTTGGGGGAAATATTCAATGCGCCGCAAATCGTTAAAAATCTCAGGGGTAGTTTGCTTTTCCATTGAACTATAGCTGTAGATGGGGTTACCCTTGGCATCAATTCCCTGTAATGGATAATGCCGGATACCCATACCATCTTGGGTTCGCAAAGCTTTCCAAACATCTCCTTTGCTGTCTACCCACCAGCCGCCGAGATGGGGATAATCTTTGCTGGTATCATATTCGTTGTTTTCAAATTTGCCATTACCGTTGCTGTCTCGCCAAATCCATTCGCCTTTTTGTGGTTGATAAGGCGGCCAATTTCCATCAAGAAATGGTTTATCTGCGCCATTTGTACCAACAAACATTCCGGCTGGGATGGCAATTTTACCGTCTGTGCCGGGATTGAAACGATATATTTGCAGAAAGCTGCTATACATATCTGTGAGGAACAAAAACGGCTTACCTTGGATGCGGCGTACAAAGGTTGCATCTGGGGATGTATGCAAACGCGGATCTTGAGGATATTTGAAGGGATTTAAGGTGTAGGCTTTGTAAGTCCATTGCTTACCAGCAGGCTTACTAAAATCCATTTGATATTGTTCTTGTTTGGTGAATAAATCTACACCATCAGTTTTGGGATCGGCGTCTGCATTATCAACGAATATTAATCCTAGCGATCGCCACAGTAGTTTACCTGATGGCGTAAATTTCCGCAAATCTGTTCCTGATTTGTTGAAACCGTTACTATTTATATAGATATTACCTGAGGCATCTGTGCCAACTCCGGTAAGTCCATAAAGTTTCAAATCTCGGACTTCACCTGAAACTCCTGCATAGACACCATTTTTATTGCCAAAATTGCCTACTTTTACAGGCTGATCTTTGATGTCATAAATCAAGATTTGCTGAAGCGAACCATTTTCCGCCACTAACAGCTTACCTTGAGGATTGATGGCGATCGCTGTTGGTTCAATAATGTCTGCAATCTGCTGGGGTAATTGCTTTCCACTTAGGGAATAATGTAAAATCTTCCCAGGATTACCACCATTTTTGTTTTGAATAATCCACAGATTTTTTTGTTTATCAACTGCGATCGCCCCTGGATTAGCAACACTAAAACCGCGAATTTCCTTCATCGTTTCAGTATCAAAAACCCGAATCCTGTTAGCAGCAGAATCACTCACATACAACTCACTGCCTACAATTGCTAATCCAGTAACTTCACTTTTATTACTGACAATTAACATACTTTTATCCCAGCCACGTCCCCCAGGAAACGGTGCAGGTTTTCCCGACAAATCATAGCGTCTAACGCTGTGCCAACTCGTTCCTTCTGCTGGATAATCTTCTTTTGTATTGCCAATTGAACCTTGAGTCATGGCAATATAAATATATTTATTATTTGCTGTTACAGCCTTGCCACCACCACGACCCCAACCGTGAGTATCACCAAGGGCATTGATAATTTTACCGTCTTTATATATTCCTGCTTCTGTTCCCGCTTCATCCCAATGGCTGTTAGTATACACAGTACCATCAGGCGTAACATACATTGCTTCTATATTATTTTGTATCCGCAGATTTCCGCTGCCAATACTATTACCTATCCAAGAAGTTTGATAGCTGAGTGTGGATGTTCGACCTGTTGCCCAATCTGTTGTAATACCAATGGTAGTAATCAAAACTCCAACGATTAGACTGATTAAAAATTTGAAAGTTTTATTTCTTTGCAAATATCTGAAATTAAATAACTTTCTCAACTCTTGATAGAGCCTTACTAAGCGCATCCTTAATTGATTATTCATATAATCTTATTTAATTCTCTACAAAAATCTCAATCTTCTTCTTTCTCTCTGCGCCTATGCGTGAGATTTTTTATCTATGTCCGCTAATTACAATAACTATACATACAATCATTGTTTTAAAAATCCGCACAAAAAATCTAATTAAATACAGAAAAAGATTTAAGGTATTAATATTTACTACTTTTGAAAGCTAAAATAGTAAATTTTAATACAAAAGTTGAAACTATCGATTAATTGATAGTGATTGTTTCCTGTCACTGTCTGCGATTCATCTTTCTAGAATAACGGGTATTATATTTATCATGTTAGGTATTTTAAAGTTAACTAAAACACAGGTTTTAGTTGCTTGTTGACGTGAAGATATAAATAGTTTATAAATTGGTGTTCTCTAAAATTTTTAAGTGAATGAGATAGATGATTAGGGGCACAAAAATTTTGTACCCTACGATAGACTGTACATAATCAAGCTGGAATCTGCTGTATTTCTGATTCTTAAAGTATGAAGTATGAATTTTTATTTTTAATATATTTATAGGAGAAATATCAGTGAACAATCAAAAAGAAAGTTTCACTTCAACATCAGCATCTATTCTCACTTTGGGATTAGGCTGGTTTCCTAAAAATCCCGGAGGATTGGAAAGATATATTTATGAAGTAACTCATAAATTAGCAGCAAATCAAGACAAAATCGAATTATGCGGAGTTGGATTACCAGAAGCTGAACCAAATTCGCCAATTAAGCTGACTAACTTAGCTGATGTTGATACTAATATTTGTCAAAGATTATGGTCAATTCGCAGAAACTTCCAGAAAACCAGAACAAATAAGCCAGATGCAATTAATCTGCATTTTGCATTATACAGCTTTCCTATTTTAGATATTTTACCAAAACAAGTACCAGTGACTTTTAACTTTCATGGCCCTTGGGCTTTTGAAAGTAAGCAGGAAGTGGTTAATAAAAATCTCAGTCTTTTGATTAAGCATTGGCTGATAGAACAAACAACTTATAATCGATGCGATCGCTTTATTGTTCTTAGCAAAGCATTTGGCAATATTTTACATCAAAAATACCAAGTACCGTGGAGCAAAATAAATATTATCCCTGGTGGAGTTGATATTAATTGGTTTCAACCAAATTTATCACCCCAGGAAGCTTGTAGACAATTAGGCTGGCCTGATAATCGTCGGATTCTATTTACATCACGCCGCTTGGTACATCGCACTGGAGTTGATAAATTATTACAAGCGATCGCCATAATTAAACCCAGAATACCAGATATTTGGCTAGCGATCGCCGGTCGCGGTCACATCCAATCTGCGCTACAACAACAGGCTACAGAGTTAGGGCTAGACGACAACGTTAAATTTCTAGGTTTTCTACCCGATGAACAATTACCGATAGCTTATCAAGCTGCTGAATTAACTGTCGTCCCTAGCCAATCTTTTGAAGGATTTGGATTAGTAGTAGTTGAATCTTTAGCTTCTGGCACTCCAGTTTTATGTACTCCCGTTGGCGGAATGCCAGAAATTTTAACAGAATTTTCACCCGATTTAATTACTACTTCTACCGAAGCATCTGCTATTGCTGAAAAATTAGAACAAGCACTACTAGGAAATATTCCCATTCCCTCACGAGAAGCTTGTCGCCAGTATGCAACTACACATTATGACTGGAATCAAATTGCACAGCGAGTACGGAAAATTTTATTAGCATAGAATTCTTAATTTAGAGGTTTTATGAAAATTCTTTTTTTAGACCAAAGTGGTAAACCAGGCGGTGCAGAATTATGTCTAATAGATATTGCTAAGCCCTATCAACATGATGCTTTGGTAGGTTTATTTGCAGATGGTTCATTTAAAGATTTACTACAGCAAAATAATATTCCAGTAGAAGTTTTGAGAACTGAGGCGATCGCAGTTCGCAAAGAAAGCAGTTTAATCCAAGGTTTAACTACTTTAGGACAACTTCTACCTTTAATTACTAAAGTAGTTAAAAAAGCCCGTGAATACGATTTAATCTATGCCAACACCCAAAAGGCGTTAGTTGTAGGAGCAATAGCGAGTTTTTTTAGTCGTCGTCCTCTGGTTTATCATTTACATGATATTCTTTCTACAGAACACTTTAGCCAAACTAATCTTCGTGTAGCCGTCAACCTTGCTAATCGTTTCGCATCATTAGTAATTGCTAATTCTCAAGCTGCCCAAACAGCTTTTATAGAAGCAGGAGGACGTAGAGATATCGTTGAAGTTGTCTATAACGGCTTTGAACCTAAAAATTATTATACCGATGAATCCGACATCAAAAAATTGCAGCAAAATTTAGAATTACAAGGAAAATTTATAATTGGGCATTTTAGCCGACTTGCACCTTGGAAAGGGCAACATATTCTAATTGATGCCCTTGCTCAATGTCCGCCACAGGTAACAGTAATTTTAGTCGGCGATGCATTATTTGGCGAACAAAATTACGTCCAACAGTTACATCAACAAGTTGCCAAATTGGGATTAGAAAACCGCGTCAAATTTTTAGGCTTTCGTTCAGATATTCCCCAATTAATGGCAGCTTGTGACTTAGTAGCACATACTTCAACATCTCCAGAACCTTTTGGCAGAGTAATTGTTGAGGCGATGCTATGTGAAAAACCTGTAATTGCAGCCAAAGCTGGCGGTGCAATGGAATTAATAGAACACGGATTTAATGGTCTTCTGGTAACGCCAGGAGAACCCCAGCAACTTGCACAAGCTATTATTACCTGTCTTCAAGAAACAGAAATAACTGCAACTATAGCGAAGAATGCCAGAATTACTGCTAGTCAACGTTTTAATGTTGCAACCATTAATCAGCAAATTGCTCAACTGCTGTCCCAGAAATTTTAGGTTGAGGCGGGGATGTAGAGACGTGGACATCAATCTGTTAACAGTGACAAAAATTAGTTAATGTACATCATCGCATGGAGCCGCCCTTGATAGCGATCGCGCCCCTGGTTCTGCTTCACTAGGTTTTCTCAGGAAGGAATCATTAAAAAGCAAGGCGCTTGGCCACTTTTGCTGCACTTTTTGGGCTGTCGAGAAATTGCCATTTTCATTAATACGACCAGTTAGCTTTTTCGGGCACTCCTCGCGAATTTCAGACAGGTTATTAAGTAAGCGGGGATGATTAATGTAAGTTGCCCCATCTGGTTGCCAAGCTGCTTCAAAAACCATCCCACTTTTGGGAGTTTTTTTTTGAATGCCAAGCACATCATACACATCAATTGAAACCCCCTCTTGTGTATGAGCTTGACCATTACCACAGTAATCAGCTCTTACCATACGCGTACAAGCCTGGTGAAAGTCTCGGAGTGATTTTCCTTGAACACTCTTCCACGGCTTATAGCCGAAGCGAACACACTTAGCAAGAGACCCACTTGTACACCCAAATGTGACTAAGTTATTTGATTCAATATGTGTTCCTGTCTTATCCCATGACCCAGATAATGGTATTGCTTTGGCAACATTTTCTCTATCAGGTTTACACGCATTCTTCCACTTAGAATCAGATTTATCTAAGTAGAAAACTGTATAAAGATAGGTCTCTTTTTCAGGATCTTTTGGATCTAGTTCGACATCCCTAATCTGAAAGTTCAGCGTTCTTCCTTGCTCATCTACTCCGGTCAACTGTGCGTTCTTTAAGTCTTTACCTCGAAGAATTACAGTTTGACCTCCGCTTGCACAACTAACAAGTAATATTGTGAGGATGAGAACAAAGACGGATAAAAGTATTTTTTTTATCTTGTGGATGAAAAAACTTAAATAAAGAAAGTTATGGGCATTCTCCTGAGATGTCCATAACTTTTTTGTTGTCTGATGGTGATACACATTAATTAACCTCCATAACAACCTTTAGTTATGTCAGTCTGACTGTGTTCACAACACTCGTTGTGCCAACATTTTTATTGCGACAAAACTGCCACAAGTTCTCCACCTTTAACTTCAAGCTGTTGCAGTGACGTACCTTTCCAATTCACACTGCTGACTTCACTGCCGTTGAATCTGAGACCATTACTATTGAGGCCATTCGTGCTGATACCGTTGAATCTGAGGCCATTCATACTCAAGCCATTGACGTTGATACCGTTGACACCAAGGCCATTCATACTCAAGCCATTCCCGTTGATACCGTTAGTACCGATGTGAGCGTTAGCAGCAGTTGAGAAGGTCGCAACACTTAGGGCTGTGGTCAAAGCAATTCCTATTATTTTTTGGTAAGCTTTCATGATCTTCACCCTCCTTTGTACAATCCTTCTCCACACACTATTAGCCTAACTCCGTCTACTAGAGTGAGGTTACATAATTTTAATTAAAAGTAATAATCTACAACTCTAAACTCGGCCAAGTTTTGATGAATTTAAAACTCATCGGTAAGCATTGAACTAAACGCTAACAAGGAGCGCGCAATCATGATTTCAAATTGGTGCTGCATTCGGTTGTAGAAAAAATTGAAGTTGGGTTAAGCCAAACGCAACCCAACAAAATCTGTTGTGAAATACTGCACCCTACCTCAAGCCGCTTCCCGCAGTTGTGACGGTACACTCACCTCTGGAAACGAAAGCGAGAGTTGTTCGGCTTGAGGTATCGCAGCTTGTTCTAACACTTGAACTTCGATATTTACACTCACCAAATAGCTGCCTGTGTCTGCGCCAACTGCTTCAGCAATTAATTTGGCAATATCCGGACGCTTAGCTGTCAAAGGATCGCGTAAAATGCAGCGATCCCATTCATGCTTAGCAGTCGGATTGAGGTTGAGAATATAATGCTTCATCATCGAACTAACCCTTTAACCCATCTTCCAGAAGGTTTTCACACAGCCATTGTGCCTTTGGCTAGGCTTTGCCAACGCTATCTATATTATAGTACTTTTGTACTAAATTGAAAATGGGCATTGGGCAAGCAGGGAGGGTGGGAGGTGTGGGAGGTGTGGGAGGTGTGGGAGGTGTGGGAGGATGGGGAAGAAATCTTTCCCCCCACACTCCCCACACTCCCCACACTCCCCTCTCTCCCCCATCTCCCCACACTCCCCACACTTCCCACCCTCCCTATCTCCTCATCTCCCTACTCCCTATTCCTAATTGGATTTGCCATTATCCTGTAATTTTAAGAACTCAGGATCGTTCACCCAAATTGCTTGTTGAGGTACAGAGATTGAAATTCCAGCTTCGTCTAGGGCGATTTTCAGGCGGCGGCGGAACTCTCGTGCCACATCCCATTGCTTAAGGGGTTGTGTTTTAATCCAAACACGAATAATTAAACCGCGATCGCCAAATTGATCTATTCCTAAAACTTGGGGGGGTTCTAAGATTTGAGCCCGCCATTGCAGTTCTTGATTCATCTTGTCTGCAACAGTTTTAATCAACTTCAAAGCTTCTTCTGTATCCGCTTGGTAAGCGATGGGAATCGTTAAATCGGCTCGCGACCAACGGCTAGAAAGATTGGCAACAACTTTTATTTCACTATTGGGAATGGTGATTAACCGCCCTTCGGAATCCCGCACCTGGGTCATTCGCAGATTTAAGTTTTCTACTAAACCTCCCACATTTCCCACATTAATCACATCGCCTAAGGCGTACTGGTCTTCTAGGATGATCAAGAAACCGTTAATCGCATCTTTAATCAAGTTCTGCGAAGCTAGCGATACGGCAACACCAACCAAACTCGCACCCGCTAGCAAGGGGACGATATCTATACCCAAGGATACCAGGGCTAGCAAAAAGCCTACTCCGACGCAGATAGCTGTAGCAATACTTTTAGTCACACCAGAAAATGTGGAAACTCGCAGTTGCAGACGCGCAGAATCTTCTGGGGTAATAAAAACAGTACTTCTGATCAAAGTGGAGGCGAAGCGGTCAATCAAGGCATAGCTCAGACGTACTGCTACGTAAGTTACCAATAACACAACACCTAATCGCAAAGGAAATTGGGCGGCTGTGAGAATTGCTACTTGAAATCCTCGCGTGTAGGGAAACAAACCCAAGATAAAAAAACTTCCGCCTCCCCAAATTCCTGCTTGAGTTAGCTGGAACAACCTTCTCTTCGCTTCTTCCACATGTCGGACTTGCTGTTGATTTAGTTGTGTTGTAATTGGTTGAGCCGTTGTTAAAGTTGGGGAATTGAAGAGTTCGTTTTGGGCTTGGGGGGTAACGGAGTCTGACTTTTTTCTGGAACGTTTCTGCCACCCATATACCGCCGAACTCATAATAATCATTGCCAGTGCGGTAGCCCCAGCAATTTTCCCTTGGTCGATTAAAAATTGAGTTTGTCTCTCTTGTCTTGCCTGTTGTAAGTCTTCTTTTAATGAGTCAGCAATTTGATTTGCGGATGTTGAAATATCCACCTGTCGCAGTCCAGCATCCTCAGAAGTGACGGTCATCAGATATTGGTCGTTGACATAAATTACTGGTAATTCGTTGACTTTGCGAACTTCTACCTTGACTGGTGTGTTTGCTGGTAACTGAAAATAATATTGACTAATTGCTTCGAGTTTCTTTTGAATGTCTTCTAAACGCTCAGGAAAGTTAGTTTTTGATGCGGCTATTTGAAATAAGCGACGACCATCCAAATAAATCCAGCCGGAAACAACTCTGTCATTGGAATCATTGCTCGTAGTGCTGGGAGCTTGCAAATCCAATAAAAAAGGAATCTGGGCGGTGGCTTTTGGCACAGCTACAACGGTTATAGCCATTGAAGTTGCCATCGCCATTATTACACCCGAACTTTTGCGACCTTTGGATAACACACTCTTTTTAGACAAGTGGGACGCTTGATTGGGAGCCTCCAAGTGTGGCACAGGCTTGGCGATCTTACCAAGGTATGTTCCTGCTGAAAATACCTGTCTCTGCTTTTTTGAACCATTAGCAAAGCTGGGCAATAGAACTTCCTTCGCGGCTGCCAAAAATTGAAAGCGCACTCAAACACCTCCTTGAGTAAAATTTACCATTGACTAATTTCATAACCATCCTGCTCAATAAATCTGAGTAAATGTGCCTATCTAAAGTTAAGTATTTCCCTGCAAATGATGAATTTTTGGTGTTTTTTTGATAATAATCCGTCTTTAGACAGATGACATTGTACTGATAATGGGCAATCAAAGCTAAGAATAGTCTTACTCTTACCAAAGATAAAACAAAAAGGAAAAAGCTGGCGATGAAGTTGACATTAGGCTAATCAAACGTCAAGCTAGTTTTGAGGACTCTTGACTAGTAATTTGCTTTCTTTCAAGCGAAAATTACCTGTCGTAGAATAACCTAGTAGAGTGCGTAAATTTTACGTAACTTTTTCACATTTTTGAGGTAACTTTTGATGACCGCAACTTCTCCCCGATTAAAGCACGAGGTTAAAGACCTCGGCCTAGCTGCCTTGGGAAGACAGCGCATTGAATGGGCTGGACGCGAAATGCCAGTTTTACGGCAAATCCGCGATCGCTTTGCTCAAGAAAAACCCTTTGCTGGGTTACGCCTTGTGGCTTGCGCCCACATTACAACCGAGACAGCACATTTGGCGATCGCTCTCAAAGCCGGTGGTGCAGACGCACTGCTAATTGCTAGCAATCCCTTATCAACACAAGATGACGTAGCTGCTAGCCTCGTTGTCGATCATGAAATTCCTGTATTTGCCCAAAAAGGCGAAGATAACGCAACTTATAACCGCCACGTTCAAATCGCTTTAGATCACCGCCCCAACATCATTATTGATGATGGTAGCGACGTGGTTGCTACATTAATTCAAGAACGCCAACACCAAATCGCTGATTTGATTGGCACCACCGAAGAAACCACAACGGGAATTGTCCGCCTGAGAGCCATGTTCAAAGATGGCGTTCTCACCTTCCCCGCAGTGAATGTTAACGATGCTGACACCAAGCACTTCTTTGATAACCGCTATGGTACTGGTCAATCGACCCTTGACGGCATCATCCGCGCTACAAACATTCTCCTAGCTGGTAAAACCATCGTTGTTGTTGGTTATGGCTGGTGCGGTAAAGGTACAGCACTCCGCGCCCGTGGTTTGGGTGGTAATGTAGTTGTTACCGAAATTGACCCCATCAAAGCAATTGAAGCCGTGATGGATGGTTTCCGCGTCCTACCAATGGCAGAAGCCGCTCAAGTTGGCGATCTGTTTATCACAGTCACCGGTAACAAACACGTGATTCGTGGCGAACATTTCGATGCGATGAAAGACGGTGCGATCGTTTGTAACTCCGGTCACTTTGATATTGAACTTGACCTGAAATATTTGGCTAGTCAAGCTAAGGAAATCAAAGAAGTCCGTCCCTTCACCGAAGAGTATAAATTAACCAGCGGCAAATCAGTCGTTGTTCTCGGTCAAGGACGCTTGATTAACCTCGCTGCTGCCGAAGGCCACCCCAGCGCAGTGATGGATATGAGCTTTGCCAACCAGGCTTTAGCTGTTGAATACCTCGTGAAGAATAAAGGTAAGTTGGAACCTGGTTTACATTCCATTCCTACTGAAGTAGACCAAGAAATTGCTCGACTCAAATTGCAGGCATTAGGAATTACCATTGATAGCCTAACACCTGACCAAATTGAGTACATCAACTCTTGGACTAGTGGAACTTGATGTTAATTGATTAACTGATTTTTTGGGGATAAGCTTTTAGGCTTATCCCTTTTTTGTTTTGGGGGGTATAAATTACTCTTTTTCTATCGCTATTTTAACCTCAGTTCGGGTTAAGAAGATTTTGCTGCTAAACTTCAGCACAAGTTCTGATACCAATTCTCCGTGAAGATGCACTTTATTTTTAAAACTTAGACGCGCAGCGGCTTGCCGCAGGCTACCGCCAAGTACGCCTTCTCTACGTCAGGCTTCCGCCAACGCGCAGCGTCTCGTTAGAGAAGTACGCCAAGTAAAGAGCAAGAAGAGAGATTAAATTATTTAGTGCAAGTTTATAGAGAATTGGTATGAAAAATCGAACCACTCCAGGCACAGAGGTCACAGAGGAATAAGAGTTTTAGAGGTGTTTTGCATAAGTCCTATAGGAGTTTCAGCCAACCAGAGCTCTGTCGGTCAAGCGCTTTTTACCCCAATTCCAATTATGGTATGGAAGAAAAAAACCTTCTGCCTCCTGCCTCCTTCAATTTTTGTAAGTCCCTTAATGTTTTTGCCAGTTGTGCTTTTGGAACTTTGTTTGCCACGACTCCATATATGTGTAAAAAACTGGCGTTAAATAAAGTGTCAGAAATTGCGAGAATAGTAACCCGCCAACTACTGCTAAACCAAGGGGACGGCGTGTATCTGCTCCGGCTCCAAATCCAAGGGCGATGGGTAATGTGCCCATCAGTGCTGCCATTGTGGTCATCATGATTGGGCGGAATCTCACTAAGCAGGCTTGATAAATAGCATCGTAGGGAGTTTTGCCTTCTTGACGGGCTGCGATCGCAAAGTCAACCATCATGATCCCATTTTTCTTGACGATGCCAACCAGCAAAATAATGCCCACGAAGGCATAAATATTCAAGTCAACTTTAAACAGTAACAAAGTCAGCAGTGCCCCAAACCCAGCGGAGGGTAAGCTAGAAAGAATCGTCAGTGGGTGAATGAAGTTCTCGTAGAGAATTCCCAAGACAATATAAATTACGAAAATGGCAACCAGCAGTAGCATTCCCAAACCCTGAATTGAAGACTGGAACGCCTGCGCTGAACCCTGAAACCCTGTACTAATAGTTGCTGGTAGCGTTTGACGGGCGAGTTGCTCAATTTTAGGAGTGACGTTACTTAGTGATATTCCCGGTTTGAGATTAAAAGAGAAGGTCACAGAGGCTAACTGCCCTTTGTGGTTAATGGTCAGCGGCCCTACATCCTTGGTCAAAGTTGCTACAGCATTTAGAGGTACGAGTTGTCCATTGGGGGCACGAATCGAGAGCAAATCTAGGGCTTGGGAATTTTGTTGATATTTTGGTTCCACACCCATAATCACTTGATACTGGCTATCGGAGGCGTAGATGGTAGAGACTTGGCGGGTACCATAGGCATTACTCAGGGCAGTTTCGATTTGATTGGCAGTCAAACCGAGAGCTGAGGCTTGGTCGCGGTTGATGTCTACTTTGACTTGGGGATTTTTGACTTGGAGGTCACTGTTGACATCTTGTAATTCTGACAAGTTGCGGAGTTGATTTTCTAGAAGTGGAGCGTACTGGTAAAGCTCTTGAATATTGGGACTTTGGAGAGTAAATTGATACTGCGCTTTTGTCTGTTGTCCGCCAATATTGATGGCAGGCGGATTTTGCAAGAAAACTTTAATTCCAGGCACAGCTGACAACTTTGGTCGCAGTTCTTCGACTATTTCATCAGCACTAAGACGGCGCTCATGGCGGGGCTTGAGTTCAATTAAAAGTCGTCCGCTATTAGCAGAGGCATTTGGGCCGCCAGCCCCGACACTGGAGTTAATGGAATCAATATTAGGATCGCGGTAAGCGATCGCAGCTACAGCCTGTTGATGTTTTACCATTTCATCAAAGGAGATATCTTCTGATGCTTGAGTACTTGCAGTAATTTGTCCCACATCAGCGTTGGGAACAAATCCCTTAGGCACAACTATAAATAGATAGACCGTCGCTACAAGAATCGCTGCCGAAATCACCATTGTTGTCCGGTGATACTTCAGCGATATCTTCAAACTCCAATCGTATCCCCGCAACAACAAATCAAAGAAGCTTTCCGAAATATTGTAAAGACGAGTCTGGAAATTGGGAACTGGGGACTGGGGACTGGGGACTGGGGACTGGGGATTAGGCATTTCTTCCTCCTCTGCCTCCTCTGCCTCCCCTGCTCCTCTGCTCCCCTGCTCCCCTGCTCCCTGATGATGAGGTGGACGCAAGAATCTGGAACACAGCATTGGCGTTAAGCTTAGGGAAATGGCGCCAGAAACTAAGATGGCAACACTGATGGTAATGGCAAACTCACGGAACAGTCGCCCTAAAATGCCTTCCATGAACAGCACAGGGATAAATACTGCTACCAAGGAAATGGTCATTGATAAAATTGTGAAACCAATTTCTCTAGAACCATTCAAAGCTGCTTCCATGCGGCTCTCACCCATTTCCATGTGGCGGACAATATTTTCTAGCATGACTACGGCATCATCCACCACGAAACCCACTGATAAAGTTAATGCCATCAGCGACAAGTTATCGAGTGAAAAGCCCAGCACCAGCATAACTGCAAAGGTCGCTACGATTGATAGCGGTACTGCCAAACTGGGAATGACTGTGGCCGAGATGTTGCGAAGAAACAGAAAGATTACTAGTACTACCAAAGCGATGGTGAGTAACAGCGTGAATTGTACATCATCTACAGATTCGCGAATTGATTGAGAGCGATCGTAGAGAATATTCATGTTCACAGCGGCCGGAATCTGTTTTTGGAAGCTGGGTAGCAGTTTTTTGATTGCATCCACTACCTCGACGGTATTAGTTCCCGGTTGGCGTTGAATTGCCAAAACGATCGCCCGCACGCCAGAATTTTGGACTTTGGATTTTGGATTTTGGATTGAAGATTTATCACTTACTCCTTGCTCTTTATTACCCTGCTTCGTAGGAAAATACCAACTGGCAATCTTGTCATTTTCCACGCTGTCCAGCACTTGACCGAGTTCGCCTAAGTGCACAGGTGCGCCGTTTTGATAAGTTACAACTAGGGAGCGATAGTTGGCGGCATCGTTGAGTTGACCGTTTGCTTGAATTGTATAGTTCTGTTCCTGCCCGTAAAGTGTGCCGGTTGGTAGGTTAACATTTCCGTTAGCGATCGCATCAGCTACTTCATCGATTCCTATACCTTTTGCACTCAATGATTCGGGATCGAGCTGAATGCGTACTGCATACTTTTGCGAACCGTATACCTGCACTTGCGCCACCCCATCCACCATTGACAGACGTTGTGCCAACAGCGTTTCGGCGTACTTATCTACAGTTGAAAGCGGCAAAATAGATGAATTTAAAGAGATGTACAGGACTGGTTGATCTGCCGGGTTTACCTTGCGGAAAGAAGGGGGATTAGGCATATTAGTCGGCAGTTGCCTCGCTGCTTTAGAAATAGCAGACTGTACATCCTGTGCTGCCCCGTCAATATCTCGATTGAGGTCAAATTGCAGTGTAATTTGTGCGCTACCTAAAGAGCTAGTAGAGTTCATTGAACTCAATCCGGCGATGCTAGAAAACTGCTGCTCTAAAGGAGTTGCAACCGAAGAAGCCATCGTTTCTGGACTCGCTCCAGGCAGGTTAGCCGTTACCTGGAGTGTCGGATAATCCACGTTGGGCAAGTCACTAACAGGTAGCTGTTGGTAACTCATTAACCCAAATATTAAGATGCCAACCATTACTAGGGTTGTCATGATTGGACGCCGGATGAATAGCTGGGAAATGTTCATCTGAGTTAGGAGTTAGGAGTTAGGAATGAGGAGTTAGGAGTTAGGAGTGAGCAGTTAAGAGTAGAGACGCGATTCATCGGGTCTGTTATTCTCCCCCTGCTCCCCCTGCCCCTTTGCCTCCTACTCCCGGTTTCACCTGCACTGTGGCCCCAGGTACTAGATTGAATTGTCCATCGGTGACGATTTGCTCGCCTGGTTGCAACCCTTGTTTGATTGCGGTTTCCTTGCCAATGGTGTCGCCTACGGTAACTGGACGCATTTGGGCTGTTTTATCAGGTTTGACTACAAATACAAATTGCCCTTGCTGCCCGCTTTGGACTGCTTGGGAAGGCACGGTGATGACATTGGGTTCTTCGGTTAGCTTAAGTACTACGTTGACAAATTGCCCCGGAACTAGTCGTTCATCTGTGTTGCTAAAGGTGGCTTTAAGTTGAATTGTGCCTGTTTGGGTATTGAGTCCGCTATCAACAAAGGTGAGTTCACCCTGTATCGGATGCCCTGTGTCTTTTGGAGGTATGGCACTGACTTCTAATTTGCCGTTAGCACTGTACTTCTTCAAATCTGGCAGCAACCTTTGAGGGATGGAAAAAGTAACGTAAATCGGCCGGATTTGGCTGATGGTAATTAATGGATCGGTGGCGTTGGCTTCTACCAAGTTGCCTTGATTGAGCTTCAAACTACCTGTGCGTCCGGTAATTGGTGAGTAGATGGAACTATAGGAAAGCTGAATTTTGGCATTAGCGATCGCCGCTTCATCTGCTGCTACTGCCGCTTTGGCATTTTGCACATCTGCTTGGGCTGCGGCTACGGCTGCTGTGGCATCTGCTACTCCATTTCGATCTGCATTCACTGTTGCCCGCTGAGCATCAGCTGTTGTCTGGAACTGATCCGCTTGTTCTTTGCTAATTGCCCCTTCCTTTAGTAAGCTGTTGTATCTTTTCGCCTGGACATCTGCGTTTGTCGCTTGAGCAACATCCTTGGCTACATTCGCTTTTGCTTGGTTGACTTGGGCGATCGCTTTTACCACATTTGCCTGTGCCTGTTTTACCTGGGCCAAATCTTTGGCTTTAGCAGCATTAGCTTGCATTAGCGCTGCTTCCAAAGAACGCGAATCAATTTTAAATAACAAGTCTCCTTTGTTCACATTCTGTCCTTGCTGAAAATAAACTCCAGTCAGTTGCCCACCTACTTGGGACTTGACAGATACTGTAGAATATGCTTCTACTGTTCCCGTAGCCGATAGCTGTACTGGAATAGTCTTTTGAGTTGCAGTGGCAACCACCACTGGCACAGCTCGCTTTTTACCTGCTTGTTTGCCACTTGATTGAGCGTCAGTGGCACTACAACTAGCACACAAGTAGGTCAAACCCAGCACCAGTAGCCATAACCGTCCTCTTGAAATCAAGCCATAAAAACGAGGAATGCTTTGAGCAACTGAAGATAAAGGTTTTGTCGTTTGAACTGAAATTAAACAACGCATATCGACAATCAGGGGAAAGGGAAAGTAGACAGATATAGTGGTATCTTATTAGTCTTACTAAAGTCAGCCAAAACCAGGCAACTGCATTAGCGTTCGCCTACTTTTAGTCGGTACTTAATTATTAGAACGAACTTCACCCATTCCCTGAAGGGTAGGGTTTGTTGCCAGACTTGCATTTTCCAAAAAATCGTTGCGATCGATTTTTAGTGGATTAACTTAATATTAGTTACTCTAACTGTTAGCATACTAAATAATTTATTTTTTAGCCTAGCTCTTAAGAGAGAAATTCGTGTGAAGCTGGCTTGACTTTCGTATGACTATATTGTGACATTTGTGAATAATTCAAGTCTAAATCTTCGAGCATTTATAGTTATTCTTAACTAAAAAATTTATATATAGTATTCTTCTTTTATTTTTGAAATTAGCTCTATAAACAAGGAATTTTAGGTGATTATAACCTTAGTAATTTATTTATTAGAGTTACTTTATATTCTGTAAAATATCAAAACAGATCGTCAATTTATAGAATGAAGATAGCACAGAAATTTCCGATTTTTTGGGGTTAGAAGTTAGGATATTAAACAACTATCCCTCTTCTGTCACTTTCCGGAATAAGCAAGTAGTAAAGAGGCTAAATTATCCAGAAGCATAACAAGGTTTAAATTGATTCATTGCGGCAATTAGATGATTGAATCC
>NZ_JACJTU010000048.1 GCF_014698835.1 Nostoc paludosum FACHB-159 | reverse complement strand
CTCAATTTATACCGTGACCAGATGTTTGAAAACATGGCACAAGCTCAACGGCTCTGTTCTTTTGGGTTATACACACTTAAGCAACTTTTTAGAATGAAATAGCCCTGCTTGACATACTCTAGTTTTTCAAATCTTCTACAACTCTAGAGATCATTATTTTTAACTGGGGAACATCTTCCTCAACTGCTTTCCAAATAATTTGCACATTCGTATTGAAATAATCGTGAATTAGTTTATCTCGCATTCCTGCAATATCTCTCCAGGGAATATCTGGATATTGGCTTCTTATAGAATCAGGTATGCGCTTCACAGCTTCGCCAATAATTTCAATGGCTCTGGAAACAGCGAAAATTTTCTCTAAATTTTGTGAGAATGCTTCAAACTCAATTCCTGATGTAAATTGCTCAATGGCCCTAACTGCATCTAAAATATCCTGCAAATAGTCTTCAAGTTGTCGTTTGTTCACAAATAGACAACCTCTTTCAAGATCCGCTCTCCAATACGAGGCTTTAAACCACCCTTATGCACTAAATCAACTTTTACGCCTAAGTTGTCACTGAGATAATTCTCTAAATTGACAAACTTCAACAAACTCGGTATTTCAGAAAACTCTACTAGCAAATCAATATCACTGATTTCTGTCTGTTCTTTCCTGACGTAGGAGCCAAAAATTCCTAACTCTTTTACTTTGTAACGTTCTTGTAAAACCGATTTGTGTTGTACAAGCCATTGACTAATTTCTTCAATAGTCTTCATATGATAATACATTATTGATTTGCGTAAACTTTGTTGTAACAGAGTACATCTTTAAAGATTGTATCGGAATTGCACCATTGTAAGTACGAACTTTTTAGAAGTATTTTTGATAAGTACAATTCTTTCATATAAAAGGCATAATACAGTTTTAATTAGTTTGCTACAAGTATTAAATTTAACTTTTGCTAGCAAAAGTTAAATAATCTGTCCTTGCTCTAGAGTCAACGTTATATTCTTAACCACTTTATTGTTGGCTTTTTCTAAGATAAAGCGTTTATAAGTAAGATCCCTGATGTTTAAAGTTGAATAGATATTTGAAATGATCTTGCTCAAAAACGGGAAAACTATGGTTAATCCCTAATGGGGAAATTTCCATATAAATCCTGAATAGAAAAATGTTCAAGAAATCTCTGCTTAAAGTTTTAATTTTGCCTTTTTCTCTAGTACCTTGGCTGTGTGCGGGAACGCTTTTTGATGCCAAAGTTAATGCTTTACCAGGACAAAGTACAGAAGAGGTAGGTACTTGGATTAAAGCACATCCCACACTCCGTCCCAGGAATGGGGAGCAATTGTTTGTGCAAAAAACTGACACAGCTGCTCAAAGATTCACTTTTCAAGCGTCGGTATTGCCCCCTGGTAGAGTGGAGTTTTCCAAAGACCGTGGCACAATTCGCAGTGAGCGCATTGCTATGTATGATGCCATTAACGGCATGACATTCGATCGCCTCCAAGAATCCTTGCGGGTGATTTATGGCTTGGAGATTTATCAAGACTACGATCGCGCCGAAGTTGTATATCAATATCCCAGCCAAAAGACTGTTAACTCAGCGCGTCTTGCCAAAACTCCCATTCGAGAGGCTTTAAAAGGAGAATTACGAGTAGGCTCACGCTATGTGTATTGGGTGGAAATTGCCCAACCCAAAACAGGTAAAGCTTTTACCGGCCAAATGACGATTTTGCTCAAAACAGACCTAGATAAGTTAGAAAAGGAATTGCAAATTCGGTAATGAGTATGGGGCATGGGGCATGGGGCACTTGTACTGAGCCAAGTCAAAGTATTGGGCATTGATTATTCTCCGCGTCCCCGCGTCTCCCTCATCCTCCTCATCTCCCTATTCTCTTGTTCACAGTTTCTCCAAACCCACGGAAGCTAAGGTTTGCCATGTGCCCGAAAAGATACTTTCAGCTCCTAGGGAAATTCGTAACAAATCTTCCTTGAGTAGTGGCGGCCAATCAATACCAGCTCTACGCCCTGCGGCAAATACCTGTTGCGTCTTGATGCTTAACTGATAAAGCGTCAAAGCCAGTTCTCGGTCTAGGGTGGGGGCGTCTTTGAGGGCTTCAAACACCACTTTCAATGCCAACAAAATTGAGGTGATTTGACCAGGTACTGGGGGTTTCCCATGTTTCATACGCTCTAACAGCGCATCTGGGTAATCCTTAGTTGGGATTGTCTGATCTATCAAGAGTTTCCGAGCTGTTTCGTAATTCATGTAACAAGCTTACCCTACATTTTGATTGGGCAGTAATACTTAATTAAAATGTTATAAAACTAGCTGATAGTTATTTATAGCTATCTCATTTGGTTTGTGAAAAGATGGAGGTAGGAAAAATGATAACGAATTTGCGATGCTCTGGATTAACCAGATAGACTGAGTATAATAGCTTTGAAAAATACACCTTTTTGGAAATCACAAGCAAAATGATATCACCGAATTTACTAGAAATTGAGCGCTCTATCCGTGCCTTGTCTGTGGAAGAACAACTGTGGTTACTGGAAAGTATTGCTCGCGAAATTAGAGAAAGGGAGTATACAAAAGATAAATTTGCTAATGCCAAGCCTCCGCAAGAAGAATTGATTGAAATAGCGAGTGAGCCAGTTATTCAAACAAAATTCTCTCTAATTAATGATGAATTTGCCAGTTCGGAAATACTCTAAAATATCTGGGAGTAAAAGTTATAAATCTGCCAGAATTAAAAATCTAAATATAGAAATTCTTGGTGAGCGATCGCTGATAAATTTTCAGGGCGATCGCTGTTTTTTCTGTTAGTTATGTGAGTCGGTCGCATAATTTTTTCAAAATATAGCTCATTATTGAGGATATACAGCAGATTTCGACAAACGTGAACTACGCTCTCTAGCTCTAAAAGCCATGTGTGGAGCTGATTCTAAATCTGACTTCGCCAATTCTGCTGTATTAGAGCTTCATCGTTTTATTCTCAACAAAGATGCTGTTCTCAATCGAAACTTGGCGTCGCCTAGTCTAAACGGGTAGGCGATCGTCAAACCACATCATCAATACACTTAATTAGAAAATTTTGCTCAATATTTAATATTTTGTTATGAATTCGCTTTATTTGAGATTAGTATAGTATGCAATGAATAGGTAGTATAGATAACTTTCTGATTTCATCTTTTAAATTGATTTTTTTGTAGATGACTTTACTGTCAAACCATATTATGGTATTTGAGTGGGGTAAATACGTCCTGATAATGTTGCTAATTTAGAGGTCAATAGGGGCGATCTCGCAAAAACAAATTTTCTAACGTGCTTATTAAATTGTTTGAAGTTATGTAGCCTTTTGATTACAGCCTATCAACCACTGCGGTAAACTATGCGTTGATTATGATTCTTTCGCAGAGAAGAACACTCGAAAGGAGCCGTTTTTTCAATGTCTCATACCGTAAAAATCTACGATACCTGCATTGGTTGCACTCAATGTGTCCGCGCTTGCCCCACTGACGTACTGGAGATGGTTCCTTGGGATGGCTGCAAAGCTGCTCAAATTGCCTCTTCACCCCGTACAGAAGACTGTGTAGGCTGTAAGCGTTGCGAAACTGCTTGCCCCACCGACTTTTTGAGCATTCGGGTTTACCTGGGTGCTGAAACAACTCGCAGTATGGGTCTAGCTTACTAAAAAGCTCCTACCGAGTCATCCAACTTCCGATCGCCCGTTAGCCTTTGGCGTTCCCAAAGGGTAGCTGGCGCTCGGAGTTCTGGCACAGTAGCTAGTGCTGAGAAACAAACAAGTAAATTACCAAAATAATTTCTTGATTGTTTCCTCAGGACTCTGAACTCAGCACTCAAGACCTTTTTCGTACTGAATTCTGACTCCTGAATTCTCAATTCTGAATTCTTTTTTGTTAAATCCTATAAGCCACCTTTGTAGCTTCGAGTCAAAAGCCCAGAATCCATAAAAATACATACCTAGTGGCAGAGGGAGCAAATAGCCCCCTTTTTTCTTTGCAAAACACCCAGTTTGTGGTAACAACTATACTGGATTTAATCATCCTCAAAAAAAGTGGTGTGAGCAATGTGCGGAATTGTTGGATATATAGGCACTCAAGCTGCAACAGACATTTTGCTGGCTGGGCTGGAAAAACTGGAGTACAGGGGCTATGATTCTGCTGGAATCGCCACTGTTTGGGAAGGCGAAGTTCATTGTGTGCGGGCAAAGGGCAAGCTGCATAACCTACGTTCTAAACTCGAACAAATGGAAACCCCTGCCCAAATTGGTATTGGTCACACTCGCTGGGCGACTCATGGTAAACCAGAAGAGTACAACGCCCATCCCCATCTAGATTCCACAATGCGAGTGGCGGTGGTGCAAAATGGCATTATTGAAAATTACCGCGAGTTACGGGAAGAACTCAAAGCAAAAGGACACGTTTTTCGTTCCGAAACCGATACGGAAGTTATCCCACACCTCATCGCCGAAATTTTAAAGAATTTTTCCCCCTTATCTTCTTCATCTTCTTTCCTAGAAGCAGTTCGCCAAGCTGTTACCCGCCTAGAAGGGGCATTTGCACTCGCGGTGGTTTGTGCTGACTATCCTGATGAATTGATAGTTGTTCGCCAACAAGCGCCCTTGGTGATTGGTTTTGGTCAAGGGGAGTTCTTTTGTGCTTCCGACACGCCAGCGATCGTTGCCTACACCCGTGCGGTGCTACCTTTGGAAAATGGCGAAATTGCCCGCCTGACACCATTGGGCGTTGAGATTTACAATTTTGCTGGCGATAGGCTCAAAAAACAACCCCGACTACTTAATTTGAATCCCACGATGGTGGAAAAACAGGGATTCAAACACTTCATGCTCAAGGAAATTCATGAGCAACCGGGGGTAGTGAGAGCTAGTTTAGAAGCTTATTTTAATAATGTAGAAGAAAATGTGCGATCGCCAATCAATCTAGGGTTACCTGAAGATTTATATACAGATTTAGAACAAATTCACATCGTCGCTTGTGGTACAAGTTGGCACGCAGCATTAATCGGCAAATATTTAATCGAACAATTAGCAGGAATTTCAACGCAAGTACATTACGCTTCTGAGTATCGCTATGCACCATCACCATTGACATCCAATACTTTGATTATTGGCGTTACTCAATCAGGTGAAACCGCTGATACTCTCGCAGCTTTGGCGATGGAAAAAGAACGCCGCCAGGGTAAAGAAGCTAAATATGAACCACGACTTTTAGGTATTACTAATCGCCCAGAAAGTAGCCTCGGTCATTTAGTACCAAATATTATTAGCACCTTAGCAGGAATTGAAATTGGGGTAGCAGCGACAAAAACTTTTACCGCCCAACTGATGGCGTTTTATGCATTGGCATTAGATTTAGCAGCTCATCGTCAGACAGTTTCCAAAGAAACTTTAGAGATCATTATTAATGGCTTGCGACAAATTCCTAAAGATATTGAGTCAACATTAGAAAACCAGGAACGTTTAAGCGAACAGCTAGCACACGAATTTGCCGAAACCCAAGATTTCATTTTTGTTGGTAGAGGAATTAACTTTCCAATTGCTTTAGAAGGTGCGTTGAAATTAAAAGAAATCAGCTACATTCACGCGGAAGGATATCCAGCTGGCGAGATGAAACACGGCCCCATCGCTTTGTTAGATGCGAAAGTTCCAGTTGTGGCGATCGCTGTTCCTGGTAGTGTGTATGAAAAGGTTATTTCTAACGCTCAAGAAGCCAAAGCCCGTGATTCTCGCTTAATTGGCGTCACTCCTATTAAAGATGGCGAAGCAGGGGAAATTTTTAACGATTTACTCCCTGTACCTTATGTAGATGAATTACTTTCTCCCCTGCTTACAGTTGTACCTTTGCAACTATTGGCTTATCATATTGCTGCCCGTCGCGGTTTAGATGTTGACCAGCCTCGTAACCTTGCTAAAAGCGTTACAGTTGAATAGTATAAACTGATACTTAAATATTGTTGTAGAGGAATAATTCGGTTCAACAAGTCATAAAACGATTTAACAATAACCTCGCTTGGAAGTACGATTGTACCAAGTAAAAGTGCGATCGCTTCCAGAGGTTATTTTTATGGTTAAGGGCAGAAAGTAATAGACCTCAGCTAAATTTATGCCTAAACTAGGCTATAAAAACCATATTTCATAAAGCAGCAAAATCAGATGAATGATAATTCACGTACAGGAATAACAGTAAAAGATGCAGGAGAGTACGCTTTCAAATATAGCAAAGATAGTGCTGAATACGAAATTTTAGGTGGTATTCGGTATAGCGATCGCATTAGCGAAATGAGAGCAACTCGCTTAAAGAAAGTTGCAGAAAAAGCATCAAAAATTAATGATAAAACTGCATAAAAGACAATTAATTTTTGGCTTTTAGAGTTTGCATTCAACAATTTAAAATTTTAAAAATTCTCGTACATTTTGCCAAAGCAAGCTATCTAGGAACTGTAATTTACGGTAATTAGTTTAGGTAGGCGATCGCAACTCAAAATTGGTGTGCGGATTTTAGTAAAATATAGATACATAATATAGATTCGCCCAAGGATAGCACAACTGTGCTACCCTATCAACATATTTTGTATCAAAGTTTTAACAATCTAAAATCCAAAATTGGTTCTTCAATGCCGGAAAATAATACAATTGCTGTCGAATTCCGCGATGTTACCTTTAGCCGCAATCATCGCCCTTTGGTGTCACATCTCAATTTCAACATCAGGCAAGGAGAAGCACTAGTATTACTTGGTCGCAGTGGTAGCGGCAAAACTACAACAATGAAATTAATTAATCGCCTATTAACACCTACACAAGGCGAAGTTTTATTTGATGGTATTGCTACAACTCAATGGGATGAAATTAAACTGCGGCGAAAAATTGGTTATGTAATTCAAGAAATTGGTTTATTTCCTCATTTTACTGTAGAAAGGAATGTGGGTTTAGTTCCTTCTTTAGAAGGTTGGCAACCAAAAAAAATTAAAACGCGGGTTTATGAATTATTGCAATTAGTAGGTTTAGAACCTGCACAATTCGCAGGGCGTTATCCACACGAACTTTCGGGAGGGCAACGGCAAAGAGTCGGTGTAGCTAGGGCTTTAGCAGCAGATCCACCAGTGTTGTTGATGGATGAACCTTTTGGCGCACTCGATCCAATTACGCGGCTAGAAATTCAACAAGAGTTTCGGCATTTGCAGCAAGAATTAGGCAAAACAGTTGTTTTTGTCACCCACGATATTCAAGAAGCTTTTATTTTGGCATCTAGAATTGGTTTAATGTATGGCGGAGAATTGGTAGTATTAGGAACAATAGATGAATTTATGCAATCCCAACATCCAGAAAGTCTCGCTTTTCTTGCTTGTTTACCTTCTTTGAAAAATGGGTAAAAGGGACTGGGAACTGGGGAATGGGGACTGAGTAGAAAATTGAAAAGTTTGTGGACGAAAAAATTTAAAATTTGTTTTTTATTAAGAGAATTCTGAATTCTGACTCCTTTATTCTGATTCCTATTTATGAAAGATTTTTTCCTCGTTAAGTATGCACCAGAAATTCTTCAACATACTGTAGAACACTTTTTTTTAGTAGGCATTGCTATTGGAATTGCCATATTGGTAGGGATTCCATTAGGCATTTTAATTACACGTAAAACTTCTCTGCGTCAACCAATTCTCGGTATAGCAAATATCTTTCAAACTATTCCTAGCTTGGCACTGTTTGGTTTACTCATTCCCATTGCTGGAATAGGTATATTACCTGCGATTGTGGCATTAACTTTATATTCTTTTTTACCAATAATTCGCAACACTTACACAGGTATCACTGGCGTAGATTCAGCAATTCGGGAAGCTGGCATAGGTATGGGAATGACAGATAGACAATTATTATTACAAGTTGAAATTCCCTTAGCAATGGGAGTAATTCTGGCGGGAATACGAATAGCAACTGTGATTGCTGTTGGTATTGCTACCATCGCAGCCGCAATTGGGGCTGGTGGGTTGGGAGTATTTATTTTTCGTGGGATATCACTAGTTAATAGTGAGTTAATTTTAGCTGGGGCTGTTCCCGCAGCGGTAATTGCATTGCTGGCTGATTTTGCAATTGGGTGGATGGAGAATAAATTAAAAATAGGGAGTGGGGAATAGGGCATTGGGCATTGGGAAAAAAGAAGGCAGGAGGCAGGAGGCAGAAGGCAGAAGGCAGAAGTTCTTGAATTTTGAATTGGTATTACTCCCTATTCTCCACTCTGTTTTACAAGAATAGCGATCGCTTCGCAACTAAACAAGTAGTGTATAAAATGCACGGTTAGGCGGTAGCCTAATAGATATTGAACAAAATGGCATAAAAATGCTTACTTTTGCCAAACCCAAGCGAGTTGCAATCGCCATCTTTTCTTTTAGTGTCCTACTTTACAGTCAAGTAGCATCGGCGGCCTTTACACCCTTACGCAGCAAAAAGGGAATGGTGGTTTCAGCACATCCTCTGGCTAGTGAAGCGGGAATTTCTATGTTACGCAAGGGTGGTAATGCGGTGGATGCAGCCGTAGCTACAACCTTTGCAATTTCTGTAGTTGAGCCTTTTTCGGCAGGAATTGGTGGCGGCGGATTTTTGCTTATGCATTCTGAGAAAACTGGCGAGATGAAAGCGTTAGATTTCCGCGAACGCGCACCGCTGAAGGCTACAAGAAATATGTATTTAGACGCGCAAGGTAAGGTGCGTCCATTTGCAAGTATTGATGGTTATTTAGCGGTGGCGACACCAGGAACCGTGGCCGGACTTTATGAAGTGCATCGGCGCTATGGTAAGCTTTCTTGGCAAGAAGTAGTGAAACCTGCGATCGCACTTGCTAAAGATGGCTTTACTATTGGCGATGCGGCAACTTGGGGTTCTCTGCAAACTAACCAACTTTATCAGCAACGAATTCTCAAAAATCCAGCGCTGCGGCAAATTTTCACACACAACGGCGAATTTTACAAATCAGGAGAGAAGCTGGTACAGCGCGATTTAGGTCGCACTTTAACGGCTATTGCCAAAAATCCCCAAGATTTTTACACTGGGAAGATTGCCAAAGCGATCGCTGCTGATATGGCAAAAAATGGTGGTTTAATTACTCTAGAAGACTTAAAAGCTTATAAACCAATTTGGCGCAATCCAGTTTGTGGAAATTTCCGCAAAGCTAAAATTTGCTCAATGCCACCACCATCATCAGGAGGCGTGCACCTATTAGAGATTTTAAATATTATTGGTGACACCGATTTGAAATCTCTAGGATGGCATCATCCAGACGCCATACATTTAATTGTAGAAGCAATGAAGATTGCTTACAGCGATCGCTCACAATATTTAGGCGACCCAGATTTTGTTAAAGTCCCCGTACAACAACTCATCAGTCCAGCTTACGCCAAAAAACGCCGCCAAGAAATCAACATGGACAAGGCTAGACCTTCCACCGAAGTCAAGCCAGGAAACCTCAAATGTCTCCCCATCCCCCCATACCCTTGTCCTCGCAACGAATCTCCCGAAACCAGTCATCTAAACGTAGTCGATGAACAACGCAACGCTGTTAGTCTGACTTTCACAATTAACCTTGGTTTTGGTGCTGGGGTGGTGACGCCAGGAACTGGAATTATCCTCAATAACGAGATGGATGATTTTGCTGCTGCACCAGGAGTGCCTAATGCCTTTGGTTTAGTTGGTAACGACGCCAACAGCATTGCACCACGTAAAACTCCCTTATCTAGCATGACTCCCGCAATTGTCACGGAAAATAATCGTTTCCGTATGGCCGCAGGTGCCCCTGGTGGTAGCACCATCATCACCCAAGTGTTGCAAGTAATTCTGAATGTGCTGGAATACAACATGAATGTTGGTGCGGCTGTTTCCGTTCCACGCATACATCATCAATGGCTTCCCGATGAATTGCGCGTCGAATCTTGGGGTTTAGATGCTTTGACTTTGGAGAATTTACGCCGTCGAGGACACAATATTAAAGAAACTGCACCTTGGGGTAATGGTAACGCGATCGCAGTTACAGCCGATGGAACTCTAGAAGGGGCTGCCGATCCCCGTAGCGAAGGTTCTCCCAGAGGTTGGTGAGGGACTGGGGAGATGGGGAAGTGTGGGGAGTGTGGGGAGTGTGGGGAGTGTGGGGAGTGTGGGGAGAGAGGGGAGAGAGGGGAGTGTGGGGAGTGTGGGGAGTGTGGGGGGAAAGAGAATTAATGCTTCCCCATCCTCCCACACCTCCCACACCTCCCACACCTCCCACACCTCCCACACCTCCCACACCTCCTGCTTGCCCAATGCCCAAATTTAAAAATTCTTTGATTCTACGTAGCTACTGGTGCCAAACTCGTTTGCCCGTGCGCTAGGTACTAGTGTCCAACCTGCTTTGAGAAGTTTTTGATAAGTTGCCCAACCTTTAGAACCACCTGGTATTGGATAATCTGGGACTGCAAAATGGCCAAAAGCTGTGTAAGGACGCCAAGGTTGACCAGGTTCTGTCTGCAAAAACAAGATCTTCTCTCCGTCGCCACCAGACTTAGATAACCAGCACATTTGTCGGTGCATTGCAAACTCCTTTACTTGTAGCTAAAAGGCATAATGGCAAACTTTTGTCAAGTCCTACCTCAACCCTGTGGTATAGTTTTTTGCCTAATACTTTAGACAAAATGTAATTAATTTCTATGCATTTCAGGACAATTACTTAGAAATTCATACCCATGAGGATGGCTGCTTAGAAAATACAAATATAAGCAGCTTTCCGTCATTTTCTTCGTAGGATGAGGTTTTTCTAATGCTATCCGCGTTCTTGATGATTGTATGTAACAAGAACTACTATTCTATTTGGGGTGCGTTGTCATGCATATAAAAAACCAAAAACCTGGTCGAGGTTGACCAGGTTTTATCGCGTTTACAGGTTTCAAATTGCTAAACTAATTAACTAACAGAAGGTTAATAACTAAGGTGGACTCAATAACTAGCAAACTTCGCATTTCTACGTTTTTCCGTTTTAGGATTTGGCATTGTCTTTTACAATTAGACTTTTCGCCACTTGTATATTGATATGCGAAAATTTACTTGGGTTGATGACAGGGGACACTAAGTCATTACCCTTTTTGTTTGGTTTTGTTTTGTTTGGTGTCCTACTATTTAAGTTATCACTAAGTTCCTAAGTTGCAACCCTGAGTTTACTAAAGTTGACGTTTTGTTAGATTTTGCAATCTGGTGCAAAGGCTTGATCCCTAACCCTGTTTTTCAGAGAGTTCAAGGGATCTTCCAGTGTATGACTTGCTAAATCAATGCGTATTGTCAAAAGTCCCACATAACTGGATTGTTATCTAAGCGATCGCTAACAATACGTCCAATAGCATCAATTTCTGCTAATTCGGCAGCAGAAAGTTGAAATTGGGCAGCTAAGGCGTTATCTTGTGCTTGTTCGGGATAACGCGCCCCAACTATGGCATTTGTTTGAGGTTGAGCAATTAACCAAGCCAAAGCTAACTGAGCAAGGCTACAATTATGAAGGAGGGCTATGGGACGCAGTTTTTCCAGCGCTTGTTGGGCACGTTCAAAGTTTTCGCCTTGAAACAGTTTATTCGCAGCCCGGTTATCTGCTGGGTCAAATTTATGACCGGCCGCAAATTTCCCTGTCAGCAATCCCTGTGCTAGAGGCGAATAAGCAAGGATAGAAATATTGTGTTCAATACAATAAGGCTGTGCATCTTTTTCTACCTGTCTCCAAAATAGAGAATAAGGTGGTTGTAAGCTATCAATACGTCCATAATTTGCGGCTTCTGCTAACTGGGCGCGAGAAAAATTAGAAACGCCGATCGCTCGAATTTTACCTTGCTTTTTGAGGAAGTTGAGAGCGCTCATAGTTTCTTCGATAGGTACTATTTCACTATTGAAAGCGCCGGAGGGCCAATGAATTTGGTAAAGGTCAATGTAATCAGTTTTTAGGTTTGTCAGGGAACGTTCACAAGCCTCAATTACTTGTTCATACTTGAGATGGTTAGCAAAAACTTTGGTGGCATACACCACCTGATGGCGGACATCAGATAAAGCCTCAGCTACAATCTTTTCAGAATGTCCTTGACCATAAACTTCAGCAGTATCAATTGTTGTAATACCAGCTTCAAATGCTGCTCGAATTGTTTTAATCGAGTCAGCATCTTCAATTCCCACCCACATTCTTTTACCTGCTTGCCAAGTTCCCATAAGAATGGGTGTGATTTGCACTTGGGAAGTACCTAGCACTCGCTTTTGCATAACTGCTTCCTAACCTAATTCATTTCTCTGGACAGTTTCATACTTTATCGGTCTTAGCTTGAAATTAAATCAGAATTACAGTAGATGTGATGGAATTGACTAGAACTTTTCACGCTCTCAAAGAATGGGCAACCGCTGTAAATGCCTTGGAGGCGGGCAAAACAATTATGTTGCTCCGCAAAGGCGGTATCCACGAACGCAACGGACATTTCCAAGTTGCCCACAAACAGATTTTGCTTTACCCTACTTACGAACATCAACAATCTTTCATGCTCAAAGCTGAGTATGCCAATGATGTTTATCCAGTAACGTCAGGCTGGCATCCAGAAACAATTCGCATCGGTAGTTGGGCTGAAATTACAGATATTTTGCCAGTTAGTGACGAGTCTATTGTCAACGCCTTACTTCCCTTCCACATTTGGAACGAGCATTTTATTAGCGATCGCCTCAAATGGAAACCACGTCAACCCCTATATATTCTGCTCTTACGAACTTATAAATTACACCAAGAGCAACAAATTGCCTATTATGCTAAATACGGCGGTTGTAAATCATGGATTGATTTAGACCAAGCAATTGATTTACAAGGAGCAGAGCCAGTTTTATCTGACTTTGCATACACTCAATTAGTAGAGACAATTCGGGGAATTGTTGGCGATAAATTGTATGCCCCATCGTTGTAATTAACCAAATTGTAGATAATTGAGTATCAATTTTTTCTAGAATGCGATCGAGTGCGATTGATAGCAGCATAAGAATGGATTTAGGAATCAAACCCGATCCATTCGATTATTTTCTAATACGCTGCCTTTGATAAAACCCATATTCCGCACATTGACTGTAACATGGGAAAAGGATGGTAATAAGGCACTTACATCCTATGAACATGTCTCAGAAATTTTGCTTTTGTACCTTGGCTGTGGGTGAGAGATATCGTACTCACGCAAGGATGCTAGCTAAAGATATTCAACAACACACACAAAATACACCTCTATGCGTTCTGACTGATAAGCCAGAGTATTTTAAGGAATTTCCTCACGTTTTGGCATTTAAGCACCGCCTTCAAAGCGTGAAAGGCTATCATGATAAACGCTTCGTCCTTGAAAAGGCTCTCTCACTATTTGAGAGTTGTATGTTTTTAGACTCTGATGTCCGAATTCTTGGCGCTGTAGTCAAAGAAATGAATTGGCCTGCTGGAATCACAGCCAGAACCGGTTGTAATTTGCTGCAACACATGGCAAATATCAAGAACCCGAAAGAAATTCAAGTTATAGAAGAAGTAGCTCAAAAACTAAATATCGACCTTCAGAAAGTGCAGTGGTTCCATGAATTCATGTTTGCTATGCGCGGACAGGATGGATTGGAAAGAAACTTTTTTCAGCTTTGGCAAACAATTTCTTACTTATTTGAAATCCGAGGGATTTATCATGGCGAAGGTTATGCTATGGGGCTAGCTGCCGCTAAAGTAGGAATGGCGATCGCATTCGATCGCGAAGATAAATTTCCGTTTTTTAAGGACAATATAGAGCGAATAAGAATCAAAAAAGGACAATCGAATCCTCAGGAAAAACAAATCTATTTCGAGATTCACGAAAATATTGAATATCGAAATCGTTCAATATTGCGAAAAGTAACTGAGAAATTGATGAAGAAATCTGTGTTTGTTTATAGGTTATTGCGCCTGAGAAAGGTTGCCAAAAATGATTCTCATTTTCACAAGCTGTTTGAGGTAAATATATAGGTTGTGAAATGGCGATATTGTAGAGACGTAGCAGTGCTACGTCTCTACTCGGTAATGCAGAATTAATTTATGGAGATGTCTATTTAACTAGACTTGTAAATTAGTTTAATCAATTAACCAGCAGGAGTTACAAAAATATTGGTTGCACTCAAAGCTAAACCTGAAGAAAGCTGTGCAAATTGGAATTGAGCCATTCCACCAGCTCCATCGTAATCAAAGGAGAGAATTCCTGTACTACTGTTGTAGATAAATCGGTCATCATAATCCATCGCTTCTGAACCGATAACAAAGCGATCGCTACTTAGAGTACCCCAAGCTAATCCAGAACCAAATGGAGAGCTAAAGAATATTGTGTCTTCTAAAACATTGAAATCTTGAATAGTATCAATACCAGCATCCGATCTATAGTAAAACTTAAAATAGTCCTGTCCACTTCCACCATTTAGAGTATCATTGCCACCTTGACCTTCAAGGTAATCATTCCCTGTTCCGCCAAAAAGTTGGTCATTACCAATTTGACCATAAAGATCGCCATAAAGATTATCGTTGCCATCTCCTCCATCGAGATAGTCATTACCTAAATCTCCAGATAAGTTATCGTTGTCTGCTTCAGCGTAAATAACATCGTCTCCATCGCCTCCATTGAGGGAATCATTACCAAAGTATCCCCACAAAACATCGTTACCTGCATCTCCAGAAAGTTGATCGTTGCCATACCAACCATCTAAATTATCGTTACCAGATTCACCGCGAAGCGTGTCATCACCGTAATCTCCAAATAAGATATTATTTGCTTCGTTACCAGTAATTAAGTTATTGAGTTGATTACCAGTTCCTCTGACAGTTAATCCTACCAATTTTAAATTTTCTACATTTGCTCCTAAGGTGTAATCAACATTTGCACGAACAGTATCAATTCCCTCGTTAGCATTTTCTATTACATTGTCGTAACTAGTGCTAGAAACAATATAAGTATCATTTCCCGAACCTCCATACATATAATCGATGCCATCACCTCCATCAAGGTAATCATCGCCAAAACCGCCATAGAGAAAATCGTTGCCTGCTTCACCATAAAGGTTGTCATTATGGTCGCCTCCATTGAGGGTATCGTTTCCGTACCAGCCAAATAAGGTGTCATTACCTAACCCACCAACTAGCGAATCGTTTCCATCACCTCCATCAAGGGAATCATTACCACTACCGCCATTCAAGGTATCATTGCCGCTATAGCCATACATTTGATCGCTATCTGTTGTTCCTTGGAGGTTATCATCACCAAATCTCCAACCTCCAAATATAAACAGCTCAGAACCTTTAATAATTGCCATATTTAGAACTCTTGAACAACTTCACCTGTGAATATAGAAATTAATCGGGTAAAACTAGGGGAAGTCAAATAAAATAAGAGATAATCAATCAATAACGATGGTTTTTGCTGCTAAACCATATCGAATTGTGGTGTTGTATAATTTCAGGATGATTTTAAAATTTCCATCAACCATAATCCCCGCGTTTGGTGTGTCTTTGAGTCCCTGCTTCAGCCTCAATCATCCCTTTATTCAGCAACACTCTAATTGCCATAGCAGATGAGCAACCACACTGGTTGGCTTGTGATAAAGCCAGTTTGAGTTACATTTGTAGTTAATTTTGTCTATGTGGGGCTAAATATTGCCGTAATGCACCGAAAGATATAGTGCTTTCAGACCTGCTAGAACGCACCCTACAATTTAAGACTTACTTTATAAATTATCTTTTAAAAAAAAAGAAAAGGTTTGAAATTACCTTTTCCCCTTTAACCAAATTGTCTTGGGTTTGTTCCCCTCTCGCGGAGTCAGTCCTAACAATCTAGACAATTTTAGTATTATTATCTGATGCTTGTTGTGCAACATTTTTCAAGCGGCTCGATCGCATTTTACGGAGGCGATCGCTATCTCGAATACCACCTGCTGTTTCATATTCAGCACTATCTTTGCCGTACTTAATAGCAATTAGCATTAACATTTTTTGAGAAAGATTACTCAATTTTTTTTCCATGTGTTCAATTTCAGTTAGAGAAGAATCAGCTAAAGACAGAGCGTTATTATGAACATCAATTTTATTACGTAACTGTTCAATTGATTCCAGCAGTGTTTCCAAACTATAATCATCATCAAATTTGATATTTGGATCGATCATTTTTATCCCGGCTGCTCTTGACTCAACTTTTTCTAAAACGCTGGATTTACGTTTTTTGAGAGCCATAATTTTACCCTTTTAAAAGACTTCTAAAACTAGCTTGCCTCAATTAAACTGGATTTTGGTTCAGCAGAAATCGCAAATTGCGATCGTACAATTTTCAGCTAATATCAGTAATATTTCGGTATATAATTACTCATGTCATCTGGCAAGAGCCAAAAACAAGAGGTAGGAAAGATTAGAGAAGCCGCTATTGCTTTGAGGATAGCCGCTATTGCTTTGAGGATAGCCGCTATTGGCTTAAGGATAGCTGCTATTGGTTTTGAGGATAGGCGCTATTGTCTTGAGGATAGTCGCTATTGGCATAAGGGTAGCGGCTATTGGCTTGAGGATAGCTGCTATTGGTTTTGAGGATAGGCGCTATTGTCTTGAGGATAGCCGCTATTGTCTTGAGGATAGCGGCTTGTGTTGTTTGTTGGCGAGTTTGCGATCGCAGGTGAATATCTTACTACCTGGTCATTTCAGAGATAATGTTATGGGAAAAGTTAGTTTAGATATGTTTAATGTAAATGCGATCGCTTAGTGTTTTGTAGAGTGGAAGAGTGATGGCTGCACCAGGTAAAAGGGACTGGCGATCGGGGAGTAACCAAAAATTCATAACCAATGCCCCATGCCCCATACTTCGGCTCAGTACAAGTGCCCAATGCCATAATGGTGTTAAAGTGCAAAAAACACACCTAATAGGAGAAAAATGCCAGCCATTGTTAAACTACAACTCTCCTTAGAAGTTTTAGCAGAAGCAATATCTTCCCTTGATTTAACAGAAAAACGTCAACTTCAAGAGTTAATTGAGCAACAAATTTTTGAAGCTGAAGAAGCATTGTATGAAGACAATGCAGAAACACTCTCAGAAATTCAAGCAGTTCGCGCTGAGTATAGAGATGGTGAGTCAATGACTATTGATGAATATCTTGCTAAGCGATCGCATGAGAGATAATGAGTTATACAGTCGTTATCTCAAAGTCAGTACAAAAGCAAATTGACAACTTACCTAATGATATTATCGAGCGTGTGATTGAGAAAATTCAAAATCTTGCTGTCGAACCGCGTCCCGATGGAATTGTCAAGTTAAAAGGTTTTGATAACGAGTATCGTATCCGGATTGGTGATTATAGAGTTCGTTATGAGATTGATGATGAAAATCAACTCGTACAAATTTTGCAGTGCAAACATCGGAAAGATGTTTATAGAAACAGCTAGTTGAGATATGCTCAAAGGAAATGCGATCGCCTAGCGTTTTTACTAGTTGCTATCTTGAGCAATTATACAGATAAACTAATAAAAGTAGGTTGGATTTCACTTCGTTAAACCCAACCTACATCTACAAATTTTTTTGCAACTAAGACTCCATTTCTGCTAATTCTAACCACCGTTCAGTCGCTACATCGATCGCCTGTTTCAAAGATTCCACTTCTTCATACAATTTCTGCACTTGGCTATAATTTCCCGGTGAAACATTGGCCAGTTTTTTCTCAACTTCTGCCTTTTCACCTTCTAAGTCGGCAATTTTACCTTCTAACTGGTCAAATTCTTTTTTCTCCCAATTGGATAATCTGCGCCGCTTTTGATTTTCGGTATTCTTGGATGAAGATGCACCATTTTGGGGTTCGGCATTTTTTGGTTTTTCTTTAGTACTAGCAGCTTGTTGCTGTGCTGCTTCTTCAGCTTTTTTGTAGTCCAGATAAACAGAGTAATTGCCTGGATATTGCCGCAGGTTCCCGCCTTCTTCAAAGGAAAAAATTGTGTCGATGGTGCGGTCAAGAAAGTAGCGATCGTGAGAAACTACAATTACACACCCGACAAAATCTTCTAAATAATCTTCTAGTACTGCCAATGTCTGGACATCTAAATCATTTGTCGGTTCATCTAATATTAAGACATTGGGCGCACTCATGAGAACGCGCAACAGAAATAAACGACGTTTTTCGCCACCAGAAAGTTTATGAATTGGGGCATATTGTTGATTACCAGGAAACAGAAATCGCTCCAACATTTGGGAAGCAGTAATTTGAGTGCCATCGGTAATTTTGACAAATTCTCCTTCTTCTTTGATGTAATCAATCACGCGCTGATTTTCATTTAATGCTGTGAGCAATTCTTCAGAATGCTGGTCAAAATAACCGATGTGAATTGTACTACCAATTTCTGCAATGCCAGAATCAGGCTGAATTCGTCCAGTAATAATATCCATTAAAGTGGATTTACCCGCACCGTTAGCGCCGATAATACCAATGCGGTCTTCTGGACTAAATTCGTAGCTAAAATTATTAATCAGGGTGCGATCGTTATAAGCTTTGGAAACATTATTTAATTCAATAACTTTTTTGCCAATGCGACGACCAACTGTAGAAATATCAACTTTACCCTGAACTTGTTTAAACTCAGTATCTCGCAGAGCGTGGGCGCGGTCAATTCTCGCTTTTTGTTTTGTACTTCTGGCTTTCGGGCCTTTTTTGAGCCATTCCAACTCGCGCCGCAACAGACCTTGATGTTTGCGTTGAGTGCTAATGGCAGATTCTTCAGCTAAAGCTTTCTTTTCCAGGTAGTATGAATAGTTACCTGTATAAGTGTAAATGTCGCCTCGGTCTATTTCGATGATACGATTGGTAACGCGATCCAAAAAATAGCGATCGTGGGTGATGAGAAAAAGTGCACCGCGATAGCGATTTAAATAACTTTGTAACCATTCTACAGAAAGAGCATCGAGGTGGTTTGTTGGCTCATCCATGAGCAAAACATCTGGTTCTGCTAGCAAAGCTGTTGCTAAGGCAATGCGCTTGCGATAGCCTCCAGACAAAGTGCCGATTTTGGCCTCAAAGTCAGAAATTCCTAATTTAGTGAGGATGATTTTAGCGTTGGTTTCTAATTCCCAAGCATTACTTGTATCCATCCGTTGCATCACCACAGAAAGGCGAGACATCAGTTGATTATCATCTGGATAGTGAGCCAATTTATCAGAAAGTTCTTCATACTCACGCACTAAACTCATGTGTTCGCCGCTATCAGCAAAAATTTGCTCTAAAACTGTGCGATTTTCATCTAAATCTGGCTGTTGAGGTAAGTAGATGATTTTAGAACCAGAGTTGATTAAAATTTGGCCGCTATCGATGGGTTCTAAGCCGGCAATCATTTTTAGCAGGGTTGATTTGCCGGAACCATTAGTACCAATTAAGCCAACTTTATCGGTGGCATCGAGGCTAAAGCTGGCATCTTTTAAAATTTCTTTGATGCCAAAGTCTTTTTTGACTGATTGGAGGGTGATGATACTCATAGGATTTAGAATATAGGGTTTTTTTATTTCACGCAGAGGCGCAGAGGACAGAAAGAGGAGCAAGAAAGAAGGTTAGGACATAAGCTAATCTTAAAACCTGGATACAAAGGGACTCTTAAGGCTGTTCCCTGTTCTCTGTTCCCCGCTTACCTAATTGATGAGTTTTAAACGAATAAATCCAAGGGTAGATGTCCATACATTTCGTTGATTCCGCCTTCGTTGAAAGATTGGCAAGATACTAGTACACCACGGTGATGTCCAGCATAGGAATCGACATAACACAAGCCATTTTTGCCATTTAATTTGATGTAAACCGGCCCTTCAGGTGTAGGTAAATTGCTTGGTGGTTCATAGCCAAAGGCCAGAGAATAGGTTTTCATGGCTAATATTCCTTCTTCTGCTGTATCAGCACAAATTCCTAAAATTTCATAGTCAGCAAGGTTAGCCATCAAAATTAAGGCATTACGAATTACATCTTTTTCTGTCGGTTTGAGGACAGGTGCTATATCTAGACAATTGAATTTATTCAGAATTTTTCTTGCTTCTTCGGGAGTAAGATGATGATTAGAATTTGGCATAAATTTGCTTTATTATCCTGTGTTTGTTCTTTACTATTTGATTCTTGACTGTTGACTTATTCTACTTGTCTCCCTTGTCTTCCCAGTTACCTTCACGGTTTATTTTCTACATTCCCAAGATTAAAAATGAAGGGTACATTGCTTTTTGAATCACCACTCATAACAAGAACTTTCGGCATTTGAGCGCCGCCAGTTTTCCAAGCTTCAATTGCTTCTTTTTGCAGAACTAATTGCCCTCCTTGGGCTTTGAGTGTCTCTGCTAAAAGTCTTTGAGCTTCTGCTTTTCCTTTTGCTCGATTAACTTCTGCTTGTGCTTCTTGTTCGGCTTCTCGTGCTACATAAACTGCTCTTTGCGCTCGTTGTTCGGCAATTTGTTTTTCTTCGACTGCTTTAGCGAATTCTGGAGAGAATGTCAAGTCAACTACGCTAGTATCTAAAACAATTATTCCATATTTGTCTAGGCGATCGCCTAAAGCATTATCAAAGTCTTCTTTCAATTCACTTCTTTTGGTAATTGCTTCTTCTACTGTTCTTCTCGCTGCCGCAATTTTAAATGCTTCTTGGGTTTGAGGAGCAATTATTTTTGATACTATATTCTCTAAGGTTCCTTGTTTTCTTCTCACCTCAACTACCTGTATCGGATCGAGACGAAAGTTAATCGCAAATCTCGCTGATAAGTTTTGCAAATCTTTGGTAGAACTTTCCGCTGGCACTTCAAATTTTTGCACTGTCAAATCATACACATCGATCGCAGAAATAAAAGGTGGTTTCAAGTGGATACCTTCTAATAAAGCGCCATCTCTAGCTTTACCCAAAATGCTAATCACTCCTGCTTGCCCTGGGTTAATAATAATAAAAGAATTTAGCCCAACGAGCGCTAATATTGCTAACACAATTGCCAAAACTGTAGTTTGCCAATTGCCAAATTGTTGATTTTTCAAGTTCTTCTCTCCATGTGAGTGATGAGTATTGAGTACTAAGTCTTAAGTTAGGAGAGACGCGATTAATCGGCGTCTGTACAAGAGTTCAAGTTATGAGTTAAGAATAAACAATTATCTCCTCATCTCCCCATTTCTACATCTTTCCATCTCGCAATGTCGTCATTCTTCAGATTCAGGATTCAAAACTTCATTCCGTGGTAATATCAATTGCACGCAAATGCAAAAAGCCGTGGCTACCGTACTAAAATCTCATCAAGTCTCAAGAAGGCGTAAACATTCGACGCATCCTCTCCAGCGTTTGTTTGACTATGCACATCAGTATCGTAAACAAATTTGGCTAGCGACTACTTATTCTATCCTCAATAAATTTTTTGACTTGGCGCCACCTGGCTTAATTGGTGTGGCAGTAGATGTGGTAGTCAAACAGCAGGATTCCATAATTGCACAGTTAGGGGTACGCGATGTCTTTGGACAATTTTTGATTATTTCTTTCCTCACTGTCATCATTTGGATTCTAGAATCTGTTTTTGAGTATGCCTACGATCGACTTTGGCGTAATTTGGCACAGAATATTCAGCATAACTTACGTTTGGATGCATATAAACATCTGCAAGAGCTAGAGTTAGCTTATTTTGAAGAACGCAGCACTGGCGGTTTAATGTCCGTCCTCAGTGACGATATTAACCAATTAGAGCGATTTTTGGATGTGGGAGCAAATGATATCATCCAAGTTGCCACAACTGTGTTAATTATTGGCGGTGCTTTCTTTATATTGGCTCCTAGTGTAGCGTGGATGGCTCTATCGCCGATGCCATTCATTCTCTGGGGTTCCTTTGCTTATCAACGTCTACTCGCACCCCGCTATGCTGATGTGCGGGAAAAGGTAGGTTTTCTAAACTCGCGTTTGGCAAATAATATTAGCGGCATTACTACTATTAAAAGTTTTACTGCTGAAGTTTATGAAGCCTACCGTTTGGAAATAGATAGTGAAGCTTATCGTCGCAGCAATGCCAAAGCAATTGCCCTTTCTGCGGCTTTTGTACCGTTAATTCGGATGTTAATTTTGGTAGGTTTCACAGCCTTACTTTTATATGGCGGAATGGCAGCAGTTTCTGGGAAAATGTCTGTCGGCACTTACAGCGTCTTGGTGTTTTTAATCCAGCGGTTGCTGTGGCCTTTAACACGATTAGGTCAAACTTTTGACCAATATCAACGGGCAATGGCTTCTACTAATAGAGTGATGAATTTGTTAGATACTCCCATTAATATTCATACAGGAAATACACCGTTACCTGTGGATGAAGTGCGGGGTGAAGTACAATTTAAAAATGTTTATTTTGCCTATAAAGATAGATTTCCAGTAATTAAAAATCTGTCTTTGGATGTTCCAGCCGGAAAAACTATTGCAATTGTAGGTTCTACTGGTTCTGGGAAAAGCACTTTAGTTAAACTACTGCTGCGGCTATACGAAGTACAAGCCGGAAGTATTACCGTTGATGGGATTGATTTGCAAAGTCTGAATTTGAAAGATTTACGCCGTTGCATTGGTTTAGTGAGTCAAGATGTCTTTTTATTTCATGGCACCGTGGCGGAGAATATTGCTTACGGTAGCTTTAATGCCAACGAACAGGAAATTATCACGGCGGCGAAGATAGCCGAGGCCCACGAATTTATTATTAACTTGCCCGAAGGTTATGAGACAATTGTGGGGGAAAGAGGACAAAAACTGTCTGGTGGACAAAGACAACGGATTGCCATCGCCCGTGCAGTCTTGAAGAATCCGCCCATTTTGATTTTAGATGAGGCCACCTCAGCGGTGGATAATGAAACAGAAGCGGCTATTCAGCGATCGCTAGAACGGATTACAGTAGATAGAACTACAATTGCGATCGCTCATCGTCTTTCCACCATTCGCAATGCCGATTGCATTTATGTCATGGAACATGGGAAATTAGTAGAATCAGGAACCCATGAAGAATTGCTAGAGCAAAACGGAATTTATTCTAGCCTCTGGCGCGTACAAAGTGGCTTGAGATAAATATTACCCATTCTTTGCCTTTAATTACGAATTACGAATTACGAATTATTTATGATGTTTGGTAGTACCCAGCCGGAAACAGGAGATAACAAGTGGCGTCGCCAGTTGGATAAGTTTGTTAAAGCAAATCAAAAAGAATTGGCGGCGGTGTTTTGGGGGTTATGGTTAGCAAATGGTGACAGCCAGGGTACTATCGGCATTGATTTGCAACCAACGCCGCATTTTGTTTATTGTCCGAAAGAACAGATTGAAAATTTAAATAATAGAGTTGAAAATCGATTGCAAGAAATTTTGGGAATTATCGAGAATCATAAGCCAGAAGTGGAAGTTGTGATGATTGGTATTGGCAAGGGTGAAATTAAGTTAGTTCAGTTTGCACCGGAACCTGCGCCACCAATTTGTTTTGAGGAAGTTGGGAAAGATGTGGATGGGTTGTTGGAATTGTTGGAACAGAGGATGAGTGAGGAGATTGTTTTTTAACGCAAAGGGGAGGCAGCGCGTTGCGGGGGTTCCCCCCGTTGTAGCGACTGCCGTCACGCAAAGGTAAGCGCAGAGTATCGCAGAGGAAGATGGAGGACTCTGCGCTTATTTTTTAGTTTGTTAATTGTGCAAAGCTTTGTAGAAATCTGGGTAGGTTATATTCTCAGCGCAATTTTGGCAAATTCTTAATTGTTTTAATCCTTAGTAGGCATTTTGGCTAATTGGCATATAAATTGGGTGTACTCAATTATTGGCGTCATTTTCCTTTCCTGGGTTAAAACTAAAGCTTTGCTAAACTTCTGTGAGGTTTTATGAAACAAATCAAAGATAAAATTCTAAATAAATTAGAGCAAATATTTGAACAATGGCTAGTACCTCGTCTCGTAGACTGGGAAGAATACGTAGGAACTAAAATCAGGCGATATAAACATCAACAACTGAAAAGTCAGTTAAAATTTGGTGGTTCAGGTTTACGATTTAAGCGAGACTTAAGAATTGAACACCCGCAAAATGTATCTTTGGGAAATCAAGTCTACATTGGCCAAGATGTCATATTAGACGGACGTGGCGGCATTACAATTGGCGATAACACAACAATTGGATTTAATGTTGTGATTCTCTCTGCAAATCACGACTACCAAAGTAATGATTTGCCTTATGAACATAACGTTTATATTCATAAACCTGTTGTTATCGGTCGCAATGTTTGGATTGGTGGAAATGTCCTCATTATTCCTGGAGTTTCTATTGGAGATGGTGCAATTGTGGCGGCTGGTACAGTTGTCACTGCTAATGTTGAACCTTTAGCAATTGTGGGAAATCAGCCGATGAGAACAATTAAATACCGTGACAAAAAACATTATGACAAACTCGCTTGTCAGCAAGAAAATAATTCTTAGCTTGCTTTACACTTGAAGCATAAGACTAATAGCTAAAGTCCACTTCACTGGAGTGAAAATTTTTCTTAATAACTTACAAAACGCTTTAATTTCCAAAGCGATAGCTTATTTTTATAAACTAGATTAATATCTAAATTTTGCTCTTTTTTCAGATGATTTTGTAATTTCTCAGAAGCATTGAGAAAAAACACATCGCTAAATTTATTAAAATTTGGGGAGATATTGATTTCTGGAAACATTTGAATTTTTACTGTAGGCTTCAAATAATAACTCATAGATAATATACTTCCCCAACATTTATCTCCAGTACATTCTGGGCAAATTAATATTGGATATTGACTTTGATTAATAATATTAACAATAGGAATATTATCAGAGCTAAAGCCTTTATTTGCCCAAGTAGTTTTGGGAAAAATTACATAACACGAAATTAATTCTAGTACGAGAAATAAAATTATTATCAATCTCCAAATTTTACGCTGTAGTAAACTATTACTTTTTAAAAAAGCTTTTTCGGCAAATAGATAAGCAATGGCTAGATGATAGCCTATAAATATAGGAATTGAATATCGAGGTATAACTGAGCGTAATCCACCAAAAAGAACATCTGGTAGTGCTTGAGATGCTGAAGTAATTCCAATTAATAGGAAAATCAATAACCAAACTTTTTTTGATGTTTGGCGATAAACAAAATAAATTCCATATAAGAACACTATACAAATAAATCTTATAAGTAAAAACCAAAGATCGTTTTGTAATTTGTCTGGAAAACTATAATTAGGCGTGATATCAAATACAATACGGCTTAAGTTAATTTGCCAAGCATCTGTTAAATCAGATAATGGGATAATTTTCTTTGACCACCCTATTGTTTTCTCCAGCTTTTCTAACTGTGTGACAATAAAAAATCCCCAAGGTAAAAAAGTTAAAATTCCTACTAAGGTGGCAGTTATATAATGAACCAGTATTTTATTTAATCTAAGGCTTTGAATTATAAATACATAAATGCCTTGTCCAATTGCAACTAAGTTGAACAATGAATGTGTATAAAATCCTAATGATAAACTTACTGCATAAATACTCCAGCTAAACTTGCTATTAACTCTGATTGCTCTAAGTAATGTTGCACTCGATAGCAGAATCATCAATGTTAATAAACTATACATCCGCGCTTCTTGTGCATACAAAATATGAAATGGAGATACAGTTAATATCGCAATTGCTACTAATCCTACGCTTGATGATTGAAATAATTCTAAGCACAACCAATAAAGACAAGGAAATACCAACAAAGCGATCGCAGCAGATAAACTTCTTGTAGCGGCTACTGTGTTTCCAAAAATGTCTACCCAAAATCGTGCCATTATAAAATACAATGGTGTATGTTTAGGGTCTTCTAGCGCCAAACCTTGAATGATATTTAGATAGTTTTTATCTGGGGCTGGGAGTTGATATTTATTTAATAAATCTTTGGGAGATAATATTTGACTTTTAGAGACTTCCTCCTTTAATTCCGATTTAGTATGTCCATAAATTCTTAAATGAGTAAATGTTTCATCTGCCCAAAAATTTTTTCGCTCAATATTTGCAAATCTTAAAAAAATCCCTAATATTAATAAGATAATAGTAATGATTTTAAAAATTTCGATAAAACTCTTTTTTTTTCTGAATGAAAACATCATATAGGACTACTATTTGATTTTTGAAAAGATACGTAGCGTGCGTTAGCGGCGAGAGTACGGCACCAGATCCTTACGAATGGTGCGTTAGGATGAAATCCGTAACGCACACTACAATACCTAATTTTGCTTAAAAATCAAATAGTAGTTTTATATACGCAAAAATGAGATAAAAATCTTACAAAAACTCAAGCTTTATTTAGCAGCCCCAGACAACGGCCTGGTAACTAAGATGAAGTAAACGGGTAGGGACACAAAATGTTGCGCCCCTACAATTATCTCTACCTCACCAAATTTCAATTTCCGATATCTGTTAAACCAACGCTGGGGTATTCGCCAGTTCTAGTTGAGGACTTGCAATCATCCGCATTCCAGCAGGTGCGGCGATGGTTAAACCACGGCGCACGGGACGCACGGGACGTTTGTTAACTAAAGATACTTGAAATTCTGACAAAATAGTTGCCAAGACAATTTTCATTTCATACTGAGCAAATGCCATACCAATACAGCGACGATTACCGCCACCAAATGGTAAATATTCATAAGGTGAATATTGTCTTTGTAAAAATCGTTCTGGTTTGAACTCCTTGGATTGCGGGTAAACTTCTTCACGATGATGTGCTAAATAAATACTCGGAATAATTCCCGTTCCTTTTGGCAGTTTGTAACCCTCAATTTCAATTGGATTTTTGACAATTCGCAAGAAAGCAGTCATAGCAATTGGGTAAATTCGCAATGTTTCTTGGCAAACTGCTGTCAAATAAGGCAATTTGGCAATGGTACTCAAATCTGGGTTAATACCAACAGTGTCAAGTTCCCGTAGTAATTTTTCACGCACCTCTGGTAAATAATCAATCCAGTAAAATGCCCATGTCAACGCCGAAGCTGTAGTTTCATGTCCCGCAACTAGGAGTGTCATTAATTCGTCGTGCAATTCTTCATCTGACATCCCTTGACCATCGTCATAACGAGCTGCCATCATCAAACTGAGGATATCTTGGCGATTTTGATGAGATTCGGCGCGGCGTTCCCGAAGCAGAGTATAAATAAGTCGATCGATTTTTTGCCGTTGTTCGAGAATCCAACCCCACGGACTCCATGTGCCAAAATCTTTTTGCATGAAGTTGAAAAAGAAGGCGCTAGACATTAAAGGCGAAGTCATGAAGTCTAGTAAATCGCTTAGCGATCGCCTTAATTCTTCAAATCGCTCTCCTTCTTCTAAACCAAACACAACCCGCAGGATAACACGCAAAGTGATTTCTTGCATGGAGTCACGAATTTTAAAGGGCTTACCAATTTGCCATTCATGACTGACCTGTTGTGTTATTTTACGGATATCCTCGCCGTAAGCCCGCATTCTTTCGCCATGAAACGGAGGAGCTAATAATTGCCTTTGACGCTGGTGGCGATCGCCATCGGTTAACATAAAAGAGCGATCGCCAAGTAAAAATCTTAGCCCGATATTCCCCCTACCAACCTCGTAATAACTAGGATCGGCTGTAAAAATCTGCTCAAGCGCTTGGGGTTTGCTAAAGTACACAAGAGCATTATCTGAACGACTACTTTTAATGGTGAAAGTGTCACCATAGATTTTGGCAAAATCATCTACATATTTTACAGGCTGACTAATAAACTTAATCATCCGCAGCCAGCGCGGTATTTGAGGCCCATCAGGTAAGTTGTAAGTTGTTGTCATAGGAATTTGTGGAATTGATAGCTTCTGAATTTTATTGTTACGAGTTTTTATGCGATCGGGGGTCACACAAAGCGGTATATTCATCATTGGGACATTGGGCACGGGGCATTGGGCATTGGTTATTCTCTCCCTGCTCCCCCTGCCTTTGCATCTCCCCATCTCCCCATCTCCCCATGCCCTATGCCCTATGCCCTATTACCTAATTCCTTTTTCTACCTAAAGCAGTGTCAAAAATCATCGCTATTCTCAACGGTAAAGGAGGAGTCGGTAAAACGACTACCGCAATCAATCTAGCTGCAAACTTTGCGAAGAAAAAAAAGGTGTTGCTGATTGACGCAGATATTCAAGGTTCTGCCAGTTGGTGGTTCGGGCGTAGTCAGCAAGGAATGGGATTTGATTTATCTCAAGAAACAGATCCGACACTTTTAGGTGATTTAGGAAAAATAAAAGGTTACGATTTAGTAGTGGTGGATACGCCTCCCGCGCTGCGCTCTGAAGCATTAGTGGCGGTAGTTGCGATCGCAGATTATCTAGTTTTGCCTACACCCCCGTCTGCAATGGATTTAGCTGTCCTCGTGGAAACAGTCAAGGAAGCCGTTATCCCTTTGGGAACTCCCCATCGGGTATTGCTCACCAAAGTCGATACGCGCAGTCTAGGGGAAGCATTAGAAGCAAAAAAAACTCTGACTCGGCTAGGTATTCCTGCTTTTGATACCCTCATCCGCGCCTACAAAGCTCATGAACGAGCCGCGCTTGAAGGTGTCGCAATTACTCAATGGCGAGGAGGAAATGCACGGGAAGCGGAGATAGATTATCGCCGCGCAGCTGATGAATTACAGCGTGATTGGAGGAAATAATGGCTAAGAAACAAAGTCTGTCGGATTTATTACAACAAGAGGCACAAAAATTTACATCACCAGAGGATGAATCTGCGATCGAAGTTTCCGCAGAAGAAATTGTCCAAGAACAGGCTAAAACTGAAGAAGAATCTTCACCACCAACCCCCGAACCAACTACTACTAGACGCACAAATCCTACTAAAGCTGATTTAGAAGCAACTGTTAAAGAGTTGACAAACAATTTAGAAATAAGTCATCAAAAGCAAGCTGCTCTAGAACAGGAAATTGTTGATTTAAAATCAAAACTCTCACAACAAAAAACATTAGTCTCTGAACAGAAAACTCTAGCTGAGCAGCTAACACAAGAACTCGACGAAACCAAAAAAACAGCATTACAACTTGCAGAAGCAAATTCTCAACTCATAGAAGAAATTAATACCTTAAAACAAGCAGCAGAAACTAAATCTCAAGTTGCTGCCAAACAAACTAGTGCTATAAAACCAGTAAAAGAAACCTACAATCCACTAAGTTATAGAAAATCACATCGTTCATCTGAAAAACTAGCAGAAAAACAAACAGCAACAAATGACGATTTTGCAGAAAACACTTGGTTGTATGATTAGCACTACTACAGCCAGTTCAAAAATCAACAAGCTTGTACACTAAGCTCAAAAAAACAACAAAAAATACATCAATCATCACAATTTCAACTCAAAGGTTTGACCATTTATACAGAGGTTGAGTAGGGTAGCACAACTGTGCATCCCTACAGATAGTTGTAGTTAAAATAAAATAGCTCAACGATTCACTACGGTTCTTTAATTACAAGCTTTCATCCAAGCTTGGTATTGTTAATATCAATTTTTTAGCTAACAAATTGTTTTAAAAAAGTTAGCTTTAACAAATAAACACTTGCAAACGTAAAACATATCACGAAAAATCCTTCAATTATAAATATTGAACTTAAAGGAGTTCCAAAGACTCGTCCATCTATGCCAATTCTATAATGATTAATTAGCAAAAAAAATAAATATTGCCAGTATTTATGTAATGAAAATAAACCAAGAGAATATTTAGATAGTTGCTGTATTATGAAATTCTGTTTGATATCTTTTTGATTGTAAACATAACAGAAAATAGTCACGGCTCCACAAACAATGGCAATTCTTCCATAAATATTTAAATAATAGCCGTAATTACGCAAATACATATCATGGAAGGAAAACAATATATATGCAATTAGATAATAAAATTTAAAACTTAATATCTTATTATTAAAATTAGCTAAATAGAAAGCGATAGGAACATAAATAACAAAATTAATTAGCCAATGGTAAGGAATACTAAAATTGACTAAAAAACAAGTTTCAAAATAAAATAAACAAAATATTATTATTGTAAAAGATAAAATTTTTCTTAAATAACCAGACTTAATAAGTTGATATAAAAAGGCAAAACTTATCAAACAAGTTAAATTAAATAGAAAATAAAAAACTGAATCACCTACAAATGGTAAACTTGGCTCTAAACCTATAAACATTTGCCAGGAAAAATTAGGAGATTCTCGCGTAAAAATAACAAAAAATATATTCTGAACAATCATCCAAAATAAATAAATTTTAATTAATTTAGTCAGCCTTTTTCGTAAATATTTTATATCGCTAGATTTTTTAAAAAATAAGTAAAGAGAAACAATATAAAAAATTGGAACCGCTGTTAAAGATAATTGTAGTTCTAAATCTCTGATAATTTTAGCAATCATCAATACAGGAATTTGGTTAGAATCATCGATAATAAATTGAAATGGTCGTAAATGCCAGATAAAAACAAAAGTAATACTTAAAGCTTTTAATGTATCCAGGCTATTATTTCTTTCTACTCGCATACCTATTTTTTCTCTTAATTAACTTTATCTGAACCGTATTGAGATATATACTTCCCTAAAATTCTGCGAAATTAACACTTACAGTACATTGTAGCTTGGTGAAGTACAGATAATCGTAGGGGCGCTAAGCTTGGCTTGGCACCCCCTACCCGTGTACTTCATTTACCTGAAATATGCTGTTGGAATCTGCTGTGTTAAGTCGTGAAGATTAATTGATTCTGCTGAGTGGGAAATATAACTATGTAAATGTTGCCTGCATCTGGGAAATTTATAATATGGGACTCAGATATAATCCAATATTTGTTTGGCTAACTTTACCTTTAGCCATTTGCACGCTATTAATAGCATTAATGATAGGTAAAGGATTGTTAGTTTTATGTGCTATTGTACAAATAGTATGGTCTGTTTTAGTACTACAAAATCCGGTATGTTTTGTTTATAGTACAGAGATTGTTGAAAAGAATTTAGCAGGGATGAGTTTTGTAAAATATCGCTTTGACGGCTATAGAGACTTATTAATAGAAAATGATAGTCTTTATTTATTTCAAAACGGTAAAAAAATTAAAGTTATAAGTAAATTCCTTTATCATCCACAAGATTGGAAAGCAATGGTTGAAGATATTACGAGTAATCAATAGACCTCTTGCAAAAATGGTTTTGCAAGAGGTGAAAAGGAAAGAAGAAGGAAAAAGCCGCGGTTGTTATTCGCTTTAACTAAATTGCTCGCCTGCGTCTAAATTAAACAGCATTTGTAGAGTTTGCATACAACGCCGTCTGGCTTCCACATCTTGCTGCGATCGCAGTTGCACCATCGGATCGTGTAAAATTTTATTAACAATGCCTCGTGTTAAGGCTTCGATCACCTCTTGATGTTTTTCTGCGAATTCCGAACCTAATCTAGACAAAGCTTTTTCTAATTCTTGTTCCCGAATAGTTTCCACTTTATTTCGCAGACAGCTAATAGTAGTCACAGTTTCTAAACTACGCCACCAAACATCAAAAGCTTCCACTTCTTCTTCTAAAAGTCGCTCTGCTTCCTGTGCAATTTTCCGACGGCTTTCGTAGTTTTGTGCCACCACAGCCTTCAAATCATCCACGTTAAACGCCTGGACATTTGCCAATTCATTTACGTCTGTATGAACGTTGCGCGGCACAGAAATATCAAATAACATCAAAGAGCGCTGAGTTTCTAAAACCATTTCCAATTTGGCACGGTCAAGAATTGGCTCCGTAGCAGAAGTACTTGTAAACACCAAATCGCTATCGGCAATTACTGTCATCATTTCCGAGAGCGTGTGAATTTGAATAGGTTGTCCGGGGAACTGTTTGGCTAATTCTTGGGCGCGTTCGCGAGAACGATTGACAATGCTAATCTCTACTGCACCTTTAGAAAGCAGGTGTTGTACTAGCAACCGTGACATTTTCCCGGCACCCAAAATTACCACTCGGCAAGCAGCTAAATTTGCTACTTTCATTTGTGCTAATTCCACAGCTGCCGAACTGATAGAGACAGCGCCAGTACCAATACTAGTTTCAGTGCGAACTCGCTTGCCAGCTGTTAGCGCTTGTTTAAATAATCGATTCAAAATGGTTTTTATACCGTTATATTGCTGTCCCAATTTGTGAGTAGTCTTCACCTGAGCCAGAATTTGACCTTCTCCGAGTACCAGACTATCTAAACCGCCTGCTACCCTCATCACATGCATGACTGCATCATCATGCAACAACATAAACAGGTGTTGTCGCAGAGAAGTTACAGGCAATTTGCTATATTCTGCAAGAAATTGAGTTACTTCCCGAATACCTTGGTCTGTTTCGCTGGTAACAATGTAGATTTCCAGGCGGTTACAAGTGCTAAGAATTGCAACTTCGTCAATATGGGGAAAACTGCTAAGATGAGCGATCGCACTTTCAATTTGTGGTTCTGGAATGCTCAATTTTTCCCGGACTTCTACTGGGGCTGTTTTATGGCTTAACCCCACCACTGCTATATTCATTTGCTAAATCGTAATTACTAATTGGTAGTTGGCAATAAGGCATTGAGAATAGGGAATGGGGAATTGGAGGTTGTTGCTTGGAAAAACTTCCAAGCAACAAACAAAAATCCATCGCTAACTACTAACTACTAACTACTTTAGGGATGAAGCATTTGAGTGAATATGTTTCACTTTTAATGTTTTGCCCTTAGTATTTACATTCCCCATTCGCCAAAAATTAGTGCAGTTGGAGGGTCTTCGGTTCGCCAAACATGTGGATTGTATCAACAAACCGAGCTGTTTTCGACTGGTTAGAAATTACCAAGCTTTGAGTTCTTGCTCCGCCGCTGAAAAAGCGTACACCTTGCATGAGGTTACCAGAGGTGATGCCGCAAGCAGCAAACAAAACAGTTTCACCAGATGCGAGCTCGTGAGCATCATAGACTTTATCGGGGTCATTGATACCCATAGACTTCAAGCGATCGAGGTTGGCTTGTTTGCTTTCTCCAATCAGACCTGTTTTCACTATTTCTGGATCGTAGATCAGTTGACCTTGGAAGTGTCCGCCCAAAGCACGCATAGCAGCTGCCGAGATTACACCTTCAGGAGCCGCACCGATACCCATCAGAGCGTGGATATTAGTTCCGGCAAATCCACAAGATATGGCTGCACCAACATCACCATCAGAAATCAGTTGTACTCTTGCTCCAGCCTGACGGATTTCTTTAATTAAATCATTGTGGCGATCGCGCTTCATAACCACGATTACAAGTTCTTCAATAGAGCGCTCTAAACACTCAGCGAGAATCTTGAGGTTTTCCGTTGCTGACTTGTTGATGTCTACCTTTCCCTTAGCTGCGGGAGGTGCTGCTAATTTCTTCATGTAAAAGTCAGGAGCAGCAAATAATCCGCCCTTTTCAGAAATTGCCAATACAGCCATTGAACCAGGTTGTCCGTAGGCTACCAAGTTCGTACCTTCACAAGGGTCAACCGCGATGTCAATTTCAATTAGTTCATCTGGGTTACAGAAATCTTTAGCATCTGGTTGGGTACAGATACCTACTTCTTCTCCGATGTAAAGCATGGGAGCGTCATCGCGTTCGCCTTCCCCGATAACGATGCGACCGCGCATGTAGATTTTATTCATCCGTTCCCGCATCGCTTCCACAGCTACCTGGTCAGCAATGTTTTTTTCACCTTTGCCCATCCACTTGGCGGATGCGATCGCTGCTTGCTCTACTACCTCAATAATCTCTAACCCAAGTGTATTTTCCACAGAGTCTGCCCTCTCAACTGCTTGAATTTGCGTTACTTTATCTGGCTATTTCAGTCTTTAAGTCTACCAAAGGGCGGTTACCAAATTTCCATTACAAATGTTAACGAAGTGTCAACTCCCAATTTATTGAGAATAATGTCAATAAACTTTAGACACCCTCACCTTCATTTTAACCATGTACTTGTGAGGATTAATACCTCAAATTTGTAAGGTAAATGTTAATCTGTCTTTATCTGTGATTTTAAATATTTAAAAATATAACGGTTTAACTTGGGATAATTCATATCAACCCAGAAAAGCATTAAGAGGTGAATTGTGTTTATCGACTACATCACACTCATGTTAATCAACATGGTAGCTGGCTTATTTATACTAGCTGACTATGTATACCGTGGGTTAGATAGCTCACACCAAAAACAGTGGATTCCCGGTTTTGGAATCGTAGGTGCGATCGCCTTAACAACTGGTTTACACATGAATTTCACCTGGCCGGTTCCTGGTAGCTTTAACATTGCCTTCGGTGAAACAAGTGTTTTATTTGGCATTTTGTTTGTTGCTGCGGCAATTGCTTTGTCTGTTGGTTGGGATTTATTCACAATCGCAGTTTACGGTTTTTTTGCTGGATTAGTGGCGATCGTCATTGGTATCCGAATTATCAACTTAAATATGACAAAACAACCGTTACTCTCAGGAATCGGTTTTATCTTAACAGGATTAGGTGGTATATTTGCCGCGCCTACTCTCTATTGGAAAACTAACCGAACTTGGCGGCTAATTGGCGTTGCCGTATTAATAGTAGCCGCTTTAATTTGGGCACTTACTGGATATTTAGCTTACTGGAGTCATTTAGAAAGTTTCCAAAAGTGGGTTCCAATACCAATGCGGTAAGTAATGCTAGGAATGATCTAGGCTAGAAACATAGTTAAAATCTTGCTTTAGAAATATGCTGGACTTTCTAAATCCCCTTTTGAATCGCCATCCAGAGCGAGTTAAAGCCAACGTGGAAATTTACACATGGCAAACTTGTCCTTACTGCATTCGTGCCAAGATGCTGCTGTGGTGGAAAGGTGTAAACTTTACCGAGTATAAAATCGACGGCGATGAAGCAGCTAGAGCGAAAATGGCAGAACGCGCTAACGGACGCCGCACTGTACCACAAATTTTTATCAATAACCAACACATTGGTGGTTGCGACGATCTTTATCAGCTAGATACACAAAGCCAACTCGATCCTTTGTTAGCTCAATAGTAATTGGGCATGGGGCATTGGGCATTGGGCATTGGGCATCGGGAATTGAGAGTCCTGACTGTTGACTGTTGACTGACCACTTAGGGGTTATTTATCGCAGAAAGCAGGAAGCTCCAGAGGGAGCAAGGGTTTAAGACCCCACCGTTTATACGGCGCTTACAATTGGGAGCCAGTCCGCCCTTGGTGGTTCCCCCCGTTGTAGGAACTGGCGTGAGGCGTCTGAATCCTCTCCCAATTGTTCCTTCTGCCTCCTGCCCCCTGCCTCTTGCCTCCTTCAATCTCGTTGTCCCCGTTGCCTCCCCATCTCCCCATGCCCAATGCCCAAATTTGTTAAATTGTAAAAATTTGATGAAATTTTTATACTACTTAGAGGATGCTGAATAAATATGGTGATTATCTTATACATCAACAATGGATGAGTCGTGCCCTAGAATTAGCACAAGCAGCAGGTGAGGCAGGTGAAGTCCCCGTAGGTGCTGTTATCATCGATTCAACTGGGAACTTACTTGCGGAGGGAGAGAACAGAAAAGAACGCGACAAAGACCCCACGGCTCATGCGGAAATTCTTGCTCTCAAGAAAGCCGCCACAACTTTACAAAATTGGCATCTGAATGAATGTACCCTGTACGTAACTTTGGAACCTTGTCCAATGTGTGCAGGTGCCATTGTCCAAGCGCGTCTAGGACTACTCATATATGGGGTGGACGATACAAAAACTGGCGCAATACGTACAGTTATTAACATACCCGATAGTGGTGCTTCTAATCACCGCTTGCAGGTAATGGGAGGCATTCTAGAATCAGCTTGTCGTCAACAATTACAGTCTTGGTTTGTAACTAAGCGACCTAAGAGGAAGTAACAGACAGAGGTAAAACTGTCCATCCAGTACGGCACAAGTCATGCAAGAGAATCTACGGTGTAACTAGTCAGGCTTTTCGTTAAATTTTATCCGTCAATCAGCTGTCTCCATCATGATGGAATTTTACTCTTTATTCGATACTTGCCAGCACGCACCAGCAAATACTCAAGTAGATGATAGTACCTCAAGGGTTTCTCCTTGGTTAAGCCCTCTAGCGCATCTAATTGGTCGTCACTGCCTATTACCATTATTCTTTGGGCGAATTAGAATAACCGGACAAAAAAATATCCCTACAACTGGGCCTGTTATCTTCGCTCCTACCCATAGGGCGCGTTGGGATGGATTGCTAATACCCTACGCCGTTGCTGATTGTATGACAGCGAAAGACCTGCGGTTCATGGTCACTATTGATGAATGTCAAGGGTTGCAAGGCTGGTTTGTGCGACGTTTGGGGGGTTTTCCCGTAAATACTCGACAGCCGTCAATTCGCAGCCTACGGCATGGAGTTGAGCTGCTCAAACAGCGAAAAGCCCTGGTGATTTTTCCAGAAGGTAACATTTACCGTCATGCTCAAGCCCCTTTAAAGCCGGGAATTGCACGTCTGGCTTTGAGTGCTGAATCTTGTGATTCCGCACTGGGAGTAAAAATTATACCTATAAGTATTAATTACAGTCAACCATACCCTAATTGGGGTACAGATGTGAGCATTCACATTGGCTGTCCAATGAGAGTTAAGGATTACATACGTGGCTCAATAAAACAAGATGCTAAAAATCTGACAAGTGATTTAGCAAAGGCACTCCAACAATTAAGTCATCAAGAAACAGAAATTACTAATCACACATTTGCAGAAATTACTAATTCTTGAGCTTGTCAAGGGTCTCAAGACAGCTAATCACCGAAAAAATGCCATAACTGAGCAATTAGCCCTTTTAAGATTTAGCGCTAATTACTAAATGCTACATTTACCGTGCATCAACCACAAAAAAATTAGTAGTATTCTGCAACCTTTTGAGGAGCTATATGTATAGATTAGCCTTCATTCATGCAAGATTCAGCCAAATTGGCAGTTTTTGAGCAAATAACTAATTATTGACTGCCAAATAAGTCAGTGATGGAGATTATACAGGGGTAATGGGAACTATATTCAAGGAATTTTTAGTCTAAATCTGAGAAACTTAGTTATGTGGCTTTGGTTTGCCCAAGACCAAAACAGAGTTAAGATACCCGAAGTATCCATAACTTTTCTATATAGTTGTTGCACTAATTGACCCCATGAACACTGCTGCCGCTGTTACTTTGATGCACCGTGGTTTTTTATCAGTCTTAGCAGTCCTCAGCTTGCTATCACCTGTGAATGCTCAGGTATCACAGTTACCAGGCACTAATAGCCAACCACAACCCATCGATCCCAATGCTCCCAATAACCTCCGTCCGGTAACTCAAAATAACAGCCTTTTGAGCATTGAAGGGGGCGATCGCTTAATGAAAGATGCAGAACAAGCCGTTTCTGCTCAAAACTACACTTTAGCTGCAAAAAAACTCCAAGAAGCACGTCAGGTTTACAATCAACTATCTAATTTTTATCAAGACTTAAACTCTAGTTTTTCAGGAATTGACAATAGAGTTTCCGATTCTCAACGTCAAAAGGCTTTATTAACAGCTCAAAAACGAGATGAGGCCACCTTTCAACTAGCATTGGTACATCGCGCACAAAATCAGCCAGAATTAGCAGTGCCATTGTTGATTCAAATAATTAAAAGTCAAAACCCAACACGGGATTTAGGTAAGAAAGCCTATAAACAGTTGTTTGAATTGGGTTTTGTTGATTCTCCCTACCCAAGAGAAAGTAGTGGTTCATCTTCCTCATCTCAAAAATAACTAAAAATGGGGCATTGAGAGTGTTGACTGTTGGTTGTTCAGTGTTGACTGTTTAGTGTTGAGTGAGGAATTATTATTCTTTCCTTTGCCCCTCTGTACTTTATCCCTATGTCAGAGCATTTCCACTCGGCTAGTCTAAAATTAGGCTTGTGAGAATTTAACTGTCAGCTTCAACAGTCAACATAAATTATCTGTATACTGCATTAATCACAATATCTTTAATAGTAAGGTAAATAATTAATAGCAATAATAAAAATTGTTCAAATTGAATCAGTGGATCTAAACGCCAACCTTGATAAAATAATATTCCTCCGCATAATAACAAGACAATTGGCGTAAATATCGCTTGGATAATGTAAAGACCTAAAGCCCAGCCTCTAAGTCTGGTAATACGTTGAGCTAGCCAAGCCAATGTTAAAATAAAGTAGACAATTGCCAAAAGCAAATAAATAATTCCTATTAAACCAGCTAGATTTAATCCAAAGTTAACTTGAGCCAAAGTAAGCATTTATTAATAATCCTAGCTTAATTCAAAGTCAAAATATTAAACCTAATTACTAGTTAAATAAAGCAAAATTTAAAGGTTTAAATTTAGAATAAATCTTATTTTGTAGGCTATTTGCCTATTTTAAATATTAAGTTGATTTAGCCTTTATTTTATTAGAGATTAGAGAAATATAAAGACTTTTTTGATAAGAATTGTTGGGTTAAGCGCTAGCAAAACCCAACTGACAATTCTTGCCCATTTTCTCAGAACCTTTATCTCTTATAGCCAGGAGGTGAATTGCGCTGCGTGAGGTTATCAACTTGGAGTTGTTGTCGTCCGTTGGTGATAATTCGCAACATTTCTTTGAGATCCTGCTCAATATTTTCTAGGACACCATCGGCATATGCATCAGCGCCGTCTTCAATTTCTTGAGCGTGAGCGATCGCTGTTTGTCGCATTTGCTCTAACTCTTGCTGACAAGCATACCGCTTGCGCTCAATTTCAGCCAGGGTTTCCTGCATGATTGCATCGCACTCTTGTTGCGCTTGCCGCCGAATTTGTTCAGCTTCTTGTTTTGCCTGTTGAATAATATCGCTTTCAGCTAAAATTTGCGCTTTTTTTGCTTGGGCGGCTTCAACAATTTGCTGTCCGTATTCTTCTGCCTCTAGGAGAATTTCCTCCTTTTGTTCCAGGATTACTGCTGCTTCCTGAAAAAGCGCTGGCAAAGCAAGCCGGATGTAGTCAAGCTGATCTAGCAGTTTTTCTTCATCGATGAGTGTGCGTCCCGTCAGAGGAATCCGGAGACTAGAGAGAACCATTTCCTCTAGGCGATTGAGTTCCTCCTGAATATCTATGCTTCCCTCTCCGCCGACATGCTCTTGAGGGGGGGGGTTGCTTCCGTTGAGATTGGGTTCAACATTGGAGAGTTGTGATTGTAGCATTGGTATATATCTAGGGCAATGTGTGGGGGAACGAGATGATCGATAGAGCCACCAAACCTTGCAATCTCTTTTACCACACTACTACTTAAAAAACTATACTCATTTGAGGTTGCCAGAAAAACTGTTTCTATTTGGGTAGAAAGAGTTTTATTTGTGTGAGCCATTTGCAGTTCCACTTCAAAATCTGACACAGCCCGTAAGCCTCGTAGCAAAACTTGTGCATGTCGCATTTGGGCATAATTGACGGTCAGACCGTCAAAGCTGTCTACTTCTACATTAGGTAGATGTTGTGTAGAAAGACGGATCTGATCTAGCCGTTGCTGAACACTAAAAAGTGGCATTTTATTGGGGTTCCGCAGTACAGCGACAATTACGCGCTCAAACAGCCGACTGCCCCGCTGGATGAGATCAAGATGTCCCAAGGTAATGGGGTCAAAGCTGCCAGGATAAATCGCAATCACAATGATATATCAAACTTAATTTAGGTGATTATATTGAAACTGTATTGCGTAACTTACTCAAATGTATCATCTTGCACTCTCAGCAAGAATGCTAAAGTCAATTGTTCTGGTGGCACAAGTTATGCTCAACTAGCCGTTAGGAATTAGACTCCTAAATATGGATGCTGGATTTCTACCTGTGTCTTCACAATAATGTTGTAGAGGATTTAAGGTTAGTCTGGTATTCCAGACCTAAGAAACTCCGTACTTATTAACAAAGTGCGCGGTTAGTTAACGAACTCTTCTAGGTAATTTTGCATGGCACTGGATTTTTCCACCTTGCCCTTGGCGTTTCAATTTACTTCTCCAGGACCGATTCTGGTGAGAATAGGGCCATTGACTATCCGCTGGTATGGCTTGTTGATTGCCACAGCAGTGTTAATTGGCGTCATGCTTTCCCAATATTTGGCAAAGCGCCGTCATGTTAATCCGGAGTTGCTGAGTGATTTGTTCTTTTGGTTGTTAATTGGTGCAATTCCGGGGGCACGGCTATATTACGTTTTCTTTGAATGGCCAAAATATGCCTCAACTCCAGAAAAAATCTTTGCTATCTGGGAAGGAGGTATTGCTATTCACGGCGCAATTATCGGTGGAGTTTTGGCAGCATTAATTTTTGCCAAACTCAAGCAGGTTTCTTTCTGGCAACTGGCAGATTTAGTCGCGCCTTCGCTGATTTTAGGGCAAGCGATCGGACGTTGGGGCAATTTCTTCAACTCGGAAGCTTTCGGCGATCCTACTGATTTACCTTGGAAGCTATATATTCCGCCAGAACGCCGTCCCCTAGAATATGTTAATTTTGATTACTTTCATCCCACCTTTCTCTACGAATCTCTGTGGGATTTAATGGTGTTTGCGCTGCTAATAACGTTGTTTTTCCGGTCTTTATCTGGCAAGCCACGCCTGAAAGTAGGCACGCTGTTTCTAGTTTACTGGCCTGCCTACAGCTTAGGACGCCTGTGGATTGAAGGATTTCGTACTGATAGCTTGATGCTTGGTCCTCTGCGGATGGCACAAGTAGTGAGTTGTCTAGGAATTCTATTGGGATTATTTGGATTAGCTTGGCTTTACTTACTCAAACGCCCTTTGCCTGATGTAATTCCTAGTTCTAAGGGAGATGGGGAGATGAGGCAATGAGGGACTGGGGACTGGGGATTTGGGAAGAGTTTTCCTAACCCAATGCCCTATGCCCAAAAATAAAAAATGCCCCAGAGTTTTCTCTAGGGCTTAACCAGGGTGCATCTACCATTACTCTCTACTAATGAAAGAGGGTAAATCCGGAAAGATACTGAAGAAAATAACAAAAAAAATTTTTGAGGATTTGCTGTGTGTGCTTCTCAAGGTAAATATACAGAAAATTTGAGTGATAAAAAAACACTATACGCAGTAGAACCTTCTGTGTACATTGTGGGAGCAGGCCCCGGAGATCCCGATCTATTAACGGTGAAGGCGCAGAAATTATTGGCTGTTGCTGATGTAATTTTATTTGCTGATTCTTTAGTTCCAGAACAGATTTTAGAAATTTGCCGCAAAGATGCTGAAATCGTGAGAACTGCAAATCAAACTTTAGAAGAGATTGTGGCAATTATGGTGGAAAAGGTGCGATCGCAACACAAATCTCTAGTCCGTCTCCATTCCGGCGATCCCAGTCTCTACAGTGCTATCCACGAGCAAATGCAACTCCTAGCACAAGCAAATATTCCTTTTGAAGTCATACCCGGTATCAGCGCTTTTCAAGCTGCTGCTGCCAAACTCAAAACAGAACTGACTGTACCTGGTTTAGTCCAAACCATCATTTTGACGCGCATCAGCGGACGTACAGAAGTCCCCGCCCCCGAAGAATTAACTTCCCTCGCAGCACATCAGGCTAGCCTCTGCTTATATTTGAGTGCGCGTCATGTCGAAAATGCCCAAGCCAAACTACTCGAACACTACTCACCCGAAACCCCAGTGGCAATCTGCTTTCGCGTGGGATGGCCGGATGAAAAAATTAAGGTTGTCCCTCTCAATCAAATGGCAGATTCTACTCATAAAGAAAATCTGATTCGCACCACACTTTATATAATCAGCCCAGCACTGTCGCCAGCCACAGGGCGATCGCGTTTATATCATCCCGAACATAGTCATTTATTTCGTTCGTCTCATTGAAGATTGGGGATTGCGAAAGTGTTCTAAAATTTGGGAGGAGTTAAAGTAAATTCCATAATTTTGCAGCTTCTGACCTAATCCCCAGTCACTAATCCCCAATCCCCAGTCCCTTTTCCTATGCCATTAATTAAAGTCCAAACTTCTGCATCTGCTCCTCAAAAAGCTGAAATTGAGTCAATGCTTTTGAGTCTATCAGCTAAGTTAGCAAAACATTTAGGAAAACCAGAATCCTATGTGATGACTGCTTTTGAACCAGAAATTCCTATGACATTTGCAGGTAATACAGACCCAGTTTGTTACATCGAAATTAAGAGCATTGGCACGATGAAGCCAGACCAAACTAAAGCAATGAGTGAAGATTTTTGCCAGCAGATTAACCAAACTTTGGGTGTGCCGAAAAATCGAATTTACATAGAATTTGCAGATGCTAAAGGTGCAATGTGGGGCTGGAATGGCAGTACCTTTGGTTAATTTCTCGTGTTCTTTGATGAAGACGAACTCAATCTGGCAGGTGTAGGATAGAGATCCAGCATCAACTCGTGATTTTTTATGTCTGCTACACCTCTTGTATCTCAGGTTGACTCACAGAACCCAGTCAAATCAGCATTACTTCCTCCCCTACTTGGTGCAAGCGTCGCCGAATTAACTGCTTGGGTGCAAGAACAGGGACAGCCTGCTTACAGAGGAAAGCAATTACATGACTGGATATATCAAAAAGGTGTGCGATCGCTCTTGGATATTTCTGTGTTCCCGAAGCAATGGCGAAAAGAAGTCGCAGAAATTCCAATTGGGCGCTCAACTTTACACTACCGCTCTGTAGCACCTGATGGCACGGTGAAATATCTTTTACGATTAGCAGACGGGCAAATTATTGAAACTGTTGGTATCCCCACCTTCGGAGAAAGAGGAGATGGTCCAAAATCTCGTCTGACAGTTTGTGTTTCTACTCAGGTAGGTTGTCCGATGGCGTGTGATTTCTGCGCTACTGGTAAAGGAGGCTACAAGCGCAACTTAGCACGCCATGAAATTGTCGATCAGGTGTTGACTGTACAAGAAGATTTTCAACAACGGGTTAGCAATGTGGTATTCATGGGTATGGGCGAACCGTTGTTAAACACTGAAAATGTGCTAGCAGCACTGAAATCTCTCAATCAAGATGTTGGTATAGGAGCGCGATCGCTGACTGTTTCTACAGTTGGTATTCGCGATCGCATCCGTCAGTTCGCCCAACACCATTTGCAAATCACCCTTGCGGTTAGTCTCCATGCCCCCAACCAAGCACTTAGGGAACAACTGATCCCCAGCGCCCGTGCTTACCCTCTAGAAGATTTGCTGGCTGAATGTCGGGAATATGTGGAAATCACTGGACGCCGTGTGACTTTTGAATATATCCTCCTGGCTGGTGTGAATGATTTGCCAGAACATGCATTAGAACTCTCGAAATGTCTGCGGGGATTTCAAAGTCATGTGAATTTGATTCCTTACAACCCCATCCAAGAAGTAGATTACAAACGCCCCAACCGCGATCGTATTCAAGCATTTCTCAATGTCCTCAAGCAACAACAAATTGCTGTTAGCGTTCGTTACTCCCGTGGTTTAGAAGCTGATGCTGCTTGTGGACAACTCAGAGCAAGTAAATAGACCAGAATTCAGAATTCAATAGTAAACAGCCTTCATAATCTTCTAAAAATTACGCCAAATTAAAAAATGATTGCGATAGATATAGTGCAATACAGTTCAGTTAAGCATTTCTTTCTTCTCTTTGCGTCCTTGGCGTCCTTGGCGGTTCGTTAAAAAAAAAGAGTTTTGACCTTAACTGAACCGTATTGAGATATAACGCTTGGCAATCAAATGAGGTACAGAAATTTGTAGGGGCGCAAAGCTTTGCGCCCCTACCTTGTAATAAAACCAAATTCGCCAAAGCTATTTCTAATCTAAAATCCAAAATGGTATCAAGAGTTATTAATTAACTTTTAGATAAATCATTTATAAGTATCTAACTATACAAAATATAGCAGGCTTGAATAAGTGTGAATTACACTATCTAGCTCTCAAAACTACACTAAAAGTCTATTCTAATTCTGAATTCTGACTCCTGAATTCTACTGTATTAACTATTTGGAGATGTCCCTTGTTGGTATTGCATAGCTTTGGCATAATCGCCCAAGGCATAGCAAGCGACTCTTAAACTGGCAAGGGCTTGTTCTTCACTGCGCCGATCCTTGAGTGTCCTAGCTAAAAGTAAACGTTCTTCGTAATATGTAATTGCTTTGTGATGATCCCCCAAAGCTTCACAAGCAACTCCTAAACTACCTAGAGACTGTTCCTCGCTACGCTTGTCTTGAATTTCTCTGGCTAATTGCAAGCGTTCTTCATAATACTTAATGGCTTTGATATAATCACCCAAAGCATAACAAGCATTACCTAAGTTTTTTAGTACCTGAGAAGCACTGCGAACATTTTTTAAGGAGCGTGCTAGTATTACACATTGCTCATAGTAGGCGATCGCTTTTGGATAATTGTCCAAAGCGTACCAAGCATTACCCAAATTCTTGAGTACTTGTTCCTCACCCCAATTATCTTTGAGTTCGCGCACAATTTCTAGGCTTTGCTGCTGATACTCAATGGCTTGTGTAAAGTTGCCTAAAGCTTTATATACTAATCCCAAATTATTTAGTGCTGCTACTTGACTGCGTTTGTCTTGTAGCTGCTGGGTTATTTTCAAACACTTTTCTAGAAATTCAATTGCCTTGTTATGGTCGTTGAGGTGACGGTACGCATTGCCTAAATGGGAAAGTGCTTGCATCTGCAATGGTAAATCTGAAGCCTCCTGACTTAAAGACATACACTGTTGAGAATAGGAGATAGCATTTTTATAGTCTCCTGCGCTGTAACTTACCAATCCTAAAAAAGAAAGTACTTGCGCCTGTTTTTGTAAATCCTTAACTCCTTGAAATAGTACCAAGGATTGTTGTAAAGATTTCATCGCTGCAATTAATTCACCAGCTTGCTGCTGTTGAATACCTTGCCGTAATAGTTGAGATGCTTCCGATAAATGTTCGTCGCTTTCCTGTAATGGTGGTATTTGTGCTTGTGAACCAGAGTCAAATTCATGGGTAATTGTATTGCGCTTCACTGATTTTAGGTGTGTTATGGGTAATTTCAGGGGGACTGTATTTTTCGCTCTATGATTCCATACGTCTCTAGACATCAACCCCCCTCCTGTTTAGTCTGGTGGTAAGTCTAGTGTTCCCAAAACCACAATTTATCTTTCATGAAGCTGGTTTACTACAGCCTGGATACAAAATACTTGTATTGGAAACATGCCAGTTTGATGTGGCTAGCATTGAATACCTTCATTGACGATACCAACGGTCAGAGTTAATCGATGAAGCGATCGCTACTTGATTTTCCATTACTCAACAAGCATAACTATACTTGTCACTCACTTAGTCTACAAGCAATCAAAATTAAGTAGCTTAAACTAACAGACTGAAGTTGGCCAACACACTTTTAATTAATAACCTTTATCTATTTATTGGTATTTTTGTATTCCAAACTTGTTCAAATTCTCCCTTTGTAATTTCAAAGTCGCGTATATCATCTTCAGCTATTGGCTGATCGCATAACATTCCATAATCATCAGCAATATGGCTATTATCATAAAATAATACATTGCCATTTTCATAAACTTCTATTTGTCTGACTACATGGCAATTCTCATCAATTTCCATAAAGTAGGTGCTAGTACCCCAAGCATCAAACTCACCTCCAAGGGACTCATCCCAGAACCATTTGCAATATTTCTTAGTTTTTACTAAACGAGACATAATTACTTTATTCCTTAGAATAATTGCTGGTTTTCAGCTACTTTAGGAAAATAGAGGGTTTGCCAGGTTTAGGCAATTATATTTTTCAAACTCAAAAATAAAAACTTTTTGTTAGATAATCTACAAACTAGAAGTTTTGCTCAATAAATTTGACTGTTTGGCTTTTAGTAACTTATCCTTCAATTTCTATTTTAATAAACTGTTCTTCAGGCAAGCATTCGTAACAACAAGATTATTTTACTGTACCATTATCAGCATCAGTGCTGTGGGTATAGCGGAGCATATCCCGGACTTCCATCAAAATTTTTCCTAGCATGTTTTTACCACTACCGTCAGCCCCGCAACCCCAGTAAAAATCGATGGGAGAGTTTTCAACAATTTCTTCATCGCCTGTGGAAAGTAAGATATCTCTAATATCTGTATGAGTTTGAAATTTACGTACTACGGCATGGCGCATAATGTTATCTTTAACTTGTTCCCAGTCTTGACGTAAAGGACGGGTTCTTTCACGGCCCATTCTTGCAGCATCTTTAGGTGTTTTAACCAAGCGGATTTGTTCTGCATGAGGTGTACCGACGAATTTTTGTGCTTGAAAGTAGTGTTCGCTAGTCGGCCAATACAATCCATCTAACTCGAACCCGTGGGATGAGAAATTAGAGAAGCAGCCATATTGTTCGCGAGTGCTGTAAAAGTAGATAGTCATAGAATTTAGTAACACTGGAGTATAAATAAATAGTAATAGCGATCGCTATTCCATTAACTAAATTTTTTAATAGCAATATACTATTATATAGCTTGCCGTTAATAGTCTTGATTCACAAAAACTAGCGCTTTTAAATTAAATTATTTCTTAACTATTTTATAAAACAGAAGACTGATTTTCCGGTGCTTCAATAAATGCCTCAAACTCGCGATCTGGCGACCATTGAATAGCACCATCTCGTCCTGTAAAAAATAATTTAGTTTGACTCTGATTAAGTTCAGATAAAGTTTTTTCATCCAAGTTTGCAGCAGAAGCGATCGCCACTTGTGGTTGCAGAGCAACAACTAAATTTTTTAAAGACTGAGGGGCGCACCAAAGCACTTGTGGACGAGGTAAACTTCCGTTTTTAACTAATTCTTGTACCTCTTGAGACTTGATATTACCTACTAATAACCAGTTCCGATCTAAAATTTGTAATTGTAGAATAGGTAATTCATTATTGATTAATTGTGCCACTATAGAACCAGCTTGCACAGCTTGACCAACTGCTAAAGGTTGGTAAGAGCCTTGATGCTTTTGTAGTTCCTCTTGGATTGCCTGAATAGCAATAGAATTTTCTGGTTTTGGGGAATATTCATAAAAGTTTTTGATTGGTAAACGTTGGGCTAATTCAAACCAAGCATTACTTTCATTGCCTTGAAAATCAGTAGCGATCGCCCAATTAATTTGATTGACACCCTGCTGTTGTAAAAACGGTAAAATTGTGAAACGTCCTGTACCTTCATCACCACTATTAATCAGAGTTACTGTTCCTTTGTCTTGAATGACTATAATCGGTTCCGTAGCAGACTCTAATATCGTTATCCTAAATAATGTATTGGCAGAATGCCAAAGGGGGACGATCACTAAACCAATCGCAATTATACTAGCAAACCACCATCGTTTCTGCCACCAACCTACTAGCCAAACTAAGATAATTAATCCATAAATTGCCAGCAATTGCCAAGAAGATATGCTACCTACGGCAACCGAATTTCCTGGTAAATTGCTAAAAAACTCTACTAGCTTAATTAACCAATCAGTGGGGTAATGCAACAAGCCAGCGAAAAAGCTTCCTGCTTCAGTCCAAATTAATGCTGCTAGGGCACTAATGATGCCGCCTATACTAATAATAGAAATGAATGGAGTACTAAGTACATTCAGTAATAAACTATAAGTTGGTACAACTCCAAAGACAAAAAGTTGCACAGGTAAAGTCCAAATAGTAGCAGCTAAGGGAACAGCAATTAAAGAAGCGATCGCAGGTGGTAACCAATTTAACCGTTCAATAATTGGCGTTACTGTTACAACTAATCCCAATGTTGCCAAAAAACTCAATTGAAAACCTAAATCCCAAATCCATAGTGGATTAAATAGTAATAAGAGCGTTGCTGCTAATAACAGCGAACCTAACTGTTTTACTTTCCTTTTTAATAACAGACCAATTAATGCTGCAAAACCCATAATTACGGCTCTCAGAACCGCAGGTTGAAAACCTGTTAAACTCAGAAAAATAATTAAACCCAAAAACCCAAGCGTAAATTGCATTCCTTTTTTTGTACGCTTTGTTAGCTGTAATATCACACCTAAAATCAACGAAGTTTGAAATCCAGAAGCGGCTAAAGCATGAGCTAATCCTGCTTGTACGAATAAATCGCGGATATCGTAGGGTAAATCCACAGCTTTGCTACCTAAAACCATTGCACTAACAAGAGAACCTTCTGGAATACCTAAATTCCGAACTTGCGATCGCACAATTCGCTGCCGAATTTGCCACCAGCCCCATGTACGTTCTTGTTCCAAAACATTGATTTGCCGCCCAATCAAACCAGCAAATGTTCCCTCTTGCTTGAGAAACTTTTGAAAATCAAAACCACCAGGATTCAAAGCCGCCTTTGGTTTATATAAAATCCCAGTTACCTGGATTTGTTGACCAGGGTATAAACCAGTAGCTTGAAGAATCGGTACTGTTACATATAATTTGCCTGTCACTCCTTTTGGTACACCTGCTGAGCCTTTTTCGTTTTTTACCTCATCTAACTGAGTCGCTTCCAGCCAAAATTGTCCTCGCTGACTGCGAGTTAAGCGGGGATTACTGGCCACTTCCCCACGAACAATCACAAGCTGTTCTTGATTACTACTATTTCCAGGCGGAACGAACTGACTAATATCTTTTGTACCTGGTTGTGGTACTCGCCATTGAAAATAAAGAGTTGCCAACAATCCTACTAACCCAGCAGCTACCCATATTCTTGGATGAGGAATACTTTGCCAAGTGTTAAGCACTGTCTTGGCTTTGCCTCCAGCATTCTCTGGCTTCTGAGCAAGTTTCCGTGAGATGATGTAAGATTTTCTAAAAAAAATCGCTCCTATTATTCCCAAAATTAAAATCCACGCGCCACCCCAAGGAATTGCCGTAAACAGCAACCCGATAACGTAGCCAAGACAAATAATTGCACCACTAGTTTGAATCATAATATTTTTTGTAAAAGCACCTAATACAAAGAATCGGTAGCTGACTGAAAAATAATAAGGGCAACACTAATGAAAAATTGGCATTGCTAAATTTGAATAAGAATCATCATAAAAGTGTCAATATGTTCCAATAAACTTCACCTCAGCGGTTCTTTCTCTCTTTTCTCCAGAAGTTATGAGCAAAAGTCGGCGCTCAGACTTCTGCGCGTGTACTCTGTGTCTCTGTAGTTCGTTAAAAAAAATCACTTTGACAAAGACTGCTAGGCTTAACCCAAACGTATTAGAATATCCTATTTCTATCTGCGTCTCTGCGCCTCTGCGTGAACTTTTCATTTTTTTGATCGGCAACATCAGAAAATTCTTATGCTTGTGATGAAGTATAGTCCATTAAGTTTATACAAACAAAGCCCGCACAAGCGGGCTTTATTGTTGTAGCCTTGATGCTCTAAAGTCCAGATTTAAAGGTATTTCTAACCTTTAGCAATAGCCGCATCATCAAGATATGCCTAACTTAGAGAATGCAAAATTAAGGGTTTGCTAGCCTGCTTTTGCAGCTTTTCTCTCTGTCGCGACGATTTCTAGTCGTTGAGGCGAGTCTTTTCTACCAAAACATGAAAACATTACCCAAACAACATAAGAGGCAATTGGAATCAAAAACAGCCAATCAATAATATAGCGGTAACCAGATTTAACTGTAGAATCTGAAACAGGTTGTAGATAAGACGGGCTGTGAAACAAGTTGCTGCACAACTGGCTGTAAAACAGGTAGCTGTATGACTGGTTTTAAATTTTGAGCAACGGAAAACCTAACTTCTCCCTTTGCTCCACATATAAATGAGCCACTTTCCTTGCCAAATGCCGAATCCTGGCAATGTAGCGAGTTCTCTCAGTCACCGAAATCACACCTCTGGCATCCAGTAAATTGAAAGTGTGAGAACACTTCATTACATAATCTAAGCTAGGTAAGACCAATCCTCGCTCCGTCAATTGGTTAGCTTCCTGCTCATACAAATTAAATAGTGTCAGCAGTAACTCAGGATTAGACGCTTCAAAATTATAAGTACTTTGCTCAATCTCATTTTGCAGAAAAACGTCTCCATAAGTGATGTTATCCGTCCACTGGATTTTTGTAATTGCTTCGACTTGCTGGAGATACATAGTCAAACGCTCTAACCCGTATGTAATCTCAATTGACACAGGACGGCAATCGATTCCACCGCACTGTTGGAAGTAGGTAAATTGAGTAATCTCCATCCCATCTAACCAGACTTCCCACCCAGTGCCCCAAGCTCCCACCGTTGCATCTTCCCAGTTATCTTCCACAAACCGAACATCATGTTCTTCTGGACGAATACCCAAAGCCCTTAAAGAATCAAGATAAATCTCCTGAATATTATCTGGCGATGGCTTAATCAGCACTTGGTACTGATAATAGTGTTGAAAGCGGTTGGGGTTTTCACCATAGCGTCCATCAGTCGGACGACGACATGGTTCAACATAAGCAACAGCCCACGGTTCCGGCCCCAATGCTCTTAAAAATGTCTGGGGATTTTTAGTACCTGCCCCTTTTTCAATGTCGTAAGGCTGAGCGATCAAACAACCGCGATCGGCCCAGAAGTGATGCAACAAGGTTATTACCGACTGAAAATTCACGCTCTATCCTTCCTTAGTCAGCACATTGCATAAACCATTGTTGCTTACAACCCTACACTGTGGCGACTTACAGCGGCGTCAAAAAAAAAGGGCAAAAAAAGTTGTAAAAGTGGTTGACACTCTTAGAGAGGTTCGTTATATTGAATAAGTGCCTGACAGAGCGAAGCGAAGCG
>NZ_JACJTU010000047.1 GCF_014698835.1 Nostoc paludosum FACHB-159 | reverse complement strand
GCGAAGGCTTCTATAATTGCGATTTGAGACATGGGACAGATGCATTAATATAGAATTTGCGCTGCATCTTACCATATACTGCCTACATTTAGAATGAAATAGCCCTGATTTCAACGGTTTGCGCTCAACTGTTATTGAGATGTGATGCCTGGGTTGGGCTAAGCCAACAGCACAAACTTTGTAACCACGTTATGTAAGCCCTATCAACACTCAGCACTTTTCTATATCAGTGAATCCGAAGAAAACCAGCTTTTTCAATTAGATTTTGTCCTTGATTGCTTAACAGATAATTAGCAAAGAACTCTCCGGCTCTTTCCTCATCTTGACTATTTTGTTTAATAATTACAAACAAGTAACGATTAATCGGATAATCATTGTTTTTTAACGCATCAATATTCACTTTATTATTTTCCCAAGGACACTTTACTCCTGGTATCTTTCCAGATTTATCTACAGCAATTAATTTACCAGACTCCCAAATAATTGGTAAAGTTTTAACAATACATTGCTTAATCACTTCAGAAGCCGAAGCATAATAAATAGCTCCATCATTGAGATTTTTGCCTACTCTTTTCAGGGCTTGCTTGGTAGTAGAAATAAACTTAACATTTGCACCAAAGTTATCGTTGACCAAAATATTTTCTTTGAAAAATTCAGTTGTACCACTGTCATCAGGACGAGAATAGGGTGTGATTTGAAGATTCGGGCCACCCACCTGTTGCCAGTTGGTAATTTCACCTGTATAAATACCTTTGAATTGCTCTACAGTCAAACCAGGAATATTCAAACTGGGGTGAACAGCGATGGCGATCGCATCGATGGCAACAGGTACTTGCTTGAGCTTTATCCCTAAGGCAGCTGCACGTTGAAACTCATAATCTCTAACATATCGTGAAGATTCAGCAAAGGAAATTTGACCTTCTAATAACATTTTAATTCCTGTTCCTGAACCTAGTTTTAAAGTAGGATGTGTATGGTATATTAAGTTAAATTGTGGCCAATTAGCTCGAATTTTTCGATCGACTAATTCTCTAATTGGTTCCCAAGAAGTACTCCCGCCATAAAGAAATGTTCCTGACGGCGGCAATGGTAATACTATATTCCAACCAAACCAGAACATACATAGCAAAAGTACGCTAACTAAGCTAGTTAATAACCACAATTTAATATTTTTACTAATCGTATGGCTGAAATTGTTTGGCTTTTCATCAGTAGGCTGTTTTCGGTTTTTGCCACACATTAATTGCCAAGTCAACGGCTCAATATTGGGTTCAATACAAATTGTGGGTAACCAAGTTGCACCTGGATATTCTGATTTAAAGTGTTCTAGGCGTTTACGTGCTTTTTGAACAGAACTAAATAGGGAATTATTGCGGGTAAATTCTTGGAAAAAGTATTTTAAAAACTCTACAGCTACTGGGTCTGGTACAGGTTCGCGCATGACTATAACCCAAGGTAGATGTAGCTGTAAAAGTTGGTGAGCAAATCCCAAACCATCGCAAGAATTAAAAATTGCTAACTGCAATCCTTTAGAAATAGCTTGTTTTAAAGCTTCTTGAAACTCTTCAATACTCAAGCTATCTTTATTGTTAAGTTCAATCCAACCTATTTGTCCATCTTTTTGACTACCACTGTGTCCCGTGAAAACGAAAATATGATAGCCTTTTTCATCCCAAAGAGCTTCACAAAATTCCTTTCGACTGGGCTGCATTAAACAGATTACTTCTACCCCTTTTTCCTCAAGCTCTTGAATAACTTTTAGATCATCTTTTGTGTTAATACCATCACTCCTACCAACAGCAACCAAAATTCTGATATTTCCAGTTTTCAGAACTGCTTTATTTTTGTGTTGATTGACATTTTTAGGCGAACTGAAGGCAACTTCGACTTGTGGATAGTGTTGTTCAAATAAATCCCATTCTTGCCAAGGAAGACGACGTAAATCTATATCTTTGGCGTCAATAATGATGCTAATTTCTTCATTTGACTGATGTAATTGATGTGCGATCGCTATTAATCTATCTCGAATTGGCCGCCACCTACTCTCTGAAGAATTGAGCCATTCATTGAGATACTTTTTTACTGCTACTGTATGTTCTCCGTGGGAATAAATAGTCACTGTTTTGGGCGCAAGACGTAACCCTGGTGCCGGAGCAACACAAGAACGCACAGCTTCAATTTGACGATAGGCTGACTGCCATTGATGAAAGGAGGATTTTAGTTCTGGGAGTAATGGAGGTAAAAACCCCTCTGTTTCTTCCTCCAAGTTCTTCACTCTCAGAATTACTAAAAATCCCTCTTGTGAGGTGCGTCTGAGTTTCAAGTTGACTGTCGTCATCGCTTTTTCCTTTTGTTGAATGCTCTTAAACAACAGACTTTTCCATCAGCCTTGTTACTCCTAATACTATTTTGCCACTGAACTTTCCTGATATTGCTAGTTATTGCCATATCCCATAGTCAAAAAGCCTTTTCGCTCAATAGTTTCACCGAATATGAGCGTAATTTTCAATCAGTCATTTCATAAAAATAGAAATACTTCATGTGAATGTAAGTAGAGTCGCAAGCATAAATAAGGAGAATGCTGGTATCTGGTTATAAACTTCCTGTTATGGTAGCTGAAAAATCACTGAAATCAATGTAGGAATGGGGTGTTGCAGCGATTGATAAAAATTTCGCCTTTTGGCTTGAAATGTTTGTTCTGAAATCTTTACCACTACCCAAAACTGTATGTTGAACTTTGAAAACAACCAATCGATGAATTTGCAACAGCTAGAATTATACGAACGAATTCAGGCTTTTTCGTTAGATGAGTCTGATTCCCAGTTAACTTTTAGCAGACGATTGGCAAAGGAAAATTCCTGGTCTTTAAACTATACCCAGAGGGTAATTGAAGAATACAAAAAATTTACGTTTCTTGCAGTTGCAACAGGTCATCCAGTCAGACCATCAGATTCAGTAGATCGGGTTTGGCATTTGCACTTGAACTACACGCGTTCGTATTGGCAGGAGTTTTGCCCAAATATTCTCAAAGTACCATTGCATCATGAACCAAGTCGTGGAGGTTCATCGGAGCGCTTAAAGTTTGATGAATGGTACAACAAGACATTAGAAAGCTATCAACGTTTTTTTGGTGAGGTTCCTCCAGTAGATATTTGGCCTCAAGCAAAAAAGAAATTCGGAAGAAATTTACACTCTTTGCAAGTGAATGAACAAGATTCGATTATCCCAAAGCCATCTTTTAGTTATTTGCCAAAGGTGCAGCTAAATCAAGCAGTATTTTCGTTTCTTTTGGTCAGTTTGATAGTTGTAGTTGTTTGCTGGCAAGTGATTCCTTTCCTGCTTAATTCACTCAACTTTCGCGGGCCGGAATTTTTAAAGTTTTACTTCCTGCTCTCAATTGTTGTAGTATTTATAGCATTAGTTATCCGAGATTTTCTGCGGCTACCTGATGGCAATCCAATGGAAAAAACGGTACAGCTTGATGCCTATGAAACTGCTTACCTTGCAAAGGGCAAACATCATGTTGTAGATACTGCGATCGCCAGTTTAGTACAGAAACAATACGCCATCGTAGACACAGAAAAACGAATGCTCGCTTTAAAGGAATCTGTAGAAAAATTGTCCAATCCTCTGGAGCGAGCAGTTGCAGATGCCATTGCATTAAATGGACACATTGATACGATTCGCAGCGGCGCTACTCAGGTAACTGAAGAACTTCGGGAGCGATTGCGTCAATTTGGTCTTTTAGTGAACCAGAAACAATCTTTCAATATTAAAACCTACCCAACAATATTAATCGGTGGCTTGTTAGGATTGGGTATTGCCAAAATTTGTGTAGGAATCTCTCGCCATAAGCCTGTTACTTATCTAACCATAATGTGTATCTTCATCAGTATTATTGCGTTATGGTTGTTGCTGAGTTCTACCCATCGGAGTCGTTATGGCGATCGCATTTTCCAAGAACTTCATAGACAAATACAACCCTTAAAAGCAATTAGCAATACAGATCCCAAGCTCATAGTCGCATTTGCTCTTTTGGGTACGACAGTTTTACCAAATGATATGTTTGCTGAGTTGAAGAAGATACTTAAACCAGTATCTAGTAGCACTGGTAGTAGTAGCAGTGGTTGTGGTGGCAGTACTTGTGGTAGTAGTTGTGGCAGCAGTTGTGGCAGCAGTTGTGGCGGTGGTTGCGGTGGTTGCGGTGGTGGATAGCAATATCAATTTGCAATTAAGAAATTCAGATTGTATCTAGTTTCCAAGATGCGCTTTGTCTCCCCTCGTCGCTTGCGGGGAGGGGATTAAGGGGTGGGGTTTAATAGATTACCGAAATCATAACTAATTACCCGAACGTGAGATAACCTAACAACATTTGTTTCAGCACACACAATAAAAGTATAAATCTAGCGAGGTTGTTACTTGTTGTAACAGCCTCGACCGCGCAAGTAGGCTGAACAACATTTATAACCTAAGTAAATATTAATGTATAAATTTACACCTTCTTTTTCAAAAAAGAGTAAAACCTTTATTTATAGTCTTGTAACGGCTGATAAAAAATTACTTGTGGGATTTCATCGAGTTTTTCAGACTCAAGCAAAGCGTATACGGCAGCAAGTAGCTAAGCCATCATCTTAATATTAAAAACAGCAGCGATCGTTTTTCCCAACCCTTAAATAAAAATACTTGTTTTGTATGACCATCGAACGCGTTCGGCAAAAACACTATCCCAAGGCTGATATTGGGCGGCGAGGTATGGCATTGGGGCTAGATTTTTTTGTTGTCTGGTTAGTTAGTTCTTTGCTAGGAAGTGGCAATGTTGGCATTCAATTTGCTCAAATCCTAGTTTTTGTAATGTTTTGGCTGATTTTGCGGGTGGTGGTGGCATACAACAATCAAGGACAAAGTTTAGGGCGTTGGGCATTTGATTTAAAGGTGCTAGAAGTTAAAGATGGGGAAATAATCGGTAGAATCCCAGATTTACAGGCTCTAGTGAAACGAGAGACAATTACTGGTTTGGGTGCGCTTCTGGTGTCAATTGCCTTAGGCAATATTAGAGCCAATCCCACTGCTATACTGCTAGTACTTCCTTTAGCAATTGATTGTGGTACTGCCTTATCTGATGCTCAGATGCGGCAAGCTTTACACGATCGCTTTTGCGGAACTTTCATCGTCTCTTCCCGTCGTGGCTACTCGCTGGATATCAAAATCAAAAAATTAGTTGAAAATATCCGCCAGAATGTGAGAAGATAGTCATTTGTGTTAATTCTCTCCAGGCTTTACTGTTTGTAAGATTATGGCTAAGAGTAAAGGTGTCCGCATAATTGTGACATTAGAGTGTACCGAGTGTCGGACAAACCCAGAAAAGCGGTCTCCTGGTGTATCACGTTATACCAGCACTAAGAACCGCCGCAACACCACCAACAGGCTAGAACTGAAAAAGTTCTGCACGCACTGTAATAAACATACCGTTCACAAGGAAATTAAGTAGAGATGAGTTATTTCCGTCGTCGCCTTTCTCCAATTAAGCCAGGAGAACCAATAGATTATAAGGACGTTGATTTGTTGCGTAAGTTTATCACCGAACGGGGCAAGATACTGCCACGGCGGATTACAGGGCTTACGTCTCAGCAACAGCGAGAGTTGACATTAGCAATTAAGCGATCGCGGATTGTGGCTTTGTTGCCATTTATCAACGCGGAAGGCTAAAAAGAGTTATGAGTGATGAGTTATGAGTGATGAGTTATGAATCAAAACTCCTAACTCCTAACTCCTAACTTAAAATTATTTAAACTGTTCATTAAAAAAATAAAGTGCGAGAGTTGTGGAGAAGGGGACGCTAGTTGAATTTAGGGTTCAAGGCGATCGCCGTCTGGGCGTCGTAGAACGTCCGGACGGTAAAACCCGCTGGTTTGTGGTGGACGAACGTGGTCAATCCCACAGCCTCGCGCCTAGACAAGTAACCTATACAGTTAACAAAGAGACCTATAAGCCGACGGATATTCCCAAGTTTCTAGAGCAGGTCAAGCCTTATTTAGATCCATCTAGCTTGGAAGTAGCTTGGGAATTATTGGTTGAAGGTGGGGAAACAATCACCCCAGAGGAAATGGCGAATTTGCTATTTTCGGAATCGGGTGCGCCCCATTGTTACGCTGCCCATTGCCTGTTATCAGACGACAAACTCTATTTCAAGCAAAAAGGAGAGGCTTACGAAGCCCGAACTGCTGCTCAGGTTGCAGAACGCAAGCACCAAATAGAAGTAGAGGCACTCAAAGCTAAGGGACAGCAGGAATTTTTAGCTCGTGTAGAGCAGGCGCTCAAAGGTGAAGCAGTAGAGTGGCAACGTCACGATCGCCAGCGGTTGGAAGGAATAGAAAAATACGCAGCGCTGCTTGCTGACACCGTGCGGATGGGGGTAAATTATGACACTCTGGCTCGTGCCTATCCTCCCTCAGCCCCAGTATTAGAAACTATGACCTTGCTGGGACGCCCCACAACACCCCAAGGAGCCTTTCAACTTTTGGTAGATTTGGCTTGGTGGAGTCCTCATGAAAACTTGTTCCTGCGTCGTTCTTCAATTCCAGTTCAGTTTCCTCAAAAGGTATTAGAAGTGGCGCAACAACGTTTGGATTTCCCACCAACTGATTCAGATACCAACCGCTTGGATCTGACTCACCTGAAGGTCTACACCATTGATGATGAGACCACCACAGAAATCGACGACGGTTTAAGTTGGGAAGTACTCCCCGATGGACGAGAACGGCTGTGGGTACATATCGCCGATCCTACTAGATGGTTAGTGCCAGAAGATGAATTAGATTTAGAAGCGAGAAAACGAGGTAGTACAGTATATTTACCTACAGGCATGATTCCCATGTTTCCAGAAATCTTGGCCACGGGGCCAATGAGTCTGGTACAGGGGCGGATTTGTTGTGCCCTGAGTTTTGGAATTGTTTTAGGTGCAACTGGGGCAGTAGAAGATTACAGCATTCATACGAGCTTAATTAAGCCGACTTATCGCCTTACCTACGAAGATGTAGATGAAATGCTGCAATTAGGGGTACAAGCAGAACCAGAAATTGAAGCGATCGCCACTTGGGCAAATCGGCGCAAAACCTGGCGTTATGCCCAAGGAGCAATTAGCATCACCATGCCTGAGGCAACGATCAAAGTCAAAGGCGACGAAATCAATATTGACATTTTGGACGATTCACCCTCCCGGCAACTCGTAGCAGAAATGATGATTCTTGCTGGTGAAGTTGCTGCCCGCTACGGCCAAAGACATAACATTCCCTTGCCATTTCGCGGCCAGCCCCAACCAGAATTACCTCCAGACGAAGAATTACTCCAGTTACCAGCCGGATTCGTCCGCGCTTGCGCCATGCGGCGTTGTATGCCCAAAAGTGAAATGAGCATTACACCTTTGCGCCATGCAGGTTTGGGCTTGGATACCTACACTCAAGCAACTTCCCCCATCCGCCGTTACAGCGATTTGCTAACTCACTTCCAACTAAAAGCCCATTTGCGCGGTGAAGTTTTGCCATTTTCTGCCGAACAACTCAAAGAAGTGATGATGACAGTCACCACCATCACCCAAGAAGTAACGATGGTAGAACGGCAAACTAATAGATATTATGCTCTAGAGTATTTGCGCCGTAATCCAGAACAAATTTGGCATGTGACAGTGTTAATGTGGTTGCGAGAAGATAGTAACTTAGCTCTAATTCTGTTAGAAGATTTGGGTTTACAGTTACCAATGTCTTTCAAACGTTCTGTGAACTTAGGCGAACAGATATTAGTGAAAGTTGCCCACGCCGACCCGCAAAAAGATTTAATTCAGTTTCAAGAAATAATTTATCAAGAAGCCCAATCAGCAGTGAATTAGGCCAAATCTAACCAAAAGTCAAGTTTTAACTGCGGCTTAAAGGGATATTTTAAAACTTTTTCTTCCCTTGTGCCCTCTGCCCTAGAGCCTTCTGCCTTGCCCGAAGGGCAGATAAAATTTGATAGTTAAAATACTGTTCCATCACTATCTATTTGCATAGGCGATGTACCACCTGTTCTGAGTTCAGCAGCAATTTTTCGCCCAGCCGTCCAAGTTCCGCCTTGGAGAATTTTTACTAGTGGCATTTGTTCGGGGGTCATATTCAACTTTTCGCGCACTGTAGCGGCGATATAATCTAAGAGAATCACCGTCAAAGCACGCCATTCAACTATAACTTCTGATGCTACTGAATGTGGCGATCGCCAAATCTCTAAGTCTTTAACACCAACAAGTCCCAAATCAATACACAATCCCCCATTTCGATATTCTGGTAATCCTGTAAGGGCATCTAAACCAGTAATTATTAAACCGAGTTCTTGTAGCGGTTCTAATAAAGAATATGTCAGCCATTGAGACAATTTGTGAAAAGGCACTAAGCCATCATTGCTAATAGCTGGATGTCGCCAAACATCTCCCAAATTTACCCCAGAAACTTCTAATCTCCCCGGCCAAATTTCACTCAGTCCTTGTAAAACTGCACTGAAAACTGTTGCAGCGGCTAACTGCCCATTTTCAGATTTACCCAAAAGATAATTTACTAAATTTCCTGGGCGAGGGTTTTCGTTGCCAAACAAATTAGGTGAAGAAACTACAGCTTGTCCTAATTTTTGCAATAATTTCAAACGCCCAGAAATTCCCACCAAAGGATTTTCTGTGTTTACCTGAAACCCATTTGCCAGTTCTGCTTCTGTAAATGCTTGCAATTTTTGAGCATCTACTTGGGGCAAATTATGGCTGGAAAAAGCGCCTTCACAAAACATTTGAAAACTGGCTACAGCTAAACCTTCCGATCGCCCCAATTTTAACCCAGTCTCCTGTTCATCATAACGCCAGTTGTTCCCCGCACCCGCATCCAACAAAACACTGACAATTGCCAAATCAAACTTAGCAGCAGCTTTTTCTAGAGGCGTTAGTCCCGCTAATTGAGTATCCAACACAACTAAACGCGGTACACCCCCAGCCTCAAAATGTCGCCAACGGCTATGAAACGGAATTTGCAAATCCGGATACTCACAACGCATGACTTCGATAACATAATCTGCAACTTTTGTCAACTGCGTTAAATCGCAATGAAAATAACGCGATTTTCCCTCATTTACGAATGCAAACAGTTGCCCACACCGTTCCCGAATCGCCACTGGCGAACGAAGATATGTAATTAGTTTATTAGTCATTGGTCATTGGTCATTGGTCATTGGTCAAGCAGCAGGTGTGGGAGGTGTGGGAGGTGTGGGAGGTGTGGGAGGTGTGGGAGGTGTGGGAGGATGGTGAAAAAATCTTTCTCCCCTCTCTCCCCACACTCCCCACACTCCCCACACTCCCCACACTCCCCCCTCTCTCCCCACACTCCCCACACTTCCCCACCTCCCCATCTCCCTACTCTACCAAGCCTCGCCCTTTCACCTCAGCTAAGCCATCAGCATCTAACACATCGCCTGTAGTGTAATATCCAGCGGCTTTTTTCGCCTCGATTTCTACCCGTGCATCTTGGGGAATTAAATCTTCTGGGATTGGTATTCTTTCTACAATCTCAATTCCTGCCTGGGTGATGGCATTGTATTTCATATTACTCATGGACACCATGCGGTCAATGCGGGTGATGCCGAGCCAATGTAAGACATCTGGCATCAATTCTTGGAAGCGCATATCTTCCACGCCGGCGACACATTCGGTACGGGCAAAGTAGGCATCAGCGCGATCGCCTCCTTCTTGACGCTTTCTAGCGTTGTATACTAAGAACTTCGTCACTTCTCCTAAGGCGCGGCCTTCTTTACGACAATAAATAATTACACCCACGCCGCCTTCCTGTGCAGTTTGGACGCATACTTCAATTCCATGTACTAAGTAGGGGCGACAGGTGCAAATATCTGAGCCAAATACGTCAGAACCATTGCATTCATCATGAACTCGCACGGCTACGGGTTTTTTAGGATCGGCGATCGCAGCAATATCACCGACAATATACACTGTTACGCCTCCAATTGGCGGCAAAAACACCTCCAAATCCGAACGCGTCACCAATTCCGGAAACATCCCGCCAGTTTGTTCAAATAAAGCACGGCGCAATTGTGCCTCTGGGATGCCAAAACGCTTAGCAATTCCTGGTAAATACCAAACTGGTTCAATGGCGGCTTTGGTGACGACTAAATCGCCACCTGATTTCATAATTTTGCCATCTACCTGCAAGCGCCCTTTGTCTATTGCATCTTGCAGTTCCGGCATATTGATGTGAGCTTTTGTGATGGCGATGGTGGGACGAATATCATATCCCTGTTGGTAATACGATGAAAATACCTCAGATGCGATCGCTCCAAAAGGATCTAGGGAAACTATCTTCTGGGCATCAAACCAACTGGCATAAGGGCCAATATGCTCTACTGGGGATGTATTTGTCAAATCCGCTCGATGATCTGACTGCAAAGCACCGCTAGCCACTGCTAGAGCACGATAAATCGCATAACTGCCAGAGTGAGTACCAATGACGTTGCGATGTGCTTGCTTGGTCAGCGTAGCAATAATCGGCCCCCTTTGCATGGGATCGGTTGCCCCCCATTGAATGGGAACTGGCTTAGGGCCAAAGCTACTAGGATGGGAAGTAAGAACAATATGCCTGGAAACGTCGTTTTGCTTTGGCATAGTCATGAATATTTTTGTAATGTTTTTATGAACTATTAGTTACTAGGGAACTGTCAACTACCTATAGTTAGTTTTTATTTTTAAAAGCGTAACATCCTTACCAACAAACAGTTGTGACTTTTAATGTCGAGTTTGGCATTAGTCATATTGTCGAATACAAAAAATAACACAGAAATTTCATAAATAGCAATTGAACTCCGTAAATTTAAAGATGACTTTAAAAATGTTTTAGACGTTAAAATTTGTGAGAAAGTAAAAATAAAGGTATATTCACCGATCTCAAATTCATGGATTCTTTATCAATTAATTCCTTACTTGAAGAGTTGAAAAATCCCGATGCTACAGTCCGCGAACAAGCAACCAGAAAAATCTGGCGAATCTGGTTTCAGCAAAAGGGAATCTATGGGCTAGAAAGGATTGACCGCAGCCAAAAATTACTGGATGCAGGCGAAATTACTGAAGCCGAAACAGCACTGACGGAACTTCTCAGAGAACAGCCAGATTTTGCCGAAGCTTGGAATCGCCGAGCTTTTCTCTATTACAGTATTGGCGATTATCAAAAATCTCTGGCAGATTGTCAGATGGTTGTGCAGATAAATCCAATACATTTTGGCGCCCTTCATGGCATGGGCTTGTGTTATGCAGCACTAGGAAGGTATAGTGAGGCAATCCGCGCTTTTAAACGCGCTCTCGAAATTCAACCCTATTCGCTGGTGAATCAAAAATTGATTCTAGAATGTACGTATAGATTGACCTACGACGGTAGATAGGAGATACTATCATACTATTTTATGAATCCGTCTTCGCCCTCATCAGCAACAAATTATCGCCTAACTCGCCGTGATTTTATTCAATACGGTTCTATCTGTATTGCTAGCAGCTTTATTGCAGCTTGTACTAACAACAACCAACCATCAACTAACAGTTCTGGGTTGGACAAAGTAACATTCGGCACAAACTGGATAGCACAAGCAGAACACGGCGGATTCTACCAGGCGATCGCCACTGGTATTTACAAAGACTACGGTTTAGATGTCACCATCAAAATGGGTGGCCCCCAGGTAGGGAGTGGTACTCAATTGTTGATGGGGGGTGCGGTAGATTTCTTTATGGGTTATGGCATTGATGCCGTGAATGCCATTGCACAGGGTATTCCCAAAATCACAGTCGCAGCAATTTTTCAAAAAGATCCTTGGTGTCTCATCGCCCATCCCAACACAGCAATTAAAGCCCTTGGCGATCTTAAAGGCAAACCAATTTATGTCTCTGCTTCTGCTAATATTACCTATTGGCCTTTACTAGAAGCAAAGTATGGTTTTACCGACGATCAAAAGCGTCCTTACAATTTTAATCCGGCTCCTTTTTTAACTGACAAAAATTCAGCCCAACAAGGTTATGTTACATCTGAACCCTTTGCCATTCAAAAGCAGGGTGGTTTTGAACCAGTGGTCTTTTTATTAGCAGATTATGGTTATCAACCTTATGCAACCACTATTGAAACCAAAAAAGAACTCGTAGAAAAAAATCCTGATTTAGTGCAGCGATTTGTTGATGCTTCCATCAAAGGTTGGTATAGCTATTTAGAAAATCCCCAACCAGGAAATCAACTGATTAAAAAAGATAATCCAGAAATGACAGATGAGCAACTGGCTTATAGTATTCAAAAGCTCAATGAATATGGAATCATTCTTTCTGACATAGCAGAAAAACAAGGTATTGGCGCAATGAGTGACGAAAGGTGGAAATCACTCTTCGATAGTATGGTTGATACTAAGATTTCCCAACCCAGCGTTAATTATAAAGAAGCGTACACCTTGCAATTTGTGAATAAAGGGGTAGGCTATTACAAGAAGTGAATCAATTTTGGATTTTGGATTTTAGATTTATTTGACAAATGAATTCCGGGGCTTCCAAGCTGTTTAAATTTTAAATTTGTAATATTCAATCCAAAATCTAAAATTTAGAATCTAAAATTAGGTGAGCGATCGCTGTTATTCTCCAAATTTTATGCATGAGTAACCGTCCCATTATTACACTCAGTCACATTAGCAAAGTCTACGCCAATGGTACTGTTGCCCTGCAAGACTTGAATTTAACAATTCCAGAGGCACAATTCGTTAGTTTAGTCGGCCCTTCTGGTTGCGGTAAAAGTACAGTACTGCGCTTGATTGCCGGGCTGGGGCGTATGAGTTCTGGTAGTATTGATTGGGGCATAACTCAGCAAGCAAGAAAATTGGCTTTTGTTTTTCAAGATGCTGCCCTCATGCCTTGGGCAAACGTTTGGGAGAATATACGCCTACCGTTAAAATTGGCGGGAATTTCTAAAGAAGATAGTCAAAAATTGGTGCAGCAGACATTAACGCTGGTAGGATTAGAAGGTTTTGAAGAAAACTATCCCCGCGAATTATCTGGTGGGATGAAAATGCGGGTATCAATTGCTAGGGCATTAGTAACTCATCCAAATATCTTGTTAATGGATGAACCTTTTGGGGCATTAGATGAAATTACTCGTAGTAAACTCAATAGCGATTTACTCGATTTATGGTGTCAACAGCACTGGACGGTAGTTTTTGTCACCCACAATATTTACGAAGCAGTCTATTTATCAAATCGAGTGCTAGTCATGGGAACAAGTCCGGGACGTATCGTAGCAGATATAGAAATTGATGCTTCCTATCCCCGTAATGATGACTTTCGTACATCATCGGTGTATAACCAATATTGCCGTGAAATTTCTCTGCATTTAGCCCAAGCAATGAAATAAATAACCGCAGAGGCGCAGAGAACGCAGAGAGAAAGAAATAGATTACTCTTTATCTCTGTGCCGCGCCAGTTGCTACCCTTCGGGAACGCTAAGAGCGAACAAGTCGGGGAACCCGCCCAACGCACTGGCTTCTCTGTGTCTGGGCGGTAGCCTGCGGCAAGCCGCTGCGCGTCTACGTTAAATTGAATTTTAAACTTTTGAAAATGCTGTTTATCCGTCGCCTCCAGTCACAAAAAATATCCAGTAAATTAATTTCTGCTGATGTTTTTGCACCGATCGCAGTTGGTATTCTAGTATTATTCCTATGGGATATCTTAGTGCGGGTAATGCATTTACCTCCTTATATCCTCCCAGGGCCAATATTAGTATTTCAAACCTTAATTACTGACTGGAATGAGCTTTTTCCATCATTATTAATTACACTGCAAATCACAATCGTTGCCTTTGTTGCTGCGGCAATTTCCGGTTTGCTGATGGCGATTTTGTTCGCTCAAAGTAAATGGATTGAACGCAGTTTATTTCCCTATGCGGTAATTTTACAGACAACTCCCATAGTAGCGATCGCACCTTTAATAATTCTTTGGCTAAAAAATAACACCTTCGCCGCCTTAGTAGTTTGTGCCTGGATAGTCGCCTTTTTCCCCATCGTTTCCAACACTACATTAGGACTCAACAGCGTTGACCGTAACTTACTCAACTTATTCCAACTTTACAAAGCTTCTCGCTGGCAAACACTACTATATCTCCGTTTACCTAGCGCCATGCCTTACTTTTTAGGCGGGTTAAAAATCAGCGCTGGTTTAGCATTAATTGGGGCCGTGGTTGCGGAATTTGTCGCCGGGACTGGTGGGGCGAAATCGGGTATTGCTTATCGGATTTTGATATCTAGCTATAACTTACAAATTCCTCGAATGTTTGCAGCACTATTTCTGACAACTGGGTTAGGTGTATTGATTTTTGTCAGTTTGAGTGCTTTATCTGATTTTATATTAAGTAAGTGGCATGAAAGTGCTGTTAAAGAAGAAAACTAGATCGGAATTTGATTATGCTCTATAGGTAAGAGAGTTTCAAGGGTTAATTCCTCTAGCTTTCAAATTTTTTATTCAATTTCAATATTTCTTTGTTTCCAGTAATTTGGTTTGCGCTTACCATGCGCGATCGCAATTACCCAAATCACCTCTTCAAGCTCATACCATTTTACTAAAATCCTGATACAAATTCTTTCCCCTTTGCTCCCCTGCTCCTCTGCTACCCTGCTTGCCTAAATGTATCAAATTTAAAGTGAAACGGTATCAGTATAAAAAATCAAATAGGGAAAACTTTGAATAGTATAACGACGTATTCCTTGAATTTTATATAGACTTCCTAAATTAGGATTTTGCTGAATTCTCATTACAGCTTTTTCTACTTCAGACAGTAAATCTAACCCCAAGCCTACTTTTTGAGCTTCATAGTAAGCTATTGCAGCATCAAGCTCCTTTCGCGCTTCGGTGTGGATAACAATAAACTTCACAAATACTTTTCTCGTAGCTCAGAAAAAACTTGAGATGATGCTTCTCCAATAGCTGTTTTACGATTAATATCCTCCAATCGTTCGGTTAATTCATTATCCCAAGCAGTTTCTAGATTATCATCTATATCCTCATCTAGAGAATGAATTAAAAAGTAGGCGATTTCAGCACGTTCTTTTGCAGAAAGCTGAGAAAGTTCGAGTTTAAGTTTTTCGGCAGTTTCACTCATACTTTGAAGTCTTCCCAACACATTTACAACTAGATTAATAATAGGATTAAGCGATACATTCATTAACTTATCGCCCATTTTTACTACCAGTATTTTATTATATTATCAATTTTATAGATTTTAATACATTTTAATCTTAGGAGGTGCTAACAAATCTTGAATTTCCTAAATTTAATCGTATTTATCGATGCGTAATGCATTTTGATATTAAAGATGGCAAAATCTGGCTGCAACAGAATTTAACCGATCGCAATCCAGCAGAAGAATTACCGATCATGGGAGTATCACCAGATATATTGTTCTGGGTTTGCAAGCTCGTTACAAGTGTAAGTATGTAGATTATGGCGTAGGGTAATTAATAATAAGCTATGACAATAACCAACTTAGAAACCCTGAATAATAAATTATGACGACAACCAACTTAGATACCCTGATTAATTCTCTAGAAGGCATAGAAATTATCACAGAACCCGCCCAAGTCGCAAAATTATCACACGATTATCACACCTTTAGCCCGGTGCTTGTGCCAAAACTAGAAGGAAAAGTGGGGGATATTGTCGTGCGTCCCACTAGTGAAGCAGAAGTTTTAAAAGTTGCAGCGATTTGTGCGAAATATCGCGTACCTATAACCGTCCGGGGTGCTGGAACTGGGAATTATGGGCAATGCGTACCGCTGCACGGTGGCGTAATTTTAGACATGACGCGGATGCAAAAGATTCTTTGGGTGAAGCCAGGGGTGGCGCGGGTAGAAGCCGGGATAAAGTTGGCGGCTATAGATAAAAAAACACGAGAATTCGGCTGGGAAATTCGCATGGCGCCCTCGACTTACCGCATAGCCACAATTGGCGGATTTATTGCTGGGGGGAGTGGGGGTATTGGCTCGATACAATATGGATCTTTACGCGATCGCGGTAATATCTTGGCACTGCGAGTGGTAAGTTTAGAAGATGAACCCAGAGCGATCGAGTTGCGGGGAGACGATGTACAAAAGGTTAACCATGCTTGGGGCATTAACGGCATTATTACCGAAGTTGAAATTCCCTTAGGGCCTGCTTATCCTTGGGCAGAAGTCATCGTTACATTTGACGAGTTTATGGCAGCAGCAAAGTTTGGTCATGCACTTGGCAATGCCGATGGCATGATTAGCAAATTAATTTCTGTCTTCGCATCGCCAATTCCCCAATATTTTCACGCCTTACATCAATATATTCCTGAAGGTAGCCATGCGGTATTTTTGATGGTTGCCGAACCGAGTTTAGAATTCTTGCCCGGTTTGGTGCAGCGATATGGCGGCCAGATTTCTTATGAAAAATCAGCCCAGGAAGCAGCCAAAGGCACACCATTAGCAGAATTTACCTGGAACCACACCACCTTACACGCCCGGACTGTAGACACTGGAATTACCTACCTACAAAGTATGTTTCCTGCGGGTAAAAGTCTGCAACTTGTAGAGCATATGTATAATCATTTTGGCGATGAAGTGATGATGCATTTAGAATATTTTCGCGTCAACGGTGCTGTAGTTCCTGGTGGTTTACAACTCGTGCGCTACACCACAGAAGAACGTCTTAACGAAATTATGCACTATCACGAAGAACATGGTGTGACTATTGCCAATCCTCACACCTATATTATTGAAGAAGGTGGAAGAAAAGTTATCGATCCTGAGCAGTTAAAATTTAAAGAAATAGTAGACCCCTATGGGTTAATGAACCCTGGTAAAAGCAAAGTTCTGCAATTACAGCAGAATTGAGGAGTCAGAATTGAGAACTCAGAACTCAGAATTCAGAATTCAGGAGTTAAAATTCAGGTGTCAGAAGTAAAACAGGTTTGGTATCTGGCTAACATGCCTAGTCTATGTACTTTACGCTTCTGCAAATCTGCTATAAAAATTGAGGTATTCTGAATTCTGAATTCGGAATTCCAAATATTCCGTGGGCAGAACCCAAAACAACATTCCAAAATCACCCATGATTGAAATTGATGGTTCTTACGGAGAGGGAGGCGGACAAGTTCTTCGCACTTCCTTAAGTCTAGCCGCTATCACTGGCGAACCGATACGAATTACAGGTATTCGCGCCGGACGCAAAAAGCCAGGATTAGCACCGCAGCATTTAACAGCTGTTCGTGCCGCAGCTAGAATTTGTAATGCCCAACTATGGGGTGATGCTTTGGGTTCAATGCAGCTGGAATTTATCCCAGGTAGTGCTGTGCAACCTGGAACTTATGCCTTTGATGTTAGTAAAGCACAACCTAGTGGTTCTGCGGGTGCGATCGCTCTGATTCTCCAGACAATTCTCCTGCCTTTAGCACTAGCACCCGGCAATTCCCAGGTAACACTCAAAGGTGGAACTCATGTGAACTTTAGCCCCACAGTCACATACATTGAGCAAGTTTATCTGCGGATATTGCAACGTATGGGAGTAGAAGCAAAAGTCAAATTAGGCGCTTGGGGTTGGTATCCCCAAGGTGGCGGAGAACTAGAATTGCAAGTTACTGGTGGTTGTCAACTCCGTGGGATTGATTTGTTGGAACGGGGGACTTTACAGCAAGTGCGCGGAGTTGCTGTGGTAACAGAATTACCTTCCCACATTCCCCAACGCATGGCCAATCGTGCCGAAAATTTGTTAAGAGAAGCGCATTTAAAAGTTGCTGTGCAAGCATCACGAGAAAAAGGTGTTGCACCAGGCGCGGGTATTTTCCTCACTGCTGAGTATCAAAATAGCCTAGCTGGTTTTGGTGGCTTTGGGCGTTTGCGGTTATCAGCCGAAACAGTTGCGGAAATTGCTTGTCAGCAACTACTTGAGTTTCATCACACAGGCGCACCAGTAGATGAACACTTAGCAGATCAGTTATTATTGCCAGCTGCTTTAGCCTCACAAGAAAGTCATTATCGAGTAGCCGAGGTGAGTACTCATTTGACTACCAATGCTGGAGTAATTCAACAGTTTGGATTAGCGCAGATTAAGGTAGATGAACTTGAGAAAAGAGTGTCTGTAAAGAGTTTGATTAAATGAAATAAGTACTATAGCAATCCTAAATGAGTCGTGAAAAATATGGATAGGGAAACGTAGACGCGGAGCGGCTTGCCGCAGGCTACCGCCAAGGATGCCAAGGACGCAAAGATAAGAAAGAAGGAAGAGATATATAATTTTCACAAATGATTTAGGACTGCTATATAACAATTCTCTATAAACTTGCACTAAATAATTTGATCTCTCTTGTTGCTATTTTCTTGGCGTTCTTCTCTAATACCGTTTCTTTGTGAAGCTGCGCCAAACTCTCTCAAACTCTTACCTTGGCGCTCTTGGCGTTCTTGGCGGTTCGTTTTAAAAATAAAGTGCATCTTCACAGAGAATTGGTATATTACATAATACTTATACCAATTCTGTATGAAGATGCGCCGAAGTATATAAGGAACGAACCGCAAAGGGCGCAAAGGACACAAAGAAAGAAGAAAGAAAGCTTAGAGAATTTGGCGCAGCCTCACAAAGAAATCGTATTACTATAAAAATCAAAATCAATATTGTGATACCTCATTAATAGAATTATGTCTGAGGTATTCAGCAAAATAGAAATTTGTCCCATTTCCAAAAGTGGAAATGAGCCAAGCGAGTTTTATAAGTCTTTAACCCGACACAATATTACCAACTACAATCAATGGATAATTGTTGTCGGATACAGGAATGGATAGTCTGTATAACCTTTCTCATCACCCCCATAGAAGGTGTTACGATCGGGTTCGTTGAGTGCTGTATTTAACCGCAGGCGTTCTGGTAAATCTGGATTGGCAAGGAATAAGGCACCAAAAGAAACTAAGTCAGCATCACCATTTGCGATCGCTGCATTTCCCTTTTCTCTGTCATATCCACCATTGGCAATTAGGGTGTATGCATAAAGAGGACGAAACTCAGAAACAGGAATTGGCTTGCCTCCATGCCGGATATCTGCTGGTGTTGGTTCCATGAGGTGAAGATATCCTAATTCAAAAGAGTTGAGTGCAGCGATCGCATAGCTAAATGTAGCCTTAGGATCTGAGTCATGAATATCGTTAAATGTGTTGCTGGGGGAAAGTTTAATACCCACACGATTTGCACCCCAAACATCAGTCACGGCTTCCACCACTTCTAACAAAAATCGGGCGCGATTTTTAATGGAACCACCATACATATCGCTGCGTTGATTAGTACCATCTTGAAGAAATTGATCGATTAGATACCCGAAGGCTCCGTGAATTTCCACACCATCAAATCCAGCAGCCAGGGCATTCTTAGCTCCCTGGCGGAACTGATCGACAACATCAGGAATTTCCTCTGTTTCTAAAGCGCGAGGGGTGACAAAAGGTTGATTACCTGTATAAGTCATCGCATTCCCAGCAGGTGCGATCGCCGAAGGAGCCACGGGTAATGCTCCATCTGGTTGCAAAGATGGGTGAGAAATTCGCCCTGTATGCCATAGTTGCAAAAAGATGCGCCCACCTGCATTATGCACCGCATCTGTCACCAGCTGCCAGCCTGCAATCTGCTCTGGGGAATGAATTCCCGGTGTTGCTGGGTAACCAAAACCTTGTGGTGATACTTGTGAACCTTCGCTAACAATCAGCCCAGCCGTGGCGCGTTGGGCATAATAGGTGGCATTGATTGGCGTTGGCGCATTGCCAGCACCAGCCCGATTACGGGTCATGGGTGCCATAACAATTCGATTTGGGAGTATATAAGGGCCAAGGTGGACAGGAGAAAATAAATCGGTGCTAGTTAGTTGAGTCATTGGTATTATTGAGTGTGAATGTTGCTTTAGAAATACGATATTTTGTGTTTCTACTTAGATGGATAGAGCCAGCCTTTAAACAGGCGTGTCACTTGGGGCATGACCACCCAAGTCATCAACGGCATCATGATACTAATGTTCACCAAGTTAGCTAGCCAAACAGGTAGCGCACTGGTAATTGGTCTGAGGAAACCAGGCATGAAAGAAATTACTGGATAAAGACCCACTGCACTGACAATTGCAGTCTTCCATTTCGGTGGTGGTGGCGCAATAGGTATTTCTGGTAAGGCAAACCAAGCTTCAAGGCAGTTGACACGCATAACTCTAGGGCGATCTATAGTCAAGGCCTCAGCTCGCGCAATCCAACCTTGACAGATCGGAGATTCTTCCCACTCTCGCAAGTGTTCAGGGGTGTCAAATCGTAGAATTAGCTGCCACTGACCTCGTTTTGTGGTGGGGTATAGCACATCACTTCCTATATAGCCGGGGAATGTGCTAGCTGCCAGAATTACTCCGCGTGTAGCTTCTTCAAATGCAACTTCTAATCCTGGTTTGACTCGATGAGCGATCGCAATAACTCCGGGGGCTAAATTGATGGGTTGTTTAATTTGTTCCATTGGCTCTTTTCTTAATTCTCAAAATGAAAAAACAGTCCGCACTGTGCCTGTGATAATGGTGCCGTTTGAGTCTTGATTCCCAGGATTATTAATCACCTGTATCAAGGGTGTAATTCGGATTTGGTCGTTGAGTGGAAAATTATAAAAGCCTTCAAAATTTGTCTGAGTGGCGTTTCCCACTGCATTTTCAATGAATGGCTGACCGATGGCAATTCCGGCGATCGCTCGCTCAACAAATAAGTTTGGAAATGCTAACCCTACCATCCAATAGTTAGGGTTAATATCTCCTACCGTTGTGTTGGGATAAGAACCATAGCCATATCGCCCAAATATACCCAAGCGATCGCTCAATGCTAGTTCAAAATTCACCCCTAAAGCATCAAAATCACTACCAAAAACTCTACCGCCACTATATTGCAGACGCACACCCAAGGCTTTATTCGGCGCATATTCTAATTCAATAACTCCTTGATAAGGATCGCCAAATAAGCCTCCATCGGCTCCTCCACCACCGACAGGAAATAGTCGAATATCTTCAGGTCTACCACCTCCAAAAACTTGAGCATTTTCTGGGAGAGTGTTTTCTGGATCTCCAGCAATGTATACTGCTCGTAAATGTAAAGCACCTCTACCTGGATTCCAAGCAATAACAGCACCGGCGCCTCTGGCTCTAGGAAATAGGATGAAGTTATTGACTAAAGCTTGGGTAGAAAAATCTAAAAAACTGACGCTAGCATAACGATTTTTGTCTACAAAATCAGGGGCTGTAATTGATGGGCCGAGGGTTACACTCACATCATCAAATAAAGGAAAAGTGTAATAAAGGCGAGCAATACTCAATTCTCCATTTCGACCGGGAATTGAAAATTCTAGAGTACTGCCTAAGTTGGGTTCAAGAAAGCCAGCTGCATTATCATCAGCACCGTCACTGCCAGTCACCAATCTAACTTGTAGTAAATCCTTACCTGTAAAACTAGTGTTCAGGTTGAGGGTAACTCTGTAAATTAAAGTTGCATTTGGGTCATTTTCAGTAATCTGAGCGCCTCTAGGAGCAATAATGCCATCGCTATCAAACCCACCTGCATTCATGGCCAAGATGACTTGACCTGCTAGTTTTGTTGTTGTAGAAAACTGATTTGCCTCTAATTTGCTAGAGCGAGTTTCTAACTGATTTACTTGCTCTGTTAACTTAGTTAATTCTGCCTTAAATTCTGCTTGAAGTCGCTGCAATACTGCTAAGTCTTCTTGGGAAATAAGATTTGCTTTTCCCTGGGCAACAAGTCTATTAATTTGCTCTAAAACTGCATTTAATCCTGCCGCAAATTCATATCGACTAATTGCTTGATTGCCTCGATATGTACCATCTGGATAACCCGAAATAACACCGTATTGTTCAATGAGCGATCGCAGTGCTTGAAATGCCCAATCTGTTGGTTGCACATCCAAGAATTGACTAACAGAAGTGATTTGAGATGTTTCTATTTTTAACTGGCTGGAGAGCGTTTCCTTTGAAGGCAGCGCATTTGAAATCATCGGACTAGCAATAATGGACATACTGCTGACAAATAGCAGCGTCATGAGTTTGAGCATTGCAGAATTGAAAGAGATAAACCGTTGAACTAGAAGTATTATCAATTACGAATTATTTTAAAAGTGCTACTGTAAACGTGAGGTTCAACCTTAGCGATCGCTTCATAGAACCCCTCGTCGTGAAGTTCTTGAAATCGGGGATGCTGCCTCAAGGCGGCGAGTTGATCTGCTGATTCCCAGTGAGCAATTGCCGCAACTTTGGAACCATCGTCACTTTTAAGTAACTGAGCATCCAAAAAACCAGGCTGATACTGCACCACTTCTGTATAAATCTGTTGAATGCGTTCAAATGCATCTTCCTGCTTGCCAGGATTGACAGTAAAAATGTTCACGAAAGTAATCATAAAATTGGAAATTTTGAAGACGATTTTCTGTCTAACTATTAACGAAACTCCAAAAAGTAAATTATTCCACTTAAAGTTATTGACTGTTGACTGCGAAGTGTCAACGGTCAATTTTTTTTGAAGTTTTTAATTCGATGGAGTTTGATAAACTCGATTTAAAACTTGGGATATTACTTTTTCACTATCCGAGTTTACTAAGCTTAAATTTGTGGGCGCTTGGCTAATAAATTGAGCATAGGAAGCAGTTATATAAGGCTTGTATTCTTGGCGATCGCTAAGATGAGTTTGGAAAAAAGCTACTCCCAAACTATTCATATAAGAATAGACACTTTTTCTATCAGGCCCCAGCAATCCTTGTGGTACAGGAATAACTGTTTCACTGCTTGGTAAGTCTGATTGTACAGAAAAGTGAGTGGCATTTTCAATGAGTGCTAAGTATTTATCTTTGCTGGGTAATTGAGAAAAAGGTTGAATTTGTTCGGGAACTGCGGGAGTAAATATATCTTGACTCCCAGCTACCATCATTACAGGGATTGTTATTTTACTGAGGCCTTGTTTTCCAAACAAAACACTATTTAAAGGATTCATCAGCATAATTGCTTTGATGCGATCGTCTTCGATCAAATAGTTATTAGGTTTGAGGTCGTTGGCGCGACATTGTAAAAATGTAGAAATATTTAAAGAACGATTGGGATTACATTCTTGGCGAATTTTTGCAAAATCAAAACTTCCTCCAGCCAATGCTAAAGCTGTATAACCGCCGAGTGAATGTCCTATTAAACCAACTTGTTGCACGTTTAATTTATTTTTAAATCTTGAATCAGTTTCGTTCAGACGTTGCAGTTCATCTAAAACATACTTGACATCTAAAGGACGGTCAATTAATTCTGTGGGTTGGGGAGGACTAGCGATTCCTGTTAAAAATTTTTGAAATTGTTTTGAGTTAGCAACAGGATGATCGAGAGCAGCCACGGCAAAACCGTATGATGCTAGGTGTTCAGCTATATATACAAAACTACTGCGGTCTTCTGCTAAACCGTGAGAAATCACAATTACGCGGTAAGGTTCTGGTGCGATCGCTGATTTGGGTTGTGGTAAGTAAACATCAACATCATATTTCCGTTCTAAAACAGTTTTTGACTTTCCATCACGAGAGCGATCGTGTAAGGTTAAGGTAATTTTCGTAGAATTAAATTCACCACGTTGACGAATATCTGGTTTTTGGGCAAAATCTATCGGTGGAACATTGGCAGCTTCTTGAGTTGCTATTTTTTGGATTTCAGAAACAACTATATCTCTTTTTTGTAACAGTTGAGATAGTTGCCCTATTGTCTGTATACTTTCTGAAAAATTGAGCCGAATACTAGGACTAGAATAGTTTTTAATAATATTAATCACACTCAATCCTTCAGGACTGGCAGCAGACAAGATTAAAGCAGAACGCAGAGCGTAAAAACCATTTATTCTATTTTGTGTTTGTAGTAATTCTCCTAAACGTTGCAGCATTTTTTCGCCAATGGGAGAATAAGTAAATTGGGAGATAACAGTAGGCGAAATTTGAAATTTAGTTTTCAAAAATTCTCGCATCTGAGCTAATTGTTCTGGCTGAGTACGATTTGCATAAAAAGCAAAGTCTTTAGTAATTTTTCCTTCGTTAGCAAACACTTCTAAATCTTGTGTGGCAATCTCAAAGTCACCAAAAGGCGGATAATTAAATTGAATGCGGTCTGCTCCTAATGTAGGGGTAGTAATGGCAATACTGGAGCTGATGCCAAAAAAGTAACAAAGAGTTTTTTTCCACATGAGAAATTGATGGAATGGAATTTATGAGGTTGTAGATATAGGAGGGAAAAGGTAATAGGCAAAGAAAGCCTTTTGTTTTGGGATCGGTTTATGCGCTAAACTGCGATTGCTCTAAATCACAGCGATCGCTGTCAATGCTGCACCTGTCACAATCACAACAACAGCACCAACCATCGATAAATTTTGCAGCAATTTAGCACTATTGGGGAAGCGATCTATCCATTGATGGGCATACACGACAAACAACCCGATGGCTACTAACACTGATGCTAATCCCAAGCTAAACGCACTAATCAACATCACTCCATAAGCAGCTTGATGTAAAGCGATCGCACTCAACAACAAAACCAGCGCCGATGGACAGGGTACAATTCCCCCCGCAATACCCAATGCAATTAGCGATCGGTTTGTGACGGATTTGCTTGGTTGGTGATGGTGATGGTGATGGTCATGATGGTGGTCTTCATGAGTATGTTCGTGGGCATAAAGACGGCGATCGAGCAACCAAAACCCTACTCCACAGACAGTTAGACCACTAACTAAACTGAGAATCGGATAAAGGGTTTCTGGGACGATATATTGTGAAGCCACCAATGCCACAATTCCCAGAATAAAAACTCCCAGTGTATGAGTAATAGTTGTAACCAAACCCAATAAAATTGCCTGTTTTGGCGTTCCCTGGGAACCTACAAGATAGGCAGCCACCATTGTTTTACCATGTCCGGGTGAAAGGGCATGTCCGGCTCCAAATACAAAGGCGATGCCAAATCCGGTAATCATCAAAGTAGGAGTTAACTGTTGATGAATCAGTGTTTTGGTAAAAAATTCACCATGTCCAATGTGAGCAATGGCGGGTTTTGCCATGAATAAGACAAATATTCCTGTTAATATTGCCCAAAAGTAAGACATCCATTGGCGATGGAATAGAAGCATAGGTTAGTTATATTTCTGCTTTAAAAGTCTCGTTATGGCTGCGGTAGAGCCAATAACCAATTCCGGCTAAGATTTCGTTGATAGTAGCAATTACAACATTGGGATATATTGTTATCCCAGCAATTATGGGTAGAGGCTCATCAGGCATTGCACTTAAGCTAGTGCCAGGAACCAATAAAGTTGTGAAGAAAAATGGTGCCCAGAAAAGCATCGGAACCAAAGTTGCTACAGTCGTGCTGACTTGTGGCTCTGCCGAACGCCGCCACAGCAACCAAAGTGCGATCGCTGATAAACAACTCAGTAGCCACAACATCACGACATCATGAAACCGAGCATGAGGTACCCAAGTCGGGTTAAAGATATGGCTGGCGTTCCAATCTACAGCCACAGAAACCACGGCTGTATTCACAATGACCACAGAGAGTAAAATTCGGCTCAGTTTTCCTTTTGACATGGTATTCACCTTCAAGTGGGACACAATAAACTCAACACTGGCAAAGCAAGGGAACGCTAACGAGCTAAATAACCACCTGTGACATCTAAATCCATACCTGTCAAAGATGTTGCTTGATTAGAAGCCAAAAACATCACAGCTTCTGCCATTTCATAAGGAGTCATAATTCGCTTGATTACAAAGCCTTTAACCGCTTGCTGTATCTCAGTTTTTTATTTGTGGGTATTGCTGATTGGGATAAGCGATCGCTAGGATAAATCAACTTTTGAAGTTACGCTGACTGATGAGCTGGTGTGATTAACAGACGACCAATATTTACGTTACTTGGTTGTTCTAGTATGAAACGAATGCCTCTAGCAATATCAAAAGCAACAAGCGGCTGTTCAATTGCTACCATTTGCTTTTGGTCATCAGTCCAAGTCTGATACAAGTTTGTTGCCACTTTTCCTGGTTCAATACAGCCTACACCAACTCCACTGCCTGCTAATTCTAAGCGTAGGCAATCGGTGAAAGATTCAATGGCATGTTTTGTACCGCAGTAAGCCGCCATAGTGGGATAGTTGGTTGTCCCTGAAATGCTAGAAAGATTGATAATAAACCCATTATTTTGTTGTTTAAAATGCTTTGCAAAAAAATATGCCAAGCGAAATGCAGCTTCTACATTAATACGAACCATTTGACAAATTTCTTCAATGTCAATAGTTTCAACAGTACCAACAACCATGACGCCAGCATTATTGACCAGCGCATCTACTCGACCAAAGGAATTAAGTGCCGCCTCTAATAAGCTTTTGGGTAAGTCCAGATCTGTGACTTCGCTGGCAACAAAGGTAGCATTGGTGAGTTTGCTAGTAAGTTGTTGAAGTTTCTCTTTATTTCTGGCAGTAATTACAAGGCTCATACCTGCCGCATCTAATTCATAAGCCGTTGCTTCGCCAATACCACTGCTAGCACCTGTGATGATAGCAACTTTATTTTTTAAGTCCATAGATTTGTTTGCTGATTGTAGGGTGAATAAAGATTTGCTTGTAGTTTTCTAATTCTTGAATCGGTGCGGCAGGACTTAAGCCAGTTGTTGCTGTAATATTCGAGTCTAAGGTTTCGTCAAATACTTTCAGATCAACTTTGGCAATTCCTTCATTCATAAATCGGAGGGCGATCGCTATTTTGTTCGACTTGAGTCATTTTGAACCTCTGATTTCAGTTTCAAACAAAACTTTCAGTACTGTGGGACTGCTTATCGTCGTAATGCCTTAAGTCCCAGATTCGGAAATAATTTACTTGTGACTGCAAACTGTACCCAAGCGGTTGCTAAAGTTTCCAAGGAACGGGCTACCAGCAATTCTCCAGCGTCTACCGCTTCATACCCACATTCCTCAATTAACCCAGCAACGACCTTTTTCGCTTCTGCGTCATCACCACAATAAAAAATACTGGGGCGATCGCCACCAAACTGTCGAGAGTCGGAACCAATGATTTCTGCAAAAGTAATGTTAAATGCCTCAACAACTTTTGCCTTTGGTGCAAAATGCTGGATTGTCTCAGCAACAGATGTTTTTAAATTAGTTGCTATCCCAATCGTTTGTCCGGTGAAGTCAGGTTGCAAACCGCTCACGCAAGTAATAATAATCTTGCCATCAAGAGAACCTGCGGCACGAATGACTTCTTCTAAAGAAGGCACCCATACAGCCAGCATCACTACATCACCTTCATACACTGCTTCTTCAGGTGTTCCCACTTTTGCGTTTTCACCTGCCGATGCAGCTAGTTGACGTAGCTTGTTCTCATCTCTAGAGTAGGAAAAAATAACTTGGTGTCCGGCTTTGACCCAAATCTTACCTAAGCCCCCGCCCATGTTTCCTGAGCCAACAATGCCAATCTTCATTAGTTTTCTTGATAAATTACTGTCTGCGATCGCAGCGCTTTTCTGCTTTGAGAAGTGCTTCTAAAAGACTTTCAAAATCACATTGATTCTCATATCGGAAGTTATTGATGAAAAATGCAGGTGTATTCTTGACACCACTACGTATACCACTCTGAAAATTTTCAGCCACACGCTCAGCATAGATGTGATTTGTCATATCGCGCAGGAATTGGGGGACGTTGAGTCCCAATTGATGGGCATACTCTACTAGATAACCGTTATTTAGTAAATTTTGACACTTAAATAGAGTATCGTGCATTTGCCAAAATTTCCCCTGTTCGGCAGCTACTTCCGCTGCTTCAGCTGCTTTTTGTGATTGGGGATAGATTTGTGGCTGGGGAAAATGCCGAAATGCAAAGTATAGTTTGTCGCCAATTTTGTCTTGAATTTGTTGGATAATTCTGTGAGCTTCATTACTATAAGGGCATTGATAATTGCCATACTCAACTAGCACTATGGGTGCATCCATCAATCCTTGAGTGTGATCGTGTTGTGAAATTGGTGCGAGCAATCTGTTATTATTATTTGTTTGATTCATGGAAAACCTTTGTGGAGGAAAATCAGAATGCTCTAAAGCCTGTGAAAGTCTTGTGACAAATCCTCCCGCTCGATATGTCTGCGCTAAAGCTTTGATATTGCACTTACAAGATATGGGTTTACTCTATAAAATTAGCCAAACTTTGTCCCTATCCCAAAGTTTAATTTTTTAGCAGATGTAAAGGTCAGTATTTACTTAACCCCAAGATGAGGAAATTACCTTAACTTATGGCTAGGGTAATTATCAGTGCTGAGTGGAAGAATCTCATTTTATGTCCTTATTAAAACTCTGCGTTCCTTTGCGCGAACCTCTGTGCTACTTTGCGTTTAAAAATCAAATTTTCATTCAAGACTGATAATTCCGCGCTTTAGGGCTGTAATCACTGCCTGAATGCGATCGCTAACTCCCAATTTGCTCAAAATATTATTGACGTGATACTTAACAGTACCCTCTGATATCTGCAAAACAGCAGCAATTTCTTGGTTAGTCTTTCCTGTAGCCATGAGGCGGATTACTTCTAGTTCTCGTGGGCTTAGTTGCAGTATACCCACCCTTTCTGCTAGTTTGGCTCCCACTGAAGCGGGAATGTACTTCTGTCCTGCGTTCACAACACGAATGGCTGCCAGTAGTTCATCTGGTTCAGCATCTTTGAGTAAATAACCTTTTGCCCCAGCTTTAAGTCCGCGATAGATGTCTTCGTCACCGTCGTAGGTAGTCAGCACAATAATTCGGCAGTTTTCAAACTCGCTACAGATGGCCGTAATGGCTGCGACTCCATCCATTTCTGGCATCCGCAAATCCATGAGTGTGACATCGGGTTGATTTTGACGAAATGCTGCAACTGCCTCACGTCCATTACAAACCTGTCCGACAACTGCCATGTCTGGTTCGCGATCGATCATTGCGGCTAAACCCTGGCGAACAACGGGATGATCGTCAACAATCAAGATGCGGATTGGGTTTTGCAGGGTCATACCTTCGTCAGTAAGATTATCTTTTAGATACTATAAATTTGCTGACATTATAATATTGATACATTTCTTGACTCAGGCGATCGCTATTTTGAGCCATTCCTCAATCACCCGGAGTATAAAGACGAATCCTAATATTCTGACGCTTGTCAGGATTAGTTTAGCAGTAGAATAAGCTTGAGTCATATATTAACGGCAATTGTAAAAAAGGTTTGGTATGGAGAGTAAATTAGTAATTAGACAGTTTTACGAAGAGAAAATTAAAAATAATTATGAAGATAATATTTGCCGGATTTTTCAAGTAAAATTTGAAATAGGAAGTGCTAGTTTTACGCCTCAAGATACATTTAAAAATGAAAATATTAACATTCAAGAATTTGCTAAAGCATGTTTAAAAGAAGAAGTTCCAACAGGGGTTTTGAGTGCTTTTAAACGACATATTTGGTATGCAAAACACGCTGCTAGTTACATTTGTATTTTTAAGATACCTGCCAACAAAGATATAACTTACGCGATTTGTATCAATGGTTATGTCGATGATGGTTGGGATAATAGTGGTAATTTTATTGAAGTTTATGATGAGCAAGGTGAGCTAATGGGAGCGAAAATATTATCTATCGATGACGAAGATTGGGAAAATTGGATATGGATGGATCGCCCACTTCAATCTAAGGATTTTAACTCATTTATACCTCCTTGGTCACAGGAATGAATATTGTAGGGAATATGAGATAAATAGACTTAAAAGACCTGCAATATGCGCCTATCATCTAAAGTGATAAATGGAGCGATCGCATTAACTATATGCAGTTGCAGATTTGGTTTTGCGGGGTTATACCAATTTTAGATTTTGGATTTTGGATTAAAAGACTCTCGCAAAAAGGGCAACGACGGGAATTGCACCCATATCTCCTGGTGTACTCCAAGGAATTCTACTGTTTGAACTACGTTGCTGTGGCAGCGAACCGGATCGAACGGTCGTCTTCCGTCTGGAAAACGGACGTTTTACCATTAAACTACACTGCCAGAAATTACCAATCTGTTTCTTTATAATCCTTAAATAGTTTAGCAAAAGGCGTTTTACCCTGATTAGTTCCTAGATAAATGGGGTCACAAATGCGTGCAGCCGCATCATTGATATCAAAGGGAGGATAAAGACCACGTTCTTGCATAGATTTTGCTTCATGATAAGGGTGTTGGAAGCTAATCCATCCAGGGTCTACTGCATTCATAAAAATACGATGTTTGGCATATTCTTTGGCACAGGTACGGGTCATTTGATTGAGAGCGGCCTTTGCCATATTGGTGTGGGGATGCCGCCAAGGTTTATTAACATCGTTAAATCGCCCTTCCATTGAAGAAACATTAATGATGTATTTATTAGTTTCTTGGTACTTGCTCATTAATTGTTTGAGTCTACTGTTAATGACAAATGGAGCGATCGCATTAACTATATGTACTTCCAGTAATTCTAAAATACTAACTTCGTCATCCTTCATTAGCCAGCTATTAAAGGGACGTAAGTCAAGTTGTTGCCCATCATCGGTATACGCTCCTTGAGGAAAAAAAACCGAATTATCTATGCTATCTTCAGTAATCAAAGGAAATTGCGAGAATAAAGCAGAATTTTCGACAAATGTCGCTTCTTCTTTATTAGCTAATAGTGCAGGATTCTCAGCGCTCACGGCGTGATTATGACCTACTAACACTTGTATTTCTGGCGGAAGTTCCCCCAAAGACAGCGATTCAAACTCAATTAAATGACGATAAAATACAGGTGGACGACGTACCGTTTGCGCTGCATTATTGATAATAATGTCGAGTCGCGGGTAAAACTTGCAAATGTGTTGGGTAAATTGCTCTACACTGTGAAGATGGCGCAAATCGAGTCCGTAAATTTGCAAACGATGTTGCCATTCTAGAAAATCTGGCTCTGCTGCGTACCTTTTTGCCGCATCATGGGGAAAACGGCTTGTGACGATCGCACTGGCACCATCTCGCAACAGTCTCAACGCTACCCCATAACCAATCTTGACCCTGGCTCCTGTGACAAGGGCGATCGTACCCCGTAAATCAGCAGTTTGGTGACGCTTACTGAAGTTAATATTTCCACACTCAACGCACAGTCCAGTGTAAAAGCTATGACCTTGTAAAAAAGTTGTCTTGCAGACAATACAACGTGGTGGTTTGGTCATTAATCATTTTTTCGTATTATTGCCTACTGTCGATTAATTAATATTGTAATTTCCGTTCCCTCACCTGGAATGCTTTGGATTGTTAAATGGGCACAAATGCGATCGCTGCGTTCTTTGATACCCATCAACCCAAAGCCTTTAACAGTAGACAAACTATCTGTATCAAATCCCTGTCCATTATCTTTAACTCGCAAAATAAATTGCGTCGGTTCGTACACCAGTTCAATTTTGATTTCACTGGCGAGTGCATATTTAATTGCGTTTGTCAATGCTTCTTGCCCAATGCGTAGTAAGTTATTCTCGATGTCTATCGACAGGGGATAGATGTCGCCAATAATATTACAGTTTATCTGCGTATCAATAGAGACAGACATTTGGGCAGCGAAGCGACTAAAAGCTTTAGACAAATTGCTAGTTTCTAAGATTTGGGGACGCAAAGCATTCACCGAATGCCGTGCCTCGGCAAGTCCTTCACGAGCCAGATCCCGCGCCTGAGTGATGTGTGCTTGCACCTCTGCCAATTCACTAGGAACTATCCTAGAGGCAGCACCCAACTGGACAATTACGCCTGTGAAGGCTTGAGCCAGGGTATCGTGGATTTCTCGTGCCATGCGGTTGCGTTCTTCCAAAATCGCAGTTTGGCGGCTTTGTTCGGCTAAATAGGTCAAATGAATCGCTAATGTGGCTTGTTGTGCCAACGCCATAATCAGTTCAATATTTTGAGGCAAGCTAGTCCTTGGCTCTCGGAAGCACAAACCAATAAAACCCAGAGGGCGAGAACCTAGAATCAACGGCACGCGGACAATAGAGCGATGCCCTTGATTGCGATGCCATTGAATTGCAGAGTCAACCTGTTGATTCCAGTCATCTAAATTAAAGAAAATCGCCTCGCCTCTAAAAAGTGCTTCTTTCCAAAAAGAAAGAAGATTACCTTTTACAGGCACTCTAAATTGTTCTAGTTCAGCAGCCGTTTTGATGGGAATTACCTGTCCATCTCGAACATATCGTTTCATAACTTTTGTATCCGAGGTTTCGTTGTAGAGGAACAGGGCGGCTGCATAGGATTTGGCTTGGGCGGAGGCTTCTAGCAGAATATGTTCCCAAAATGTTTCTAAGTCTGGTTCATCTGCCAGCCGATTTACACAGCCTCGCAGTGATTCGTTGGCTCTGACTAATTCGGCAATCTGTTCTTTTGCGGCTTTTTTTTGTTCTTTGAGGATAGCGGCTTGTTTTGCTTCTTCTGCTAAGCGAGTCAATTGAATTGCTAGTGTTCCTTGATGTGCCAAGGCTTGCGCCAATTCAAAATCTTCTGGTTTCAAGGTAGCTTTTTGCTGGAATGATAACCCCAAGAAACCCAAGGCGATGTCACCCAACATCAGAGGAATACACATAGCTGTCTGATGTCCTCGTCTGCGATGCCACTCCAAGGCTACAGGCCAGTGTTCTGGATGAGCATTTTCCCAAATTCCAAATTCCAGCGGTTGTTTTGTTTGTACCATGATTTTCCAAGCACCAGTAATATCTGCTGGAATGGGATCTAGGAAAGGCTCGATGTCTTGTAGTTGATTTTTAGGCAGTACTTCATCTGTTTCAGAACCCAAATGCAACCGCAGCGTATGGGAGGGAGGATCGTAGAGGAATAAATGTGCCGCTTGGGCACTTAGTTGGTGTTTAATTTCTAAGATCGCATGACCGAGAAAGGTATCAAGTTCGGAGTCAGCAGCAAGGCGATCGAGACTATTTTTGAGTGCTGTGTTGGCTTTAGACAGTTCTGCAACTCGTTCTTCACCAGCTCTGGCGCGTTCTACAATCAGGCGTTCAACTAACTGTTTGCGGTGTAAAGCTGCTCCAATGCCCTCAGCAGCAGTGGTGAGTACATCAATCTCTTGCTGACTCCAGTGACGAGGGGTAAGGCAATCATCGAAGGCAACACAGCCGATATAACGCCCTTCAATGAATAATGGAACTCCTCCAGAGGATTTAATACCAAGAGATTCAAACTGCATTCTGATGGTATCCGGCAAATGGTCAACTATACGCCAAATAGAACGACCTGCATACAGTTGTGTGACGATGACTTCGGCATCATCATTGTCGATCGCTGCCATAGTCAGATGATTGATTTGAGGGGTAATTCCCTCAGCTACCCACTCATAGGTCACCCAGTGCTGTAATTTTTGTGTGGTTGGGTTTTGGCGTTCGAGGATTAATTGGACGCGGCTCATATTTGCTACTTCCCCGATCGCTTGTAAGGCTGTTGGAATTGCAACATCAATATCCTCAGTTTCCAACAAATTTTTAGTGACTTGGGCAACTACAGAAAGTAAGCGATCGCGCTGTTGCAATTCTTGATTTAATTTTGCCAGTTCTACGGTGCGTTTTTGTTCGGCTTGCTGAATGCGTTGACGTGCAATTGCACTCCCAATACAAGCGGCTACGGTTTTGAGTAAGGCTAGTTCCGCCGACCCCCGGCGTTTTGCTTCGCGACAGTCATCAAAACCAAATACTCCCCAGCACTGACCTTCGACAAAAATCGGAACAACATGTAATACCTTGACACCGAGTGCAGCTTGCCCACTACGAAACGGCTCAGGCATTTCCTCTAGAAGATAGCTGATGCTGTTTCCTTGATGAATTCGCTCATACCATTCCCAAATCCCGCCCTCTTCATAGCTTCCTTGAGCTTCATAGGGATGAGTGATTTGGGATACCGTATGAGGTGAATCCCATTCGTATAAAATCTTCCAGCAGTGTAAGGGTTTAGATGGATGGTCAAAATTCTCGATTACCGAAACGCGATCGCAATCCAAACTTTCGCCAATTATTTTCAAGGCAGTATTCACTGCTTCATCGAAGTTGTCTATGGTGAGTAAAGCATTGGCAGCTGTTGTGGTGGCTTCTAAAATGCGATCGCGATTTTCTAAAAGACGGTTTTGCGCTTCGAGTTCTGCGACTCGTGCTTGTTCGGCAGGCAGTAAAGGTTCCTGGGCTTGCGGAAATTGGTAAGATCTTAGTTCAATCTGCGGTAGTTGTTGAGCATTCTCTAATTCCGCTTTTTGCACAGTAGAGTCTCCTGGCACTAAGAGCAAGCTTGTTGGATAAGTTTTAGTTCAATTATTAAACTTATCATGACAAATTAGCTGGAATTAAGCCAAATTATAGAAAAATACCCTTTGTCTAAAGCAAGTTCCTCTATGGAAGCAAGGGAACAGGGATTATCTGCCTCTGTTTTCTTGACGTTGTTTGAGTTTCAGCATAATTTCAGCGTGCATCTCGCGGGTAATTGGATAAAAATAAGTTAAAACTAAGCCAAAAATCAAACAAATTGTTGGTATGGGGCCAACAGCAATCCGAATAGCTAATAGTGCTGATTCTGGTTGAGTAGGTAGTGTAGTTTGTCCAGCGACAGCGGCTTTAAAACCAGCTACTTGCAACGCATTTCCTACTAAAAATAGCCCGAAAGCTAAACCGAATTTTTGTAGCAAAACCATGAAGCCATAAAAAATGCCTTCTCTGCGTTGTCCGGTTTGCAGTTCATCTAATTCAATCACATCTGGAATCATCGACCAGGGAATTAGATAAGCTGTCGATACGCCAACACCTGCCATCACAGCCATAAAATACATCAACAAAATTTGACCGGGTTGCAAGAAAAATAATCCTGCACCAGCTATAATCCACAAACTCATTCCCAGAAAATAAACAACTTTTTTGCCAACTTTTTTGCTTAATTCACCCCAGACAAATAGCATCACCAAAGCAGTTCCTTGGACTGCAATCATTACCGTGGGAACATCTGATTCCTTGAGGCGCATACAATCCACTACAAAATAGGGAATAATGCTGGCTGTGACTTGCACGCCTAGCCAAGAAAAAAGATATATACCAATAACAAATAAAAAAGGTCGGTTACTGAAAACAATTTTTAACTGTTCAAAGAAGGGAAGAGATGGAGGTTCTTCGATTTGGATGCGTTTGGCTTCAAAAGCGAGAATCCGCTTGCGGACTCCAAAAACGCACCAATATAATCCTAAAATCGAAATTATTGTAGAAATTGCTGCTAAAACGAGATATTGTTGTTGGCGATCGCTAATTCGAGAAAAAACAATCTGCGTTAAAATCAAAGACAAAATGCTACCACCAATAGAAAATGTAAAGCGATAGCTGTTAAGGCTGGTGCGTTCGTCATAATCTTGAGTTAATTCCGGAGTCATGGCCGTATAGGGCAAATTCACAACAGTGTAAAACGCCTGAGATACCACCCCAATCGCTACGTAATACCAAAATAACGGCCAAATATTATTACTCTGGTTTGCACTAAATTGCGGTACAATCCATTGCAAGAAAAAGAATAATCCAAAGGGAATTGCTCCATAAAACATCCAAGGAAGACGACGACCCCAGCGACGAGATTTAGTTTTATCAGTCAAAAAGCCGACAACCGGATCGTTTACGCCATCCCAAATTTTGCCAATCATCAAAATACTGCCAGCTAAACCCGCTGGAATACCAGCAACATTAGTAAAAAAAACCAGCAGAAAAAACACAGAGATATTTGCAGTAATGGCCGGGCCTAAATCTCCTGCACCGTAAGCCAATTTTGTTTTAAAATCCAGTTTTTCATTTAAAGGATTTCGTTGGGCATCACCATCAGCAACAGAATCATTCATAATAACTTGTCCTCATACTAAAATGTTTGCGTTTGCCTTCAATAGTAGCTGTTTACCAATTCCCTAAGATTTATGCCAGACCTTTATGTTTCTTGGTCAGATTATCACCAAAAAATTGAACAACTGGCTATTCAGATTTATGAATCAGGTTGGCAATTTAACCAAATTATTTGTCTTGCCAGAGGAGGACTACGAGTTGGAGATATTCTTTCCCGGATATACGATAAACCCCTGGCAATTTTAGCAACCTCATCTTACAGCGGCTCTAAGCAACAAAGAAGTAATTTAATTTTGTCCCGCCACTTGACGATGACCACTGAAAAGTTAGGTTCGCACATTCTTTTAGTTGATGACTTAGTAGACTCCGGAATTACACTCCAGCAAACTATTCCTTGGCTAAAACAAAATACAGATTTTGCCATTGAAGAAATCCGCACAGCCGTACTGTGGTATAAAGCCTGTTCAGTTATAGCACCCGATTACTACGTTGATTACCTACCCGATAACCCCTGGATTCACCAACCCTTTGAACACTACGAGAATATGAACATCGCTGAACTTGCGGCTAAGGTGATGAGGAGATGAGGGAGACAAATCAATTCAAAATGACGCTCGCGGACTCGCTAACGCTGCGCTAACAAAATTCACGCATTAAAGAACTTCTGCCTCCTCTTTTCCCATGCCCAATGCCCCATACCCAATGCCCAATCCCTAAATCAAAACAGCCACAGCCAAATCGGTAGAGTAACCAGCAATAGGATGACTCCACTGGCTAATGCTGTTACTGCCAAATCGCGATCGAGATTAAATGCCTCAGCAATTACTAGTGTGGCGAAAGCTGGAGGCATAGCCATTTGCAGCACTATTACCTTAGCTGTGGAACCCGTTAATCCAAATAGTGGTAGGATACTGCCCAAGATTAATGGAACTAATAGCATTTTGATACCCAAGCTCATGCTTGCTTGTGGTAGGCTGCGCCAAGAATTAAGCAGTGCTAATCGCATTCCAATTAACACTAAAGATAAAGCTAGGATAGTCCAAGCCAATTTTTCTAGGAACAATTCTACAAAAGTGGGAATTGCCACTTCTCGAAACAGTAATCCAAATCCAAAACTCCACAGACCAGGATTAATTAATATGGCTTTAACTGTGTGCCAATGATTCTGGACGCCACCGCCAAAACGCGCTGCTAGGAATACACCCAAGCCATAACTTCCTGGGAAGGAACCTAACAAATCATAAAATAACGCCCAAGCAAAGTATTCCTTGCCTACCATTGCTAAGGTGATGGGAAAGCCGAGAAAGCCTGTATTACCGAACATTGCCGTTAGGAGGAAGCTAGCCTGAGTTGGCGCTTGGGGAACGGTCTTTCTAAAATGAGCTTGTGCTTTAATGCCTACCCAACCTAAAAAAGCACCGAGTAGAATGGCTAGGTAAGCGATCGCGGGTGCAATCCAAATCTGTGCCGACAAGCTGGATTGACGCAAAAAAGATACTATGCTTATGGGTACTCCCACCCAATAAAGAAACCGTCCTAAATGGGTAGGAACCCTTACAGGTAGTTTGCGTCCCAAAATAAAACCTACCAGTACCAATCCTCCCAGCTTGACGTATAGTTCTAAAAGGTTTGTCAAAATTGCACCTAAGAACCACCAATGTAAAATGCTACCTGTTACTTATACTTTTTGTCCACTACAAAATCTGTTATGGCTATCCCACAAAACAGGAGTTTTCCCTTGAAGAAAGCTGGGTTTTCTAAAAAACTGCAAAATTCATCACCCGACCCTGATGATATTCCAGTGGCTATACGCGATACTCCTGTTGCAACACCGAAGGTGTGGTTGCAGCCCCAAATTTTACTGATTGGGGGAGTAGCAGGCTTTTTGCTGCTGGCTTTAATAAGCGGTTTTTTGTTTTTCCTCACTACGCCGAGAAAAACTGTTAATTCGGAACCTTCACCAATTAGTTCTGCTCCTGCAACTCCCCCAGCATCCAATAATTCCAACAATACTCTGTTGGGGCATCTGGCATATCCACAAGCGCCTGAATCAGAACTAGTAACCATTTCCGGAAATAGGGGCATTAGAATGCGGAAAACTGCTGCCCAAAAATTTCAGGAGATGGTAGCAACAGCGCGGAGTGCAAATGTAATTTTGGTGCCAATTTCTGGTTTTCGCTCGGTTAAAGACCAAGAGCAATTATTTTTTGGTGTCAGTGCCCAGCGAAATCAAACACCAGCACAACGAGCTGCCCTCAGCGCTCCTCCAGGCCACAGCGAACATCACACAGGTTATGCTGTGGATATTGGAGACGGTGCAGCACCAGCAACTAATCTCCAAACTAACTTTGAAAATACCAAAGCTTATCAGTGGCTACAAGCAAATGCAGCGCGTTTTGGTTTTGAAATATCCTTTCCCAAAAATAATGTTCAAGGCGTGAGTTACGAACCTTGGCACTGGCGTTTTGTTGGCGATCGCGATAGTTTGGAAACATTCTATAGAGCCAGAAATTTAAAACCCACCCCAATAGCTAAATAAAACTTTATCTACGCTCAAAGCCGAATGAGCGTTTTTTTTATCCTCAAGTGCCGAAATTTACTTTTATTTCAGGTTTCTTGGCTTTTTCTTAACCAAAACGTGTTTTGAGCATCAATATAATAATTTTGCTCATTCATAGAAACTGTGTAATGCAATACTCTTTAATGCTCGCAATTGGGCGGAATCCTATCCGTTTTCGCCCAAATATTGGGCTTAGTTTTTGGCTGGGTTCAATGCTCGCTCCCTTTTTGTGCCTTAGCTCTGCACAAGCTCAGATAATCGGGCAAGATATTACTTCCATCACTACTGATACTGTTTTGTTTCCTAGTATATCCCTTAAGAAAGTTGCAGGTGATAGCGAATTTGCTGGTAGTACTTTTACTGTAAATTTCGGAGGGCAAATTCAATCAATTACAGGATTGACAATCCCAGGAGGCAGCGCAACGTTTAGATCGATCCCTGCTGTTGTGCAAATTCGTCGCAAACCCGCTACAGATCCTAGAAAGCTAGCTTACTACCAAGGCAGTTTCAACTCTTCTTCTAAAACCTTTAACTTTTTAAGTGTCGGCCCACTTTCTGAAAAAACCCTGTTTAGTATCAACAATATTTTGGCAGGCCCAGATAACGTTTTTACTAACGTAGGTGCAAATTTAGCTGGTACCCCTTACAACGGTAACGCTAGCATTGAGCGACTTGACTTTGTACTTGCCAAGCCAGTGAAGGCTAGTAATAAAATTGGCTTTACGGTCTTCGAGCGCGGATTACCTACTGGACACGATGGTTTCGGTATTGCGGCAATTACAAGTGTGGATAAACACGGAAACCCCACTTCCTACGGCCCAATTTACACGATCGCAGCTTCCACCTGGGGCAAAACACCACTGCAAGACCCAATTCCACAATATTATTTCTTGAACAATGCCGCCAATAATCGCGGACTTCTTATAAACCCTGCCCTCACTATTCCACCGAACCAAGTTTTAGGAGGTATTCTGATTCGCACGCACGAACTCGTATCACCAGGACAAAAGGTCTACGGCTATTCACTTTTTGCCCCTGATGTTACTTGCACTCGCACAACACTACTGAATGTCGCTAATTCTTGTTTTCCTACGAACACCGGAACAAACGGAGGGATAGATTTAGCTGCACCTAATTTGGGTGCTGTCTTTTTGGATACAGAGTGAGGGCAAAAAACTTTTACAAACAAATTATAAAAAAGGTTTCTACTACAAAACCTTGTGTTAAACCGAGTTTGAAACACTAATTAAGTTAACGTGAGTCTTCGGTGGAGACTCACGTTTGTTTAGTAATGAGGAAATGAAAAGACCTATTGCAAAAATAGTTTTATGGCGGGGAAGAGACAGTAGACAATAGACAACAGCCTTAAAAGTCTGTTATGGAGGCTGAAGCACTATTTCCCTGAGTGCTGGACAGTAATAAGCGGCAATTTCTTTAGCGATCGCATCTGGTCGGGAAATTGTATCTAGATTGCAAAATAAAATTACAGTAATTTTGTCATCAATAAAACGAGTGATATTGCTGGCGAATCCTAAAATTGAACCATTATGGCCAACTACTCGGCGATCGCCATAATTCAATACCCACCAACCTAAACCTGCAACATATCTCAATTTTTCCCAATCATCGCCTTGATTGGGAAAATTAGCAGTCCATATAAAATCGAGGGTTGATTGCTTGAGCAAAGTTGCACGACAAAGCGCTTGTTCCCACTTCACCATATCTGCCACACTTGAAAGTTGACCTCCAGCAGAATAAGTGACTGAGGGACTGTAATAAGGTTTATTAACGAGTTTGTTATTTAGCAAGCGATAGCCAGCAGCCCGGTTTGGCACAATCTCTTTGGGATCGTTCATCAAACTTGCATTCATTCCCAAAGGAGCAAAAATGCGATCGCGTAACAAATCTCCATAGGATTTTCCAGTTACCTTCTCTAGCATCAAACCCAGCAAATAGTAGCCTGTGTTGTCATAGGCACTAAACTCACCTGGTTGAAACTTTAGGGGTAGGTCAGCGACTAAAGCCAAAATTTCCGATTTTGATAAATCAAGGCGGGTAAGTTCCCAATAGTTTGGAGCATCTGTATAACTGGGAATTCCCGACTGGTGAGCGAGAATATGCTTAATTGTGACGCTTTGCCAAGCTAAAGGTGGGCGATCGAGATAATTTGTTATGGGTTCATCTAATGAAATTACTCCTTCTTCCACTAACATCATTGCGATCGCAGCGGTGAAGGTTTTACCGACAGACGCAATTTCATAAACTGTGTGTTCAGTCGCCGCAACAGAATGTTCAATATTCGCCAGTCCATAACCCTTAACTAAAACAGGTTCGCCTTCCTGCACCACTGCAACAGAAAGTCCCGGAATCTGGTTTGTAGTCATTGTGACTCGGATATATTCGTCAATTTCCATTGACATTATTTTTATAGCAGTTGCCAGCTAGGTTAGGAGATAACCGATCGTAAAACCACGACACCAACAAACTTTTAAACCTGTTGCCTGTTGCCTGCTAAATTTAGTTTTATCGGCTCTTTGGTGGGTTTTCACTTTCTGGTTTTTGATATTTACCTGGATATTTCTGATAAAAATATTCTTCCATAATTTGTAAAATCATTGGCGCTGCAACACTACCACCACCACCACCAGAATGTTCAGCAAATGCGACGATCGCGATTTCTGGCCGATCTGCGGGAGCATAAGCACCAAACCAAGCGTGATTTTGTTTAACATGATTCTTCCATGCTTCGGCGGTACCACTCTTACCAGCTACTGGAGGAACTGTTGGTTTGTTCAAAGCTTTACCTGTGCCTTCAGCTACTACTTTCCGCAATCCTTGACGCAGGACACTTATGGTTGTCGGCTTCATATTTAAAGACTCCCGCCAGCTTTTTGCTTGTTCATTATCTTTGAGCAAATGCGGCTGGACTCGGTAACCACCGTTAGCAGGCACGGAAAACATAATGGCGACTTGCAAGGGTGTTGTTTGTAAAGCACCTTGACCAATTGACATATTAATGCTGTCACCTACAGTCCAAGGCATCTTCCATACTTTCTGTTTCCATGCTTCATCTGGCACTAAACCTGGTGTTTCTTCGTTAGCAAATTCAAAGCCAGTTTTTTTACCAAATCCATACTTTTTAGTCCATTCAATTAAAGTCGGCCCGCCAACTCCGCGACCAATTTGATAAAAGAATGTATCACTACTCCACTGTAATGCCCCAACAAAACCCAACGGGCCGAATCCTGCATGGTTCCATTCGCCAAAACGCGTACCCCCAATGTTTAAGGAACCGTAAGTTTGTAAAACTGTGCTAGGAGAAAATTTGCCCGATTCCAGACCAGCAGTGGTGGTAACTATTTTGAAGGTACTAGCAGGTGGAAAGGCGCTGAGGGCGCGATTTACCAAAGGATGTTCTAAACCTTGAACGCTTTCCCAATCTTTTTGGGTGAGTTTTTGCTTCGAGAAAATATTCGGGTCAAAGGTAGGGTGAGATACCATTGCTAAAACTGCACCATTCTTAGGATCTAAGGCTACAATCGCCCCATTGCGATCGCCTAAAGCTTTTTCTGCTGCCTTTTGCACATCTAAATCTATAGTTAAGTGCAAATCATTACCAGCTTTGGCTTGTTTCTCTCCCAAAACCCGCAGCGGCCGACCAGCACCATCTACTTCTACCTGTTGACCTCCCCATTCGCCCCGCAGCATTTTCTCATAAGCTTTTTCAACTCCCATTTGACCGATGACATCACCCAATCTGTAGCCTTCCTGCTTCTTTTCTTTTAACTGTTCGGGGGTGAGTTCTCGCGTGTAACCTAATATATGTGCTAATTCCTTGCCGTGAGGATAGTAGCGAACTGCTTCCGTGGAAATTTCTACGTCTTTGAGTTCGCTTTCATACTCTTTTAATGCCGTAATTTGTGCTTCGTTCAAGTCACGGGCAATCCGAATCAGCGAAGAAGAGTTAGCGCCAGCCTCTTCTAGTTTCTTTTCCATCTCTTCTTGGGGAACTTCAAGAACTTGAGATAGACGCCGAGCCACAACCGGCCACGAGGGTTTAGTATGTGCCATCGGCCACAAATATACAGACCGGGGATAGCGAGTACTAGCTAAAAGTTTGCCATTGCGGTCAAAAATATTGCCCCGCTCTGGTTGTTTGGGGATCATGCGAATTCGATTTGCTTCTGCTCGTTTGCGGTGATTCGCTCCTTCAACAATTTGCAAGTATGCTAAACGAGTACAGATTCCCGTCACCATCAACAGAGTAAATACGATAAAAAATATCGACTGGCCACCGCGTCCGACTGTACGTGTATTTTTTTTGCCACCAAATGGAGATGGTTTTAATAAGGTCATAAGACAAAGATTATTTGAAAATTAAGATTATCTGTAAATATTTACGATCGGCACTACTGGGTGCTAGAGAATTAGGCGGGTATATTTATGAACATATTGTTTTTGGCGGATACAATAAACCAAAGTGTCAAGGAAAAGACGCGATTAATCGCGTCTTTACTAGTCTGCCCAATGGAGTAGATAAATTGACCAAATCAGGTAAAATCACGGCATTCTACTAAGGATTATGGCTCAAACTGTGATGCAGAATCAGAGGGGGATCGCAGGTTTTCATCCGCTTGACGTTGAACTGCGTAATGTGTTCAAGTTTTTTAATCAAGAACCAGCAGTACACGGAATCGACTTGGAAGTTAAACAAGGGGAATTTTTTAGTATTTTAGGCCCCTCCGGTTGTGGAAAGACAACAACACTGCGCTTAATTGCTGGCTTTGAAATAGCTGACACTGGTAAAGTTTTGATCCAGGGCCAATCTATGACTAATGTGCCCCCTTACCGCCGACCAGTCAATACTGTTTTTCAAAGTTACGCTTTATTTAACCATTTGAATGTGTGGGATAACATCGCCTTCGGATTGCGGTTAAAAAAATTACGTAAAGCAGTAATTGAAACTAGAGTCCAAGAAGCTTTAAAACTGGTGAAAATGGAAAGTTTGCGATCGCGTTTTCCCAACCAACTTTCTGGCGGTCAACAGCAACGCGTTGCTTTGGCAAGGGCTTTAGTCAACCGTCCCGCTGTTGTGCTATTGGATGAACCTTTAGGCGCGTTAGATTTAAAATTACGTAAGGAAATGCAAGTTGAGTTATCGAATTTACATAAAGACTTGGGTTTGACCTTTGTGATGGTAACACACGACCAAGAAGAAGCACTTTCCTTGAGCGATCGCATTGCTGTGATGAATCAAGGCAAAATAGAGCAAATTGGTACTCCCAGCCAAATTTACGAACGTCCCCAAACATCTTTTGTAGCTGATTTTATCGGCGATACTAATTTATTTAGCGGTGAAATCCTTGCGGTTAACTCTGCTGATGTGCAAATTTTGACAAAAACTGGACTCTCAATTATCATCGCTCGTGCTGAAGATACACCAACCGAATTATCACACCCTGTGGTTGTAAGTGTACGCCCAGAAAAAATACAGCTTTCACTTTATCCACCGAATTTACCAACAAACTCTTTTGAAGGTCGGTTAGTTAATGTTATGTATTTGGGTACACACGTTAATTACATTGTGGAATTAACGAATGGTGTCAAAATTAATGCATTACAACCTAATACTTTTGGTAGTTTACCAGACCGCGATACGCCAATTTATGCTTGGTGGGCAGAAACCGATTGTTTAGCATTATTAAGTAATTAGTTGTCCTTTGTTCCTCAGGGTCAGCAAAAAAGCTAAGATACAGATTCTGATAAATTTCGTAACCCTTAAATTTCGTTGATAATATTTCTGTTAAGTCCGACTTAATTTGATTAATTCGGTTAATACTTTTATGCAACCTTGCTTTTTACTGAATTGTTCTTGATAAAAAACTAACAAACACATCTGTAGGAAAAATCTGAAAACTATACCAGGTAAGAAATATCAATGATCCGACCGCGCAAGGTCTTTGCTCAGCATTGGCTTAAAAGTGAAAAAGCACTCGACGCAATAATTAAAGCAGCAGAGTGTCAACAAAGCGATCGCATTCTGGAAATCGGCCCAGGAACGGGTATTCTCACTCGTCGTTTACTACCTTTAGTACAATCTCTACTTGCAGTGGAAATAGACCGCGACTTATGCGAACTATTAGCAAAGCAACTAGGTAAAAGAGAAAATTTTTTACTGCTACAAGGAGATTTTCTCACCCTAGATTTACCATCTCAATTGATAGCATTTCCTAATTTCCAAAAGCAAAATAAAGTAGTAGCCAATATCCCCTACAATATTACAGGCCCAATTATTGAAAAACTACTCGGTACGATCGCTAACCCTAACCCCGAACCATTGGAATCGATAGTACTGCTGGTACAAAAAGAAGTAGCAGAAAGATTGTACGCCGAACCAGGGTCAAAAGCCTTCGGGGCGTTGAGCGTGCGGGTACAATATTTAGCTGAGTGTGAGTTAATTTGTACAGTCCCAGCAGCCGCATTCCATCCACCGCCAAAAGTCGATTCAGCAGTTGTGCGATTGCGTCCCAGAAAAATAGAGATACCAGCACTCGATCCCAGGCGGTTAGAGAATTTGATAAAGTTGGGATTTGCTGCAAAGCGCAAAATGTTACGAAATAATTTGCAATCAGCCGTAGAACGCGATCGCTTAACCCAATTACTGGAACAATTAGAAATAAATCCCCAAGCCAGGGCCGAAGACCTTAGTGTTCAGCAATGGGTAACTCTGGCGAATGAGTTGGGAGTTAAAAGTGAGGAGTCAGGAGTTAAAAGTGAGGAGTGAGGAGTGAGGAGTTAATAGTAAATTAGCAAATCATCCTCATAGATTTAAAACTCAAAATTCACCCACTTCCAACTCCCAACTCCCAACTCCCAACTCCTAACTCCTAACTCTTAACTTTCAAAATGCATTCCTACAGTTTAATTGCCCCTGCTAAAATCAATTTGTATTTGGAAATCATTGGCGATGCCTCCGGTGGCTATCACGAGTTAGCAATGATACTCCAAAGTATTTCCCTTGCCGACCGGATTGATGTCTTATCCACCAGTAATGACAGCATTCGCGTTCACTGTAACCATCCACAAGTACCGACAGATAAAAGTAATCTAGCGTACAAAGCAGCAGAACTTATGGCGACGCAATTTCCTGAAGCCTTTGCTAGATATGGGGGTTTAGAAATTAGCATCAACAAGCAAATTCCTGTAGCTGCTGGGTTAGCTGGAGGTTCCACAAATGCTGCCGCTGTGTTAGTAGGAATAGATTTACTCTGGAAATTGGGACTAACTCAGTCAGAATTAGAAGAATTGGGAGCTACACTTGGTTCAGATGTGCCATTTTGTGTATCAGGTGGAACAGCGATCGCCACAGGTAGAGGCGACCAACTTGCTCCATTACCAAGTTTGGATAACATATATATAGTATTGGCAAAATATCGCAGCTTAGAAGTTTCCACTGCTTGGGCTTACAAAACCTATCGCCAGGAATTTGGTAATTCTTATATTAGAGATACCAACGACTTAGTAGCACGTGCTAATGCAGTCCACTCAGGAGAAATAGTAAAAGCCATCTTTGAGCGAAACGCAGCAAAAATAGCCGAAAAGCTGCACAATGATTTAGAACGCGTAGTATTACCAGCCTATCCCCAAGTATTACAACTCAGAGAAGCCTTTGCAAATGAAGAAGGCGTTCTAGGAACGATGATGTCTGGTTCCGGGCCGACAGTGTTTGCTCTTTTTGAGTCTGAACAGCAAGCAGAACAAGTTAAGCTGCATATCAGGGAAGCAATCTCCGATGAAGACTTAGAATTGTTCGTGGCTCGGACAATTACACACGGTATTCAAGTAGCATCTTCAGTTTAAAAATGGGAAGTAGGGAGTGGGAAAGATGAGAAGACAAAAAGAAAAACTCCCTACTCAACACTCCCTGTTTGCCCAATCCAAAATCCAAAATCCAAAATCTAAAATCTAAAATCTAAAATTGTATGAGCGACCAAAATCTAACCCCAAAAACAGATGCTCAAATACAGGTGAGTGCGAGTCCTTTACGCTCCACAATTGGCGCTGTAATTTCTGGAGGAATGGCATTTGCAATGTATTCGCTAATGATTGCGATCGCCACAAATTTTGCTACCAAACCTGTCCATTCAATTAATCCATTGGTAATAAAAATTACCTCTGCTGTTCGCACCTTGGTTGTTGGTGTAGTTGCTTTAGGAAGCGGTATATTCGGTATCGTAGCAATTGGTTTGTTGGCTTTGACGCTGCAATTATTAATACAGCAGTTAACTAAACCAAAAAGTAGCGAAAGCTAATAATTTGTTTTTAATCAACGCCCTAAAGATACAAGTTTTTCCAATGAACCACGGTTTTTAATTAATTGTAGCTTCCCATTTTTAGAAGATTCAAAGATTTCTTGCTGTTTTCTCCAAATTTTTGGAGAAATACCGTGGTGTTGACGAAACTGACGGGAAAAATGACATGTATTTTGATAGCCTACTGCAATAGCGATCTGCTCAATTGTCTTATTCGTATTTTTTAGTAATGGACGTGCAGCCGCCATCCGGCGCTTGACAATCCAACCGTTTACAGTCTCTCCTGTCTGTTTTGCTACCCGATTAGTTAAATAAGCAGGCGAATAACCAACTGCAACAGCTACATCAGACAAAGTAATTCCTTGGTGATAATTATCTTCAATGTAGTCGAAAACTGATTGTAATTGAGGAATAGATGGAAAAATCGACTCAGAGTTAGTTGATGAAGCTAGCGGTAGGCTAAGTTGATGAGCGTTATTTGTGTACCAGTGCTTTAATAAAGCTTGCTTTTCAAATCGGACAGCGATCGCTCTGAGCAAATCCTCTATAGTAGAAGGTTTAGTCAGATAATCATCTGCTCCCAACTCCATACCTTTACGAAGATCTGCTTGAGTATTACTACCAGTCAAAAAAATGAAAGGAATAATACCTGTGTCAGGATGTTGACGCAGTGTAGTCAAAACACTGTAACCATCCATATCCGGCATTTGAATATCGCAAATCACCAAGTCGGGTAAATGCTCTTGTGCTTGTTGGATACCAGCTAAGCCATTTTCAGCACCTATACTATTAAAACCTTGAGCTTCAAGAACCTCTAAGAAGACATTGCGGGTAACGGCATCATCTTCAATAACAAGAATTTTTTTCGATGATTCGTGTATCATTTTTCCATCAATAGGATTTTTGTGGCAGGAAATGACGATCAAACTTTGTGCCGAGTTTTCTCTAAAAACCTATGAGTCTTTATCAGAACATAGTTATGAATTAATAACTAAGAAAACTACATCAGGGAACCAGTAAATTTCAACTCAACTTCTGGCTCTAGTACCAATGGAAAGTTAAATTCAACTCACCTGTACCCGCCAGAATTCATATATCTGGTTAGTTGGTCAACCAAGTCGGCACTATACCCATTAATGAGTTGCTAATCACAGCTTTATAAAATTCTAATCTTGCTATTCCTTAGTCAAAAATAAAATCCATTACTAAAGAATCAGAGATAAGTTATGATTTTAATTTTGATTTTAACAATAAATTATGATTTTTTTATGATGGTAATGTAAAGAATTTTTGGTATGATTCTGATATAAATAAATATTATTTATTACTTTATTTCTGTGAAAGTTTAAAAATCAAATATCGAGCATTACATTATTATGATGATATATATTTTTGATTAATTTTATTTGTAAGTATAAGTTTTCCCTATTGATTAAATTAACAATTAAGTACTTAGCTCTTATTTTACATAAAATACATAACAACTAGATAATTTAGCTGTTTTTTATTTTTAACCAGAGATAATACCAGAGGCTAAAATAAAATTTACTAGTCAAAAAAGTGATTAATCAATAATATAAAATCTTCCAAATTCTATATATATTTAGATACATTCGTCTTAATACACATAGTTTCAACCATAAAAAGAATTTTTATCAATTTAATTTTTTTAATTTGTTGATTAAGAGATTAAACTATATAAAAATAAACCCTGTCATCTGTCATATGGTATACATTTTTATAATTAACTTTGTGCTTGTTATCCCAAAAATCTCCCAAAAGAAATAGAAAAAATTAAGTAAACATGTGTTAAGCGAGCTTCTTTATTTAAATTAAAGGATGTTTGCATCTTCTAAAAAAAAATAATTGAAAACCGATAAGTCCCATAATGTATGTCCTATTAAGACATAAAACTTGATAATAGTCATTGTGTCTTACCCAAGTCTAAGTTAGTTCTCTGAAGGAAAATAACTTAGATTTCAAAAACAAAAAAATAGACACGTCTATCAAAAAATTGTTCATATACTAGTTTACCAAACATTGAGTAAGCTTAATGAAGAAGCTGCTTCTGCAATACGGTTCATCTGTAAGAGCGGGTTAAACTAGATATTTATTCTGTCAGTTCTACCCGCCCCTACTTTTAATATAAGTTTGGAATAATTTATTGATTTTTTAATTTATTTATGATGACTTTTATGATGCTGTCCTTGATTTTAGATATTAAAAATGCTGATGGTAAAATTTTAATTAAGATAATATTGTTCGTCTAAATTGTATATCAAAGGTTTTTAATCAGAAAATAACCATGAATATATCTATGTAAGTTAAATCTAACAATATTTATTAATCAGTTACAGTTTTACATGAATAAATACAGCAGACCGCAAACAAGTGAGATACAGATAATCGTAGGAAATATCGTTGTGCCCTTACCTGTATACTTCATTTCCCTGAAATACGCTCTAAGTTATTAGCTAATTAAAAAAATATGAGACCAAATTCAGAAAAAATCAAAAAACCTGTGAAGTAAAGACCAGTTATCCTAGTATCAAACGAGTGTATTTATATGAATCAAAATATTAGTAGTTATCAACCACAAATGGGCAGAAAAATCAACAATGAACAAATTGAACAAATTCTCAAAGCAATTATCGCAGGCAAATACTCCTGGGCCTGCGTTTTAATCCTACGTTTTTCTGGTTACAATCCGATAGATTACATACCCTATCGTACCTACATCAGACTTCTTAAAAATAACTGTTTAGTTGAGACTTCAAAATCCAGTCAAACTAATAGTGAGAATGTTGAGACTTTAAGCTTTAAGTCCAGCTGGCTTTAACTCTAAAAAAATAAACAATGGCGTTATTGTACGCGCTGGTTGAAAAAAAATATGTACGGGTAGCCTTACATTTTCTAATTCATACTTTTTGGTCATCATTAACATATGACTTACCCATTTACTATCCCTAATACTCATCTACTCCAACCTACTCTCAAAGAAATCGTATGGCAGAAAAAGTATGAAGTTACACAAATTCAGCAGGAAATGTCTTTAGCTTCATTGCAACGTCAGTTAACTGCTGCACCTATGGTACGAGACTTCTTTACTGCTTTGCAACAAAGTCATTATCGACCTTGCATCATTGCAGAGGTGAAGAAAGCATCTTTAATTCATGGAATAATCAAACCAGACTTAGACCCAGTTGCGATCGCTAAAGCTTATGAGCGTGGTGGTGCAACTTGTATCTCTGTCGTCACCGATCACAAGTTCTTTCATGGCAGCTTTGAAACTTTACGAACTATCCGCCACAGAGTAGCATTACCTCTACTTTGCAAAGATTTTATTTTAGATCCGTGCCAAATTTATCTAGCACGAGCAGCAGGCGCAGATGCCGTGCTATTGATTGCAGCGATTCTATCCGACCGCCAACTTCAAAACTTTTTGCGGGTGATTCACTATCTAGGAATGAATGCTCTGGTAGAAGTACATACCTTAGGAGAACTAGATCGGGTACTAAAGCTTGATGATGTGCGCTTGATAGGAATCAACAATCAAAGTCTAGAGGATTTCAGCATTGATATCGATACAACTGGCCAATTGCTGGCAGCTAGGCGATCGCAGATCCAGAACTTGGGCATTAGTATTATCAGTGAGTCTGGCTTACATACACAAGCTGACTTATCCTTTGTCGCTGAAGCTGGTACACATGCTGTTCTATTAGGAGACACTTTAGTTAAACAAGATGATGTACAACAGGCGGTGCGTAATCTGCTCCAACTTAATCTTTCCACCCACAGCAATCTTCTCAAGAAAGCAATGAAGGAAAGATAGTTTTGAAACTTCTTGCAGAATTTCATCTCAGTTTTGTCTAAGTCATTGAGGTGAAAGCAGCACTGCTCAAGGGATTTGCACAATTTGGAAAAAAAATTCCTTTACCCCTTGACAATCCCTAATAGACTAGTTACTCTAGATAAGTGTGAAGGCGAGAGAGAACGCCAACAACACCTGAACCGCAAAAATACAATACTTTGAAAGCTTAAGAAATAACCAATCCTCGTCAAGAGAATCTAATTTGGGACTTCCCAATAAAAGATAATCGAAAATTATAACTAGGATTCCGAAATAAATATAATATTTGTTTTCGGAAAACAAACTCGAAACACAACAAAACGGAGAGTTTGATCCTGGCTCAGGATGAACGCTGGCGGTATGCTTAACACATGCAAGTCGAACGGTGTCTTCGGACATAGTGGCGGACGGGTGAGTAACGCGTGAGAATCTAGCTTCAGGTCAGGGACAACCACTGGAAACGGTGGCTAATACCGGATGTGCCGAAAGGTGAAAGGCTTGCTGCC
>NZ_JACJTU010000046.1 GCF_014698835.1 Nostoc paludosum FACHB-159 | reverse complement strand
GCTCGCCTCCTTCCCCTCCCACCCGCACGATTATCATTACCATCTAATTTATTTTGAGTATTTTAACTGATTGACAAAATGCGCTTTATCTTAACCTATCACCGATGGGAGCTAGTTCAAAGGTTTGGCTTTGAAGAGTGCGATCGCTGCCCTTGATTACTGATATTAAAGTATAAATATATACCAAAATATCTGAGAGTTATTTTCAGTACATAATTATCGTATATTATGTCGGATAAAAGATAAGAGTACCTTATTTTGTGTTGTGGCGTTATCTGGTCGTGGGGGGAAGTCGGAAGTCGGAAGTCGGAGGTCGGAAGTAAGAATGTAATAATATGGAGTGAGTGTAATTGTGTAATTGTGGATAAAAGCGTTAGTATTACTGACAGGACTAAGGTATTTGCGATTAGAATCATCAAAGCTTGCAGCTTTCTTGATGAGAAAAGTGGAGTTTGTCGCACGCTATCAAAGCAACTGTTGCGTTCTGGTACAAGTATCGGTGCTAATGTACGGGAATCTCGTTCGGCTCAGTCAGATAAAGATTTTTTACATAAGATGGAAATTGCTTTAAAAGAGGCGCGTGAAACCGAGTATTGGCTGGAAATACTGATTGAGTCTGAGCTTGTAGAAAAATCTAAATTTTATCCGTTGCTTCAAGAAGCTGATGAAATAGTGAAGATACTTGTATCCTCTACACGCAAAATCAAGGAAAGATTAAATGGCAGCAAATCCAACGGCAGGATAATAGAGGCAACAAGCGAGAATCAATAATTTAACTCTGCATAGAAAATAAATATATAGATAATTACTTCCGACTTCCGACTTCCGACTTCCGACTTGAGATGTTGTCACTGTAAGTATAAGATGAGCAATTTGCTCACTTTATGGTTTCAAACCGGGTTGCTCAAGTTATGCGCCCCAAAGTGAAGAAAGTGAACCCAAAGAGTGAGAGTAGCTCTGTTACTTTATCTGAGCCGTTTTGATAGAGCGTAGACGCGCAAGCGGCTTGTCGCAGACATCGCTTGAGTATCTGCTTATCTCAAAGTTCTATTCTTTTATGTTTGATTGTCATTAAAGTAAAGTTATTGAAAATAAGCTTTAGTGTTAAACTCCTGCTATGTCTAGCTTTCACGGTTTGAAAGGAGAAATCAGGTTGTTTAATATTCTGCGATAGTATGTTTGCTCAGATTCTGGTTACAGAACAGCACCTTCGCTCAAGTCATGATTTCAAAACCTATTTTTGACGAATAATTCCTAACGCAGTTAAAAGGCTTTGAGTAACTTAGTTGCTCGACTTATGGTTTCAAATTTGCTCATCTTATCCTTACAGTGACAGCGGTGTGACTTTAGCCATAAGTTGTCACAATCGGACAACTTATGGCTTGGATTGATGTGATTTAAAGGAAAAGATTGCCAAACCCAGAGCCTAATATAACTAGCTTCTGTCTTTGTCATAGCACGATAGCCGAAGGCTTAAGCTTCGCTTATCGCAAAACTTAACTCCGGAGAATATTTGAAAATTTGGAATGCCTTAGCATTATTGCACTCAACCCTTAATTTCATCCTAATTTCATCTCTACATGAAACACTAGTGTAAGAGTGCATTTCTCAAACCTAAAAGCACTTTTAACAGCTTGCAATTCCTGATGCTTCGTACTCAAAAACCTAACAAGCGCAATGTCTAACCCAGAGCGTTCCCAAATACCTACAAAGATTTGTTGTGTGTCTAGCACATTCCTCAGTCTGCTGTTATTAGCAAGTCCCACACTTGTTATGGCTCATGCCGGACATGGAAACGAATTTCACCAAGAAAGTGAAGCTACTGGGACTAGTAATTCCATCCAGGTTGATGCTGACACAGCTAAACGACTAGGAATTAAAGTCGAGTCAGTCAAACGTCAGCAGTTAGCCATCGGCATTAAAACCACTGGGCAAATCGAAACTCTTCCCAGCCAAAAAGTAGAAGTTACTACCCCCATACCAGGGGCGAAAGTGGTGGAATTATTGGTAGAACCTGGTGCATCAGTAAAGAAAGGTCAGCCTGTGGCTGTAGTCACTAGTCCTGACTTAGTAACATTGCGCGTAGAATCTCAGGAAAAATTAGCACAAGGTCAAGCTGATTTACAACAGGCCCAAGCAGACTTAAGACTGGCTCAACAGAATTACCAAAAATACCAACAAATAGCCACCTCGGAAATTGCCCAAGCACAAAGTCAAGTTGACTTTGCTCAAGAAAAGTACAGCAAAGACAAGCAGTTAGCTGATGATGGTGCTTTACCTCGTCGCAATGCTTTAGAGTCCCAAACTCAGTTAGCACAAGCAAAAGCCGAACTCACTAAAGCCAATAGTCAAAGAGAGGTGATTGAGGCAGAAAATCAACTTAAACGCGCTCAAGCAGCAGTTGAGTTAGCAAAGTCAAATATTAGTCGCAGTAATAATATTTATCAAACCCGACTTGCTCAATTGGGGACTCTTGCTAATGCTAAGGGATTGGTTATAGTGACTGCTCCTATCTCCGGCAAAGTGGCAGATCGAGAAGTTACCCTTGGTCAAACCTTTGAAGATGCTGGTGGCAAATTGATGACGATTGTCAACGACACTCAGGTATTTGCTACAGCTAATATTTATGAAAAAGATTTAAGCAAGATAAAAACTGGTCAAAGAATTAGTTTACGAGTTGCCAGTCTACCTGAAAGTACATTTTCAGGACGAATTTCCCGGATTGGGACATCGGTAGAAGGAGAAACACGAGTTGTACCAGTACAAGCACAGGTGAATAACTCTAACAGTCAACTCAAACCTGGAATGTTTGCAGAACTCGAAGTTTTAACAAACCAAACATCAGCACCTATTTTAGCTATTCCTACCTCAGCAGTGGTTGAAGCGAATGGTAAAAAACTGGTTTATCTCCAAAATGGTAATGCTTTCCAAGCCGTTGAAGTAACTTTAGGGCAAACTTCTGGAGATATGGTTGAGGTCAAAAGTGGTTTGTTTGAGGGAGATATGATTGTGACTCAACGCGCACCACAACTTTATGCCCAATCATTGCGGGGTGGTAGCAAATCTGCATCTGGAGATAAAAATGAAGCCCATACCAATACAGAAGTAACCCAAGCAAAAACAAACTTACCTATACCTTTGTGGCTATTGGGAACAGGAGGAGTAACACTTTTTGGTGTTGCTGCTTTTACAGCAGGTAGTTTTTGGTCAAGTCGTCGCATACGTCAGCGTTTTGTATCAGTTGGTCATCCCGAATATGATGGCTTTACTTATGAAACTGAAACTCATATTGATAACCATAAAAAACCAACCACATCAAATTCTGCTGCTGTCTTTGATCAACCAGACAATAACATTTAGTAATTTCAAATTTCCAATCTAAAATGCTGAATAACATCGTCAGGTGGGTGATTGACCGACGTTGGCTCGTTTTCTTAGCTACAGCGATCGCTGCATTATGGACATTCTACGTCATTCCCCAAATGCCATTGGATGTGCTACCACCCTTTGCACCGCCCCAAGTAGAAATTCAAACCGAAGCACCAGGACTCGCGCCGGAAGAAGTTGAATCTTTAGTAACTTTACCCATCGAGAGTGCAATTAATGGTACACCAGGAGTAACCGCAGTTCGTTCATCTTCGGCAGCAGGAATTTCTGCTGTGAGGGTAATTTTTAACTGGGGGACAGAAATTTATCAAGCACGTCAGCTAGTTACTGAACGATTGCAACAAGCTGCAAGCAAGCTTCCTCCAGGAGTAGAAACGCCGCAAATTTCTCCCACTACTTCACCTGTTGGTTTAGTGGTTCAATACGCTTTTACAGTCGAATCAGAAAATAATAATTCTCAAGTCAAAATAGACTTGATGGGAGCTAGACGAATTGTTGATTGGCAAGTCACAAATCGTCTTTTAGCTGTTCCAGGTGTGAGCCAAGTAGTAGTTTTTGGTGGTGATGCTCGTCAATATCAAGTTTTAGTAGATCCAGCAAAATTAGCAGCCTTTAATATTTCTTTAGAGCAAGTTACTAATGCCACAAAATCTGCCAATGGTAATGCACCGGGCGGTTATTTAATCACACCAGATAAAGAAACATTAATTCGAGGTATAGGACGCATTGAATCAATTGCAGATTTGCAAAAATCAACTATTACTGCACGTAACGGAGTACCTGTTAGACTGCAAGATGTAGCAGAAGTAAAAATTGGTGGCGCAATTAAACGGGGTGATGGCAGTTTTAATGGCAAACCAGCAATTATTGTAATGGTTAACAAACAGCCACTTGCGGATACTCCTACTGTTTCCCGTGCGATAGAAGCAGCGATGAAAGAAATTCAGGCTGGTTTACCACCAGAGATTAAAGTCACAACGACATTTCGCCAAGATAGTTATATTGATTCCTCAGTTCAAAATGTTAGTTCATCATTAATTCAAGGCAGCATCATTGCGGCAATAATTCTTATTCCCTTTTTAATGAATTGGCGGACTCTTGCCGTATGTTTACTAGATTTTTTCTTAACTTTACTGTTTGGATTGCTAGCTCTTTCTTGGCTAGGTATAGGTTTGAATACAATGACACTAGGAGGTTTAGCAGTAGCGATTGGTACGGCAATTGATGATGCTATTGTTTATGGAGAAAATACTTATAGAAGATTGCGAGAAAATAAAATTTCTGACAATCCATTACCACCATTAGAAATTATTTTTGCAGGTTCGGAAGAAGTACGAGAATCATTGATTGGTGCAACTATTATTGGCATTATTGTTTTTTCACCAATTTTTACTCTGCCAGGTGTAGAAGGAAGAATTTTTACACCAATGGGAATCTCTTATTTAGTGGTAGTTGTTATTTCTAGTTTAGAATCGCTGTTAGTCTCCCCTGCTTTGTGTGCAATTTTATTACCTAATGTCAAAGTGATAAAAAGAGAACCTTGGTTGGCGAGATTATGTAAGACAATTTATAGTTACTGTCTCAACTTTTCTTTTCGCAATTCTTTACCAATCATTGGTGTTGCATTGGGTTTAACAGTAACTGCGATCGCAGTTATTCCTTCATTCGGTAGAGCTTTTTTACCAGAGTTCCAAGAGCAAACGATGGTAAATACTTTAACTTTATATCCTGGTGTGTCTTTAGAAGCGACAACAAAAGCAGGTTACGTAGTGGAAGATGCGCTCAAAAATGATAACCGCTTCAAATTTATTCAAACACGAGCCGGACGTGCTGAGGGAGATGCAGATGCGGCGGGTGTGAATATTGCACACGTTGATATTGAACTTAGTGACGAGGGGATGAAAGACCGCACGAAGACTTTAGAAAAGCTGCGGCAAGAGTTTGATAAGATACCAGGAGCAGCACCGAATGTAGGCGGATTCATCTCCCACCGCATGGATGAGGTTTTGTCTGGAGTCAGAAGTGCGATCGCAGTTAAAATTTTTGGTTCAGACTTAGCACAACTCCGTCAGATTGGGGAACAAGTAGAAGCCCAGATGAAAACGATTGACGGTGTTGTAGATTTATTGCTAGAACCACAAATTCCCATACCGCAAATTCAAATCAAATTTGATCGAGATGCAGCTAGCCGTTACGGTTTATCAGTCGGAGAAATTTCTAGCATTATTGAAACCGCACTCAACGGACAAGTTGTTTCTCAAGTTTTAGAAAACCAACAATCATTTGACCTTTTAGTGTGGTTAAAGCCGGAAGCACGACAAGATTTGTCCACCATTCGAGATTTATTAATTGATACGCCCAATGGACAGAAAATTCCTTTAGGGAATGTCGCAATAATTGACAACGGTACTGGCCCGAATACAATCAATCGTGAAAATGTTTCCCGTTTGATTGTAGTTTCAGCTAATGCTAAAGGTAGGGATTTACGCTCGATTGTCAATGAGATTGAAGCCAAAGTCAAAAGTAATGTCCAAGTACCTGCGGGTTATTTTATCCAATACGCAGGTCAATTTGAAGCAGAAGAACGCGCTACCCAAAATATCCTGGTGTTCAGTGCGATCGCGTTTGTGGCGATTACAGTTCTCATGTATATTTCAGTGAAATCTATACCTTCTACCATCATGATTATGATTAATTTACCAATTGGTTTGGTAGGAGGTGTAATCGCGGTAGCTTTAACTGGAGGCGTGATTTCTGTTGCGTCTCTGGTTGGATTTGTTTCCCTGTTTGGCGTAGCAACTCGCAATGGTTTGTTATTAGTGGATAACTATAACAGTAAATTTGCCGAAGGAATGCCTTTAAAAGAAATTATTTTTAAAGGTTCAATGGAACGACTTAACGCTATTTTAATGACGGCTTTGACTTCTGCATTAGGTCTAGCACCAATGGTATTACAAGGTGGCCCAGGACAAGAACTTTTGCAACCACTTTCTATTGTTGTTTTTGGTGGATTGTTTACATCGACAACGATAACTTTGGTTGTTTTACCTGCTTTGTATGCCAAGTTTGGTAAACATTTATTTCCCAAGAAAACGGAGGAGAGTAAAGCAAAAGACGAAAAATTTTTTATGCACATGTAGCTACTCAAAACTTCTGCACATATATATAGAGAGGAATAAACCAATGAAATCACTTAAATCTGGCTTAATTATTCTTGGAAGCGTGGGACTCCTATTTTTAGGATCTTGCAGTAATGCTAATCAAGCAGCTAATACAGAAAATAGTCCAGATGCTTCCAAGGCGACTACTCAAGCACCATCTGTTTCTGCCTCACCAGCAACTAAAACAGATAGCGAACATGGTGCATCTCATGGAGGCCAAGTTGTAGAGACAGGAAGCTATCATTTAGAATTTGTTCCTGATAAAGAAGCAAATGGAACTCACATGGATTTATATTTGCAAACAGGTGATAACCACGCCACAGTGCCTAATGCAAAAGTAACGGCTCAAGTGCAGCTACCTGATGGTCAACAAAAGACGATTCTTTTTACTTATGATGCTAAAGACAAACACTATACTGGTCTACTGAATGAAAAAGCATCTGGTCAGTATCAAGTGAAAATTAACACAGATATTAAAGGTGAACAAGCAACCGGGCGTTTCAACTTTAATCGCTAACTAGTGTTTATAATGCTTTGATTTCGACGCTGATTATTCTAGTTTTCGGAGCAATCTCACTTTTCAACCGTACATTTTTACACACAAATACTATTTTCATCAAAATGAAAAGTTTTTTGACTGCACTGGCTATCACTTCAACTCTTGCATTGACTCAAGGTTGTGCTTCACAAGTTAAATCTGGGGAAATTTCAGACACTAATCCCACCAGCATAAGTAATGCGAATCCCCATACTGGTCACAATATGGAGGATTCTAAAAAACCAAAAGAAAAAGATAATCCTCATAACGGCCATAACATGGGGGATTCCCATAATGAGCATTCTGGTCATTCCCAGTTAGAACCTGCGAACGCTACTGCAAAGCTTACCCTTCCCAGCAAAATAACTCCCAACGCTCCTGTTCCTATAGCGATTGAAATAAAAGACAAAAATGGTAAAGCCATTGCTAATTTTGACAAATTTCAAGAAGAACTAATGCACTTAATTGTCGTTAGTGATGATTTACAATCTTTCCAACATATTCATCCTGCATATAAAGGGAATGGACGCTTTGAAGTTCAAGTTGATTTTCCCTATCCTTCTAACTATACTCTTTTCAGTGATTACAAAGTAGCAGGAAAAGCAGAACAAGTTTCAGTTCTCAAAGCACCAGTTCCAGGTCAATCATCAGCTAAACCAAAAATTGATTTAGCTACTACTAAAACTTTTGATAACACTCAAGTTAATCTCAAGTTATCTCAATCCACCATTAAAGCTGGACAAGAGGTACATTTAATTTTCAATTTACAGGATGCTGCAACTAAAAAACCACCTACAGATTTAAAACCTTATTTAGGAGAAAGGGGACATTTAGTTATTCTTAAGCAATCATCACCGTTAACACAAGCAGACTATATCCATGCTCATGCTATGAAAAACACTCCAGATTATGAGGTTCATTTTATCACCCGTTTTCCAAAACAGGGAAAATATAAAATGTGGGGACAATTTAATCGAAACGGGAAAATTATTACTGCTGATTTTTGGGTAACCGTTATTTAAATACATTGATATATCCTAATTTCATCTTGATTTCATCTATACTTTGTATAATCTAAATTAGAAACATACTCCTCATGTTTACACCCCACCAAGCTTTTTAGTTGTGCCACTTTCAACCATGACTAAAACTTGGCTCTTATTGATCAATTCCTAAATTAGAGATAGTCAGAAGCAAGAATTCACAACCTAAATAGGTTGTGAATTCACATAGGTGCTATGTACATCCAAAGTTAGAAGACAGGAAGTCTTGCCCTTCTTGTTTTATTAAGAAATCATCAGCTAAATTAAATCACATTAATCCAGAAATCAGCAGTAATAATTTTCCCGTTGCGATTGAATTGTCCCCAAAGTTTATACTTTCCTGCTTGCGGAAAACTAGTCATAAAATGAACCTGTCCAGTTGGAGTATTGTTGAGTGCGTGAGCATGGATGTAATCTGTTGCTGTTAATGAGCTTGACTGTCGCAAGATAACTAAATGTCCTTTTTCTCCCAAGTAAGGCTGCAAGTCTGTAAGCGGTTGATTGTTAGCAGCATCTTGTAATTTAAACATTAAAGTTACTTCTTGGCCTGCTTTTACAGTGGTTGTAGAGAGAGCAAGATTGACTTGAGTATCATTGAAAGTTTTACTACGCTTAATGTCAATTTCTGGAGCAGCAATACTGTTTCCAGGAACTTGTGTTTTCAATACTGAGATTTGTTCTGCTTGTCCAGCAGGTTTGTAGTCACTAAAGAATGTGTAACCGCCTGCTTGCGGAAAACTAGCTTCAACTTCAAACTGCCCATTATCTTTATATATGGGATGAAGATGGCTGAAAAACTGAAGATCATCACTGACAATAATCAAGTGCATGAGCTTTTCTTGGAAAGTGTCAAACTTGGCGATCGCTTTTCCTTCTAAATCTTGAACATCAATCAATAGCAAAATATTTTTATTCGGGGTGATGTCACTGGGAACTTTAAGTTTTGCTTGAGTCAATGCTTTCTTCTCACCATGAACTGTGCTACTTGTTGAATGTTCTCCATGATGACTTTCATTGATTGAAGGCTCTTGATGATTATGACTTCCGCTCGTTGAACTCTCCTCATGCTGATGTGTACTAACAGACATTGCTTTTTCTTCAGCTTTAGGTAATGATGAGCAAGCTTGAACTAGTACCAAAGTAGTAGTGATAGCGATCGCATTTAGAAATCTATTCATTGATTTTCTCCTTTTCGTAACGGATTAAGTTATTCAAAAGACTCAAGTTGAGTAGTAAGGCTATACGAGAAGCAAGAGTTTTGTTGATTAGAAATAGATAATTTCCTAATCTTGTCTTGGGCTATGCCTTGAAGATGACAAGTATTAAAATCAAAATCTTTAGTTGCCAAGGTGTTAATATTACACTGACAATTAGGCAAGCAATTGTCAATAAAACTGTTAATTCTGCTAATTCATCAGTAGAATTTTTAAACAGATAACTCACTCCTAAAGCAATCATTAGCGGAATCAGAAAAAGTAAGCCCATAGAAATTACGTCTTTTACTAAAAGCAAAAGGGCTTTTCTGAATTGAGTTTTGTCTACCATCAGTAATTAGCATTTCAATAATTATTGAGACTAGACAAAACTCAAAAACTAAATAGATAGCCAACATCAGCTATTGATTAATTATTTAATCTGTGTCTCAGATGCTTGAATTGCTATACTTACAAGTTTTGTGGTTGGTTTAGCTGAAAATGTGGTTATAGAATCGATAAATTTAATTGCTGTGGTAACAGTATTCACACAAACAGAACAAACTAGCTCAAGAATAGTAAATTGTATGCTCATAATGTTTAACCCTCATCGAACATGACTAATTTTTGAAGATCAGCGAGTGATTTATGAATCATCTACTCAACATAAAGTGAGTTTAAATTGTCTAGTTGAGTGGAGAGTCAAGAGGAAAAATCAAGAAATTCTTAGTTTTTTGATTTGAATCAATAAAAAATACGTTCATTTTCTAGTGAACGTATTGTTAAAATATATTTTTTAGATTAACCCTAATTTTTAATTAATAATGGGGCAAATTGTTGGATGATATGTTTCGGATTGGATTTCCCAACCAGACAGCATCCCTGACAAATCTTGTCTCAAAATAAGTAATTGCTGAATTTGATCATCAATAGCTTGTACCTTATCCTCAAGCTTGATTTTTATATGTTCACACGGTAATTCTCCCTCATCATGAACATTCAAAAATTCTTTGATTTCGGATAAAGTTAAACCCAGACTTTGGGCGCGTTTAATAAAGTGCAGGCGAGCTAAAACATCAGTGTTAAATAATCTAAAACCACCTTCAGTTCTGCCTGATGATTTGAGTAGACCAAGCTCCTCATAGTAGCGAATGGTTTTAATCGGTACTCCACTTTCTTTAGCAACTACACCAATCTGTTTTGACTTTTCTTGAACTAGCATAATTACTTCTCTTAAATTTAATCGTCTACTTTATTCTAGATTCTCCAGTCAGATGGAGAGTCAAGTATCAACTCGATTAAAAATAATGGGGTAAAGTGAAAACCCCCTAAGCTCAAGCCAGGGGATGTACGCCAAGTTAAGAATTCTCGCTTATTTTCAACGGAGTATGTCAATTCCTGATTGTTTTGCTAACTTACTCTCTTGATTCCTTAACTTTGGTATACCTACAAACAGTAAGCGAATTTGGGTAATCACGATATACAGGATAGGTACTACAAACAAACTCAAGAAAGTTGCAACGAACATTCCACCAAAGACAGCCGTACCCAGAGATTGTCGGCTGGCCGAACCTGCTCCTGTAGCAACAACAAGCGGCCAAGTTCCCAATAGAGTAGAAATAGCAGTCATGATAATTGGTCGTAAGCGTTCTCCAGAAGCTTTTACGGCTGCTTTGGTAATTGAAAAACCTTGTTCGCGCAATTGGTTAGCAAATTCAACAATTAAAATTGCATTTTTACTAGCTAAACCAATTAACATCACTAAACCGACCTGACAATAAACATCGTTATACAAACCGCGCCATGATTGGGCTAACAATGCTCCTAAAACTGCTAAGGGAACTGATAATAAAATAATCAAAGGGTCAACAAAGTTATTGTATTGAGCAGCCAGCACTAAGAAAACAAAGAAAATTCCTAGACCAAAAATAATTGGTGCTTGACCACCAGATTCTAATTCTTCTAAAGTAATACCTGACCACTCATAGCTCATGTTTTTTGGTAAGACAGTAGCCGCTAAATTTTTCATAGCTTCTATTGCTTGTCCAGAGCTAAAACCAGGAGCAGCTGCACCGTTGATTTCTATTGAGCGATAGAGGTTATAGTGATTAATTGTTTGCGGCCCGGTGGTTGGTGTAACCTTCACCAAACTACTGAGGGAAATCATCTCTCCCCGTCCAGAACGCACATATAGTTGTCCTATATCTTCTGGGTTAGAGCGAAACTGTTGATCTGCTTGGACATAGACTCGGTAAGTGCGACCAAAAGCGTTAAAGTCGTTGACGTAGCGGGAACCGATGAAAGTTTGTAATGTGCTAAAGATATCGCTGACAGGAACTTGTAACGCTTCGGCTTTTTCTCGATCTACTTCGATCAGTAACTGCGGTGCATTAGCGGTGTAGGTGCTGAATACGCCTTGCAATCCTGGGGTTTGATTTGCTTTGCCGATCAAATCGTGGCTAATTTTGACTAAATTGTTAATATCACTATTATTGCGATCGCCTCTATCTTGCAACTGAAACACAAAACCGCCCACGCTCCCTAAACTTTGGATAGTTGGAGGATTCACCGCAAACACGGCTGCGTCTTTAATTGCTGACAGTCCACCTCTAGCTTGATTCACAATTGCTGATGCGGTTTGTTCGGCTGTTTTTCGGACATCCCAAGATTTTAGCGGTGCAAATATCAAGCCTCGATTGGGAGTATTACCACTAAAACCAACACCACCCATTGCAAAAGTACCTTGAATCTCTGGAATTTTCAGCAGTGCTTTTTCTGCTTGCTTCGCAACGTCACGGGTGTAATTGAGTGAAGTGCCATCTGGCCCCTGCATTAAGTTAATAAAATAACCTTGGTCTTCTTCTGGTAAAAATGCTGTCGGTACGCGCAGATAAAGCCAGCCTGTCCAAACCAAAGATGCAATAAACAGTACCACAACAACGATTTTAAAGTTTATCAGCAACCGGAGAATTTGTTGGTATCCTTTTTGCATCCAGTCAAGTAACCAATTAATCGCTCCAAAAATCCAGCCTAGTAAACCACGTGGTTTTTGAGTTTTCCGCAACAACATAGCTGCCAGAGCTGGAGTTAAGGTAATAGCAATAAAAGTCGAAAGTACAATTGAGAAAGCGATCGTCAGTGCAAATTGTTTATATAGTTGCCCCGTTGTTCCAGGGAAGAATCCCACAGGAATAAACATAGCCATGAGTACGAGGGATGTGGCAATGACCGCCCCAAACAGTTCTTTCATTGATTCACTAGCTGCTTGGCGGGGATTCATCCCTTTACTCTGGATAAAGCGGTTAATTTGTTCGACAATGATGATTGCATCGTCTACCACCATCCCCGACCCTAAAGTCAAACCAAACAAAGTCAAGCTGTTAAGTGAAAAATCGAAAACCTTTACAAAGGCAAACGTCCCAATTAAAGAAACTGGAATTGTAATTGCGGGAATGAGGGTGGTGCGCCAGTCTTGTAAGAAAACAAAAATTACTAAGACAACCAGCACAATTGATTCCAATAAATTTTTGACAACTTCCTGACGAGAAGCTTCGACAAATAGTGAAGAATCATAGGGAAATTCATATTGCAAACTAGGTGGAAAGTCCTTTGCAATTTGCTCCATTTGGGCTTTTACCGCATTGGCAATCTTTAAAGCATTGCTCCCAGGAATTTGCAGAATTTGATAGCCAACAGCAACATGACCACTATAGCGAGCAAAGGAACTGTAATTTTCTGCCCCAAGTTCAGCACGACCAACATCTTTAAGCTTGACCAATGTGCCATCTGTACCCGCTTTGATGACCATGTTTTCAAATTCGTCAGCTTCTTTTAACCTGCCTTGAGTTTGCAACTCAATTTGATACATTTGCCCATTGGGTGCAGGTGGCTGTCCAATACTCCCAATACCTAACTGTAAATTTTGTTGGTGAAGTGCGTTAATTACGTCCTCAGTCGTGAGTTTACGATTAGCAAGTTGAGTCGGGTCAAGCCACAACCGCATTGCATAGCGGCGATCGCCAAAAGTCGCAATGTTCCCGACACCTTTGATGCGTCTGAGGCGGTCTAAAACATACAGGTCGGCATAGTTACTAATAAAAGTGTCATCGTACTTATCGTCTTCACTATACATAGCCATCGCTAAGACAATGCCACTGGATTGCTTAGTAACAGAAACTCCTGTTTGTCGGACAACTTCTGGCAGTTTTGGTTCTGCAAGCAAGACGCGATTCTGCACATCAGCCGCAGCAGTATCAATGTCATAGCCTTGGTCAAAAGTGACGATGATGTTACTTGTACCGTCACTGCTGCTGGTTGAGGTGATATATTTTAAACCTTCGACACCATTAATTTGCCGTTCTAAAACTGTTGTGACTGTCTCTTCTACAACTTGCGCGCTCGCACCAATGTAATTGGCGGTGACATTGATTTGCACAGGACTGATATCTGGGTACTGCTCTACTGGTAGTAGCGGAATGCTGATTATACCTACCATGAGCATGACAAGAGCGCAAGCGATCGCGAATACAGGTCGCTTAATAAAAAAATTCGCAAACATATACTTATTCTTTCTGGGTAAAAATCTCGATTTAACTAAGGTTCAGGAATAATAGATGCGCCATCTCTTAAATTGATCAAACCGGAAACAACGATTTTCTCGCCTGCGGTTAACCCTTTTAGCACTTGATACTGATTACCCTGGATACTACCTAGCTCTACGGGTTTGAGTCTTGCTACTAGCTGTTTTTCTTTGGGGGATGATTCGGCTACATAAACAAAGGTTTCCGCACCCAAACGGATAACAGTTGTTGTAGGAATTAATACTCCTGGGCGTTTGTCCCAAATCACTTTAGCTTTCACGAATTGGTCGGCTCGCAACTGTCTGCGAGAATTATCAAACAGTGATTTGACTAAGACTGACTGAGTATCGTTGGCTGTGTTGGGAGCTATAAAAAATATGCGACTGCTACCGAGATTTTTACCCCGTTCGTCAATTAACTGTAATGTCATTCCAGGACGCAATCGGGTTGCTTGCTGAACTGGTACGGAGATATTGACTTCTAGAGTTTGATTTTCGGTAATAGTTGCCAATTGAGTAGAGGTATCAACAAAATCACCGATTTTGATGGGGATGTCACCCACTTTGCCAGCAAAAGGAGCAGTAATTTTGTAGTATTTCAATTGGACTTGTTGTTGTTTGGTAGCTGCTTGAGCTTGCTGTACAGCTTTTTCGGCTTGAGAGATAGCAGCTTTTTGGGCTTGAATTTGGGCATCAATTGTACTCAAACTAGCTTTAGCTGTAGCTAGTTTGTTAGCGTATTGATCCTGAGTTTGGCGAGGTATAGCACCTTCCGCAGCCAAGTAAGAGTACCTTTGATAGTCCAACTCGTTTAGCTTGACATCAGCTTGCTTAGATAAACGTTCAGCTTCTATAGATTTGAGAGTCGCTTTGGCATTTTCGAGTTGCGATCGCGCCGCCATTGCAGCTGCATCCACACCGCTAACTGCTGCTTTTTGTTCTTCTGCATCTATTTGTAGAATTGGTGTACCTGCTTTTACTTCATCGCCGGATCTGACAAAAATCTGACTGATTTGTCCTTGAATTCTGGGACGCAGAATGACTGAACGACGCGATTGGAGGTTAGCAATAAAATTTGAACTTTGTTCAATTGTGCTGGCTTTTAAGGAAGATAATTTTACTTGTACACCAGGAGGCGCAGCAGCAGTAGCTACTGGGGGTTTTTGACTGGGAGTTAGTATACGCCAAACTGCAATTCCTCCACCTGCTAATAGTAGAGTGAGCAATAGCCAAAGCCAAGGTCGCTGCGATCGCGGTGATGGTGATTCATCTGTTAAATCATCGTCATTTGGAATGAGAATCTGATTTTCCAAATCATTGTCTGAATCTAGAATAGTCGTTTGGTTTTCCAAAGGGTTCATGTTTGAGCAATTTCCTATAATTTCAATTGAGTCGAAATAATTCCTAATTGATAAATTTTTTATCAACAGTTAGCTTTTGCGAACTGTTGATATATGTTTGAAAACCTCTAGATGGATGGATAACCAACAGAGGCGAGTGCTTCTTTAATCGCCGTCTCTGATGCTTGAGTTTCTACACTGATAGTTTTGGTTTTTGTATCAGCTTTTACAGTGGCAGCAGCATCAACTTTTTGAATTGCTGTGTTGATAGTATTTACACAAGCTGAACAAGCTAATTTAGGGATAGTAAGTTGTAGTGTCATCTCTAAAAACTCCTGATTTTTTTACTACTAAAGCGTGGTTTGTTTGAGTAATTTTTTAATTTTTTACTCAACCTGGAATTAGCTTAAATTCTCCATCTGCCTGGAGAGTCAAGAGGAAAAATAAAAAAATAACTACAGATAAAAATAGATGCACACAGATAAATCATCACTGTTTATCTGTGTGCATCTGTGGTTTTATATAAAATTGGAATTTTTGTTCTTGTAATTAGTGAAAAGCTTTTGAAAGTATTAATTTTAGTAAAATTAAAAGTGTATAAGCAGCAATAAAACAACTTAATTCTTGAGAATTGCTGTAGCTACCATCAACCCCCATACAACACCAAAGCGAATTCTGGTTGCGCGATAAACCGCAAAATTTGCATCTTCAAGCAAGCGGTGAAATTCATTTTGGGTATAACACTGCTGATGAGCCGGATCGAAACCTTTAAGGATAATGTCACATATTTTACAAAGTAAATAATCTCTACACCAATCCAGGATAATAACTTTACCATCAGGCTTCAGGACTCGTCTCATCTCCTTTAATGCAGCAAGTGGATCGTCAAAGTAGTGAAACGCATTGGCAGACACAATCACATCAAAACTATCATTGTCAAATGGCAAATTTGATGCACTCGCAATCTGGAATGATACTTGAGGATAAGCACTACATTTCTGTTTGGCGTAGGCATAGCCCGTCGTAGACATCGCCAGCATTTTATCTGAAATGTCTATCCCAACAATTTGTTGTGATGAATATTCAGCTAGCAGTAAACGTTCAAACTCACCAGTACCACAGGCAACATCAAGTATAGTATCTGTTGGTGATATCTCTGCCCATTTTTTGAGGAAAGATAGTGTATTAGTTATATAACTTTTCCAACGTAAATCGTAAACACCCGCTAACTGGTCGTACTGTTTGCGAACTATAGTTTCACTCATATTATTTTTTGTAATATTTATTCATGTTCAATAATTGGACAAATTGTTGAATGATCATTATCAAGCTTTATTTCCCAACCAGATAGCAATCCTGATAATTCTTGTCTCAAAATCAGTAATTGCTGAATTTGTTCATCAATAGCTTTTACTTTATCTTCTAGTTTAGTTTTGATATGCTCGCAAGGTAATTCTCCACTATCATGAATATTTAAAAAGTCCTTAATTTCTGACAAGCTTAATCCTAAGCTTTGAGCGCGTTTAATAAAGTGCAGTCTTTCTAAAACATCAGAGTTAAATAATCTAAATCCGCCTTCTGTTCTTCCGGATGATTTGAGTAGATCAAGTTCTTCATAGTAGCGAATAGTTTTAATTGGTACGCCGCTTTCTTTGGCAACTACACCAATCTGTTTTGCTTGTGCTGGAGCTAACATACTTACCAAACTTCAGTGAAATATGATTACTGAATCATATCCTAAACTCTCCATCTAACTGGAGAGTCAAGGATAAAAAATATCATTTTTGAAAAAACTGCTCTCTAATGATTTGGGCTTCTCTGGCTTATACAAGTTAAAAGCCAGAGTTTAATCTAGCCATTGGAGCGATCGCGGCTGAAACTTCAATTCCTGCTTGGCTTTGAGATTAGATGCCCCTCGCAGTTGAGTGGCATAGGAAACTGCATCTGCTCCTTGAGTTTTGAGTGTGTCTTCAACGGATACCCTTACAGGTGGCTTTGCACCTAACCAATCAGCATAGGCAGATAGCCATATTCGCAATTCTAAAGGGCGATCGTCAACGATGTTATAAACCCCTGGTTTACCTTGCTCAACAGCCGCAACAGTGGCAGTAGCAGCATCTTCAACGTGTATCCATGACCAAACACCCTGTCCGTCATCAACAATGGGAAATTGCTGTTGTCGCACAAGATTTGCCATATCTCCGTCTGATGCGTACCAAGTTCCTGAACCATAGAGAAAACCATAACGCAGGACAACACCTTCTAAAGTATTTGCAGACAAGAGGCGATGTTCTATATTTGCATACATCCGTGTTCCTGCTGCTATGGCAGGTGTGCTATCAAAGGCAAAGGGCGTTTCTTCATCGGCTAAACCTACACCTGGAGCATACCAAAATGCGCTGGACTGGAGAAGATAACGCCGGACTCCTGCTGCTTGCGCCGCCATTTGCAGATTTGCACCTCCTTCTCTGCGGGTGCGATGGTCTAGGGCAGTTGCAGCACTCATTGACTCAGGAGTATAGTTTTTGGGTAAAGCAGTGAGTAGGTCAATGACAACTTCAGGCTGAATATGGCTAAGGGTAGTATGAACAGCATCAGCATCAAAGATATCAATGATTTCGGATTTTGCTCCCTGCTGAGTAAGAAAATTGGCGTTTTGGGGGGAACGAGTCAAGCCAGTTACATCATATCCAGCTTGAATTAATTGTGTGATGAGTGGACGACCGATCGCACCGGTAGCTCCAGCAATTAATACTTTCATAGTCATCTCTGAATTAGAATACGTTGAATTAAACGAGATGAAAAATTAATTTGTGATACCCAATTCATCTAAAGTTGTAGATAATAAGATATCAAGAATAATTAACCGCAGATAGAAGCAGATGAGCGCAGAGAAAGACGGATAATTAAACCCATTAACGTGGTCGCCAAGCAATGTTGCCAGAACCGTACTGAATGACCATTAGTAACCCACCGATGATGCACAGATTTTTCATGAACATGATCTGCTCAATTGGGTTAGCAAAGTTGCTATGGAAAATAAAGGTAGCGATGAAGGTGAATATGGCTAAAGCCGCAGCTCCTAAGCGTGCATAGAAACCCAGGAGTAAAGACAGTCCAGCCGAAATTTCTAGGGCGATCGCTACTGGTAAAAATAGCCAGGTGAAAGGCATCCCATAGGCGGCCATATATGCTTGTGTATCAGCTGGGTGAAGAATTTTATTGAACCCTGACCACAAGAATAAGCTAGATAAAAGAATGCGGGCAATCAATGGCAAATAATTGCGAGTTGCATGAAGTCCGGTATTGTATGGTTTTTGTGGTTGTAAATTTGTGGCTTGGGTAGTCGAGCGCAGATGATCGCCTTTCATAAAAATTCTCCTATTTTTTCAAAAATGTGTGCTAAATATTCCCCTGCTCCACTGTTAGACCAATCTCCTGGCCGTAAGATAATTCCAATGTGTGACCATCTGGGTCTCGCAAGAATGCCCAATATCCGACCGGATACCCAGAATCTTTGGGTTCGTCAACCAGTACCCCCGCTTGACGAGCCTGATCACACAAAACATCCATTGCTTCACGACTCTTACAGCCAATTCCCAGATGTGCTAATGGCGAGAGAACAGGATGTATTGACTTAGTTTCAATGAGAACAATTGCAAATGGGCGAGTATGGTCTGTTAGCCAAGCAACCACAACTTCTGTGTCAGTATCAATGCGACGATGAACCACTTGCATTTGTGCGTAGGTAGCGTAAAACTCAATACTTTGTTCAATATTTGAGACAGGCAGAGCAATATGCGTAAGTCCAATATCAATCATTTTCGATTCCTTAGAAAGTTAACGAATGAATCCTGTCCCCTAAACTGACTTCAAGGACAGCTTGACAAAAAGCATACATATCTCCGAACTAGGCATTCACTAAGCTAGACGAGATAGGCAATCCAGTTGTGACAGCAGGGGCAAAATTCACCTGCTTTCACCATGCTCAGGAGAAACTAATTTGAGTAGAAGTAGTTTTTTCACTATCATCTGTGGCTTGGACTGAAATTGCACCACGAAACATATTCATCCCGCAGGTGAAAGCATACTCGCCTGGTTTTTCGGGTGTAAACTCAATTGAGGTTAATTGATTGACTGGTAAATCAGCAGCAATACCAAAATCAGGAATTAGCACTTTCGCAAGGCAATTACTGGGATTTTCGCGCAGAAAGTTGAGTTGTACTCTTTGTCCCGCTTGGACAACAACATGATTCGGTGCATATCCCTTATCTACATTGATGGTGGTTTTCTGAATTCTTTGCTCTACAGTTGTTTCATGCTCATCGATTGAACTGAAGGATTTGGGTTGTGGTTCTTTCATCGTTTTTTCTTCCTTTATGACTGTTGATTGAATGTCTGAAGCTTCGGCTTGAATTTCACCGCGAAACATATTCATGCCACAGGTAAAGAGATAAGTTCCAGCTTGTTTGGGTGTAAATTCCACAGTGGTTACTTGATTAAGCGGTAAATCTGCGGCAATGTAAAAATCTGGAATCAGCACTTGTTCTAAGCAACTGCTGGGATCTTTGCGTTCAAATTTCAGCCTTACTGGTTTCCCTACTTGCACCACAATTCGGCTGGGATCGTATCCCCCATCTACAGTGACGGTGACTTCTTGAATACCTCCACCCGCTGCAACTGCTTTCTGAGACTTGGGTTTACTCAGCAAGAACCACCAAAGTTCTAAGCCAAGTAGTCCTAATCCGCCGAGGGTGACGGCTATTTTGTTACCTAATGGCTGATCGATACGTTGAAATTGATTAGTTTGGGTGGTTGCAGATGAGTGTGCATCATGGGATTTTTGTGCGGCTGCTTCACCAGATGCAATTCCTAATACAATTCCTAAACTGGCTATACTACCGATGAGTGCTGCTTTGTTCACCATTGAAAAACCTCCTACATGGATATAATTCGTAGTTCGTAATGGGCTACGCCCCGCTACGCTAACGTAATTCGTAATTAAGAAAGTCAGCTATGGTCTGAGTTTTGGGGATTGAAAGAAAATTGGTGTAAATTGTTAGCTATACTAAAGTTCCTGAAATCACTCCCAACAGAAATCCAAATCCTGCTAAAGTCCCGAAAAATATGGTTTGATTGAACATTGTTATTTCCTCTATGCGAGTGTTTTAGGTTGGAAGTTACGTAAACGCAGTGCATTAGTGACTACAGAAACTGAACTAAAGGCCATTGCTGCACCGGCGATGATGGGGTTCAGTAACCAACCGAAGATGGGGAAGAGAATCCCGGCGGCGATAGGAATACCAGCAACGTTGTAAATGAAGGCGAAGAATAAGTTTTGGCGAATGTTGCGAATTGTAGCGCGGCTGAGTTGAATGGCTGTAACTATGCCTTGCAAATCACCAGAGATTAAGGTGATATCACTAGCGGCGATCGCCACATCTGTACCTGTACCAATTGCAATTCCTACATCGGCTTGAGCTAAAGCTGGTGCATCATTGATACCATCGCCAACCATCGCCACAATTTTGTCTTCTGCTTGTAATGCTTGTACTGTCGCGGCTTTTTGGTCGGGACGCACTTCTGCCAAAACCCGCTTGATACCAACTTCACGGGCAATACTTTCTGCGGTGCGGCGGTTATCACCTGTGAGCATCACAACTTCTAAACCAAGTTTTTGTAATGCTCTCACAGCCTGGGTGGAAGTAGGTTTAATGGCATCAGCAATCCCCATCAATCCTTGTATTTTGCCGTCAACTGCCAACCAAACTGCTGTTTTACCCAGGTATTCTAAGCGTTCTTTGTCTTGTTGCAAGGTTTGGGTGTAAATGCCTAACTCTTCCATCCAGCGTTGTGTACCAATTTGCACAAGACGGTTAGAAACGATACCTTGGACACCGCTACCTGCGATCGCTTCAAAATCTCTGACATCCACTGATGGCAGTTGCAGAAATTGAGCATATCTGACAACTGCTTCTGCCAAGGGGTGTTCCGAATTGCGTTCTAAGGATGCAGCTAGTTGTATCAGCTTCATTTCGTTGCCGTTACGTGTACCGTCAACTGTGAGAAAATCTGTAACTGTGGGTTTACCTTGGGTAATTGTGCCTGTTTTGTCCAAGACAATTGTTTGAATCTGGTGTGCTATTTCTAAGCTTTCCGCACCTTTAATTAAGATGCCGTTTTCTGCACCTTTACCTGTACCTACCATCACAGAAGTCGGTGTAGCTAAACCCAATGCACAAGGACAAGCGATGATTAATACCCCAACTGTGGTAATCAACGCCAGGGTGACATTGCCCATGATGTTGTACCAGATGATAAAGGTAAGAATGGCGATCGCAATTACCGCCGGCACAAACCACCCCGTAACTTGGTCTGCTAGTCTTTGAATAGGAGCTTTTGAGCCTTGAGCTTGCTGCACTAGTTGGACAATCTGCGCCAGTACGGTATCTTTACCAACTCTTGTCGCTCGAAATTTAAAACTTCCAGTTTTGTTGATAGTAGCTCCGATGACTTCATCCCCTGGTTGCTTCTTCACGGGTACACTTTCCCCAGTCACCATCGCTTCATCAACTGTGGATGTCCCATCAACTACTTCCCCATCAACGGGAATCTTTTCCCCTGGACGCACCAGCACCACATCGCCAATTTGTACTTCTTCAATGGGTACATCTATTTCTCGTCCGTTGCGAATTAACCTTGCTGTTTTCGCCTGTAAACCAATCAGCTTACGAATAGCTTCTGAGGTTTGCCCTTTGGCGCGATTTTCAAACAGTCGTCCCAATAGAATCAGGGTAATTACAATCGCCGCGGTTTCGTAATATACATCTGGCATCAATCCCTGAGCAATGAAAAAGTCAGGAAATAAGGTGGCGAATAGGGAATATAAATAAGCTGCACTTGTACCTAACGCTATTAAGGTATCCATTGTGGCAGCATGACGTTTGAAAGCTTTCCAGGTATTAACGTAAAAGGAGTAACCACACCAGAACTGTACAGGAGTGGTGAGGACTAATTGCAGCCAAGGGTTATGCAACCATGTGGGAATAAAAGGTAGGTTTAACCCTGTCATCATTGGTAGTGAGCCAATCACCAGCACTATGCTAATGATGCCCCCTACTGTTACTTTTTGTTGTAAATCACGGGATTCTTTCAGGCGATATCTTTTCTCTTCATCATCTTCTCCCGCCATCAGATTTTGTTCTTGGAGGGGATAGGCAGAATAACCTGCTGCATCTACTGCCTCTTGTATGGCTTGTAAATCTGTTTTTCTGGGGTCATAATCAACTGTTGCCTGTTCTGCACCAAAATTCACACTACATTCATTTACACCAGGGACAGAACTAATCGCATCTTCAATACTTCTGGCGCAGGAAGCGCAACTCATACCGCGTAGTTTAAGTGTGGCATTCTCCATTTCAAAGCTCCAATTATCAAGTCGTGTTCAAGACTGATTTCATCTTGAATGCTCCAGTGAACTGGAGTGTCAAGAGGGTAGAGGAAAAAAAATTGGAACTACGCAAAAAGTCCTTTCTCAACTAGCTTTGCAGCTATTTCCCATACATTAACTGAACTGGGGAAAAATTTCTGTTCAAGTCTCTTGACTCTCCAGTGAACTAGATATTTGAAGATAAACTCCAGCAAACAATAACCAGCTTGATCTAAAGTTCGGAAAGCTTTTGGAATGCGCTATTGGCAAAATTTGCCTATGGTTATACCATTTCAGCTGTTCTGGCATAGTTCAGCGTCGGACTTGTAATTCACTGGACTAACAGCTATGAGCATCATCCATCTACCCTCAACAAAAACCACTGTTTCAAAATCTCCCACTGTTTCAACCTTAATTCGTCCCCCTTCACCTTCTCTGTTAATTGCTTTCTTTAATGGAGCCGTACTGCCTATTCAAGCAGCAATTAATGCTCAGTTAGCTCGGTCAATAGGTTCTTTCCCTCTAGCTGGAGATATTTCCTACTTCGTAGGCACTATAGTTCTCGTAAGTCTTCTATTAACTGGCAAATTCGGACGACCAAATTGGTCTGCGTTACCCAAAGCACCTTGGTGGGCTTTTTGTGGCGGATTGGTGGGTGCTTGGTACATAACCTCAAGTGCATACTTGACAACTAACTTGGGAACTACGCTCACAATTGCGTTGATTGTCAGTGGTCAATCTTTCATGGGTATGCTGGTAGATCATTTTGGATGGCTCTCAGTGCAGCCTCGTCGTCTCACGCCTAACCGACGCATTGCTGGAGCATTATTACTCTTAGCCGTTTTCTTTCTCACTTTGAAATAAGAGTTTTTAGTTTGGAGTATTAGTATGGAAATTTTGCTAGCGATCGCTGGTGCTGGTTCTGCTGGCGGACTGCTTGCTTATGGTAGTGCTGCTAATGTTCGATTAATGCAAGTAATTCGTTCCGCGATCGGTGCTGCTACTGTTAATTTCACTATTGGATTTACAACTTTAGCACTACTGATGGTGCTGAGAGTCATCGGCCCGCTATCCCTCAACCAATTGTCTCAAGCTCCTTGGTGGGCTTTCTTTGGCGGTGCTTTGGGAGCAACTTACGTAACGCTCAATACTCTCAGCATTCCTAAATTAGGTTTGACAAACACAACAATGGCTGTAGCATTTGGACAGATGCTGATGTCACTGATCATTGACCAGTTTGGTTTATTTGGGGTTATGAGTCATATCGTCAGTGCGCCCAGATTATTAGGAACTGGGCTTTTATTAGCCGCAGTTATACTTACACAATTAGATGCTAAACACAACAGATAACTGACTAATGATATATCTGAATATCTGCAATAATTCAATCCATCATAGTTGAGATTTTCTTTGTTCATGATTACTGAAGGATTTTATCGTCGTCCCTTACCTCCTCCTAGTATTTCTTTTGCTTCCCCTGATGGACGACAAATCTTTCAGGAAGCGATCGCATTAGGGGGTATGGAGGGTTATTTTCCACTGGCTGAACAATTTCATACTCAGTCAGAGCCAGCTTTTTGCGGGTTAGGTACTTTAGTCATGGTTCTCAACGCCTTATCCATTGATCCTGGGCGAATTTGGAAAGGTGTATGGAGATGGTACGGTGAAGAATTTCTCGAATGTTGCCAACCACTGACAAATGTTCAAAATCAAGGCATTACTTTCGACGAATTTGTCTGTTTAGCGCGTTGCAATGGAGCTAAAGTACAACCCTATCGTTACGACCAAAGCAACCTACAAGAGTTCCGAGAAGCTGTTAAGCAAGCCACCTTTCTAACTCAAGGTTTACATTTAGTTATTTGCTATTCACGACAAGTTGTAGGACAAACTGGGGATGGACACTTTTCACCAGTGGGAGGATACCATCCGGAACGTGACCTTGTGTTGCTTTTAGATGTAGCTCGTTTTAAATACCCACCTCACTGGGTTCCCCTAAATGTTTTATGGGATGCTCTACAACCCATTGATACTGCAACTGGTAAGTGTCGTGGCTATATCCTTATTTCTAATAAGAATATTTCCAGTCAAAACTTCTTTCATGTAGGAGTTGATATACATCAATGGGCGAAAGTTGCGCCTTATTTTAAGGATATTGCACCAACTTTACTGGCTCAAGAACAGCCAGATTCATTATTTGCGTTACTGGATACGATATTAATAAATTTGCCACTAGAGTTAACTTCTGTTCTCTGCATTACTGGAGATAATCTATCAAATGAATTTTTTGAGATATGGTGCTGTTTATTGGAAGAAATTAAATCGCATCCTTTATGGACAGTTGCTCAAGACGTACTGTTGACTAGAAATTTCCCTGAAACTTCTGTTACAGAAAAGTGGCAACTCCAAGAGAAAAACTTAGCTTATTTGCTAACAATGTTTCTTTTATCTTGTCCAGAGGAAATTTATCAACCGCTAAATGAGCATTTGCGTTCTCAGATATATCAACTCCGAGAAGTCGATACGCTGCCCCCACTGATGCGTCAGGAAGTAGTTAGCTTAAAAGAACAAATGTTAGCGTTACAGAATTTATTTCAAACATTATCAAATTAAATGTACAACAGTTTGCATATTTGTGTAATATGTGTAGAGACCTTATACGTAAGGTCTCTACATTTCTTCCTGTTTAAGTTTTTTCTCTTTTAGATGAGTGTATCTTCATACACAATTGGTATTACCTCTGCCTTTCTGTTTCTGTTTGTTATAAACTAGATTTTTTTGATAATAAAGTCTACATCACTTGAAATACTTTGTGATGAGTTAGGTTTAGCATAGTGATTTTGTGCAAGCCAAGCAAGAACTTCCTCTTCAGATAACGCATGGAAACGATTTCCGATCAGTGAATCATCAATAATCCACCAGATATTTCCCATGCGATCGCTTGTCTGCCAAATAAAAGCAGTTGAATTGTCCATCAAAGCTAGAGCGATCGCTCTAGCTGCATGATTCAAAGGTTGGCTGACTTCATGAAATTGAGGTCTAAATCCATCAGAAACATTTGAAGGTGTCCATTCTTGTTTTTGGTAAGTTTGAAAATCATCAAAAAATTTATCGGGTATTATTCTCATAACTAATCTCCGTAGAACTAAATATTCTCTTAGGCTTTGCTTTACCATCTATGTTTGTTAGCAGCTAAAGTTTTTTGATAATAAAGTTGCTCAATCCAAATTAAAACTTCTTGTTCCGAACCCAAAGAAGCAGATTTTCCTGTTGCTGGATCATAAGCAAACCACCATGTATTGCCTTGGCGTAGGCGCAGCCCGCCGTAGGCATCACGCCGTTCCCAAACTTCTGGTTCGGGTTCTTTATAGAGGAAGTCAACAAACCATCTCCAGAATTTTCCCAATAATAATTGAATGCTGAATTGATCCTGATAAGGTACTTTAGAATCAGAACTTGATGTGAATCTCTGATGTAACTGTTGTCTGCTTGTCATAAATAAATTCCCAGGTATAACTATTGAAAGGACAAAAAGTTATCCTTTCTTTTGGCAACTCAATAATTTAATTTTTAATGCTCCATTTAACTGGAGAGTCAAGAAATCACAAGAAAAATTTTATGAAGCAAAACATAGTTATAAATTTAGATAAAGAAAGTTGATTTGTAATTAATATCAAAGAAATTTATACGAATTGTTAAGATTGTATTCATAAACTTGAATCTCCACCTAACAGGAGAGTTGACAATACTAGTAAAGTAATTGTTGGTGGGGATTATGCCAAAATGCTAAATTAATAAAACATACAATATTAAATTTTCCATAAATTATGTTTTTAAACTCAATTTACCTCAAAGTCATACTGTGAACACAGTGAGCCTTATCTGACTTTTATATCTCTTTTATTAGTTCTTTGTTATTCAACTTTACTTCTGATTATTTTTAGTTATCTTTATCCAATTTTATTGTTAAATACTATTGCTTTTCACGCACTCACTGTTCTCGATATGACTGCTTTTTATAGTTAAAACTATTGCCATATATAATTTCTGATTTTTTACTTTTTTGTTAAGAAGAATTGCGACTATGGGAGGAATCTTCCCTATTTCAATCCAGACTATTCTTTGCTCTTAATCTTTTTATTACTTGAAAATTTTAATATTTCCTTTATGAAAAAGAAAGCAGCAGATACTGCTAAAATCTTTTCTACGCCAGCCGATCTGAACTTCGATGGGGACGCAGAGTTTTATTTAATGAGGAAAAATTAAAATGACAGTCAATCTACAAGGAGTGCTACAGCAACCAGGGCAAGGTTCATCATACTGGGTGCTGGGAGACTTATACACTATTAAAGTAGTGGGCGAAGATACTGGCAAAGCCTATGCTTTAGTTGAGATTACCGTTCAACCGCAGAGTGGTTCACCACCCCATATTCATAGTCACGAAGACGAAGCTTTTTATATTCAAGAGGGAGAATTAGAATTTCAGCTTGATGAGCAGATAGTTATAGCAACTCCTGGAACTTTTCTTCATTCTCCCAAAGGTCAACTCCACAGGTTTACAAATGTCAGCACACAACCAACAAAATTATTGTGTTGGGTAACACCAGCAGGATTTGAGCAGTTTTTAATGGAAGTAGGTGTGCCAGTAGAAGACATAACACAGCCACCGACAGCTAGCCCCGCAGATATCGAAAAAGTAATTGCAGTAGCGCCAAGATATGGGATGGAGATTATTCCTCCACCAAGTGCTACGCCCGCAGGTTAGAAGCTTTGCTATTACTGAAGTTTTCATTGTCAATCAAAACATATTAGGTAAAAAACAAATTTCTAGAGACATCAACATAAAATGTCTCTAGATTAGACTATGCAGCGATCTCATCACTCGATGATTGATTTCAGCATTTTGAGGAGATCCAGAACCCTACCTCTCAACTGGAAACCACCGCATCATCTCCTGCAACTCCACCGCCTCCCCATCGGGTGTATACACGGCCCCATCAGACATCGCCAACACAATCCGCTGCCACCGCGCCCACGCGAACTATGTGCTGACATATTATACAAGCGATTGCTGAAGCTGCGTACAAGTGCGATCGCATTTAGCTCTAGACCAGTAAGAATGCGATCGCCTTGATTATGTAAAGAAACGTGTATAAGAAAAATATTTCATCCTCTTTTCATCTCTAGATGTAAATCTTAAAGTATAGGTTTTTGTTGAAGATAAAACGATCTAGCTATTTGATTGGAAAAAAATAACTTGATTTTTGCAAGAAAAGTGGAGTCAACAAAACTTGCATATTACTTGATTTCTGAGCAATTTTATTGAGTTTAATTTAAGATTTTTCGTCTCACAAGTTCCTCACAATCTCTCGATAATTTCATAAATATAAGTTGTCTTTAACTCCTAAAACGAGGTGGGGCTATGAAAACAAAAACATTTTTGTATGGCTTGGCTGGTCTATTAACCAGTGGTACGCTCGCTGGATTAGTAATTTTAAATAACGCACAAGCTCAGGTTTCAAACTCAGAACACAATACTCATCACCCATCTACAGAAACTACTCCTCCTCCCCAAAGAGGGATGATGACTAATATGGATCAACATTTCATTGAAATGATGATTCCTCATCACACTCAAGCAGTGGAAATGGCTGATATCGCATTAAGTCGCGCTCAACACCCAGAAATTAAAAAGCTAGCTCAAGCTATTAAACAAGAACAAAACCGCGAAATTCAGCAAATGAAATCTTGGTACAAGGCATGGTACGGGAAAGAAGTACCTGTAACAGCCATGACTCGTCAAGAAATGATGGCAATGCATCAGCGTATGTGCCAACAGATGAACCCAGGCATGATGAAAATGCCGATGAACTGCAACATGATGGGTATGAATGTAGATTTGGCAGCCTTGAAAAATGCACCAGATTTCGACAAAGAATTTATCCGTCAGATGATTCCTCATCATCGTATGGCTCTAATTATGTCGCAGATGGCTACTAAAAAAGCTACCAAACCAGAAATTCGTAACTTAGCTCAGTCCATGATTAAAACTCAAACGGCTGAAATTAACCAGATGCAGCAATGGTATCAGGCTTGGTATAAATCCAACCCCGAAGAAAGTTGAATTCCGGAGAGATTTTGACCTGACACGATTGACATCTGCTCTCAAGGAGGTCAATTATGTGGAATTTTTTTAGACGCAAACGCCCACAAGATAGTGAAAAGACTGCTGTAGACCCAATATGTGGCATGACTGTAGAAAAGGCTACAGCATTGAAGTCCGAGCGAGACGGACAGACTTACTATTTTTGCAGCCAGACTTGCCTGCATACCTTTGAATCACAACCAGCATGATGAAGGAGTTCACTGAAAGATGGCAAGAACTCACGAGCATCGCGGACATAAACACGCAAGCGTTATACCCGAACCAGGCGGGATGGCGAAAGACCCTATCTGTGGCATGACAGTACCTAAAGCCACATCCTTGAGGACAGAAAGAGGTGGACGCAATTACTATTTTTGCAGCCAAACTTGCTTAAACACATTTTTAGATCCTGAGAGGGAACTCAAATCAATGCGGACTCGCGTTACCGTTGCGATGACGGGGGTACTGCTTTTAGCAATTATGCGAGCGGCTGCATTTTTGGGACTGGCAGCAGGCATCAGTATCTTAAGCTGGGTGCCGATTTCTGCTCTACCCTGGTTTACTTGGGGAGTCTGGCTTTTTATCCTGGCTACACCTGTACAGTTTATTGGGGGCTGGTCATTTTATGCAGGGGCGTGGAATGCCATCAAAAGCCGCAATGTAAACATGGATTTCCTGATTGCTTTAGGAACTAGTGTTGCCTATTTCTATAGTGTGGCAGTGATTTTCTTTCCTAATGCTCTACCTGTCGGTGTTGAGGAGCGAGACGTTTATTTTGAAGTTTCTGCCGTCATCATTGCCTTTGTTTTACTAGGCAAGTATATGGAAGAAATTATCAAAAAGAACTCCTCGGCAGCAGTACGCAAACTTCTAGATTTGAAACCTGCTACCGCTAGAGTGATTCGAGATGGTATGGAGATGGAAATTCCGGCAGAGCAAGTAATGGTAGGTGAAACCGTGATTGTCCGTCCGGGAGAAAAAGTACCAACGGATGGAATTGTGCTGGATGGATCTTCATCTGTAGATGAGTCAATGCTGACAGGGGAATCACTACCAGTAGAGAAGCAAGCCGGAGCGGCGGTGATTGGTGGGACTTTGAACAGAACAGGAGCGTTCAGTTTCCAAGCGACTCGTGTAGGTTCAGAAACTGCTCTGGCTCAAATCATCAAAATTGTGGAGGAAGCCCAGACAAGTACGGCTCAAGTCCAACGTTTGGCGGATAAAGTGACGGGTTATTTTGTGCCTGCGGTGGTGGGAATTGCGGTACTGGCATTTCTCGGTTGGTTACTTGTCGGGAACTTTCCCCAAGCTTTACTCGCATTCATTGCTGTGTTAATTATTTCTTGTCCTTGTGCTTTGGGTATTGCTACTCCCGCCGCATTGATGGTTGGTGTGGGTAAGGGAGCAGAAGCCGGGATTTTAATTCGGGGTGGTGAAATTTTAGAACGAGCTGAAAAACTCTCTACCGTAATTTTCGACAAAACTGGAACTTTGACTCGTGGTGAGCCTAGTGTGACGGATATTGTAGCCTTGGCAGAACGCCCAAACGATGAAATTCTGCGGTTAGCGGCGGCTGTAGAAGCGGGTTCAGAACATCCTTTGGGTGAAGCAATTGTGCGAGCAGCCAGACATCAGATGCTAGATATTCCCAAGGTGAGTAATTTTGAGGCAATTCCCGGACATGGGATTCGGGGAGAAATCAATCGAGATAGGATTTTACTTGGTAATCGCCGTTTGTTCGGTAAGCAAGGCTATCAGATAACTCCGGCAACAGAAGAGATACTGACTCGTTTGGAATCTGATGGTAAAACAGCCATGCTGGTTGGTTGTAATGGTCTGCTAATGGGGATTGTGGCAGTAGCGGACACCATCAAACCTGAAGCCAAGGAAGCGATCTCTGCTTTGCGTCGGGAAAAAGTTAAAGTCGTGATGCTCACTGGAGACAACCAGCGTACTGCCGAAGCGATCGCTCGTCAACTAGGAATCGATCAGGTAATTGCTGAGGTATTACCCGGTGATAAAGCCCAAGTCGTTAAAGATATTCAACGACGTGGCGAAGTTGTGGCAATGGTGGGAGATGGTGTTAATGATGCACCAGCCTTAGCAACTGCTGACATTGGGATTGCTATTGGTTCTGGTGCAGATGTGGCCAAGGAAACAGGCGGCATCATTCTGGTTAAAAACGATGTGCGCGATGTTGTCACATCAATTCGCCTATCTCGTGCCACGATGCTCAAAATTAAACAAAACCTATTTTGGGCATTTATTTACAACTCCATTGGCATTCCTATCGCTGCCTTCGGTTTACTCAACCCAATGATTGCCGCAGCTGCGATGGCTTTGAGTTCCTTGTCAGTGATTGTTAATTCATCGCTGTTGAAAGGATTCAAATTATCAACAAGTTGAATTGCAATTGCTAACTGCATTGGGGGAAAAATTCTATGAATCATCAATCTAGTCAAGATAGTTGGTGGAGATCGCCCGCCAAAATAGCCTTATATATTTTCCTGGCCATTGCTGCATTTTTTCTCATCACTGAACACTTAGCACATCTAGCTGGAATTCTGCCCTACTTGTTACTTTTAGCCTGCCCATTCATGCACTTATTTATGCACGGAGGACATGGTGGACACAGCGGACATAGTGGCGGAAACGATCGTTCATCTCGGTAAAAAATATCAATCAACAGGAAATAAGAAATGAACAACGCACCCGCCTACGGTCTTTGGTCTTTGGTGATTATCAACTCTTTGGTATTTATTATCTTTGCCTTCAGCTTTACAAAACCAAAAAGTCCCCGTGATTGGCGAGCCTTTGGTGCTTTTTCTGCCTTTATCATGGCTTTGTTCACTGAAATGTACGGCATACCTTTAACAATTTACCTACTTTCAGGTTGGTTGCAAAGTCGCTATCCAAAGTTGGATTTACTCTCCCATGATGTAGCACATCTCTGGTGGACAATGCTGGGGATGAAAGGCAATCCTCACTTTAATGTGTTGCATATTTTGAGTAACATCCTCATTTTTGGTGGGTTTATCTTATTGGCATCAGCTTGGGAGGTTCTGTACAAAGCCCAGCGTTCTCACACATTAGCTACTACTGGCCCTTATGCAACAATTCGCCATCCCCAGTATTTAGCTTTTATCAGTATCATGGTTGGTTTTTTGCTTCAGTGGCCTACAATTCTCACATTGTTGATGTTCCCAATTCTGGTGTGGATGTATACCAAGTTGGCACGCCAGGAAGAACGTGAGGTACGAGCAGAATTTGGCGAAGAGTACGATCGCTATGCCAGCAATACACCAGCTTTTTTCCCTCGTCTTGATGGCACTGCCAAGAGAAGTAATACCTAAAAAATTGGAGAACTGAGGTGAAAAGACAGGAAAGAATCAAAATCCTGTTTAATCGTCAAAATGGATTAGCAATTGCAATTTTACTGCTATGTTTAGCCGTCTGTTATTGGATACTGAATCCCCAGGTAAATATATTAACACCGGAAGGATTTAGACAAACTGTAAAGAATTTAGGGTTACTTGGCCCATTTGTCTATATTGGTATCTTGGCTTTATCTGTAGTTATTAGTCCTATTCCCAGTGCGCCACTCGCAGTTATAGCAGGCACTATTTGGGGAGCGGTTCTAGCAGGAATCTACAGCATAATAGGAGGTTTTCTAGGTGGTTTAATTGCTTATTTTTTGGGTCGCACTTTGGGGCGATCGGCAATGAAAGCTTTAACTGGTAAAATCATTTATTTCTCGAAAAACAAAGGAGAGACATATCTAAGCTGGTTAATTTTTATTACTCGGATGCTGCCAATATTTTCTTTCGATTTGATTAGCTACGCTGCGGGAATCGCTGGTATTTCTCTCCCTAAATATGCCATTGCTACTTTTTTAGGTATGATCCCGTCAACATTTTTACTTACATATATGGGAGGAGCATTAAGCGTAGGAACACCTTTAGGAATGGCTATTTCTGTTATTTTCCTCATTGTAATTATAGTGTTGCCTTGGTTGATTCGACGCTATAACTGGCTAGGAATGAGAGATATTGTGCGTGAAAGTATGGATTTGTCTCATGCAGAGACCTAGAAGCACAAAGTTATTCAGAAAAAGAGAAGTAATTTTGGCATTTCATATTATGATTCAGCAACACCGAACTTCTGTTTACTTATCGAAACATAAGGAGTTTTTTTATGTTTCAGAAAATTTTAGTTGCAATAGATTGTTCTAAAGTTAGCAAGCGTGTTTTTGAAAAAGCACTTTCTCTAGCAAAGCTCACCAAGGCTAACTTGATGATATTTAATGTTGTATGTCCTGAAGAAGATGGATATTTAGATAACTCTGAACTGTTAAATTACTATGAGCCAGATAAAGACAGCGAAGCCGTAAAACACAGCCAAAAAATGTTAGATAAATTCTCACATCCAAAGTTAGAAATGCTGCATTTATATACAGCAGAAGCAACAGCAGCAGGTGTAGAAGCAGAATATAAACAACACGTTGGTCAACCTGGCGAAACCATTTGTGAATTTGCGCGAAATTGTCAAGCCGACTTGATTGTAATTGGACGGCGGCGGTGGCTTTCGGGTATGGAAGAATTTGTTTTGGGTCGTGTTAGCAATTATGTACTTCATCATACTTTTTGTTCCGTGTTAATAGTGTCATAATGGCTAGTCATAATTGATCTGATTATTGTCTTTGAAGTGCGAAGAAAAGCACTATTATTTCACTAATTACACCCGCAAGCATTCCATAAGCTGCTGAATTAGCTCCGCTATGTCTGGTAAAAATTAGGGTTCCGCATACTACTAAAGTAAAGGTCGCAGCAACTAATGTTGCCAAGTTGATGAACCAGTTCTTGCCCTTGTGAATAAGTAGCCCTTGAAAAGTATTTTGCAGAGCCAAGAGCAGAGGTAAACATGAGAGTATTTGTATAACTGGACGAGATGCTTCTACAAGAGAGGGATTATTCCCCAAAAACTGACTCAGTAAAAATAATCCTTGCTCTGTATACCCCAGCCAAAACGGTATTAAAGTAAAACTCAGCCCGACAATAATTACAAAAGCAGCAAGTGTTCGCTTGGAAGTTTCTTCATAAGCAGAAATTACCACTTGTTGAATCATACGTGTACCGTTAGCGATCGCCAGCACAAGTCCCCAGGCCGCAGGCCAAACAGCAAGTGCTAAACTACCATCGAATGCGCGAGCAATAAGACTCAAAAGTATGGCTCTTGCACCCCAAACCAAAAGCATGGTTGAAGCTAAAGGAAGATAGTAAAAGCTGACTCCAGCAAAGGTTTGAGGCAGTTTCTTAGTTTCAGAATATCCTTGTTGATTAAGAATAGAAATAGCACCCAAATGCCAACAAAACCATGTAACCAGTACCCCCTCAATAAGTATGGCTCCCATCATGGTGATACCTGCGAGCATTGCTCCATCTAACCGTAAACTTACTCCCACTGCCAGCGACACAATTACCCAAGTCAATCGCGCTACACTTGCCCAACCCACAGCTATGCTCTTCTGGGCGCGAATTAGCAACCCTTGAAAGAATCGCCGCCAAGCAATCACGAAAGGCCACAGAAACATTAATAAAAAAGCAGTTCTTCCTCTGGCAGCAATTGATGAGCTAACGCCGAATACATCAAGCAATAGCCAGTTATACAAGGGTTCCCAGGTGAGTAACAGAAAGATACCACTTAGAGACAATCCCGCAATTATCGTAAACTGCCAAAGTGCGCGTCGAGATTTGGCTTGGCCTCCCAGTGCGGTTGAGGCATGAAGAATCATGATTATCGGGCTTTCCAGAAATACCGCAACTCCTTTGACTACCCCGACTCCAGCTAATGTCTCTTGCGGATAGGCTAGGCGACTGAGTGCAGATGTCTGAAGCGGATCTCCAAGAGTCATTGCCACATCAGATAAAGAAAGTGGAATAAACTGCGTCAGTAGTGCTAACAGCGATCGCCCTGAAGTTATTTGATTACTTTCTTGTTTGGGCTGGGGTGAGGTGTTCATGATATTTTTCAGCACTACTTAAAATAAATGGGAGTTAGTGAAGCGATCGCATCCTCAAGAAGTTTCCCTTGTTTGAGGGTAAATCCATGATGGTCGAGCCAATCGGCATCGTAGATTGTCTCCAGGTATCTATCGCCTCGGTCTGGATTGATCATCAGAATCCGCGCACCCTCACCCATTTCATGCGCCAGATGCAAGCCACCTGCTACAATTGCGCCTGTTGACGCACCTAGAAGCAATCCCTCACGACGTGCCAGGATGTGACATACTGAGTAAGCCAAATCCTCTGGTACTATATAAGCGCGGTCAAGCAAGGAAAGATCCAGATTTGGCGGAAAGAAAGATAACCCAATACCCGTCATCTTGTACGGTTTTGCTGGCGTTCCCATAATTACTGAACCCACCACATCAACGCCAACAATGCGTATGTTTGGGAATCGCGGTTTAAGATAACTAGCTATTCCCATGATCTGTCCCGCCGTACTCACACCAACTACTACAGCATCAAGCTCATCAGCAAAGTGGGATTCAATTTCCCGCGCAGTGTAATACGAATGTGCCTCAGTATTCAAAGGATTCAAGTGCTGACATGGATACCAAGCATCGGGAATAGTTGCTGCAAGCTCACGCGCTCGTTTCATTCGTGCCTTCTGCATTGAGCCTGATTCGTCTGCCTCATGAAGTGGTACATCCACAAGTTCTGCACCGTATGCTTTCAACATTCGTCTAAAAGGTGGAGGAGTTTTCGCATCGACGACAATCATCACTCGATAACCGCGAACTGCTCCTACCATCGCTAGCCCAATGCCGAAATTCCCTGAGCTTGACTCGATAATCGTACCACCAGGTACAAGCAGCCCTTCTTCCTCCGCACGCGTAACGAGGTAGACTGCATTTTTTTCTTTAATTGAACCCCCAGGATTACAACTTTCCAATTTCAATAAGCATTCTGAGATAGCACATATAGGAGAAATATTCTTGAGTTTTACAATTGGAACATTTCCTATAGCCTGGGTAACATCAGCAGCCGTAGTATTTTTCCATTTACGATGATGATTCCACTGAAAGTTGAAAATGCTTTCAAAGGATGAAGACTTTGCCAGATAATTCATATTAAGTAACCAAAAATTCAAAAATTAGTACAAATTTTCATAGCTACATGAACTTGCTCATTGGGGTTGATTTTATTGGAACATTGTTACTAGATTGCTTTCTTTAAAATAAAAAGATTAAAAACTATTTACCGTATAGTTAATTACCTCTTTAATCTGTTTAGATTTACTTAAAAATAGATAGCAATTAAGTTTGAATTGGTAACTAACTAAGTATTTCAGTTACCCCCCATAAAAATATTGACACCCATCACGAACTCGACATATTTTTATGTTGAAGGAAAAATATGAAATCAAGATGAAATTTTTTATTTAATATTTAAAATTTCCAAAAATCAGTAGTGATAATTTATTTGTGCCAATTAATTAACTTGAGCAGAACGCAAAGCATCAACAAAAAAGAGCTAGTGAAGATGTATAGATAAGATACTAGCCTACTATCGGGTTTTGTATAGCCTAATCCTAATTTTTAAGAATTTCATCCTAATTTCATAAATTTCTGCAACCCTATTAATAGAGGTAGCCCTATGGCGAACTATGCTAAAATCACAAATTTACAATGAAATTTTAAATATCTATTTTGATATGAGGGTGCTACTAGTCGAAGATGAGCCAGATTTGGGGGCAGCTATGAAGCGTACTTTAAATCAACAAAAGTACCTGGTTGACTGGGTTATGGATGGGAATGACGCATGGACTTACTTAGAAAATAGTTCGGCGCAATATACAGTAGCGATCCTTGATTGGATGCTCCCAGGAATTAGTGGTTTAGAATTGTGTAAAAGACTACGTTATAAGGGTAATCCTCTTCCTATCTTGATGCTAACTGCTAGAGATAGAATGGAAGATAAAGTTGCTGGACTAGATGCAGGTGCTGATGACTATTTAGTAAAACCCTTCGGTATGGTGGAACTGCTGGCACGATTGCGAGCTTTACAACGTCGTTCTCCACACTTACAACCTCAACAATTAACTGTTGGTAATTTGACTCTAGATTACGGCAACAGTACAGTTGTTAGACAAAATACAACAGGTGAACAGCAAAGTATTCCATTAACTAATAAAGAATTCCAACTATTGGAATATTTCATGAACCATCCTAACCAGATTGTTACGACTGAGCAAATTCGTAATCAAATTTGGGAAGTTAATGCGGAATCTAGTAGTAATGTAGTGGCAGCGCAAATACGTTTGTTACGTCGTAAACTCACAAGTAACGACTGTCCTAACCCAATTGAAACTTTGCACGGTATGGGGTATCGTCTTAATTTCTCAGATGAATCAAAATAAACTGTTTCGGCTCACCCGCGTTCGTTTAGCTCTGTATTATGCTATTGTTATGGGTTTGATTTTAAGCCTATGTGCCTTTAGCTTTTACAGGTCTGTGTTTCATGCTCATGTGGTAGCTTTAGACAGTGAAATTGAGACTGTAGCGGGAACACTGCACGACAGTATTGAACTAAAACTACAGTCACCTGGACGTTTGGAACCATTAGTAAATCAGTTATTTCCAAATACAGGTAACTGTAGAATTGGGGCTAGTAATTGTATTCAAGAACAGCCGCATCCTAAACGTCATCTTCTTGGTATTGTCACTAAAACTAGCTACTATATACGTTTTTTTGATATTTCAGGAAATTTAATTGCTAATGCTGGTTATTATCCAGAGGGATTACCTAATATTTTTAATCCAAAAACTTGGCAATTTCTCAAAGATAGCAAAGGCAACGAATACCATCAAATTACTTTATCTCTGCATACCCAAAATTATCAGGATTGGGGATATATGCAAGTAGGGCGAAGTCTAGAAGAGTTTAATCACTATTTGGATAGTGTCAAGCTAATTTTGATATTGGGGCTGCCGATGGCTATGGTTATGATTGCATGTGCCAGTTGGTGGTTGTCAGGATTAGCGATGCAGCCAATTTATCAGTCATATCGACAAATTCAACAGTTTACAGCCGATGCTGCACATGAATTACGAACGCCTTTAGCTGCGACAAGTGCAACTGTAGAATCAGCACTTTTAATGCCAGAAATAGATGAACAAGAAACACGAGATATATTGCAAACTATACAGCGTCAAAATCAGAGGTTAACAACTTTAGTTGTTGACTTATTGATGTTAGCACGTTTAGATAGACAAGCTCAAAAGTTACAGCATGAAGTTTGTTGTTTAAATGATGTTGTTAGCGATTTAATTGAAGAATTTGAAGCGATGGCAACTACCGCAGGAGTAAAGTTGACATCATCAATCCGAGTTAAGCAAAATATGAATGTTATAGGGAATTCCGATCAGCTTTATCGATTGGTTTCTAACTTAATTGTCAATGCAATTCAATATACACTCAAAGGAGGGGAAGTCACAGTTATCTTAGAAAGCAGTGATAATTATGCTGTAATTAAAGTTCAAGATACAGGTATTGGTATCCCACAACATGAACTGAGGAGAGTTTTTGATCGTTTTTATCGGATAAGTAGCGATCGCTCTCGTAACACTGGTGGTTCTGGATTAGGATTAGCCATTGCTCAAGCAATTGTTCAGGCACATCAAGGCAAATTAAATGTACAAAGTGAATTCGGTAAAGGTAGCATTTTTACAATTCAATTACCCAGGTAACATGAGCTATAATAATTTAATTGCAATTTTGCTTTTCTTACATATTTAATTATTAGTTTTCTAATTTAAATCATACTTAAAATATTTAGAATCTACTACTAATATTTATGCTTGCAAATGTGTATTATGAAATTTATTTCAAGGGGCGACAATCGAGATAAAGTGCTTGCTGTATAAGCGTCATAGCCTGAAAACTCGCTGATAATATGCCTGCTTATTGCGAATGGAACCGACCAGTTCCTCAACCCATGCTTGGTATGAATGCCAAGCGACTATCCAATTTTGACCATATAAACCTATCCAGAAATTACTGTGACGCTTCTCAGCTCTATTTTTTTTCTTGAGTGCGACAAATATAAGAATCAAGTTTTTGAAATTTAGTTCTTTGCCCGTTTAACCAAGCACTGGTCATAGAAGACAGCGATTAATAATATTCAGGATTAGCTTGAGAAGCTTCTAGATTGTAGCCACCTGTTTTGTAATCTTTGAACATTGCTTCAATGCCAAAACGTTGACTATATATTTTGATTGCCGTGTTTAAATCTGGTAAATTAGTTAATAAATACCAAGCTTCTTTATCTTGCTTACCTCTATATTTTCTTTGCCAATACACAGCTAAATTAAACCAACCAAAACCTTGTTTTTGAGTAGCTTTAACATTGGGGTAAAAGGAGCAAATACCAGGATAAATCTCAATACTACTTAAAGGCTGAAATTTCTGTCTTTTCTTCCGAAAAGTAGTATCCTTCTTTTGACGAAATACAAAACTGAGGTTCTGCTTGTGGAGCCAATTCGCCAGTTCTATGCTAATTCTCTATACACAATTTTTTCAAGGGGTCTGTGACTCCTAAACCTTTATCTGGCGGGGTTTAGAGGCGATTGTCGCCCCTTGAAGTCTACGGTTGAGAAACTTTTGCTCCACCTCTAAAAGTTGAAGATACCAAATCAACCAATTATTTTACCTTGGTAAAGTGTCCGATTAAGGCGGCTAATGACGGACACTTGCCATAACCAACTCCTCTACAGATTTCAAACGATATGCCTCACCAGCAAGAGGGAGCAAACACATCTAGTAGTTCACCAACCCAAAAATGCTACGTGGAGGCTCTTAAGGGGGCAGGGGAGCAGGGGAGCAGGGGAGCAGGGGAGCAGAGGAGCAGAGGAGAAACTGACAGTAAGTTTTTCCCCTCTGCCCCTCTGTACCTCTGCTAACCAGAACGCAAAATTCACTTGGCAGACTACTAGCGACGAGGCAGACAACTTTTAACTTCTGCTTTGGGCAAGTTCTACCTGAAGTCGCATACAATTTGGGGTGTTGCTTCCACTGTGCTTCCAGGCGCTCGCCGCGATATGGCAAATAACTCCCAGTTTGACAACCTACCACAGATCAAACTTATTCCCTTAAATGATGAAGCTGTATGTATGGAGCAGCGAACAGGGAGGGATAGACCAGCAAAAATAGCTGCGCCGACTGATATTCGCCTTGTAAAGGTGCTGGAGTTTTTACGCAGCAACAACCTAGCGCCTAATAGCCGCAAGCTCTACGAACGCGAACTAAAGAGATTCTTAGGATGGACCCAACTGCACTATCACGAGCTACGCCCGCGTCACTTTGGATTGTACAAAGAATATCTCAGGGATGAAGTAAAAACTGATGTACAAAAGCCGCTTTCAAAAAGTAGCATCAATGCGGGAGTTGCTGCACTGAAAAGCTTTTTTAAATGGATGTGTTATACGTACCCAGATATAATTGCTACCAATCCAACACTGGGGATAAAACTAGAAAAAGTACCATTGCCACCAGCGCAAAGCCTAACACCAGAACAGATGGAAAGGGTGTGGGCAGCTTTAGAGCTACTGGGAGAAACTAAACTTAGGGATACAGCACTGGTACACATTCTCAGTCACGGGTTGAGGGCAGGGGAAATTGTCGAATTAAATGTCGGGTCATTTGATGGCAAGCTACTATTTTTGCCAGATACCAAAACGAATGAACCACGCTTAGTACCACTAAAAAAAGAAAGCCGAGAAGTTTTGCAAGAATATTTGCGATCGCGTATTGAATCAGGGGAAGAATTGAATAGCCTCACACCGTTGATGATTTCACATCATGCTTCATTTAAAGGCGAACGCTTGAGTTACCACGGCATTTACTTTGCTGTGGAGAAAATCGGAGAAATCGCAGGCATTGAAGATTTACATCCGCACTCGTTTCGGCATACCTACGCTACTGATTTAATATTACTAGGTCTTGACCCGGCTCATGCAAGGAAGCTAACAGGACATCAATCTGACAGAGCTTTTCGGCGATATACACTTCGTGGTGAACAACAAGCAGCGATCGCTGCTTACTATCGTGCGATAGGCGAAGATGAATCGGAGTAACCCATGCCCAAGCCGCTCGATCCTAAGTGTCAACTGTGTGCTAAGTTGCCAACATCTAAGGCTAAGGTGTTGCACGGGCCAGAAGGTGATGGCTGTTGGAATCCGAAGGTTTGTCACAATCGCCGTTCGTTCTACCGCAACCGAACATTAGATGATTCTGGGCAGATTGAAGCGATCGCCGTTGAGCCACCAGCCAACTATTTTGCTGTATTGTACTTATATAAAGAACCAGGGGATAAACCATTGCACGCTTTAGGTGCAGAGTTATGGCTGGGGCAAAAGCCGATTTGTCGTTTAGAGCCAATTCACTGCTTTGGGCTAACGGCTGGCAAAATACGTGCCTACACAGATAAGGTGTTGCAGGCGTTTGCTAAAGAATACAATATTTCCCTGTATCAGTATAAAGATATGTTTGAGGTTAGTCCAACGCATTGCCCAGTGCGACCTTGCCCAAAGCAGCCACAAGTTTAATCATGACCAGCTATCGGCAATTAACTATTTGGGATATTTTGGATGAGATATCAGAAGCGCCAACGACATCAACACTTGATGCAGTGTGGGAATGCTTAGATACTGAGCTAACAAATTTACCTGTAGAAGCACAGTTAACAACAGCCGCGGCCGCATTTTATCAAATAGCAGATATTCTCAAAACCCGCGCCCAGTTGTTGTTGGAGGATATACGCGCTAAGAATGATACAGACGGGCCAGTAATCAGCACCGACATCTTTGCTGGTTTGGTGCGGACAACCATGCACCTAGAATTGGATGACCTAATCGAAGAACCGCCAGCGCAGACTTTTAGACCGCATGGGCCGCATCAGTTTTCCAATACTGCCCAAAATAATGATTCAGTGGCAGCGCCTGTTGACAAAGCGAACGTCCTAACAATGCTAGAACAAGTGACAACTTTAGAAGATGTTCGCAACTTAGCAAGCGATGAAGATGTGCAAAAATGGACTGCTGCGATCGCACAGTATCTTGCACAAGTAAAAGATGAAATCGCCCTAACTAAACTGCAACGCGCTTTGAAAATGCCGATGGTGGAGGTGTGGTTGGGATTATTGCTAGGTGGCTTTAAATTAGAGCAACGTGGGGATTTTTACAATAGCCAAAATATTTGGGTAATAGGAAGTTCTTCTGGATGTTGGATGCACGAACAATAACCCACCCGATCTTTTAACAGAGCCAGTTGTAATTAATCGCCTGGCTACAAAACTAAAGATATGGGGGGCTAGCGCTTATTTTTGCCGACCAATGGTCGGCATCATCTTTCAATGGACTGATTGATTTGGTCAACAGGGGAGATCGATAAAAGAGGAGCTTTCATCCCTCAAAGGGATGAAAGCGAAGGCTGGCTTTCCTTATTTTTGAACAGGTGCTAAAACTGCGTTTTCTTCCATTCTTCAAAGTTCAGACAGCTTTTCCCGGTTGGGATCATTCCTGTGGTTGCTGACACACCGAAATTTGTCAGCGCATAATTTTCAACTTCTGCGTCTTTAAAAGCTTGTTCTACTACTGTTTGTTTTTCTTGTTTTGACAAAACTTCAACTTTCACATTCTCTGCTGTAGGAGTAGTGCTTGTTTTCTGGAGCATGAAATTTTTCACATTGTACAAGCTTTCTTCTCGCGGCTTCCCTAAAATTAAGCACCCTGTTGATTGTACAAATAGTCCTGTAGTCCAAAAATTTCTGACAAAATCCTGTTTGTTAACAAACTGAACTCCATTGGCTCCCCACACATAAACAGGCTCGAAATATCCCTTAGTTCGAGGGATTCTGGTTTCGTTGCACCTTGTTCCGTCTTTGTACGGAGCGTTCCAATCCCCACATACTTTCCAACTTATTCTGTACAAGTCCGGCGTTTCCTCTACATACTGCCTAATTTGCTCCTGCACTTCCTTATCTTTTAGGGTTTGCACATCAGTTAACTTAGCCGGATAATTATTATCTGTCTGAGCCACCTTGTCTCCATCAGACTGGCAAGCCCCTAATACTGTACCTATCAAAGCAAGGACAGTGAATAAAGTAATTTTATTTTTATTCATAAATACTCCAAAACTTGATGCGCGAAAATTACTTATCAATTTTCTTGCTTAAACCAATATCTACTTGGCGAAAATGCTAGCTCGCAAACTGCAACTATTATACATATCTGTTCTATATATCTAATCAATTCTTAACGATTTTTTGGAAACCAGATAGGCGTGTCAAAGCAATTCGCTTTTTCTCGTTGACAATTTGTAATTATTTTAAAAAGCAAATTGGGAATTCACAATTGTTTTGGTCAGACTACTATTTTATGCAGTATAACAGCCTGAATGTTCCCAAATTCCTGATATTGGGTGCGATTTGAGCATAGATGACATATTTTGTAAAAAAGTAAATCAAACATCATATAACAATTATGAATAAAGAACAAGTTACTTTCGTACTAAAAAAAACAGCACGAAAGTTTCTTTATCTTTTTAGGCGGAATATGTCATAGATAATGGGGCAGGTTGAAGAAATAATTAGTTCATAAACGCAATTGAGGTAAGTGACATCTAGAAAAATAGCGATGAAAAAAGTATGGACATTTTGGGAATTTGACCATCCGTTGGGTAGCACAGTGCGAGTAATCTCTACTCCGTTAGGGCTAGAGATATTTGCCGAAGATGTATTTAAAATTATTGCTCCAGAGTTAAATAATGAAAAGATAGTGCCGATTAATATCCACAGTCAAGAACGTTATGTGGTTATTGGAGAGCAATTAATAATAGTAAAAACCTTAAACTCTGGAGGTGTTTACAAATTGAGAGGCATAGGAGAAGAACAGGTAATTAACAATTTTAGGCAATGGACAAGAAGCAAAATCTTACCTATATTTCAAAAAGATTTTTTGTAAATAATTAAGAACTAACACAAATGATGAACAAAAGGAGAAGAAGAGAAATGACACAGATTATCGACAATAATCAAAATAATAATTTTATTGGGATTCAAGCTGATATTTCTGAGATTGAACTAACAAAAAAGATAACGTTAGATGATTTAAAACCAGAGCAGCAGTTAGAATCAGAAAAACCAGCAGTAGATATAGATATAGCTCCAGACCTAGATAAGGAGTCAGAAGAAATTGATAATAAAACAGAAGTAGGGACTAAAACTAGCATAAAAAGATTAGTAATAGTAGACGGGGGAAAAGGTGGAGTTGGTAAATCAATGTGGACGAGAGGATTTTTACAAACTTGTATAGATACGAGCAGAAGAATTGTAGCAGTAGATGCAGATAATTCTAATCCGGATTTGTTGAGATATTATGGTGAATATGGTGAGCATTGTCAGATACAACAGCTAAATATCTTTAAAGATGGTAGTATAGATAGATTTTTTGACCAGATAAAGAGAATGATTGAGCCAGAGCCAGATACATATAATCAAATGCCACCACCAGAATCACTATTTTTATTAGAGTTGCCGCCACAATCAAGACAAATATTCAAAGGATTTATAGAACAAGAGTTCTTAGAAACAGCCGCCAATGATTACGATATCAGAGTAACAATAGTCGTGGTAATCAGTCGAGTATCAGATTCAGTAAAACAATTAATAGATTTGTATAGCTTTTGCGGAAATCAAGTTGACTATATAGTTGTTAAAAATTTATTCTACGGTGAAGAGGAAGAATTTTCTAGATACAGCAACTCATCAAGAGTTCAAGAGATAAAGCAAGAGTTATTCGAGGCAGGAATCCCTCTATTTGATATTACAATGCCGGATTTACTTGAATATGCCTATGATTATTTAGATGAACACTCACTGACCTTTTCTGAAGGAATAAAGCAAAAAGAATTACCGGGAGTGAAAATGCGTGTAAAAAGTTGGCTAAAAAATTTTAAACAGCAAATTAGTCCAGTAAAGCATATTTTAGGACTGGAGAATATAAATGTCTAAATTATCTAAAAGAATGGTGATAACTGTAGGAGACTCTCGTATAGGTAAGTCTACAGTTATTAAATTGCTAATTGAAATTTATCAGCTACGAGGCAAGAAAATCAAAGTATACGATCATGATAATCGTGATAGGCTTTTGGCATATAAAGAGTTAGCGGTTATTGAAAGAATAGATTTTTTCAATAAAGGAACTGATAGGATTTTTGATGATTTGGTAGCTGATGATGTAGATATTATTTTGGTGGATATGCCGGGGCAATATATAGACAAAATTTGCCAGTATATTGTGCAATCTGAGCTATTAGAAGCATTGGTTGAATATGAATGGAAGCTAACATTTATCCAACCTATTTCTCACAGGGTAGACTGTATAGATTACTTAAATCAAATCATCCAAACCACGACTAATAACGCTAATTATGTAGTGGTAAAAAACTACCATTTTGCGCCAGAATTTAGAGAATATGAGTCAAAGATACGGAAAAACTTGTTAATGATAGGAGGTACAGAAATAGAATTAGCGGCGCTACATAGGAATCATTATCAAGCGATGGAAAAGACTGGTAAACCATATTCACAAGTTTGTCAGAATTTCTCAATAATTTTGTTCTGGAGAAGTTTCATTTTTCAGTGGATTAAAAATTTCCGCAATTCAGTGATAAATAACAATTTGGCTATTAAATATTTAGGACTTGATTGATGACATCACAAGATATATTACAAGGTTATTCTCCATCAGAACAAAGGCGCATAGTTGAAGGGGCGTACCAATTAGGAATCACACCAGATGACCCAACATTTAGGATGATGGCAACGCTGGGTCGATATGAAGAAACGATGATAGACCTCCAGGCAAGAATGGAGGCAATGATAGAAGCATGGGCAGCATTAATAGACCAAAAACTGGAGAAGACAAGTAAATCCGCCGAGTCAATGCACTATACGGTTGTCTCCAGTGCTGTGCGTGATGAGATGAAAAAAATTAAGCCGAATGGCACAGCAGGGATGAAAGTGCAAGCAGGCTGGGGGTTAGGAACAGTATCAGCAGTATGTGGAATAGTCGCGGCGACCAGTACCTTGCTGGGTTCGCTGACCACCTGGAATTTGGTGCAAAATATAGGAACGAATCAGTCAGTAGTAGTATCACATAACGATCTCAAGATTCTGCAATGGGCAAAATCCCAAGAGGGTAAACAGATGTATCAATTACTATTGAAGAATCAAGCAGCAATTGAAGCCTGTCAAGAAAGAGAAGATAAAACCAAAGGTTATTGTTTAATTCAAGTAGGAAAGTAAAAAGCACTTAACTAACGTGAAGAAGGTTTTTCGAGATATAGCCGAGTTCAGAGGCTTTGAGAATAGCATTGATGCGACTATCAACACCTAATTTAGAGTAAATATTCCTAGTATGATTTTTGACAGTGTTCTCGCCAATAAATAACTTTTCCCCGATCTCCTTATTAGAAAATCCAGCAGCAATTAATGTTAAAACATTAATTTCTCGCTCGGTTAAGCGGTCATCAAATATCTTGCCTTTGATTTTCGGCTTAGAAAAAAAGCTTAGAAAACCTTTTTTAACAATTTCCGAATCAAATAAACTTTTATTATTATAAGTAGTTCTGATGGCTTCTAAAATTAAAGAAACATCATTTTTTTTGAGAATGTAAGATTCAGCGCCATTGCCGATAGCAGCAGTGACAATTTCTTGAGAAAAATTGGAGGAAAGAACAACAACTTTAATGTTGCCCCTATAAACTTTGATTTGTTTAATAACCTCGACTCCAGAGATGTCGGGTAAACCAATATCCACGAGGACAACATCAGGCTGCAACTGTTGGACTAATTTAATCCCCTGCTCACCAGTAGAAGCATTAGCTATCATTTCCATATCTGGTTGTTGATTAATAGCCGTAGTTATGCCAAGTCTGATTAACTCTTCATCGTCAATAATTATTAATCGAATCATATAAAGCTCTGATTGTTTCAATTATTGGGTATCTCAATATTTATAACATAGTTACTGATGTAAAGTGTTTGATTTTTTATGTATAGATATATAAACTGAAAACAGTTGAGTGAGAAAAGTTAGCAAATCGAAATCAAGTAGAAAAAGTAATACTAAAATCTGATTGTATAAAAAGTTTTTCCAGTATAAAATAAAAATACTCTAAAATTTAGAAAGAGAATTAGTATTCATAAAAGTAGTAAAAATAACAATCTGTCTGAGGAAGCATATATGCAACAAGAAGTTTTAAGTAAACAGTTGGATTTTGCAGCTCTGTTACACGACGTATCAAACATTTTTAAAGGAACATCGTTAGTGCTGAATCAGATAATTGATGGTGCATATGGACATTCTTTAGAAGAAATCAGACCGTTTTTGATAAAGCTACAAGAAATGAATGAGCGGGGAAAGAGCTTGGCTGATAGAAAAACGATTTTTTTAGAACATAATTCGATGGCAGCAGTGCAGTTTGATATGTTTGATTTTTTACAAAGAAATTATTTTCAATACCAGGCAATAGCGCAGTGTCATAGCTTAAACTTGCACTATCAAACCCAAGCGTTATACAAGCATGGAACCCAAGTTAGGGCTGACAGCATCAGTATTGAGAGAATGCTATGCAATCTTGTGACAAACGCTATTAAGTACACCAAAAAGGGAGATATCTTTTTAAGACTGCTCAATCAAGAAGATGATTTAGTTATAGAGATCGAAGATACCGGCTGTGGGATTGCTGCTGAACAACTCTCCAATATATTTATTCCGTTTTGGCGATCGCCTCAGAGTAGGTTATCTGATAAGCCGGGCAGAGGAATGGGGTTGTATATTGCTTGGATGGTGGCTTATGCTCACGGACTGAGTATGAGAGTAGATTCGGTAGCCACACAAGGAACCAAATTCACCATCATATTTCCTTGCAAAGATGATGGGATCTATGGGATTGATGATAGGATGCTCCCTAAATCACCAAAACAAGTCGGAAGTCGGAGGTCGGAAGTCGGAAGTTTTGATATTAAAAAGGTTTGAAACTCCTGATTTTAAGGAGAAAGATCAGAATTATGGTGAGGCATTTAGTGCCAGACATAAGGTGTCTATGCTTCAATCCTCTAACTTTAGTTACGGGGTATTACTTCCGACTTCCGACTTCTTACTTCCAACTTCTGAAAGAGGTTACAAGATGCATTACCTATATGATGTTCAACTTTGGGACAGGATTGAAACAGGAGTGGAATTTCTAATTTTTGTGGCTTTGATGATAGCGGCAATCATCAAACTGGGGCACAACGATTTTCTACAAGCATTGTTTTACATAGTATTAGCTGTCATCATCTCACCCTGGTCAGGATTCGAGCGGGTGACGAAGCGCTATATCCTGGTAAGTGTATTCTTCCTGGGTTTATTTGTGGGATATTTTAGCTAGTCGAACTCCGGCCCATCATAAGAATTAATATTTTGTTCTGGCTGTGGTAGTTGCTGTTGTTGCCGTTGTTTTTGGTCAAAGTCGATCAGCTTTTGTGTTTCTTGTGGAGAAAGGTTGTTGTGGATAACCTTGTATTCTTTGTCACTATCTTTGTAAGCACTAAAAGCCGACAGATTATCACTTTTACGCCAAACAGTCAGACGCTGCATCCCCTCTCTCATCAATAAATTTAATCGATAAGTCATGCCTTCATAAACCCGACCGCCAATAGTATCTTGTCCCTTTGTAACAATAATATTCATTAGTGCAGGAATGAGAGACTTTTTAACAACCTGATTATTTTCAGTCTCCTTTGGTGTTGGCTGTTGGCTATCGACTAAAGGCAACTTACGCCCTTCTTCATCTAACATTTGTTGTAAAAAAGTCTTTTTCTTCTCATTGATTAAATTTTCAACTCTGGAACTATTATGTTCTGGGGTGTCAGCTTGATGTAGTCGTAATTTTTGTGTGTACTCCTTGAGGTATTTATTCTTGAGAGAGCGCCTGTAATCTTCAGTGCTTTGAGCATTTTGTGTAAGAGATAGAGTGGCTTTCATCTCATTAATAATATTTTCGCGCTCTGTGATGTCTAGTGCGGGGGTTGACTGTATTGATTTTGAAGGTGTATGTGGATATTTCTCCATCATTAGCGCCAGTCTGTAAGCCATTTGGTTGTCAGAAAAGCTACTATCGCGGTTGATGAGACTAATTGTTTGGGACACTGAGCTAGATTGCATAGGTATTATTATTCTAATTCCTGTGAATTAGTAGCAAGTTGTTGTGGAGTGTGAGATTTTTGATGTTGGGAATGTACTTCAACAGAGGGCGTATAGGTATTATTAATAATCTGGCTACGAGCATTCATCAAGTCCTGAACAACATCACTCAAGGGAGGAAGAGAAATATTCGTTTGCCCTTTGTCGTGCTGCTCGACAAGACTTTGAAGTAGAATTTTCTGATAAAGCTCGCGTTGCTCCCCAATAGTCAGCTTGCCAGTTGTAGTAAGCTTTTGGCGCATTGGAGAATTAAAGCAAGCTTGTTGTGGGTTTGATTGTGTCTTGCGATCTGGTACGTTGGGCGTAGATTGAGTAGATTGGTGTGACTGCTCCTTGTCTAAATTACGGGTAATTTCGGGATGAACGGGCAAGTCGATGTCACGGGTATCATTAGGGTCGCCTTCATAAGATTGATAATTAATATGCAGTTTTTGTGCCAACAAACCCAACTTTTCCAAATCAGCTTCAGTGATAGCCAAAGCTTTGACTTGGTGAGTCATCCCAGTTTCAGTACGCTCAAATTCAAATCTTACAGCTTCCCTTTGCAGACCCCCAAGTTCAGTTTTGAATAGCTGTAGTGTAGATTTGCCATCCGCTCCTTGCTGAAAAAGAATGCGGTAATTACCCAAGATTAAGTCATCTTTCTCAAAGTTACGGATAGCACCCATCATGATTTGTAACACTTGAGGTTGTTTGAAACTTTCTAAAATATTGTGTGTGCCACTAGGTGAAACCGAACTCAAGACACAAGCAATTTTACGTGAATCATCATCCACTGAAGGTAATTGTTTACCAGATTTGAGATAATCTGCGATCAACAAAAATTCTTGCCTCTCAACAGGCAGGATATTAATCGGATGATTTTCGGTATTAAAATCTTGAGCCAGATTCACCCGTCGCACCTGGCTCCAACGATCTGCCATGAAGGTCATCAACGGCTTACTATCGTGGCGACGGTAAATAGTGTAATCTTCGCCTTTTTTGTTAATAGTAAAAGCATCGGCTTGGTAAGTTAGCTGATTGTCCTTGGTTGCCACACCGTATTTTTTGACTAAGGCAACAGCCGCCTGTGCGATCGCTTGATTTTCTTTATCCTCAAGTTGTCGTCGTCGGTAGTTGCCCTGGTAAAGGATAACATCCTGTGTTTTAGCCCAATTGGGAATTGGTTTTAGGGGAGGAGTTTCACTGGAAAAGGCAGAGGGCAGGAGGCAGGAGGCAGAAGGAATGTCTCCTGCCCTCTGCCCACGACCCAAAGGAGTAAGGGTCTGAAGCCTCTCCCAAATCAAAGATTTGGGAGCTTCCAATTGGGAGGAGTCACAATCCCCTGACAATTGGTTCCTTCTGCCCTCTGCCTCCTGCCTTCTTGAATTATTGATTTGTTCCTCTTCCAAGGAAACCAGCTAAATGAACCAGCATCAATTTCTGTTTGCTCTAAGGGTAAGTGAATTTGTGAATTGGTTGGTTGTTGATTCTGATCTGTTGTATTCGGTAGTGATTGTTGCTTCTTTGTAGTATCAGATATTTCGTTAGTAGTATTTGACGGCGGAGATTGCTTATTGTCGGTTGATACTGCTGCAACAGTCTGATCTTTTGGACTAACTTTCCGTACTGTGCCATCTTTTAACTTGATATTTGAGCGTAATTCCAGACAGCGTTGATTATCCCATTCTTTTATAGGTAAGGCTTGGGCGTGTAATTGTGCAAAAGCTTCACTTCCTTGTGCGACGATAAAATCATCCACGCCTTTATCTGGGCCGGGTAGAGAAATCACACTCACTTCGCCACCATTCGCCTCTAGTAATTGTCCAGTACGCAAAGTGGCAGCATCAACATTTTTTTTGGTTTTAGGGGTAGTGTCAAAATCAAAGCAGATTTTGAAGTCTCGCCCCGTAGTAGCAAAAACCGCTAACTCAGGATGCAAAATGTGGGTCTGATTGCCAACAAGTTGATTGTTCTGCGCTTTATTAGTATCGTCTTGTGTTTCGTCGGACTCAATTTCATCGGGTTCAATCACAGCCAGGGTAGGATCGGACTTAATTTCATCTTTCTTGATTTCATTATCAATGCGATTGTCAAGCTGATTGTTGGTTTTGTAGTAGCCGCCGTTAATTCCCGCTAGCCCAATTGCTGCATGACCTTGGCTTAACAAACTGGCTGCTTTTTTGGCCCCCTCAGTAATGGTGATGGGAATGTTGTGCTTCCAAACGCAGTACCAAAATCCACTGGCGCGATCGCTATCGGTGGGATTGACTTGCGCTTTTTGGTAAATCTGTAGTGCAATATCGTCTGGAATATCAAGTAGAAAGATACTTTTTTCAATTCCTGGTGGATGTTCATATTTGGTGAATTTTCCGGGGATGATCTCATGTGTGTCCTTATCTCGTTTTGGACGTGGTTGATTGGGCTTATAGCAACCCCAAGCTTTCCAACTTGATTTCGCTGCTGGTGCTAACTGCTCAAATTTGGTGGGGTCTACACCAGACTTACACCACCAACCACCAGCTTCGATATGAGAATATGCGTCACGCCACCCCTTAGACCCGGATTTCTCACAAAGATATAAAAAAAAGGGGTCAAAAACTGCGAAAATGTATATAGGATAAGCATTTCAGCAGTTATTAAGCATGACCCCAGCATTTACAGATC
>NZ_JACJTU010000045.1 GCF_014698835.1 Nostoc paludosum FACHB-159 | reverse complement strand
ACACCTCCCACACCTCCCACACCTCCCACACCTCCCACACCTCCCACACCTCCCACACCTCCCACACCTCCCACACCTCCCACACCTCCCACACCTCCCACACCTCCTGTTTGCCCCATACCCAATGCCTAGCCCCTAAACAATTTTTCCCGTGCTGAACAATTAAATGTGCCTAAAAACATGATTTTACTCCGTAATAACCCATGACAAAATACTGCTCTTCTCGATTAAGCTTGGTATGGAATATAACAAGATAATCAAATATTTAAGGGAAATATCTTATGGATAATCCTAGCCTCGAAATTGAGAAAATCCAGTATCAAGTGATGACTCTTGAACGACCAAAAAAACTGAAAATTCTGGTGGTTGACGATGAGCCAGATAATCTCGATCTGCTTTATCGCACTTTTCGACGCGATTTTAATGTTTTGAAAGCTGATAGTGGGGTGAACGCCCTACAAGTTTTGGCAGCCGAAGGCGAGGTAGCTGTGATTATCTCCGATCAACGGATGCCAGAAATGAAAGGAACTGAGTTTCTCAGCAAGACGGTACCTCAGTTTCCCGATACAGTCAGGATAATTCTCACGGGATTTACTGATATTGAAGACTTGGTAGAAGCGATTAATGCTGGACAAGTTTACAAATACATTACCAAGCCTTGGGACCCAGGGGAACTCAAAGCAGTAGTCCAAAGAGCAGCAGAAACCTACGACTTGCTCAAGCAGCGTACAGAAGAGTTACGCCGCGCCCACGCTCAAATGGCACTGCTGAGTGTTTTGGTGCAGGTGACTCAAGCAGCTTCTAGCTTAGAAGAAACTCTTGCCCCAATTGCTAGGGCTTTTGCTGAAACTTTTGGCACCCAGGGGTGTATTATACAACTTATACATGGACATAATCTGGCTGCAACTCAAGGAAATTACAGCGATACAGGTACACTAGAAAATTGGCTTTCCCAAGACCTCCTCACCCAAGAAGCGATCGCCACAGGAAAAATTCAACTTTCCTTGAATATACCCAAAGACAACAAATTAAATGATGCTGTTCACTACCAAAACTCAGGCGTACAAGCACATTTAGTGATGCCAATTAGCTACCGGAATGAACTTTTGGGCGTATTATCACTACAGTGGAAACAACCGTGCATTTTGCGAGAAGATGAATTAAAGCTGATTGATTTATCAACGCAACTGATGGCGATCGCTCTGACTAGTAGTCGCTGCCATCAAACCATTGTGTAATTGTCATTAGTCATTAGTCATTAGTCATTAGTCATTTGTGAAAACTAATCTCCAATGCCCAATGCCCAATGCCCAATGCCCCATGCCCTATGCCCCATAGCCAATGACTAACGAAATTCAGTCCATTTTTAACCGCATTGCTCCAGTTTATGACCAGTTGAACGATTGGTTGAGTCTGGGACAACACCGAATCTGGAAAGAAATGGCAGTTAAATGGAGTGCGGCTAAATCTGGTGACACTGCACTTGATTTGTGTTGCGGTAGCGGTGATTTAGCTTTACGTTTGGCACGGCGTGTGGGAGCAACAGGAAAAGTGTACGGAGTAGACTTCTCTCCAAACTTGCTAGAAACTGCTAAAGAACGCTCGCAAAAGCAGTACCCCCAACCTGTTATCGCCTGGGTGGAAGCTGACGTGCTAAATTTGCCTTTCGACGATAACCAATTTGACGCCGCAACAATGGGCTATGGTTTAAGAAATGTTAAAGATATTTCCCGGAGTCTGCAAGAGTTATACCGTGTCCTAAAGCCGGGTGCTAAAGCTGCGATTTTAGACTTTCATCGACCGAGTAATCCCCAGCTACGCGGTTTTCAGCAGTGGTATCTGGACAATTTTGTTGTGCCGATTGCTGATTATTTGGGCTTAAAGGAAGAATATGCTTACATCAGCCCCAGCTTAGACCGCTTTCCCGTTGGCAAAAAGCAAGTAGAGTTAGCTCATCAAGTTGGTTTTGGTACTGCCACACACTACCCCATTGCGAACGGTATGATGGGAGTGCTAGTAGTCAAGAAAAATGAGTGAAGAGTTAGGAATTATAAAGTTATGAATTATGAGTAGTGATAAATTCTCATTGAGAACTTATCATTCCTAACTCTTAATTCTTAACTCCTAACTCGTCACTCTCAAATCGAAAATCCAAAATCCTGTGGACTGGTCTCATCTTTGGCTTTATGTGTCTCCCCCTATACTGGGTGGAATTATCGGCTATTTTACAAATGATATAGCCATCAAAATGTTGTTCCGTCCCTACCGAGCAATTTATATTGCTGGACGAAGAGTACCCTTCACTCCTGGATTAATTCCCCGCAACCAGGAACGTCTGGCTCTGAACATTTCTAATACAATCATGGGGTCGCTATTAACGCCAGAGGAATTACAAAATCTGGCGCGGCGTCTGTTACAAACAGAACGCGTACAAGGAGCAATTCTCTGGTTGTTACGGCTGGCGATCGAACAAGTCAAAACAGATAAAAACCAGAAAACCGCTAAAATTGTAGCGGGAATTTTGCGGGATTTGTTAGGAGAATCCTTGCCAAGATTGCTGAAGGTTTTGTCACGGCGAGAAGACTTTTTAGAAGCGCAGATCAATCAAGTTTTTGACCAGATTCTGCTGGAATTTCAATTGACAGAAGAACAAGCCACGAGGCTTGCAGATTGGTTATTGCAAGTGGTTTTACCGCCAGATGTATTGCGCCAAGCAATAGTTGATTTTTTGACCGATCGCACAATTCAAATTATTGATGAAGGCTTTCGGGAAAAAACCAGTGGTACTTACTGGGTAGTAGCAAATTTGTTTGGTTTACGTAATACTCTGACGCGACTAAGGACTTTTTGCTTAGATGAAAAAGAAGCTACCAATAGTCGGTTGCAGGAATTAACTCAAGATTTGCAAATGCGCGATCGCATTCGCAAATTATTGCAAAATTTATCATTACAAAACTTGCCGATTGGAACAGTGCGCCAGCTACGAAAGACCACACGCGAAAGTGTGCGTCATTACTTGCAAAGTAGTGGCAGTGATTTACTACAAGGATTAACTGATTCTGTTAATTGGGAAAATATTGCTGTAGTATTGTTGAACCGCTTGAGTACTTCACCTGTTGTCAATACTTCTTTAGAAGTGATGAGTCAAGAATTGGCTTTCATTTTAGAGAAGTATTTGGAAAAAGATTTAGAGGCAATTGTGGCCCAAGTAATTCCAATTTTGTCTATAGATCAAGTGATAGTTGACCGTGTAAAATCAACTTCGCCTGCTGATTTAGAAGCTGCGATCGAAGGAATTGTGAAAAATGAATTACAGGCGATTGTCAGTTTAGGTGGTATTTTGGGTTTCGTTGTTGGACTATTTCAAACAGGGTTTTTATTATTTACTCAATTTTAATTTTTGATTGGCTGTGTTGAAAAAGGAAGTGGGGAATGGCGAGTAGGGAGTGTTAACCGCGAACAGGCAAGGGCTTGGAGCGTCTTTTATTCCATCCGTAGAAGGTATGGGATGAAAGACGCTTTTTTATAAAATTAGGCGTATATCTAAAAAATTTCTGACAAAATATCAATTTCAGATTTTTTGTGTCAATTGATTCTGATAAGTTAGTAAAGTAAATAAGCTATTACGCTTTGAAATTGCACAGTGACTCATAAGGTTCGTTGACCGCTGACGGTTAACACTCAACAGTCAACAGCCAACACGAAAAGATGTGCGGCTTTAGATGCGCGACAGCTTATCATAATACTACTTTCAAAGCTTCCTAACCCGGCGGGGGCATTGAGCAAATACAGACACAATTGATTGGCTAAAAGTTATGGCGCTCATAGTTCAGAAATATGGTGGTACATCTGTCGGTTCAGTTGAACGCATTCAGGCTGTTGCACAGCGCGTTTATAAAACTGTCAAAGCTGGAAACTCTCTGGTTGTAGTGGTTTCGGCAATGGGCAAAACCACTGATGGACTCGTCAAACTAGCTAATGAAATTTCGCCAAATCCTAACCGCCGGGAAATGGATATGCTGCTTTCCACTGGCGAACAAGTCACCATTGCCTTACTCAGTATGGCGTTGCAGGAACTTGGACAACCAGCAATTTCTATGACTGGTGCTCAGGTAGGAATTGTTACTGAAGCTGAACACAGCCGCGCTCGGATTTTGCATATTGAAACTAGCCGTTTAACTCGCCACATCAAGGCAGGGAAAGTGGTTGTCGTAGCTGGATTTCAAGGGATATCCAGCACCGGAGAAATGGAAATCACAACTTTGGGACGTGGTGGTTCGGACACTTCAGCGGTAGCTTTGGCAGCAGCATTACAGGCAAATTTTTGTGAAATTTATACAGATGTTCCAGGGATTTTAACTACAGACCCGCGCTTAGTTCCCGAAGCTCAGTTGATGGATGCCATCACCTGCAATGAAATGCTGGAGCTAGCTAGCTTGGGAGCAAAAGTGTTGCATCCCCGTGCTGTAGAAATTGCTCGTAACTACGGTGTTCCCCTTGTAGTCAGATCTAGCTGGACGGACGATCCAGGTACTTGGGTTACCTCTGCCAAATCCCAAGGGCGATCGCTCATCAATCTAGAAATTGCCCGTCCAGTGGATGCTGTAGAATTTGATACTGACCAAGCAAAGGTCGCTTTATTGCGCGTTCCCGATAAGCCAGGTGTGGCAGCTAGGTTATTTGGCGAAATTGCCCGCCAAAAAGTAGATGTAGATTTAATTATTCAGTCAATTCATGAAGGTAATAGTAATGACATTGCCTTCACTGTGATGACACCGATTTTAAAACGAGCCGAAGCAGTAGCAGCAGCCATCGCCCCAGCCCTAAGAAGTGCATCCAACCCCAAAGCTGACGAAGCCGAGGTAATGGTAGAAAATAACATTGCCAAAGTCAGCATCGCAGGGGCAGGTATGATTGGGCGTCCCGGTGTAGCTGCGAAAATGTTCGCCACCTTAGCCGAAGCAGGCGTAAATATACAGATGATTTCGACCAGCGAGGTGAAAGTCAGTTGCGTAGTAGATGCAGCAGAATGCGATCGCGCTGTTACCGCACTTAGTAAAGCATTTGAAATCGAAGCAGGGGAGAACTCTTTAGAAACAGGTGTTTATCCGTTAGGGCAGGCAGAGGAGCAAGGGAGCAGGGGAGCAGAGGAGAGTTCATCCCCTCCGCCCCTCCGCCCCTCTGCCCCTCTGCCCCTCCGCCCCTCTGCCCTTCTGCCAAATTGTCCTCCCGTTCGCGGCGTCGCCCTAGACTTGAAACAAGCGCGTCTGGCGATTCGCCAATTACCAGACCGGCCGGGGATGGCGGCAAAGTTGTTTGGGTTATTAGCACAACACAACATCAGTGTTGATATGATTATCCAATCTCAGCGTTGTCGGGTAATTGATGGTATTCCCAGGCGGGATATTGCCTTTACTGTCTCCCGGATGGATGGGGAAAATGCAAAACAGCTGCTCACTCAAGTAGCAGCAGAATTAGGATGGGGTGAAGTTGTTTTGGATAGTGCGATCGCTAAAGTAAGTATTGTCGGTACGGCGATGGTAGGACAACCAGGTGTTGCCGCTAAAATGTTTGAAGCCTTAGCCCAACAACAAATAAATATTCAAATGATTGCCACTTCAGAGATCAAAATTAGCTGTGTCGTGGCACAAGACCAAGGTGTTAAAGCTTTACAAGCTATTCATACCGCCTTTGGACTGGCTGGGACTGAAAAATTTGTTGTACCAGCGTAATCAGATTAGGTTCGGTTGAAGACTTATCTATTTTTGAGATGCCATCTTTCCATCATGGCTATGATTTCGGAAATTTCGCGTTCGCCACGCCAAACTAAATCAAGTTTTTTGAGTTGGTCAAGGCTGATACCGCCATCTTCCTCAGCAATGCGGTGATGTTCTCTATCTCCCATTGCTGCTAATAAATGTTGAAAAATGATCGGCTCATCAAACTGAGGATTTTCTTCCGGATCGTTGAGAATTAGGATTGCTCGTTCTTCGGGTAATCCTTGGAGAATAGTAAGTATAAATCGTGTGGGAAAGTCTGCATCCTGAAGTTGAGGATGACGTGAAACTAACCCAGCCACTAGTACTCCCAGATAAGCCGCTGCTTGAGAATTGCTTAATACCTGAATTTGTTGGATAGCGATTTCAGTTAAATTGCTAAAAAATGCACACCCTAACTGCTGTTCAATAGCAATAACTCGATCTTCGTTTAACAAAGGTTCTAACTGTGCTTCAAACAAAAATTTACGTTGCTGTGGCACTTGACATAGTAAAATTTCTTTGGCGCGATCGCTCATCAAAAGTCTGCCATCAGATCCAAAGCTGAAGTCTTTTCCCGGTTCTAAACCTCCACTTAAAAGAATTTGAAAAACGTTAGTTTGGGCTTTTTCTTGCATCTGTTCGTATTGCGCTTGCCCAAGAAAAATTCGACAAAACCAACGGTGACTATCAGAGTCGCATTCCACCATTACTTCGTTAACAATCAAATTAGTTAACTTTTCCGTTCCCACAACTTTTTGCCAGCCTACAATCAAGTTACTAACAGCAGCTATGTCACGACGACTCAGCGCCTCAAGTAATTGGCGCTTCACAGTAGCCACTTGGTCTTTTTTTTGCCCAAATCTGTTGATTTTCAATCTTCTAGACGCGGATATTTAGCATTCGATCCGCTATTTTTATCGCATTTTGCGATCGCGTGTCATGGGTGGGATTGCTGAAGAATAGGGATCAAAATAACCTCTTAATATTCTCATTCTTCATCCCAAGTCTCTTTTTATGCAGAAATCTTACCTAAGTCTGGTAGCATATAACCGTATACAGCTAGTAACATCCTACCAAAAAAGAAAAATATTAGTAGTAATATGCAGTATTAGCTAATTAATCCGACTTATAAATGGGATTTTGCTATGATTATTTTTCTTTTCAGAAGTTTTTTTATTTTAAAATTACCAGTAATAACACGTACACTATAATCAAATAAAATATTCAGACATAAGACCATAATTGATATTGATGGATAGTCACTTCCTAGATAGACGCTACCGAATACTAAAAGTTCTCAATGATCGGGAAAAGGCAAAAACGTATTTAGCAGAAGATATTAATCTTCCTGGCAAACAATTTGTAGTCAAGCGACTATATCTTTCCACTAGCAATCCCCAAAATTTAACAATCCTGCACCGCTTGTTAGATAATAAGTTAATAACTTTAGAGCAACTCGGACAAGAACACGACCAAATCCAGAAACTAGTTGCTTATTTTGAAGAAAATGAAGAATTTTATCTAGTCCAAGAATTTATTCCTGGGTTACCTTTGACTGATGAAATTTTACCAGCACAACCTTTGAGGGAAGACCAAGTAATTACCCTATTATCAGAGATATTAGAAATTTTGGTAGTTGTGCATAGCCGTGGAGTAATTCACCAAGATATTAAACCAGAAAATATTATTCGCCGTGATTCAGATAAAAAGTTAGTTTTAGTTGACTTTAATACTATTAATGAAGTTAGCACAAATTTTAATAGTCTTGAATATATACCTATAGAGCAAGTTAATGGCAACCTAAAATACAATAGCGATATCTATGCTTTAGGTATAGTTGCGATCGCTGCACTTCTCGGTTTACCAACAAACGAAATATCTCATCTGCGAAGCCAGAAGAATCGGCTTACAGGTGAAATTGTTTGGCAAAACAAAGATTTAAAAATTAACAAAAAATTAGTAAAAATTATTAATAAAATGGTGCGTTTTGACTATCGAAAACGCTATCAGTATGCAACTGAAGTTTTAGATGATTTAAAAAAGTTAACAAGTGTTGAAGGCGAACAGCAAAACCAGCATCCAAAAAAATTATTCATAGCCATGACGGGGATAGCTGGCTGTTTTGCACTTGGTGTTACAGGGTGGTTTTTTCAGTTACCAAAATCTGAAAGTAATGCTCAAAAAAAATTATATCAAGAGGGAGTAAATAAATATGATATAGCAAACTATGAAGGAGCAATTCGAGATTTTAGTCAGCTGATTCAATTAGAACCAAAAAATGCTTTGGCTTATAATAAGCGAGGCGATGCTTATTATCGCTTGGGAGACTATGAGCAAGCACAAGCAGACTCTAGTCAAGCAATTTCGCTCAATCCTGAAGATGCTAATGCCTATTATGACCGGGGATTTGCTTTGTATGAATTAGGCAAGTATAAAGAAGCGATCGCTGATTATACCCAAGCGATTAAGTTAAATTCTCAAGATGCATACGCTTATTATGGCCGGGGATTAGCCCGCGTTCAAATTAAAGAGAATAAAGGGGCGCTGGGAGATTTTAGCAAAGCGATCGCCATCAAACCTGAGTATACTGAAGCCTACTTGCAACGAGGTATTCTCCGCCGTCGCCTCAAACTCAGACAAGCATCAATCCAAGATTTTGATAAAATAATTAAAATTAACCCTAGTGATGCCAAAGCTTATTATCAAAGGGGTTTAACTCAAGTTATTAATAAACAAAAATATGCAGCCTTGAAAGATTATTCTGATGCCATTAATATCAATCCTAAATATATAGAAGCTTATCTAAATCGGGGTGATATTTATAGCGATTTAGGCAACAAAATAGAAGCTACTGAAGATTACAATACTATTTTACAGCTAGATCCAAAATTTATTGCTGCTTATATCCACAGAGGTATTCACCGTTTTTCTTTCGGAGATTATAAAGGCGCTATTCAAGATTATAGTGAAGCGCTAAAACTAGATCCTAATGATGCGGCAGCTTACAATAACCGTGGTAACGCCTATCTCGAACTAGGAAATAAAAAAGCTGCAAATCAGGATTATTCACAAGCGATCGCCATTGATGCTAACAACGCCTTAGCCTATTATAATCGGGGCGTAATTCGCGCCAAACAGAAAAATAAACAAGGAGCGATCGCAGATTTCAAAAAAGCTGCAAAATTATTCCAACAGCAAGGCGAAAAAGATAGTTATCAAGATGCCCAAAGGGAAATTGCAATTCTGCAAAACAAGTCAGTAGCAGGAAAAACTACTCGTCCTAAGTCTGGGAGAAGAGAGAAAAAAGGGAGTAGGGAATAGGGCATTGGGCATTGGGCATGGAAAGAGGACAAGGGGGACAAGGAAGACAAGGTAGCAATCTTTCTGCCTTTGTATCCAAAGCGATCGCACTTTATTTTTAGAATATTTGCTACATTTTCAAACTCAAATATAGTTAGTTTTTGAATAGAAATATTCCTGAAAAATCGGTAAAAATTGATATCAAAATTACATAGAAATTTATAACTAAGTAAGACCGTGTATTAAAAATTTTAACTCCTCAAATATAAATAAATTTTAATAACTCAATAGTTATGCAAATATTAATAGTTAAATAATCTTAGGAGAAATAAAAACAGATGGGAGCTACATCAGCAGTGGTATTTGCTGGATAGAGTAATGTAGATCCTCTTTAAACCTGGAATAACAATTTTTTAATGGTACTAGCAGGCATTCTGAGTGATGACTGCCTGGAAATCTTGCACTTGAACATCAAGGAAGCAACAATGAGTAGCAATCTCGCCATCAAACTGCGCTCTGGAACTCAACAAGCCCACACCTCAGCAGAAAACGTGGGATTTATGAAATGTTTTCTCAAAGGAGTTGTAGACAGAGACTGCTTCGCCAAGTTCTTAAGCAACTTGTATTACATCTACAGCGAACTAGAAGCAGCCATAGAAAGCCATGCAGACTATCCTGTGATTAGTGCGGTTTATTTTCCCGAACTTAATCGCCAAGCTGCGCTCGAAAAAGACATGATGTTCTATTATGGGGATAATTGGAGAGAGCAAGTCACCCCCTCATCTGCTGCCCAGACTTACATTGACCGCATTCGGGAAATTTCTGCTAATGAACCGGCTTTATTGCTAGGTCATGCCTACACTCGCTACATGGGCGACCTTTCCGGGGGTCAAATGTTACAAAAAATTGCTCAGTCAGCCCTTAAGCTTTCTGGCTATGAAGGCACGTCTTTTTACAATTTTGAGCGAATTCCTGATAAAAAAGCATTTAAGGATAAGTATCGTCAGGCATTAAATGAACTACCCATTGATGATGCTACAGCAGAACGCATTGTTGCAGAAGCCAACAATGCCTTTGGGTTGAATTTAAAGATGGCTCAGGAACTAGAAGGAAGTTTAATTAAAGCCCTGGGCCAAGTTGTATTTAATAACCTGACTCGTTCTCAAAACCCAGGCAGCACAGAAATAACTGCAATTTAGTCATTAGTCATTGGTCATTGGTCAAGAGTCATTAATTATTGTCCCCTCTGCTCCTCTGCCTCCCCATCTCCCCATCTCCCCATCCCCGCGTCTTCCCCTCCCCTCACACATTTATTGGAAAGTAATTCAATGGTTTTTCTATTACCTGGTGTCAAATTTGATTTGGATTTGATTCAAAAATATGACACTCGCGCACCCAGATATACGAGCTATCCACCGGCTACAGAATTAAACGAAACATTCACCCAAACTGATTTTAAAACTGCGATCGCCGCCTCGAATCAACGCAAAACTCCTCTTTCTTTATATTTCCACATTCCCTTTTGCCAAAGTGCTTGCTATTTCTGTGGATGTAACACGGTAATTTCTAACAACAAGAAAATTGCTGAACCTTACTTAGAGTATTTGGTTCAAGATATTAAAAACACAGCAGCCTTAATCGATTCAGAAAGAAAAGTGCTGCAAATTCATTGGGGTGGTGGTACTCCTAATTATTTGGAACGCGACCAAGTAGAATTTATATGGAAAAACATCAATCATTACTTCAACATTGATTCCCAAGCAGAAATCTCCATCGAAATTAATCCCCGCTACATTGATAGAAACTATATTCTGTTTCTCAGACAAATTGGGTTTAATCGCATTAGCTTTGGCATTCAGGATTTTAATAGCCAAGTTCAAGTAGCTGTGAACCGCATCCAGCCCGAAGAAATGTTGTTTGATGTCATGAGTTGGATTAAAGAAGCGAAGTTTGAAAGTGTGAATGTAGACCTAATTTATGGTTTACCTTATCAAACTCGCGAAACTTTTCGGGAGACGGTGCAAAAGACTATGGAATTAGACCCTGACCGAATTGTGGTTTTTAATTTTGCTTATGTACCTTGGCTGAAACCAACGCAAAAAAATATTCCTCAAGAAGCTCTACCAGCAGCCCAGGAAAAGTTAGAAATTCTGAAAATGACCATTGAAGAATTGACGAATAACCAATATCTATTTATTGGGATGGATCATTTTGCTAAAGTTAATGATGAACTAGCGATCGCTCAACGTAATGGCACTCTCAAGCGCAATTTTCAAGGCTATACTACCCACGCTGAAACAGAACTTTTTGGTTTTGGTGCCACATCCATCAGTATGCTAGAAGATGCATACGCTCAAAACCACAAAGAATTAAAGGATTATTATCAGACAATTGCAGCAGGTAATTTACCTATTAGTAAAGGTATTAAACTGACTCAAAATGATATCATCAGACGAGATGCCATCATGTCTATCATGTCTCACTTTCAGTTACATAAGCAAGACATTGAAAATAAGTATCATATCAGTTTTGATGAATATTTCTCTGAGGAACTAGAGGCGTTAAAACCACTAGAAGCCGATGGTCTGGTGAGTTTATCAAAAAATCACATCCAAATCACAGACATCGGTAGATTACTAGTCAGAAATATTGCCGTCGTATTTGATACTCATACAAGAACGCGAGAGTCAAAATTCTCTCGTGCCATTTAAGGCAATAGGCAATAGATTTTTTCATGAATGATTGAGATTGCTACATGCAATGCTAAATCATTTGTGAAATTTTGCAGTTTTTAGCTCCTCGGCTTCTTTAGGAAGTTGGGGATTTAATTTTTTATAAATTTTACATCTACAAAAAGTTAGATAAAAACATTACATCTTCAGATAGATATAGCAAAGCTAAGATTATTTATTTTTCTCACTAATCGAGAATTATGTTATTTTCAGTAATCTAGTTTTGTAATCAATAAAGTCTAATATAAAATTCAAAATTTAATAATTGACTAACTTATTTCGCTAGCAACAACTTTCATTAACGATTTTCATGGTATACATGCCAAATGCCAATTCTCATGTAATCTCGATACAGCCTCTTTTATCTAACTTTTGGATTTAGCATTTATCCCGCGTGATAGAAAGAATTGTGAATTAAAGTTGATAAGTTATATACAAGTCGAATTGATGAGGTCTTTATTGATTATGAGTATTATTGCTTGGGTAGTTTTAGGACTTTTGGCAGGTGCGATCGCTAAAGCCATTTATCCTGGATATCAAGGCGGTGGTATTCTTTCCACAATGATTTTAGGTATCATTGGTGCCTTCATCGGTGGAAGTCTCTTTACATTGCTAAGAACCGGAACTCTGCAAATTACTTCGGCAGGCGCTGGCTTAACTATTCCTGGTATTTTAGTAGCTGTCCTTGGCGCGATTATTGCTATCTACCTATGGGGACTAATCAGAAGAAGTAGTAACGCCTAATTACTAAATGGCAGTTATTAATCATGAAATTACCACTGGTATTTAATTCTCTCGTAGTTTTCCAATTGAGGAGCTATCTAATCTCTATTTAACCCGATGCATTTGGGAAATACTACTAGGAACTAATACCAGTCCATCTATTTTGTCAAACAGTTTTTTGGAAGCTTAAATCTATGTTCTTTCACAAAAAAGATCCTATTCATGTAGTCAACGTTAAGGAACCAAACCCTCGTTTTGCTCAATTACTTTTAGAGCAATTTGGGGGAGCGACCGGAGAACTAAGCGCAGCTTTGCAATATTGGGTTCAATCATTCCACGTGGAAAACGCTGGAATTAAAGATATGCTCCAAGATATTGCGATCGAAGAATTTAGCCATCTAGAAATGGTTGGCAAACTCATCGAAGTTCATACCAAAAATACCGATCAAACAGAAGCTTATAAAAGTACTCTCTTTGCGGTACGAGGTATGGGCCCTCACTTTTTAGATAGTCAGGGTAACGCTTGGACTGCAAGTTACTTGAATGAAGGCGGAGATGTGGTCCGTGATTTGAGAGCTAATATTGCAGCTGAAGCCGGCGCTCGTCAGACTTACGAAGAGTTGATTAAGCTAGCAACTGATGAAGGAACCAAAGAAACTTTAGTTCATCTTTTAACACGAGAAATTTCTCATACCCAGATGTTTATGAAAGCTCTAGATTCTCTGGGTAAGTTAACAGATCCATTCTTTGGTAACATTCAACCAGATGAAACTGTTGCGCTTTACTATAACCTATCTACAAACGGTAATGGTAAAGATGAGCGTGGCCCTTGGAATTCTGAGCCAACATTCAAATACATTGCAAATCCGCTAGAAAGCCACTCTTAATTTCATAGCTTGCAGTTACAAAATAAGTGAATTTCAGCAAATATTTTGAATCATTGCCAAGCTGTATTTGCCGATCTTAATTTCGATAGGACACACCATAGGGGCACACAGATGTGTGCCCCTACGAATGGCTATAAATATTCAGCCACACACAACAATAGAGAGTAATGTTTCTAAATTCAGAAATTGCAGCAGATTGAGTGAAATAAACGCTTTTAGTCTAGTTGGTAAGCAGAAAGCTTGTTTCACTGCTGAATTTTGAATTCCATTTCCTAAATCAACGTGAATTCGATGTATAGGATTTTGGCCTCACCCCCAGCCCTCCTTCAAGGAGAGGGGAGCAAAAAGCCTAATTTTTCCTCCTCCCTCTCCTTTGAGGCTACCGTGTACACATAAGTCGAATTACCCCCCTTAATCCCTCCTTGGCAAGGGGATCTTGTTCCCTCCCCTTTACAAGGGGAGGGTTAGGGAGGGGTAAAACCCGGATTTATCAACTACTTCCCACTTGTGTGTACACCTAGCTCCTTTGAGGAGAGGAAGGCTGGGTGGGTGAAGTCTGCCGAATTCACGTTAAATCAAAAATGTAGAGTAGGAGATTGATTTGTGATTGTCAACGCGACTCAAAATGGTTGGGAAATTATTTATCATCGTGCCCATGCTTTGTTAGCAGCTCAGCTAGGAGGGCAATGGCGACGTAAAGATGCTCCAGCCCGATTATATGAAACAATAGCTGCAATTTCCCATCACGATGATTTAGAAAAAGAGTGGGAAGACGATAATCTGACTAAAGCTGGTGCGCCAAGAGACTTCACTCTGATGACAGACAGTGATATAGAAGAAGGTGTTCAGAAAACTGCTAATTTGGCTAAGAATGCTCTTTACCGTGGACGGTGGGTAGCTCTATTAATTTCTATGCACATTAGTCGTTTAAATGAGCCAAGCCGGGGTCAGTCTCCAAAACTAGACAAACTTTTAGACGAGCAACTCGAAAATCAAAAACATTGGCGCGAGGAACTAGGTATTGAAAAGGAAGAAGTTGACGCAGCTTACGCATTTATGCAATGGTGCGATCGCCTTTCTCTGATCCTCTGTCAACATGAATTACCTGCTGACGAACGCTTTTTAGAAATTACCAAAGGCCCCGACGGTCAACGCTATGATATCATGCAACGCAGCGATCGCTTAGTTGTTGTCAAACCTTGGCCTTTCCAAGACGAGCAATTCACCGTCAACATCGAAGCTTGCGACCTCTCCCAGATCAAATTTGAGAGTAACGCCGAACTTACTCAAGCACTACAACAAGCCCCCATCAAGATATTAGAGTGGACGTTTGTTAAAAGTTAGATACCTATGGCAGTTGTCAGCTAGGTTAAGCTACAAACCGATGGTCAAACCCTCACTCCAAGGGAATTTTCAGCCGATTGCCTAGAGCCTTTACAACTCAGTATCTAATCAAAAAAGAGCCAGATAAGTAATTTTCTGGCTCAAAGCTGGAGACAAAAAATCATCAAATAACGGCTAACTTGAGGAAGAACTAAAGTCTACCCAAGTTATGCAGTCCTAAAATAGCGCCCACCCCTAAGATATGACCAAAGGCGGTAGTTGCTAATAAAGCAGGCGCACCAAAACCACCAAAGAAATTGGGTGATGGTAGTTTTGGTTCTGCATTTTGATACTTGATGGTAGATTTGCCAAAGGCAATGGCAATTATGTTGGCGATAACCATAGTCAGGCCAACGTAAGGACTCCATTCCAGGGGTGCGGTTGCAGCAGCAAGTAACGTTGAAGTAAACACCTGATTTGCTCCTGAAATTTATTAATGATTGAAAATATAATCTGAAAATTCCCGAAGCTAATTCAACAAAACACCCGATTTTGCATCAATATTTAACACTTATTCTTACTACTTAATATAATCTGCCCCACATTGGGTATTTTGCTCCTAAAATCTGAATCAACAGTAGTACATTTGAACCGATTCTTATTAATTCACTAGCTCTCAAATTCAGTAGAGTATGCAAACAGCCCAACTTCAAGAAAATAATTCCAAAAGGCTGTAGTGGATGTCTTTAAAATTACAAATATCTTTGCATCAAACGACACATAAATTTCACCCTTCGCAAACACTTACGTAATAGCCTAAAGCCTACACTGATACGACTAAAACTTCTAGCAGTTGCCGTCAAAGCCTGCTTAGAAGGAAATGAAGTTATTGTAATTACACAGATTAAAAAATCTGACCGACATGAGTGCGTAGGCGTAGCCCGTCGCAAACATCGCATCAATTATCTGGATTTGGCAACTTCTAGTTAAGGTGAAATACAGACGCGTAGGCTCAGCCTGCCGTAGGCATCGCTCTCAAGATAATTTACACTCAAGATGATAGCGATTATTTCCAGCTTCTGTTATGTCCTCAACTCTAGATTCTTTGCCACCCGCACTTGCTAAAATTGTCCAACGCTTTCAACGCGCTTCCGAACCGAAGCGACGTTACGAACAGCTAATCTGGTATGCTCAGAAGCTCAATGAGTTCCCAGAAGGTGATAAATTACCTGATAATAAGGTTCCTGGTTGCGTTTCTCAAGTTTATATCACAGCAAGCTTGAGTGATGGTAAAGTTGTTTTCCAAGGTGATTCTGATTCCCAGTTAACCAAAGGATTAGTCGGACTTTTAGTTGAAGGATTGAATGGACTAACGCCAACTGAGATTGTGCAACTTACTCCAGATTTTATTCAAGAAACAGGTTTAAATGTTAGTCTCACACCTTCCCGTGCCAATGGATTTTACAACATTTTTAAAACCATGCAAAAAAAAGCCTTGGAATGTAAGTTAGATGTAGGTAACTAATAGTTGGGCATTGGGCATCGGGTATTGGGCATTGGGCATTGGTGAATAAACAAATGACTGATGACTAATGACTAATAACAAATGACAAAGGAGAAAATTTAATCTCATGTCAACAAATTTATTATCTACTTCTGCTGCCGTTGGATTTGGTGGAGTAGTTCAAGAATATTTCTGGAATTGGGAAAACCAGCAATTGCGCGTTGTTTATGAAACCCTTGGTAAAGGTTCACCGCTATTGTTGCTACCAGCTTTTAGCAGTGTTTCGACGCGTTTAGAAATGGGCGAACTTGCTAGATTATTAGCTCCCAATTTTCAAGTTGTAGCTGTAGACTGGCCTGGTTTTGGCGAATCTTCTCGCCCTAGTTTAAATTATCAGCCGCAAATATATCAACAATTTTTGTCAGATTTCGTCAAGGCGATTTTTAATACTCCAATTACTGTAATGGCGGCTGGTCATGCTTCTACTTACGTCTTACAATTAGCTGTGAAACAACCAGCTGCATTCTCAAAAATTGTGTTGTTAGCTCCTACTTGGCGCGGGCCTTTGCCGACAATGGGGGCAAGTGAGCAGATAGCTGGTATGGTGAGAAAATTAGTGCGATCGCCTATAGTTGGTCAAGCTCTCTACAAACTTAACACTACTCCATCTTTCTTAAATTTTATGTACCGCCGTCATGTCTTTACTGACACGGCTAAACTTACACCCAGTTTCATCGATAAAAAATGGCAGACAACTCAACAACCAGGAGCGAGATTTGCTTCTGCTGCCTTTGTAACGGGTAATCTCGATGCTGTACGCCAACAATCCGATTTTCTTCAACTCGCACAGTCTTTAACCGTACCACTGATGGTGGTAATTGGAGAATCCAGCCCTACCAAATCACGAGAAGAAATGAACGCTTTAGCAGCATTACCGGGAGTAAGAAGCGTCGTTATTCCTGGTTCTTTAGGACTCCATGAAGAATACCCAGCAGAAGTTTTAGCAGCGGTTGAGAATTTTTTGTTCAGAATTGAGAACTAACAATATTTTCAACTTAATCCCCTGTGGGGGCGTACATTTGTACGCCCCTATGAACGTGTTTGTAGCAGAAATTTCCTAAAATGGTATAATCTAAATAATGATAATCATTATCACTAATTTTTCAGGTTATCAAGCTACAAACTAAAACCGTGTTGAGCAAACATTGTTTTTTCATAATTTGTTAATATTTATTACTTATTACACATGTATGAAAATAAAATATTTCTTGATTCGACTACAGCAGATTTCGTAGATTTAAAGGAAGCTGAAAGGCACAATGATTCATCTTGTATTCGGGTATAAAGCCTGTTTTACTAACCAATTCTGAATTCTGAATTCTGAATTCTTAAGCCAACTTCGCACAAAAAAATAAAAAGAATTATCATAGGCGATAACGATTATCCATAAGGTGAGACAAAAGGAATTTAGAGTATGGTGGCTGACGTAAGCACAAATTCAGTTCCCGTTACTGTTCTTACAGGTTATTTGGGAGCAGGGAAAACGACTCTACTTAATCACATCCTCACCTACGAACACGGCAAAAAAGTTGCTGTGATTGTTAACGAATTTGGGGAAGTGGGCATTGATAATCAACTAATTATCGATGCCGATGAAGAAATATTTGAAATGAATAATGGCTGCATCTGTTGTACAGTGCGTGGCGATTTAATTCGCATCATTGGCAATTTGATGAAGCGGCGCGATAAATTTGACCATTTGGTAATTGAAACAACCGGACTAGCTGACCCTGCACCAGTAATTCAGACATTTTTTGTGGATGAAGATTTGCAAAATCAACTATCTTTAGATGCAGTGGTAACAGTCGTAGATGCCAAGCATATTTGGCAGCATTGGGATGCAGATGAAGCCCAAGAACAGATTGCCTTTGCAGATGTAATTTTACTTAATAAAACAGATTTAGTAGCATCAGAAGAATTGGACGAATTAGAAAAGCGAATTCGGTCAATGAATGCTATGGCAAAAATCTATCGTACCCGCAACTCGGAATTAGAAATGAATGCTTTGTTAGGTGTCAAAGCATTTGATTTAGATAGGGCATTAGAAATAGATCCAAATTTTTTAGGCGAAGATGCCCACGAACACGACGAAACCGTCTTTTCTGTAGCTTTAGTAGAAAAAGGTGCAGTCGATGGAGAAAAATTAAACGCTTGGCTTTCTGAGTTACTGCGTACCCAAGGGCCAGATATTTTTCGCATGAAAGGCATATTAAATATCGCTGGAGAAGAGAATAGATTTGTGTTTCAAGGAGTGCATATGATATTTGATGGTAGACCCGATCGCCCCTGGAAACCTAACGAAACTCCAAAAAACGAACTAGTATTCATCGGTCGCAACCTTGACGCAGAACAACTTAAGCAAGATTTTCTTGCTTGTATAGCTTAAATAAAAAGTTAGGAGTTAGGAGTTATGAGTTATGAGTTAAAAATTCAAAACTCCTCACTCCTCACTCCTCACTCCTCACTCCCCCTTTTCAAAGATATGAACCCCACAACCAGCAAATCTAAACTATTTGAACAACACTATTCAGGGATACTTGCAGATTATGTAACTGCGATCGCTTGGTCACCCCAAGGTAAAACTTTAGCAGCAACTTCCGCAATTGGGGAAGTTGTACTGTGGAATGATGGCGAACTCACAACCTTGCAAACTGGTAATGGTAAATCAGTAGATTGCCTTGCCTTTTCTCACGATGGAAAATTTTTAGCTGTCGGCGGACAAGATGGACAAGTCAAAATTTGGCAAGACACTGAATTAATTGCCACATTGGAAAATGCGCCTGCATGGGTTGACAAACTAGCTTGGAATTACACCAGTAACCAACTAGCTTTTAGTTTGGGGCGTTACGTCCAAGTGTGGGACGCAGATATTCGTGAAATTGTCGTCACATTGAATTTCGATAACTCATCAGTCTTGGGGATAGATTGGCGCATTGACGGCCAGTACCTAGCCATTGCTGGTTATAAAGGAGTCAAGATTTGGCAGAGTGAAAACTGGGATGACGAACCATACATTTTAGATATGGTTACCGTCAGTTTAGCTATGGCTTGGTCACCCGATGGTAAATTCCTCGCTTCAGGCAACATGGATAGAAGCGTTACCGTTTTGGAATGGAACAATCCCGATCCTTGGGTAATGCGCGGCTTCCCTGGAAAAATTCGCCAATTGGCATGGTCAGAAGCTACTACAAACCTGGGTGCGCCAATACTAGCATCGTCTAGCGTTGAAGGTATTGTAGTGTGGGAAAAATTAGAAGATGATAACTTAGGTTGGGAAGCACGAGTTTTAACTAATCATGTCGATGTAATTAATGCGATCGCCTTTGCACCTAAAAGCTTCCTTCTCGCTTCAGCTGGTGCCGATGGCTGGTTGTGTTTGTGGGACAAAGCCCAAGAAGTATCCCAAATAATCACAGGTGTCTCTGGAGGCTTTTCTAGCTTAGCTTGGCATCCCCAAGGCAAATTCCTAGCCGCAGGCGGTGAAAAAGGCGAATTAGTTATTTGGTCACAACTTTTGCAAGGTTAGGGATTTGGGCGTAATTAAGATTAGGGAAATGGAGGGCAAGGGATAAGAAGAATAAATCCTAACTCAGTACTTAGACTAACCACTGAGTATTGAACATCGTCAATTTATTAGCTATGCTGTATGAACAAACGTATACTTGCTGTAAATTATGAACATAGCCAAACTGATTTTACTTGCCTGTCCTGCTTTTCTGGCATCCATATTAATGCTAGCCAATCCGGCACAAGCATCTAGTCTGAAATCTGCATATACTACACCAGCGATCGCAGTAGTATCGACACAAGGAATTCCTAGTTTGGCAGCACCACAATTGATTCACAAATCTAATCCGATTATCGATCAACTCGGTTGCAATTGTGCCAACTGTGCTGAAGCACAGTTTGAGTTAATACAGGGCAAACTGCCATCTGTTGATTTTTAATCAGATTAGGAGCGATCGATATTTTAGGGGCAAAGGAATACTTTGCCCTTATTAATTTTGAGCGGCGAAAAATTAGTGTTGTGATTTTGGTTAAAATCATTCAACCACATACACCACTTTTTAAACCACTTTCGGAATGCATAAAACCTTAAAAGAGTAAAGGGTAAAGCCAAAAAGCTTTACCCTGTATACTTTATAGCGGAGAGACAGGGATTTGAACCCTGGAATACGTTTCCGCATTACAGCATTTCCAGTGCTGCGCCTTAAACCACTCGGCCATCTCTCCAGATGTCACGATTTACAATCTTACTATAGAATTCCAAAAAGTGCAAAGATAAAAAAAGATTTTTTAGGTTAATCTCAAAGTTCAAGTCTTAAGAGCTAAATCCAGATGTCCCGTAGATATACAATTCGAGTTCGCGATCGCGCCACTGGCGAAATACACACCCTAGAAGTGCCAGAAGACCGCTACATTCTGCACACTGCCGAAAAACAAGGAGCAGAACTGCCGTTTTCTTGCCGTAATGGGGCTTGTACCACTTGTGCGGTGAGAGTGTTGTCAGGAGAAATTTACCAACCAGAAGCGATCGGATTATCGCCAGAGTTACGTCGCCAAGGTTATGCCCTGTTGTGTGTGAGTTACCCCCGTTCCGATTTAGAGGTGGAAACACAAGACGAAGATGAAGTTTATGAACTCCAGTTTGGACGGTATTTTGGTAGGGGTCGGGTTAAAGCGGGTTTACCGTTAGATGAAGAATAGGATTTTGTTCGCGCAGAGGGATAGAGGAGAAAATTACTGCTTTGTTAGTACGTTTTGGTGTTTGGGCAAGAAAAATAGTCATTTTGGTTTGCTTTTTACTCCTGGTGAGTTGCCAGGGTAAAAATGCGCTGCCAAACAATCAGACGCAGGTGAAAGTAGCGCGGGTAGTTAGTGGGCAAAGTTTGGAAGTTTTGGGTATGGCCGAACAACCAAATCTGATTTCTCAAGTGCGGTTAGTGGGAATTGATGCACCAGATGTGCGACAGCGACCTTGGGGCGAACAAGCAAAGGAACAGCTAGAAAATCTTATTGGTGGTGGAGAACAATCAGTAACACTGGAGTTTGATTTAGAAGCAAAAGACAAAATTGGGCGAACTCTAGCTTATGTATGGAAAAATAAGATTTTGTTGAATGAGGAATTAGTCAAACAAGGGAATGCATTGTTCGTTGGGCGATCGCCTAATCACAAATATGACCAACGTTTAGAACGTGCCCAACAATGGGCTAGACTCATGGGACAAGGAATTTGGAACCCAGAAAAACCGATGCGCCTTACTCCCGCTGAGTTTCGCCGTCAAAATCTTTGAGAATTGGGGACTGGGGACTAGGGACTGGGGATTGGGGAATGGGAAGTTTGGGAAGACAAGGGGATTAGGAGAATAACTCCCTCACTCTTAACTCTTAACTGCTAACTCAAGACTCAGCACTTCCAATCCCCAGTACCCAATCCCCAGTCCCCAATACCCAATCACAAATGACAAATGACTAATCTACAAATTTTTCTAGACATTGCGACAGAAGCGGCCTTAGCTGGTGGTGGCATACTCCAAGGTTACTTAGGTAAGTTAGAAGATGCGATTATTGAAAAAGGACGCCCTGGTGATTTAGTTACTGCTGCTGATAAAGCTTCAGAAGAGTTGGTTTTAGAAATTTTACGTCGCCATTTTCCGGAACATTCTATTCTCGCTGAAGAATCAGGAAAATTAGGCGATCGCGAAAGTGAATACCTCTGGGCAATAGATCCTTTAGATGGCACAACCAATTACGCTCATCAATACCCATTCTTTGCCGTTTCCATCGGGCTGTTAATTAATGGCGTTCCACAAGTTGGGGTCATTTATGACCCCTTTCACAACGAACTATTTCGTGCTGCTGCGGGTTTAGGAGCAACACGCAACCGTCGCCCCATCACAGTTTCCACAACCTCAGAACTAAACAAAAGCCTGCTGGTAAGTGGATTTGCTTACGATCGCCGCGAAACCTCTGATAACAACTATGCAGAATTTTGTCACCTCACCCACCTAACTCAAGGAGTCAGACGCAGCGGTTCCGCATCCCTAGATTTAGCCTATGTTGCCTGTGGACGTGTCGATGGCTACTGGGAACGGGGACTTTCACCTTGGGATATTGCCGCTGGTATCATTTTGGTACAAGAAGCTGGCGGCAAAGTTACCGCCTACGATGGCACTCCCTTAAAAATTGAATCAGGTAGAATTCTCGCCACAAATGGTCATATTCACGACACCGTAAGTTGCGAACTATTACAAGTTCCACCCCTGTCAGCTTGGAAGTGACGGAGATCGAGAGACACGGGGACACGGGGACGCGGGGAGATTGAGAGACAAGGGAGACAAGGAATAATAACCAATGCCCCATGCCCAATGCCCCATGCCCAATGCCCAATAAAAATGACAATTTGCTACTGACGGATCGCCGATCGAGCGAAGTAAACTAGAAAAAATCTAATTGCTCCTTTGGTGCAAACTGCTATATGTCTTTCAAAATAGATCGTGGATTATTTAGATATGATTTCATAGATCATCACGCAATATTGTGCGTTCCAGTTGATGCGGATATTAAAGATATTCGCAAACGGTATCTTCAAATCGCCCGCCGTTTACACCCGGATAGTAGTATTACTGAAAGTCCCGAACAAAAACAGCTAGGTAATGAATTGTTATCTAAGTTGGTTAACCCAGCTTACGAAAAACTTGCTAACGAACGCACTAGAACAGAATATATTTTGATTTTGTCGCAAATGGGCAAGCGTCTGGTGCAAGAATCGACTTCGGTGACTTTATATACAGAATTAGGTAGACAGTTAGCTAATGCTGCTAATATCGATCATTCGTATAAAAGTGCGATCGCTAAACTTGCCCAAACCCAATATGATTCTTTAGAGCAAGCCCTCCAAGCCATTGCCCAAATTAGTGAGTTGAATTTGGTCTACTTAATGCGGAGTGCAGCTAAAACATCCGCAGCGTCACCATCAATTGCTCAACCCAAAGTTAACTCGGCTACACCTGGGCCAGATACCGCAAAACAGGCATCACCAGCGCCACCACCAGCACCACCAAAAGAAGACTCTGTTGTAGAACAGTATGTTCGTCGCGCTCAATCTTTGATTGACAAAAACCAATTTGCCCAAGCCAAAGTAGAGTTGCAGGAAGCCTTGAAGCTAGAACCGAAAAATAGTCATTGCCATAGCTTGATTGGAATGGTGTATTTGAAGCAAAATCAGCTAAAAATGGCAAAAATCCATTTTGAAAATGCTCTGAAATTAGATCCTAATGACCAAATAGCGTCGCAATGGAAACCTAAAATAGATAAAGCTTTAGGACAACAACCTACCGATCATAAGGTGACTTCATCTCCTAATAATGGAGATAAGCAACCAGATAAATCTGGTAATGGTGGTTTGTTCGGTGGTTTGTTTGGTGGGAAGAAAAAATAATGGTGTATCAACCAGCAGCGGGAGCCAGGGATTTATTACCCTTAGATGTGGCGAAAAAACGCTGGATTGAAGATAGATTACAACAAGTGTTTCATCGTTGGGGATATCACAGGATTATCACCTCGACTTTGGAACGGATGGATACTTTGATGGCGGGGGAAGCAATCCAACGCCAAATGGTGATTCAACTACAAAATAGCGAAGACGATGAATTGGGTTTGCGTCCAGAATTAACAGCCTCTATTGCTCGCACTGTTGTGACTCGCATGGCAGGTGTAACTTATCCCCAACGGCTATACTACAATGCCAACGTATTTCGCCGCACTTGGGAAAGTAGGCATAATCGCCAGCACGAGTTTTATCAAGCTGGAGTCGAGTTATTAGGTGCTGGTGGATTGCTAGCAAATGCAGAAGTGCTGCTATTGGTAGCAGATTGTCTGGCTGCATTGGGTTTACGCCAATGGCATTTAATTTTAGGTGAAGCGGGAATTACCCGATCGCTGCTGAATGCTTTTGGTGCTAATTTACAAGAGAAAGTCCGCACTGCGATCGCTAATCTTGACCGCATCACTATAGATACCTTACCTCTGAGTGACGAACTACGCGATCGCGCTCGCATCATGATGGATCTGCGCGGGCCAAGTGCTGAAGTCTTGGAAAAAGTCAGTAGCTTGCAGCTAGATGAACAACAGCAACAAGCAGTAAATAACCTCAAATCCTTAGTAGAGTTACTGGAATCAGAGAAAAAATTCTCCTTAATCCTCGACCTGAGCCTAATCCAGACCATAGACTACTACACTGGCATTGTCTTTCAAGTTGTTAATGATACTGCGTCTCAAGCCCAAATTTTAGGGCAGGGTGGTCGCTACGACCAGCTTTTGGGTCTATATCATCCACAAGGAGAAAACATACCCGGAATTGGTTTTGTACTCAATATCGAAGATTTATACCAAGTTTTATTATCTACTGGGCAATTACCGCAAACAACACCAGCTAGCAACTGGTTAGTAGTGCCAGAGACACCGAGTGCTGATGCTCCTGCCTTTGCATACGCGCAAAAACTACGAGATTCCACTCATTTGGTGCGAGTAGAAATGGATTTGGGAGGAAGGGATACAGACGCCATCCGCGAATATGCACGCGATCGCGGCATTGCCCAAATCGCCTGGATCAAATCTGATGGCTCACCCAAAATTGAATCATTGCGTTAGTGGGCATTGGGCATAGGGCATTGGGCATTGGGCATTGGGCATGGGAAGAAGCAAGGGGGCAGGGGGAAGGGTGCAGGAAAAACTCTTCTCCCCTGCTCCTCTGCTCCTCTGCCCCTCTGCTCCCCTGCTCCTCTGCCCCTCTGCTCCCCTGCTCCCCCATCTCCCCATCTCCGCATCCCCTCCCCTGCTAGTCTAGAAATAGCCGATACAGAAGAGAGGGAATCGAGAATATGCCGCACACAATTGTTACAGAAGTCTGTGAAGGCGTTGCTGACTGCGTAGATGCCTGTCCAGTAGCTTGCATTCATGAAGGGCCAGGTAAAAATGCCAAGGGAACCGATTGGTACTGGATTGACTTTGCCACCTGCATTGACTGTGGTATATGTCTCCAAGTTTGCCCAGTCGAAGGAGCAATTCTTCCAGAAGAACGGCCGGAGTTGCAAAAAACCCCGTAGTACCCGTAGTCATATTAAAATCAAAATTGAGAGTAAGGTGTAGCAAGAAAACAAAAGCTGCATAATTCAAATATTCAAATTGAGTTTCTCGGAATAGAAATGAGACATAGGTAAAATACCTATGTCTTTTTGTTGAAATTTTTTTGTGAAAGTAATGCTAATTAAGCTAACGTGAGTTCAAATAAATATATTTTGTGCTTATTAACCGGATTGTATGTCAGATTCAGTAAGTTATTCTGCTCCCCTGCTAGAAGTTCAAAACGTCCACGCTGGATATATCAAAGATGTAGATATCCTACAAGGTGTGAATTTTCATGTTGCACCAGGGGAATTGGTGGCAGTAATTGGCCCTAACGGTGCTGGTAAATCTACTTTGGCAAAAACAATTTTTGGGCTTTTAATCCCTCACACTGGCGCAATTACCTTCAAAGGTGAAAATATTGTGGGGCTAAAGTCGAATCAAATTGTGCAACGGGGAATGTGCTATGTACCGCAGATAGTTAATGTTTTCCCTTCCCTTAGTATCGAAGAGAACTTGGAGATGGGTGCTTTTGTTCTCAATGTTTCTTTGAAACCACTCAAAGATAAAATATTTAGTATGTTTCCTAGACTGAGCGATCGCCGCAATCAACGCGCTGGTACCTTATCTGGAGGAGAACGCCAGATGCTAGCGATGGGCAAAGCTTTGATGTTGGAACCTAGTTTGCTGATTTTGGATGAACCTTCTGCTGCTTTATCGCCTATCCTGGTAACACAAGTTTTTGAGCAGATTAAACACATTAATCAAACCGGTACTGCGATCGTATTAGTAGAACAAAATGCCCGCAAGGCTTTAGAAATGGCTCATCGTGGATATGTACTAGAGTCTGGACGTGATGCTATCTCCGGCCCTGGTCAAGAATTATTGAATGACCCGAAAGTGGGCGAACTGTATCTGGGAGCAGGCAAAAGGCATTGAATTCTGAATTCTGAATTAGAATAGTTTGTCTGTCTTTCAAAATAGAAAATGGCTAACAGCTTAAAAATAGTTTCTGGCGGTCAAACAGGAGCAGATCGCGCAGCGTTGGATTGGGCTAGAACTCATCAGATTCCTCATGGAGGCTGGTGTCCCAAAGGGCGTAAAGCAGAAGATGGTGTTATTAATTCACGCTATAACCTAACTGAAACACCATCAGATGAATATTCCCAGCGGACTGAATGGAATGTCCGCGATTCTGATGGAACTGTGATATTTTCTATTGCTAAAAAACTTTTTGCAGGCACTTTATTAACTGCTGAATTAGCTCAAAAATATCAGAAACCGTGTAAACATATATGTAAAGAGTTTACTCATGTAAATCCTGTGAACGAATTATTATTATTTATCTCCAACTATAAAATAGTAATTCTTAATGTTGCAGGACCAAGAGCTTCAGATGAACCAGAGGTATATGAGTTTGTGAAAAGTACTTTTGAAAAAGCTATTTTTTAGTAAATGTAGCAAATTCAAGTTGCTCAAGTACACAAGCTTAGCTTCAACACCAACCATAAAACTTCTTTTACTACTGAATTCTGACTACTGAATTCTGAATTCTGTTTTATTAAATAACTCTTAAACCGTGTAACAGGGTACTCTTGCATTCTATTTGCATCTGATATCTTCCTGATATTAAGAAAAATGTTGTCAGGTAGATTGATGAGTCAAATTAATGGATTCGTAGGACGACGTGATTTCTTGAAATTCGCAAGTGTAATGGGTATTGGGGCTGCTGCTTTTGGACATGGCTTTTGGGATACACAACAAGCTGCTGCGGCTGATGTTCATCCAGTTAACGCTAATCCAGTCAATGCTAATGAAGCTATTAGACGCTTGCTCAATGGTAATCAAAGATTTGTTCATCAACAACGCAAATATCCCGATCAAACATTAGAACGCCTACGATTAGTTGCTAAAGCTCAGTATCCATTTGCGGCAATATTAGGCTGTGCAGATTCTAGAGTACCTGCGGAAATTGTCTTCGATCAAGGGCTTGGAGATTTATTTGTTGTGCGAGTAGCTGGCAATGTCGCCAGTGACATGGCTATAGGCAGTTTAGAATATTCTACAGCTGTATTAGGTTCGCAGTTAATTGTAGTTTTAGGTCATAAAAGATGCGGCGCAGTTACAGAAGCAATTAAAAATGAACCACTTCCTGGCAGAATTGGTTTTGTTGTTGAAGGTATCAAACCTGCTTTGGCAAACATCAATTTGGCAACTGGTAATACTAGCGATGATGCGGTTATTGCCAACGTTAAATATCAAGCGAAAAAATTAGAAGAAAGCTCAGTAATTTTAACCAAATTGCTGCGTGCTGGCAAACTAAAAATTGTTGGTGCTTGTTACGATCTTGACACTGGAAAGGTCAATATTGTTAATTGATCGTGTTTTAGACGTATAATTTTGAGTTGGGGTCATATTTATATTCCAATATAGTTCAGATAAGACCAAAAAACTTGTAGAGACGGCGATTTATCGCGTCTCAAAATCCCACAGTTTTGTACAATTAGCCTTTAACTGAACCGTTAAGAAATTAACTTTAGTACAACAACAATAATAATGCTGATAAATTTGCAAAATCCTATGTGGCGGTTAGCTGTATTCATAAATCAATTCTTATTTGCCTCTTAACCATTATTTCCTGTATATCTCTGGCAAAGAAAACCAGAGAGTAGGAGGCAGAAAAATTTGTGTTGGTTTAAAGTTTGTAATAAATAAACCTAGCAGGAGCCGCATAACAAGACAGCCTGCCAGGAAGGTATAGTTTATTCTGGCCATGTTTGATTAGGTTAGCGCTTATTTGTCAAAAATAATGCGTCTCCCCACTTACAATAACTAAAATATTTGCAAAACTTAGTTAATAAACGTTAACAATCAGGTTAATTTACAGTTAAGGGTACATAGGGAGTAGGGAGGATGAGGGAGACAAATCAATTCAAAATTCAAAATGACGTTCGCAGACACGGCTTACTGCGCTAACAAAATTCACGCATTAAAGAACTTCTGCATTCTGTCTCCTGCCTCCTGCCTCCTCTTTTCCAATGACAAATGACTAATAATATAAGAAAGCGCTTCACACTTCTTAAATAATCTGCTTTACAAGAACTATGGCCAGAGACTTACGGGGATTCATTAAAATTCTAGAAGAAAGAGGACAATTACGGCGAATTTCAGCTTTAGTTGACCCAGATTTAGAAATTGCTGAGATTTCTAACCGGATGCTACAGAAAGGTGGGCCAGGGTTGTTGTTTGAAAACGTCAAAGGTGCTTCTTTCCCGGTGGCGGTGAATTTGATGGGAACTGTGGAAAGAATTTGCTGGGCAATGAATATGCAGCGTCCAGAGGAGTTGGAAACTCTGGGGAAAAAGTTGAGTATGCTGCAACAACCAAAACCACCGAAGAAGATTTCTCAAGCGATAGATTTTGGTAAGGTTTTGTTTGACGTGGTGAAGGCGAAACCGGGACGGGACTTTTTTCCGGCTTGTCAGCAAGTTGTGATTGAAGGCGATGGTTTGGATTTAAATAAGTTGCCTTTAATACGTCCTTATTGTGGTGATGCTGGCAAGATTATCACGCTGGGGTTAGTAATTACCAAGGATTGTGAGACTGGTACGCCGAATGTAGGGGTGTATCGTTTGCAACTACAATCAAAAAATACGATGACGGTTCACTGGTTATCGGTGCGGGGTGGCGCAAGGCATTTGCGAAAAGCGGCTGAACGTGGGAAAAAATTAGAAGTAGCGATCGCACTTGGTGTAGATCCTTTAATTATCATGGCAGCAGCTACGCCCATTCCTGTAGATTTATCAGAATGGCTGTTTGCTGGACTTTATGGCGGTTCGGGCGTGCAGTTGGCGAAGTGTAAAACTGTAGATTTGGAAGTTCCCGCAGATTCAGAATTTGTTTTGGAAGGAACCATTACACCAGGGGAAGTTTTGCCGGATGGGCCTTTTGGCGACCACATGGGTTATTACGGTGGCGTTGAGGATTCGCCGTTGGTTCGCTTCAACTGTATGACACACCGCAAAGATCCGATTTACTTAACAACATTTAGTGGTCGTCCACCCAAAGAAGAAGCGATGATGGCGATCGCACTTAATCGCATCTATACACCTATTCTGCGGCAACAAGTCTCTGAAATTGTTGATTTCTTCTTACCAATGGAAGCTTTGAGTTACAAAGCGGCGATTATTTCCATTGACAAAGCATATCCGGGACAAGCACGACGGGCAGCTTTGGCGTTTTGGAGTGCTTTACCACAATTTACTTACACCAAATTTGTGATTGTCGTCGATAAAAATATAAATATTCGCGACCCACGTCAAGTTGTATGGGCAATTAGTTCTAAAGTTGACCCAGTTCGGGATGTATTTATTTTGCCGAATACGCCCTTTGATAGTTTGGATTTTGCTAGCGAAAAAATTGGCTTGGGTGGACGTATGGGAATTGATGCTACCACAAAAATGCCGCCAGAAACAGAGCATGAATGGGGCGCTACTTTAGAATCAGATCCAGATGTCGCAGCGATGGTAGATAGACGATGGGCGGAGTATGGTTTGGCAGAGTTGCAATTAGGAGAAGTTGACCCGAATTTATTTGGCTACGATATGAAGTAGTATTGTGGATCGCGGTGCTTTAGGCTGTGGCTAACAACGCACCCTAAATTTAAAGATAACAGCTTTTCATGTTGCAAAAGCAGCTTTTCATGTCGCAAAAGCAGCTTTTCATGTCGCAAAAGCAGCTTTTCATGTCGCAAAAGCAGCTTTTCATGTCACAAAAGCAGCTTTTCATGTCACAAAAGCAGCTTTTCATGTCGCAAAAGCAGCTTTTCATGTCACAAAAGCAGCTTTTCATGTCGCAAAACCAGCTTTTCATGTCGCAAAAGCAGCTTTTCATGTCGCAAAAGCAAATATATTCGACGGTTAGAAATCCCGGCTACACAAAATAAGCCTATACAGGCGGACTTGAAGAATTTGAAACCCACCTTGGTGGGTTTTTTCTGTATAACCGCGAATTCCATTCACCAGGTCTTTTACCTAGAAAGAAAAAGCAGGGGAACATAACCTGATATAAATATCTCTTTGATTGTCACTAAAAGCCCTTCTACCATGAAGTATTCTTGTATTGTCAATCATTAAAATATCCCCTTTCTGCCACGAAATTTCCGTGGTGATTTTTTCAGCGATTTCATTAAGTTCAGACATAACCTCATCAGGAATCTCTGAACCATCCTCAAAGTTTAAAATTTTTGGACTTAACTGTTTTGTGGGCAATAGGCTATTAATAAACACCTGATACTTTCCACATCGGCTAGGGATAATCGCAGGACAAATGTATTCGAGCATAATTGATTGGTCAGCGTTTACTGTGAGATGCGTATTATTCTTATGGCACATCTCTTCTAGCTTATTCAAATCATCTGTTTGATATTTTTTCTGCCAGTCTTTTTGAGACATCGTAACAGTAAATTTTAAATTATTTTTTCTAAATAACTCTTTAGTTGAACTACTAAGTTTATTAAAAAACTCTCGTCCATCACATACAGTAGTTTCACCATCTTTTAACGGCGGATTAGCACAGAAAAACCATAGCATTAGGGGGATATTCTGCTGATAGTACATTTCTCCGTGCAATTTAATTTCCGAGTTAAAATCATTTACGCTTAAAATAGTCTCATCTCCATTAATTACTCTTCTACTGAATGCACCGCCAGCATAATTTATAAAATCAGTACTCAAGGAATTGCTAAATTGTTTAAAAATCTCAGCATTTGCCTGGAATCCTCTAAAAAGTAAGATTCCATAAGATTTAAAGAGATTAATAATTTCTTCCTTGTCTAATTCTAAGACACTGATATTATTTATATTAATAATCTCTTGACCGATGCCATTTGATATTGGTTGTATTTTGATATTCATATTTTTTTAATAAAAATTAATTGTTGAACTCACGATTGGCACTAATCATACCATATATTAACATCTTAATACTCAATTTTGTGGTTGTGTTTCCTTCATCAGCGATCGCATAACTAAATTTTGTAAAATCACGAGTTATTACAGATGAAAATCAATTTTAATAATAATTACGATAGGAAATAGGAATATAATTCCAGCTTTGATTACGGATGCCAGCAGATTGGAGAAATTATGAACAAAAAAGCCAAAAATCCAGCCAAAAAGTTAGCGATCGGATTGGCATTCAGTTGTATTAGTGTAATGCTCAATAGTGGTATAGCTAATCAAATAGCTTTAGCGGAATCAACTAATGTACAAAAGTGTGATATTTTTGCCTACGTTACTGATACAGATCCGCAAGGTTTAAATGTGCGGAGTGGTGGAAGTACGAAATACAGAATTTTAGGGAAAATACCCAGCAACGAGACAGTTCAAGTTGTTGCTGCTGTTAAAAATTGGGTGCAGATTACCAATGCTAGTGATGGTTTTCAAGGAACTGGATGGGTATTTGTGCCAAATTTAGGTTTATCAACTCAAGGCTATGGTACGAATGGCGTGGAGGTTTATGCTAATAGCAACGAACAAAGCCGAAAAGTGGGAAGAATTCCTGCTAATACGCCTGTCAAATTGTTAGGCTGTCAGGGTGACTGGGCGCAGGTAGAATTTGAAGGTGTTAAGGGTTGGCTGAAAAGAGAAGATCAATGTGGTGCAGCCCTTACTAGTTGTTCTTAAATAAGGAGTCAGAATTCAGGAGTCAGAATCCAGAATAATTAAAAAATCAAGGTGTTATAGCTTATTGATTTTATTGAAATTATTAAGCTTGGATCTCAAAGTATGCTGACTTCTGAGTTCTGCATTCTGAATTCTTATATAATTGCCAGCATTGGAACGCGACAATTTAGAATTTAAAACTGCTTATGCCTTCTCCATTTTCAGGAATGAACCCGTATTTAGAAGATCCTATATTATGGCCAGGAATACATGGGAGACTAATAGTAGCGATCGCAGACTCATTATCTCCTCAACTGCGCCCTAAATATTTTGTCGCTATTGAAGAACGAATTTATCAAACTACTGGTGATGATAGACTTTTGGTTGGTATTCCTGATGTCATAATAAAAAATTCCCAGACAGTAGTAAATCCTAAAATACCTAATGTAGCTGTAGCGGTATCTGCGGTTGAACCTAAAACAGTAACAGTTCCTATACCTGAGACAGTCAAAGAGAGATATTTAGAGGTGAGGAAGGTAGGAACAAAAGAAGTAGTGACAGCAATTGAAGTTCTTTCACCAAAAAATAAACTCCCAGGAGAAGGACGCGACGCATACGAAACTAAACGACAAAGAGTGTTGGGAAGCTTAACAAATTTGGTGGAAATTGATTTATTACGTGGTGGAGAACCAATGCTAGTTTTTGGCGATGGTACGCAAAATGACTACCGGATTTTAGTTAGTCGCGCAGAAAATCGTCCTCAATCTGATTTATACGCTTTTAATTTACCAGATGCAATTCCCACATTTCCCTTGCCATTGCGAACTGATGATAGTGAACCTTTGGTAGATTTGCAGAATTTGTTAGCTGGGATTTATGACCGTGGAAGTTATGATTTAGTAATAGATTACAGTCAACAGCCAGTGTTACAATTCTCAGAAGAGAATGTAGTTTGGGTTGATGCATTATTACGGTATAAAAGACTACGTTAAAAAAAGAAAATAGGAGTTAAATCAATGCCTTCTATCTTCCCTGGAATGAATCCTTATTTAGAACATCCGGAATTATTTCCAGGATTACATCACTTACTCATTAGTGAAATTGCCAGATTTTTATCTCTCCAACTGCGTCCTAAATATCGAGTTGCAGTAGAAGTGCGGATGTATGAAACGACTGATGAGAATTCCTTGCTTGTTGGTATTCCTGATATAATAGTAAAAAATCGGCAAAGTATAACTGATTCTACGATTACAAATATAGCAGTTGCCGCACCGAGATCTGAACCGATAAAAGTCAAAATTCCTATGCCAGTGAGTATTAGGGAAGGATATTTAGAAGTACGAGAAGTAGAGACAGAGGTATTAATTACTACTATTGAAATTTTATCTCCTACGAATAAACGTACAGGAAAAGGACGGCAGATTTATGAAGAAAAACGCGCACAAGTATTAGCCAGCCGCAGTAATTTAGTTGAAATTGATTTATTACGTAAAGGCGACCCCATGCCGATGATAGGTAATGATATTCAGAGTCACTATAGAATTTTAGTTTGTCGTGGCGATCGCCGTCCTTATGCTGACTTATATGCTTTTAATTTACAAGATATAATTCCATCCTTTCCACTACCTTTGCGTTCTGGAGATACAGAACCAATTATAGATTTGCAGACATTATTAAATCAGGTATATGATATCTACGGCTATGATTTGGTAGTAGATTATAGCCAACAGCCAGTACCAGCATTATCAGAAACAGATGCAGCTTGGGCAGATGCACTGTTGCAAGAGAAGGGTGTACGGTAATAAAAGAATCTATAAATATTTAAATCAACTAAGTACAAGTATCAAAAAGATTAATTGCCTTGGAATTTTTCTTTGGCATGTAATACATATTGCTGCAACATAAAAGAGTAATTTTTGACATTGTTATCTCAGAGTTCTGAGAATAACAATGTCACAAAATCACGAAGAATGCCTTGCGCTACTTGAGCAAATTCGTTGGAATGGAAAGCCAAAGTGCCCATATTGCGAATCAACCAACGCCACTGCATACAGAAATGAACGCAGGTATCACTGTAACGAATGCTTTACATCATACAGTGTTACAGTGGGTACACTTTTTCACAAGACTCATGTAGAATTACAAAAGTGGTTTGTAGCGATTCACCTTGTGCTGAATTCTCCAGGGGGTATTAGTGTGCGTCAGCTTGCCAAAGAGATTGGGGTTAATAAGAATACAGCCGGCTACATGATTGAGCGTATTCGTGAGGCAATGATTGAAGAATCAGGATTACTCCAAGCATTAATTAAGCATTATTAATATTAGACAAGGCACACTAAAAGTTCTATTTGAGAAGGACATTTAATCAATGGAAAAACAGAAGAAACTGCTTTTGTTGCTTAAATCTGTACCAGTAACTGTAATTTTTATGTTTTGCTTTCTGAAACCCAACACCTTCATCTATGCTCAAATATCTTCTTCAACTGCTATCCCGACTTCATCTCCAATAGCCAGTACAAGTCTAAGTCAGGTATCTTCTAGCACTCAACCTCAAATTAATTGGGAATCTATGAATGCTATTGGCACTCTACTATCTGGAATTGCCGCAATTGTTTCTCTCGTAAAGTCAGGTAATAACGAGAAAGAACTGAAAAAGGTTAAAACAGATATCATGCAAAAAGAATCGGGAAAATTATTTTCAGAAAAATTAGAAAAATCAAAAAAATTAAGTTTAGCTAATTTGTTTAAATTTATTGATACACTAATAGAGCAAACTCCCGATCAAACAAAGAAAAAAAGTTTATTAGACCTTAAAGAGGAGTTGGAAAAGGAATCGATAGACCTAGCAAAAAGAGATGATGCCAGCAAAGAAGCTGAAACATGGCTGGAAAGAAATAGAGAACAATTGGCATATGAAGCAATCAATGACGCTCTAATTAATGATTCGTCTGTTCGCAAAGTTGTCCGAGAGGAATTTTTATCACAAATTGAGGACTACTTACACGCCATTCACACTAGCCTTGATATTGGTAATACTGAGTACTTAGAAGAAGTAGTAAATGATTTAGTCCATAAGCATGTGTTAACTAACAGTCTTTATAAAAAGGCGCTTGAATATGTCTCAAACAAAGCAGCTAGCAGCCAAAACCTGTCTCAAATTGCCTTTAAGGAGATGAAGTATTATTTGGATTATTTGATGAGAAATATACCTTAAATATTACTTTTTTTAGAAGGTCTAGTATCACGGGCGCTCTGAATTTTTCGCTTTTTTTCTTGTTCTAATTTTTCAATAAAAGTAGATATCTCTTTGATGGCAGCATCTATTTTTTCAACGATTTTATTGTTGGCATCCAGAACAATTTTTTCGTAATCACTGTCCTTATTTTTTGGGACTGTACTTTTGAGTGTTTTTTGAAATTTTTCTTTTTCTTCATTCAAAAAAAGTTCTATTTTTTCTAAATAAGCTTTATAAGCTTGAAACAAAGGTGCATCTGTTGGCTGATTTGTCATTTATAAATACAGTGTTGTAATTTGATTATTTTTATAATATTTGCTTAACTTAAGAAAATTTTATCTATCTACTCCATAGAAAGTCACTACCGTTAACTAGGACACTATAAATTGAGAATTTTTCAGTTTTATCAAAGTTAAAATTAGAAACCTCTAAACCACCCAATAATTCACCGTTGAAATGCAATCGCACCTCAACCATCATTACAGCCAAGATTCACAAGATAACTCCCTCACTTGTCTCATACGCTCAAAATCGCTATCTTGTGAGACAATGGTCAAATGATGAGGCAGAGCGATCGCACCCTTCCCCCAACTCTTCAAAACTCTGGCATAATCAAACATGTCTGCACCTGCAAAACTGATGTAATACGCCAATGTCCAACGATGAATACGACAGCCCTTGGAAAGAAGCCATAGAAACCTACTTTCAGGAATGCATTGAATTTTTCTTTCCTGTCGCTGCCCAGGGAATAGACTGGAAGCGAGGCTATACATTTTTGGACAAAGAGTTACAGCAAGTCGTTCGAGATGCAGAATTAGGACAAAGATTCGTTGATAAACTCGTTCAAGTCTGGCAACATAATGGCGAAGAAAAGTGGGTATTAATCCATCTCGAAGTCCAAAGTTATGAAGAAACCAACTTTGCCCAAAGGATGTACGTCTACCACTACCGATTGTTTGACCGTTACAATCGTTCTATAGCTAGTCTAGCCATTTTAGGTGACGATCGCCCCACATGGAAACCAAATCAGTTTAGCGATGAATTATAGGGTTGCGAAGTCAAATTCAAATTTCCCATTGTCAAATTACTTGAATATAGTCAGCTATGGACAGAATTAGAAGCAACTTCTAACCCATTTGCTACAGTAGTTATGGCTCATCTCAAAGCAAAAGAAACACGCCAAGATAATCAAGGGCGTAAACGGTGGAAGGTTGATTTAACCAAACGACTTTACGAAAAAGGCTATCAGCGCGAAGATATCATCAACTTATTTCGGTTTATCGATTGGGTGATGAAATTACCTGAAGAATTAGAAAACAGTTTTTGGCAAGAAGTAACTCAATATGAGCAGGAGAAGAAAATGCCGTATATTACCAGTGTAGAAAGAAGGGGTATTGAACAAGGTCTTCAACAAGGTCTTCAACAAGGTCTGCAACAGGGGAAAGTAGAAGGATTTATTGAAGGTATTCAAATCAGTTTAGAACTTAAATTTGGCAGTGATGGATTAACAATATTACCAGAGATTTCCCAAATACAGGATGTAGAGATGTTAAAAACTATTCTCTCTAGTATCAAAACTGCCAATACCTTAGAGGAACTCCGGCAAATCTATCAATAATTTCCTAATCAAATTCGACTGTAAAAATAGGTGAGATTTGATGACAGGCTATTATGTCATAATACAGTCGCTTTCTGCAAAATTAATTGCGTTAAATTAAATTAAGATTTAATATATAAGGTTAAGCAATTTTTGGGGATATCACCCAAGCTAATTGAAAGGTTTACGGCGAATAAATATTTTAATAGAATAATCTCATCAAAAAATTCGCAGCAATCAAAATGGACTGGATTACGCTACTGCGATCGCTACAGTCTGATTTTATCAAAAGGTTAACATCTGGTTGTCTGCTTCATTGTGAAACAGAAGGTCAACATAGCGAAGTAACTATAATTTCTGGAGAGAGGCTAAAGGCACTACGGGAATTTTGCTGGCAGATGGCTGAGAAATATAAGCGTGTTTTGCCAGTTCGTGATGTTTTCATCAGCTATCTTAAAGGAAAACTCGGTGAGGAAGTTGTCAAGGAACGTTTAGCTGATTTTATTACCGAAGTTGATTATGAAAAGCGATTCGGCGGTGATGGTAAAATAGATTTTACCTTGACTTGTGACCCATCTATTGGTATTGAAGTTAAATCTCGTCACGGTAGTATTGACAGAGTTAGATGGTCAATTAGTTCTGAAGAAGTTGAAAAAAATGCAGTTGTAGTTTGCATTTTAATTCAAGAAGATGTGAGTGAAGCACAATCTGAATATCACCTTTTTTTAGCTGGCTTCCTCCCAACCCGAATGATTAAGTTGAAGACTGGGAGAATTTCATTTGGAATAGAGCAATTACTTTATGGCGGTGGTTTATTTTGCTATTTAGAACAGTTACAATCTTCTGGAAATCAGAACTATTTTAAGCCACAGCCACCAAGTTATAAATATCTACCCAAACAACAAACGCCACCTAAGCCAACTAATAATCAGTTGCTCAAATCTTCTTTTAAACCTGATGTAGAAAGCTATTTGTATTCTCGTGATGAAGATTTAAGTTTGCTTTACTTAAAATTAGGTGATGAATCTTTCAAAAAAGGAGAATATGCAAATGCGATCGCTAATTATAATCAAGTTTTAGAAGTTAATCATAGTGATGATGATTTGTATTATAAACGAGGTTTAGCTCACTATCAAATAGGTGATTGTGAAGCAGCGATCGCAGATTATTCTCAGGCAATACAAATAAATATTAATGATGCGAAATTTTATAACAAACGAGGTTTGGCTTTATATCAACTGGGCAGATTAGAAGAAGCAATTAATGATTATACCCAAGCTATTAGAATTAACCCTAACCTTGCCGTAGCTTATAAAAACCGCGCTGAAGCTCGTTCTCATCTAGGAGATAATCAAGGAGCGATTGAAGATTATACTCAAGCTATTAAAATTAATCCTGATTATGCTGATGCTTATAAAAATCGTGGTATTGCTCGTTATTTACTAGGAACTCCACCAGTATTTTCCCAAGCAATCAAAGTTAATCCTCAAGATGCTGTAGCTTACAAAAATCGTGGTAATGCTCGTTCTGATTTAGGAGATTTTCAAGGAGCAATTGAAGATTATACCCAGGCAATACAGATTAATCCTAATTATATAGATGCTTATTACAATCGTGGTAATGCTCGTTTTGATTTAGAAGATTTTGAAGGAGCATTTGAAGATTATACTCAAGCAATTGATATTAATTCTAATTATGCAGATGCTTATTATAATCGTGGCAATACTCGTTTAGAAATGGCAGATAAACAGGGAGCAATTGAAGATTTTCAAAAAGCCGCAGATATCTACCGTAAAGAAGGCAAGCTAGAAGCCCTCAAAGATACAAAACAAAGAATATTAGATTTAGAAATAGAAGAGTCATTAGATATTTTAAATTTTTAGGGAATTGGGAATGGGGTATTGAGTATTATTTATTCCCTGTATTTCACGATCTCCCAAAACATGTTGAGTGAGTGAGATTAATACTTAGTATATGTATGAATAAATATAAATTTGATGTAGGGTGTGTTACGCCGTAGGCTAACGCACCGTCAAAAGTTTCAAGTGCGGCGCTTGGCGACAACGCACCCTACATTTAAGCTTCTTAATATAGCTTGAAATATTAGCGACGACTTATACCAATTCTGTATGAAGATGCGCCGAAGATGCGCCAAAGTATATAAGGAACGAACCGCAAAGGGCGCAAAGGACACAAAGAAAGAAAGAAAGAAAGAAAGAAAGAAAGAAAGCTAAGAGAATTTGGCGCAGCCTCACAAAGAAATCGTATTACTTATCATCAAATTAAAATCTTTAAGAAATTTATAAATCTTAGTACTTGCTAACAACTAATCGCAAGATTTAACATTAAATCTTCTGAATTCTGACTCCTGAGTTCTGAATTCTAGCTTATTGATATCGATTATCTTTCTTAAATTATTAACTTGTAAAAAGTTATTTTTTTTATTACCTTAAAAGAAAGGTTTTATATCAAACAACTTACTAGCCCCAAAAAAAATGAAGCAAAAACTACATTCAGAATCTTCAGGTTGTTGCAGTTGCGAACACGAACATCACGAGAATCATAACCATCATCATGATGAGAATCATAACCATGACCATAATCATAACCACGGTGAAGAATTCAACCTTAAAAATGAGATATTTCCTTTAGTAGTGATTTTAAGTTTGTATGCACCTGGTGTAATTTTTGAAAACCAATTGCATAATACACTCTACTCAATAGGTGAATATTTGGTTTTCATACCTGCCTATTTATTAAGTGGATGGAGTGTTTTAAAAACTGCGGGGCGCAATATACTTAGAGGCAGAATATTTGATGAAACATTTTTAATGACAGTAGCGACATTAGGAGCGATCGCAATTCATAAATTGCCCGAAGCTGTGGGAGTTATGTTATTTTATAAAATTGGCGAATTGTTCCAAGATATTGCTGTCAGCCGTTCTCGTAATTCCATCAAAGCTTTATTAGAAATACGCCCAGACTATGCAAATATCCAGACAGAAAATGGGCTGAAAAAAGTATCGCCAGACACAGTAAAAATTGGAGATATTATCGTTGTCAAACCTGGAGAAAAGATTCCTTTAGATGGTGAAATTATTGAAGGTAATTCTCAAGTTGATACATCTGCGTTAACTGGAGAATCTGTACCGCGAACTGTGAAGCTGGGAGAAACAGTTTTAGCTGGAACAATCAATAAAATCGGTGTTCTCAGCATTAAAGTCACAAAACTTTTTGATGAATCTTCCATTGCTAAGATTTTAGACTTGGTGCAGAATGCCAAAAGCAAAAAAGCCGAAACAGAGAAATTTATTACTAAATTTGCTCGATATTACACGCCCATAGTAGTTTTTACATCTTTAGCAATTGCTTTGTTACCTCCTTTATTCATTTCTGGGGCAACTTCTTCAGAATGGATTTATCGTGCCCTGATTTTATTAGTTATTTCCTGCCCATGTGGACTAGTAATCAGTATTCCATTAGGTTACTTTGGAGGTGTTGGAGGTGCAGCTAAACGCGGTATTTTGGTTAAAGGTTCTACTTTTTTGGATAGTCTGAATGCAGTCAACACAGTTGTTTTTGATAAAACTGGAACTTTAACAAAAGGAGTATTTAAAGTTGCAGAAATAGTACCAAAAAATAATTTTACTCAGCAAGAAGTACTGCAATTAGCTGCCAAAGTTGAATCTCATTCAAATCATCCCATTGCCCAATCTATCCGCAATGCTTACGGCAACAATATTGATGCATTTGATATTAGCAATTATGAAGAGATAGCAGGTTATGGAATTAGAGCCAAAGTTGAAAATAAGGTAGTGATAGCAGGAAGCGATCGCCTATTGCATAAAGAACGCATTGCCCACGATAATTGCTTAGTAGAAGGAACAGTTATTCATGTAGCAGTAGATGATATTTACGCTGGATATATAGTAATTGCTGATGAAGTCAAAGAAGATGCCAGACAAGCAATTCAAACACTCAAAAAAATGGGTGTAGAAAAAACAGTAATGTTAACAGGAGATAATCAAGCGATCGCTTCTCTAATTGCTCAACAAATTGGCATAGATATCTACGAAGCAGAGTTATTACCAGAAGAAAAAGTTAATGCCATTGAGAAACTAATTAGCACCACCAGTAAACACAGTAAAGTAGCCTTCATTGGCGATGGTATTAATGATGCGCCAGTAATTGCTAGAGCAGATGTTGGTATGGCAATGGGCGGCTTAGGTTCAGATGCAGCCATAGAAACTGCTGATATTGTGATTATGACAGATGCACCATCAAAAGTTGCAGAAGCAATACAAATTGCTAGAAAAACTCGGAAAATAGTTTGGCAAAATATTGGGTTTGCTTTAGCAATTAAAGGTGTATTTATTGGATTAGGTATTTTAGGGATAGCGACAATGTGGGAAGCTGTCTTTGCAGATGTTGGAGTAGCTTTGCTGGCAATTTTCAACGCAACTAGAGTGATGAAGTGAAGAATTCAGAATTCAGAAAGAGATTAAAACGCGATTGTTCCTGTTTGATTTTTCCGTAATACCAATTCTGTATGAAGCTGCACATAAGGCAAGGCTACGGTGTACACACAAGTTATCGAATCACTACCAGTCCTCGAATTACCCCACCCTAACCCTCCCCTTGTCAAGGGGAGGGAACTGGATTTTCTTGTTTCCCCCCTTGGTAAGGGGGGTAAAACCCGGATCTCAAAAGCAACTCCGATTTGTGTGTACACCGTAGCCAGGGGGTAAATATATGCAGCTTCACAAAGAAACGGTATAAGGTAGAACATTACAGCGCTTTTGAAGTAATTGAACTACACCACTCGCTACTCCCCATTCTCCGCCTCAATTGTGGTCTGAATACTACCAAAACTGCTGTAATTACAAAAACTTATCTTTGTATAAACCCAGAATAACCAGAGCTAGAACAACTTAAGCTGAGCTTATACATGGACATGTTTTGCTCGAAATTTGTGTTTTTGTATAAATAAAACTAAAGTGGTTCTAGAACGACTTATTTGTTATTTATACAAAGTGCTCGAACGATAAGTCAAAAAGAATTTTTTCTCGAACGAATTATTGTTAATTTATAAATGAAGACATTTTTGTCGATCTGACACCTTCTGAAGTGACAAATCAACATGTTTTAGTCAGTCGGGCATGTTTTTGAGCGAGTAAGGAACATGTTTTAGTACAGATCCTTAATAAAATCGGGAATCCGTAATTGCGAAACTGTAGAAGTTAAAACCGAAAAGTAATCATTAACGAAATCATTCTCAGTTGCAGTCCGTCGAGGTATACCGTGAACTCATATATTAAAACTATCGCTACAGCTGCGTTAGGGTTGCTGCTAATTTATTCTGGAAAAGAAGCAGTTGGATTAACCCAAAAAATTGATAGTTCAGTTACTATCGCTAAATCGCAAACATTAACAGACACTTTGATTATTCCTGGGGAAAGAGTCGGGCCGATAACACGCACAACCACCAAACAAGATTTAGTTAAGTTATTTGGTGCGTCTCGTGTCGTTGATAAAACCATTTCTGGTGCTGAAGGAATTGGTAGTTTTGCCGCTACTCAATTAAAGTTAGATGGAGGCCGATCGCTCTTGGTAGTCTGGAGTGATAATACCCGTACCAAACCTTTAGATGTGCGTAACTTGGGTTCAGGTTGGAAAACCCGTGAAGGTATCGGCGTTGGAACCCCATTGAGCGAGTTACGCAAGCAATTAGGTAACTTTAAGCTCTATGGATTAGGTTGGGATTACGGCGGTACGATTTTGTTAGATAGTACTAAATTATCCCGCTATCAAGGTAAACTAATTTTACGCGTAGACGCTGCCCCTAATGCTTACGAAAAGTTTCCCAATGACTACCAAGCAGTGTCTGGGGATGCTACTTTTTCCTCCACCAATTCCCATTGGAAACCTTTAGGAATTAAGCTAACAGAAATTGTCGTTGTACTCAATCCAAGTCAGGAATAATCGGCTACACAACATCTAATTTGTTAAATTAAGCAAAAGCGGACTATCTAGACTAATTTTTATACTAGGTCTGGAAGTGGTAAATTACTCTTAGAAGAAACTAGATAATCAAGACTTACGCACACCTAAGGGAAAATCGAACCACACACAAGCCAGTGCGCCCTTGCCGGTTCCCAGACTTGTACCGCTAACGCGGAACGCGTAGAGTAGCAACTGGCGCGATGGAGAAGATAAGGAGGAATAAAAGTTTTAAAGAGTGATTGCGTAAATCCTAATAATTTACATCTAGCCTCAGAATGATGTTTCAGCTGTTGAAACACAAGGCGATCGCTCAGATTGCTATATCGACATTCTGGCTACTCTTGTTTAGTAACAATTATTCATTAAAAAAGTAATTCAATGTCCGCTGAGCAGTACTTAGAGCAGAAATGCCAAGCATTACAACAGCAGTATGATTTACTGATAGAGAAGCAAAGTAGACTACGGTGTGATTTCGCGATCGCAGCAGATACTTTGATTCGCTTCCAATTAGAAAAGCAAATTGAACAAACTGAAGCTGAACTTAACGAATTGGTTCAGCAGCTTGACGATTTAGAACAAGCTTTATCTAGTAGAAAAGTGTATCGTGCTTTATTGAAATTGGGCTATAGAGAGCAAACACGAGCATTTCGGAGATTTATTGAGACTCACTCAGTAGCTGCCTTTCTAATCTATGGTTCGCTTTACTATGGTCAACGCTGGTTGTTGAATCGATTATTAGTACAAAATGTCCCCAATATCATCACGGGAAAAGTTGTGCGAATTGAACTCAGTCGCATTGCTCGCAGAAGTGACAGTGCTGCTTTGTGGCGCGAACTTGCTGCTAGAGTCGGACTGGAGAGGCAAAGTTCAATTTCAGAAATTGCGGAACGAGTTTATCAATGGTGGCGAACTCAGAATGTCTTGTTAATTTTGTACGACGTGGATTGTCTTTCGGAAACTTTTTTGCACGAACTGATCAGAGATTTCTGGTTAGTTTTAGCGACTAAAGTTAATGCGACTAACCCCCAAGGAAGCCAATTCAAATTATTAATGTTTTTAGTAGATTATGATGGCTGTGTAGGTAGTTGGGATATTCCTTTTGTAGAAAAACTCGATCCTAACTGGAAGCCAGATAACCCTGTAAAACTACCTGAGATTGACCAATTTTCTGACAATGAATTGACTAACTGGCTAGAGTATGCAGCAGACGAATTGCCAACTAAACTAATAGATCGGTTAGATGAAACAGTACAAACAATACTGAAAAACAGTGATAATGGCATTCCAGAACCCGCACTGGGCGAAATTTGTCACCTGTCTGGCTGTAATTGGTATGACGAAGAGGAAAAATGGTTAAGGCTGTAGGTGGAAAACTCTTGGAATATACGGGTCAAGTCCAGCCCCAGCTAGGAGAAAAGGGAGTCAACGGACAACTGTTATCTCCCTATTTGCCTAACTCTGAACTGGTAGAAGCAGTCAACTTGGCGATTTACTTAGAACGACCGTTATTGCTAAAAGGCGAACCAGGATGCGGGAAGACTTTACTGGCCAGTGCTGTCGCTTACGAACTGGGTTTAAATTTAGAAGCTTGGTATATTAAATCCACTAGTCGAGCAAAGGATGGCTTATATACTTACGATGCTGTAGCACGGTTGCGGGACGCTCAGCTTGCTGCTTCCGATCGCCTGACAGCAGAACAGATTCAGCGAATTGATAACCCAACTAACTATGTACGTTGGGGGCCTTTGGGGCGGGCATTTCAGAGTGAGCAACGCACAGTGCTGCTGATTGATGAAATTGATAAAGCTGACATTGACTTTCCCAACGACTTGTTACTGGAACTGGATCAAAAACGATTTATTGTTGAGGAAACAGGACAGGAAATTGAAGCTAAGGCAGCACCCATTGTTTTAATCACCAGTAATGATGAGAAAGATTTACCAGATGCTTTTTTACGTCGATGTTTATTCCATTATGTGGAATTTCCTAGCCGTGAAAGGCTGACCCAAATTATGAATACTTTGTTTCCCAGAGCATCAGAGGTTTTGATCAGCCAAGCTGTAGAGCGTTTTTGGGAACTGCGGGAAGAAATGAAAAAAAACCAAGGTGGAGCAAACAAGAAAATCAGCACTAGTGAGTTGATTGACTGGTTCAAGGCTTTGCGTCGCTACCCAGAAGATGAGGCTTTGGCAAAACTCAATGGTAAGTTGCCTTACCCTGGTGTGTTGTTAAAAAGTTGGGAAGATCATATCCGTTATCTAAAGTCGAAAAATAATGGATGATTTACCCCTACTGGAATTATTTACTCGACTGCGCCAAGCAGGACTACCTTTAGGTGTGGATGATTACCAGTCGATGTTACACGCTTTGCAAGCTGGTTATGGTCTTCCAAATAGAGCTGCTTTAGCTCGATTGTGTCGGTTACTTTGGGTTAAATCAGTTGAAGAAAAATATATATTTGATTATCACTTTGAACAATTAATTGGTAGTGAGACTGTTCCTCAAACTCAAGTTTCAGATGTAAACCAAAGTCAAGCTACTCAACTTGTTAGGTTTGCAATTTTAGTGGGAGTGTTGGTTTTGGGTGTAGGGTTAGCGCTATGGGTTACACGCCCAAAAAACCAAGTCAGTGTACCTTCCCCTACGGTATCTTTGCCAATACCAGTGGAAACAATTGCACCGACCCCAACTGCACAAATTACTCAAAATAAAAGTCAAATAAATTGGCCAGTTTGGTTGATTTGGTTGCTCATTTTGGCAGTAAGTTCGGGGTGTTTGTGGTTGCTAAGGTTGTTGATGAAGCGCCACGATCGAGATAATCATTTACAGACAGAACCATCTAAGCCCATACCTACTGCTACGCTAGCTTCAGAATCATTTCGTAATATTGAAGATGAAGTACAAGTTGCCCAAGCGATACGTCAGGTGACTAGTGGAGGGGAGGTATTGGGCGATCGCTTTCTCTTCTCTACGGACTATTTGCCCGTAACTCAAAGGCAAATGAAGCAGATGTGGCGATACCTGCGCCGTTTGACTAAAGAGGGAATTGCTACAGAATTGGATATCGAGGCTACAGTTAACCAGATTGGACGTTACGGAATGATGCTGGAGCCTGTGTTGTCACCAATGCGGGTGAATCGGACAGAACTGCTGTTGCTGATCGACCAAGACGGATCGATGGTTCCTTTTCATTCTCTGTCAATTCGTTTGGGTCAGACTGCCTCGCGGGGTGGGCAATTAGGTGCAGCTGGCATCTACTATTTTCATAATTGTCCAGTTGGGTATCTCTACTACGATACACTGCATCAACAAGCACAGCCAATTGAGGATGTTTTCGCTCGCCTGCCTCAGAATAGAGTAGTAGCACTCATATTTAGTGATGCTGGCGCTGCTCGTGGTGGTCTGAATTCAGAGAGGATAGAGTTGACAGAGGCATTTCTCAAACAGTTAAAACAGCATGTTCGTTATGTAGCATGGTTGAATCCCATACCAAGAAAGCGTTGGCTGGGTACAACTGCTGGAGAAATAGCCGGATTAGTTCCTATGTTTGAGGCAACCCGCGAGGGATTAGATGGTGCCATTAATGCTCTGCGAGGTCGTCATCAACAGTTTGCAGAACCTTTAAAAGGTGTAAAATGACTCGCACACCAGCATCATCAAATGAAGCTAAATATAAAACTGCAAAACGGCGCATTGAGTCATTTAGTAAACGCTTTGGGGAACCACATTTTTATTTAGCTTGCCATGCAGCTTTTCCATTAGCATTAACTCCTGATTTGCTATATCGCTTGTGGGCTAATTTCCAACAAGATGTTAACAGTAATTTACTGAATATTCCCTGGATTGCTGTCGCAGACCTGCTACTGTCTAACCTTTGTAATGAAGTTGGTTACGAACTCTATGAGATAGATTGGGCAATTCGCAATGAACTTTTGAACCAACTGAAGAATAACCCGTGCTTTGGTCAGCAAAGAATTTTAGAACTCTCAGACTTTCTTCTTGCTTATATGCAAGAACAGCTTAATAGCTCCAATCCTGATACTCGTGACTTTGCCCAAGCTCAAAAGTGGACAGCTTTAGCTTATGCTCAACCTCATGAAGCAGCGCGTGAAATTGCTTCAAGCTTGGCAAGCTTGAATGTTGAAGATGGGTCAGAATGGATACGCCTCATTTCGCTGGTAGAAACACTTACAGAACCCTTGGCAGGCTATGAACCTCTGTTAGTATACGTTAGTGGGATGAAAAGCTTCATTAGAGGTAATATAACGGAGGCTAAAAATCTCCTCAGTCAAATTATAGACTCCAAAGACGAAATTCATGTTGCTGGAGTCAAGTTGTTAATTCCGGATATTGCTAAGGAATATATAACTCAAAGAACTGCATCACAGCCTCAGTCGCTGTTTGAAAAGATTGCTCAAGCTAAAAACAAATTGTTGGCAGGTGGTGTAATTATTCTAATTGGGTTATTCGTAGGATATCAAATTTATGAATCTCTTAAACTGACACGTCAATTAGTCGAATATCAAGTGCTAAAACAGAAAGCCGGACTTGTTTGGTCTGAGACTAATAAGGAAAATATAGGGTATCGAGAAGGAGTAGTACTAGTTAAACCTACAGGTGTCAACCTTCGTAATTTTATTGTTGAAACTGAATTTTATAACCCCTATGATGGTGCGATGGATAATTGGACTTATGGTTTCGCATTTCAAGAAAATACAAGCGATAAGCTTAACGATCCCCAACGTAAATCGTTCGATGTATGGGTTGCTTCTAAGGAAAAAGAATGGCTTTTCCGTGGAATTAGTAAATCTTCAAACGGTCAATTATCAAATCTTAATGTTTCCGAGGGAAGCTCAAACAAATTAAGTTTAGTTGTAAAGGATAAAAAAGCTAAATTTTTTGTAAATGATATGTATATTCAAACTTTTGATGTTTCAGAGTTCACGAATAAAGGAGATATTTTTTTAATAGCAAAAGATGGTATAAGTGGTAAATTAGTCCAATATACAAGTCTTAAAGTTTGGTCTCTAGACAATTGACTAGGCCTAATCATCTGTAAATATAAGCAAGGGTCTGTAGGGAGATGCCAACTAACGTTTGATTATACTTTCCTTATTAAAATAATGAAATTTCTAAATTTTGTTGTCTATGTTATCACAGTTTAGGAACTCCCAAAATCTTGCATAAGCAAGCTAATCACAAACTCTGTGCCTCCTCCAATTACAGAATTTATATCGTTCACACCGCCATGTCCTTATACTACAATCTGATGAGCGATCGCTCTTAACTGTAGATATTTTTATTTAAAATGCCGCAACGCTAAATATTGAGTTTTCATCATCAGGCGATCGCATTTATCAGCCACCCCATGACAAACCAAACTTTTACCAACGGTTATGCATTACTTTTTAGCGTAGGCGCAGATTTACCTGTAACAGTCAAAGATGCAACGCTATAGGAGATATAGTGATTGAAGGCGATCGCCCCGCTTAATCGCTAATTGTTAAACATTACTCTCTAGCTGTCTGGCTACAAGTCGGGCAAATAAACCTTCTTGGGCAATCAACTCTGAGAAGTTACCAACCTGCACCACATGGCCTGCGTCAATTACATAAATCCGGTCTGCATCGCGAATTGTGCTGAGGCGATGGGCAATTACCACTCTGGTAGCATTTAACTTGGCTAAACTTTCAGTGACGATCGCCTGGGTGCGATTATCGAGAGCGCTGGTTGCTTCATCCATTAAAATAATTTTGGGCTTGGATACTAGCGATCGCGCAATCAATAACCGTTGCCTTTGTCCACCAGACAGATTACTACCGCCCTCAGCGATTATAGTATGCATTCCCATTGGCATTTGTTTAATATCATCAGCCAAGCCTGCCATCTGTGCAGCTGACCAAGCTTCTTCTAGAGAAACCAAAGCCCCAGATGTGATGTTCTTAAAAATCGAGCCTGTGCCGATTTTGCCGTTTTGCAGCACCACCCCCAATTGTCGCCGCACAGCTTGGAGTTCCATCTGTGCCAAGTCTTTGCCATCATAGTAGACATTGCCTGTTAATGGAGTCTCAAACCCCAACAATAAGCGTAATATCGTTGATTTGCCACTTCCAGAAGGGCCGACAATCGCCACAAATTCTCCTGGTTCGGCATGGATACTGACATCATTGAGAATTAAGCTTCCATTTTCTGAGTAGCGAAAGCTGACACGATCTAAGGCAATTTGGCCGTTTAATTTACCGGGGTTAACCTTAGTTGGGTCATATTCAGGTTGCGATCGCAATATCGGTTTTGCCCGTTCCCATATTGGTACAATGCCCCAAATCTCAGATACCGTATTGCTCAGGTCAATTACGCCTTTAATAAAAATCGTCGCTGCATAGTTAAAAGCAACAAATGTACCAAGTGTCAAGCGTGTCTGCATCAACAGCATGACACCGAAAATCAATATAGAATTTACCAAAGGCAGTGCTTCATTAAAGATCGAAACACCATCTTTAATTTGTTGCCAACTCGCCTTTAGCCGGATCTGCTGGCTATACTTTTTTGCCCAAGCGGCAAATGCGCGTTCTTCTGCCATAGCTACCCGCAGCTTGGCAACACCGTTGATGAGTTGGACGCTAAGTCCCTGAATCGCGCCATCGAGTTCTAGCTGTTTTTGTGATTTCTTCACTAATAAAAAGCTAGAAACAACAGTAAATACAGCGGCAAGGATTGTTAAACCAACTTCCACAAACGCTAATTGCCAGCTGTAAATAAACATCAAAACCAAGTTGAATAAGGCAAAAATTCCACTCAACAAAGTTCTTTGGGTAGCACCACTAACTTTTTGATGAATTTCCCTCACCGCCATCACGCGGTTAACCAAGTCTCCAGAAGTGTACTGACGAAAAAATCCCGGACTTAATCTCAGCAACCTGTCCCAAATGGCTGGTTGCAATACGCTATTAGTGGCGCTTTCGATTCGGAGGGTAATAATACTTTGGGCAATTTGAAAAGCGAACTGTGCAAAGGCGACTGCAAACAGTACTAATCCAATTTGCCAAAGCATTGCGCGATCGCCTTCGGGAATGGCATGATTGATTAAAATAGCCGTTGCTTGTGGCGCAACCATTCCCAATATTGTGCCTAGTATGCCGACTAGACAAATATTAACGATGTCTTTTTCATAACCTTTGATTCCGAACCGCAGCAGGTCGATGGCGCTGAGTGCGACTTGCGGTAACGGTCGATACAAAATATATGCTGTGGCTGACAGTGTTTTTGCTACTGATTCATTTACAGGTGTACGAGTCCGCGCCACTGGGTCAAAAATGGCATAATCTCCATTATCTTTAGGCAACAACGCCACCGGGCGTTCCAACTCGGTATAAGCTAACATCGGCCCTTGGTCTTGACGCCACCAGTCGCCTGCCAAAGTCACCCGTCGAATGCGAACTTGGGATGCATTAGCGATACTCCAAAGGAGTCGCTCTGCGATCGCTGCAACTGGGTCATTAATAGTACCAAAATCATCTGCGGGTGGACGAATCTCTATTCCTAATGCTCGTCCAACTGCTCCCAGTGCTACTAATAGAGGTGGCCCATCTTCAAAAAAAGCAACTTCTGGCTCTGGTTGCAATACTGTTGCCAAGTCTGAGAGGGCGTTTTCTATTACTTGCTGATTAAATTGCTCTCGTTGCTGAAACTGACGAAATTCTGCTTCTGCTTCCTTGCTTGCTAACAAATTGAAGTATTCAAAGAAATAAGTATGGAAACATACTATACTTGTGAGTATTTCTTCGCAATTTTTGATATCTGCGGTTGGCAATATCCATCCGGTAACTGCATTTTCCGCCTCCAACCACATAGCACTGGTAAGTGGAAACATTGGCGAGGCACAATTGAGCTTTAATTCCTCGACTCCCATCCAGCGAGTATTTCCTTGCTGCAACTTCACCCACACGAGTGTTTGTTGCCATAACACAGCCTCACCACTCGATAAGGAAAAATCCCGGCCAAATGCCTCTACAACATTTAATGGCATTGCCAAGACTGTTTGTTGGGCAGTTAGAGATTGTCCCAAATGGTTCGCCCAACCTTCTAAAAGTGCCACAGCTTGTGGGTCTGCCGCTGCAACTTTTCTCACCAAATCAACTATCAATATCTGGCATAATTTAGTGGGTTCAATTGCGATCGCGACAAAACCCCATTGGCTTGGTGCTACTACTTCAGGTAACAACGCTGCACCGAACAATGCTTCACTTGCACTGACATGGAACAGATAGCGACGACGTTCCTCAACAGTACTGTTTTTAATCGCTGCAAACACCGCCAATGTTCCAGACTGCACCACCCAGACTGTTTTTGGGTCATTCAACAGTACTGGTTCGTTTGCTTGCAAAGAGTACAGCCGCTTGCTCATAGCTTAACTATGCTTCTGCTGAGTGAAGTAAGCGAACATAGGTTCCGCCTTGCTGCCATAATTGCTCATGGGTGCCACGCTGCACGATTTTACCTTGCTCCAACACAATAATTTCATGGCAATCACGAATTGTGCTGAGGCGGTGAGCTACTACAATACACGAACAACCACGCCGTCGCAAGTTGCTGTTAATAGTCAACTCAGTTTCGGCATCCAAAGCGCTGGTTGCTTCATCCAGTACTAACACTCTCGGATTTTTCACCAAAGCGCGGGCGATTTCTAAACGCTGACGTTGCCCACCACTAATATTCATGCCGCCTTCAATTAACTCAAAGTCATATTTACCAGGCAATGACGCGATCGCATCATGAATAGCTGCATCCTGGCAAGCCCGCACCAAATCAGCTTCTGACACAGTAGAATCCCAAAGCGTAATGTTTTCCCGCACAGTCCCGGCAAATAAAAAGATATCCTGTTCAACCATTGCCAGCGAGTTAGCCAACACAGAACGCTGAATTTGCGATCGCCCTACACCATCAAAGCAGATTTCCCCTCCCCAAGGCTGATAAAGCCCGCAAATTAATTTCGCAATCGTCGATTTACCAGAACCACTACCCCCCACAAGCGCTATCCGTTGCCCTGGCTTGACAACTAAGCTGAAATTCTCAATTAAAGGAGGTTCTACACGACTGTACCCAAAGCTGACATTTCGTAACTCAACATGACCCTGTAATTGCCAGGGAGATGGGGAAGTGTGGGTAGAGAGGGGAGTGTGGGGAGATGGGGAAGTGTGGGGAGTGTGGGGAGAGTCGGGAGAGAGGGGAGTGGGGGAAGTGAGGGAAGAAAGAGAATTAATGCTTCTCCATCCTCCCACACCTCCCACACCTCCCACACCTCCCACACCTCCCACACCTCCCACACCTCCCACACCTCCCACACCTCCCACACCTCCCACACCTCCCAC
>NZ_JACJTU010000044.1 GCF_014698835.1 Nostoc paludosum FACHB-159 | reverse complement strand
CCCACACCTCCCACACCTCCCACACCTCCCACACCTCCCACACCTCCCACACCTCCCACACCTCCCACACCTCCCACACCTCCCACACCTCCCACACCTCCCACACCCCTACATCCTTATTCCATACACCCCTTGACTACGGCGCAATCCCCACTCTAGAGAGTGCTTCACGAACTGGTGCTAAATGACGGTTATGATCGACTCTGACTAATTCACTGGAGTTATATAAATTGCGTAATAGTTGGTTATTTTGTGAGTTATTTAACTTCAGTAAAGCGTTGATGACTCTTTCTCTATCTTGAACGGGAACATCATCATCAATGGCGATCCCGTGAGCAGGAACACCAGAGATTTTATGCACAATCCTTAACTGGCTCTTTTCTTCTGGAGTGATATAAGGAGGGAACAAAGCATATTCGGAAACAACTGCTACATCTGCTTGTCCGCGCACTACTGCTTGCAAAGCTTTGCTGTAATTACCACCGTAAGCAATTTGCCCAAAGAATCCATCCAGGCGATCGCGGTTGGGGACAAATCCCTGCTTAACTAACTCACTCACTGGGAAAATAAACCCAGAACCAGAAGTAGGAGAAGTAAATGCGATTCTCTTACCGCGCAATTGTTCTAAGGTAGCTTTAGCGTTATTCCTAATTTTAAGAGGGCTATTGTTGGGAACGACAAATATTGAGTTGTAAGTGTATCTGCCTGAATAATTGTCTCGTACTTCTGCTAGATACAACTTAGCATTTGCCAATTGTTCAGCCTTTAATGCTGGACGGCTACTTAAAAAAGCGACATCAGCGCGATTTGCTCTTAAAGCTTCTACAGCAGCAGTATCATCACCAATCTGCGCTTTAACGGGAATCTTTAACTCGTTAGACAAAAATTTGGCTACAGCGTTTGCTTTATTTTGCAAATCTGTCGAGTCAGAACGGCTAGGAAAAATTACTGTTAAATTGTTGAGCTTTTTACCTTGGGCAAGTAAGCGTGGTGCTTGTTGATTAGGAAGGGAGTTAGCATTCGTTGTCTGCATTACCCCAAAAGTGGTGGCAACCATACTTGTTAGCACCACAACCGCAGTGCCAGTACCTAACAAGCCCTTTTTACTCACACTCATTTTTAAATCTCCGTTAGGAACTATTAGCAGTATTTTTGATAATTTATATCAACTATCTCGATAATTGAATGTAAAACGTTTAGAAATAAAAGTCAATATTAGCGGATGCTTTATCAACATCAACGCCCACAAGGACATATACCAAGCAGCACAAAGGCTGTACAGCCAAGGTAACCCGACGGATTTGCTTTGTGTCACCGGCTGGTTGTCTGACAATGGCACAAGTGGAGCTGGCGATCGGCGAGGGCTACTGCATCTAAACTTCGTTGACACTCCTGCTTTAGCAATTCCTGATAGGTCTTTTATTTCCTCCTAGTGGTAAATAGAGGACGCTGTAACTGATTGTCCACTGTATTTAATCAGTACACCCCTAGACGAATGATGAATGTGAGGAAATAACTAAGCTAGTAGATACTTGGGTGTTGTTGTTTTGACAAGTAAGTAACCCCTTAACTGCACCATCTCCTTCAACAGCAGATTTATTAGGTGATTATTATTGATATTAATAGTTATTATTCTGGTTTACCGAACTGAAAAATTAGAGTAAACCGTAATATTTTTTCCTGCCTAATTTAGTGCGGCAATCATCAATTCTTTGGTGAGAATAACCGAATTTACAAGACTTATAACCATACTTATTATGAATACATAAGCACAAAACGAAATGCAAAACGATTAAGCAGGAATTATTTAAAGAGAGTAAGAGTTATGGCACTAGTTCGTTACAAACCCTGGCAAGAATTGAACGCTTTAGAACGTCACATCAACCGCTTACTTGGAGATACCAGAGTACCATTTGCACAGTTTGACAGAGATTTTATCAAAGTTCCGGCTGCTGAATTGCATGAAACTGATGATGCTCTACATCTATTGCTAGAACTGCCAGGAATCGACGCTAAAGACCTGGATATTCAAGTCACTCAAGATGCTGTTCATATTAGCGGTGAGCGCAAGTCTGAAACTAAAACCGAAAACAATGGCACTACAAGAAGTGAATTTTACTATGGTAAATTCCAACGTGTAATTCCTCTATCTGCTCGGATTCAAAATACTAATGTCACCGCAGATTATAAAGACGGTATCTTGAATTTGACACTGCCTAAGTCCGAACAAGAAAAGAACAAAGTTGTTAAGGTTAATCTCGAACAACCTACTGCCTAATTGCTTGTAATGCAACTACGAATCCTCCAATAATTGATTTGAGATAGTGAAAGCCCAGTCATCTCATAACTGGGCTTTTTTGTATGCGAACGCTCTTTTTTCCTCGCTTGAATTGGGGCGATGCGTCGGTGGTTTTCATGCTCTTTAAATATACGTATTTTGGCACATCTAAGGGTTGGGGGAATCCTTAAAACAGGAATGAGATAGCAGCTTTGCTCTAAGAGGTTATTTGAAAAGTGGTTGGTTGTGATTTTAGGCACTTTATCGATCCCCCCTAACCCCCCTTTTTAAGGGGGGAACCAAAATCAAAGTCCCTCTTTTTAAGAGGGATTTAGGGAGATCTAGAACGTTTTGCTACCAAAAAGAGGACTTTTCAAACATGCTCTAAGACACAATACCCCGAAAGAGCTTCAGGGTAAATAATGTAGCAATTTGTGGTAAAACAATTAGAGCCTTCAAAAGCAATAATAAAGAACACGATGACACTACTGCCGCAATGTAACCAAACACATCTTAAGCAGAAACTAGATAGATTTTTGCGTCAACCATTTCAAAAAACTTTCTGGGGAATTGTTTGTTTAATAGTTGTGTTTGGTGTTGGTTTGGTGTCTGTAAACGCGGTACAGCCATTACGTGAGCCTCCCCTGTGGCAAGTTTATCAGCAGTCACTCAAAAAAGCCAAATATGTTGACTTGACTCATACCATCGCTCCTTCAATTCCTGTATGGTCTGGTTTTGGTTCATCAAATTTTGCGCCTGCCATCAACCCAAAAACTGGTGAACCATACACTTATCAAAAGGATGGGTTTGAAGCAACTCATTACGATTTATCTACCGATCAGCTAGGAACCCAATTAGATCCACCTGCTCACTGGAGCCCTGATTATCCAGCTATCGATGAGTTGCCAGCGACCTTTGCTGTTCGTCCTTTAGTAATAATTCCGATCCAAGATAAAGTTGCTCTAGACCCCAATTATCATTTGAGTGTCAAAGATATTCAGGATTGGGAACGCAAACATGGCAGGATTCCCCAAGGCTCAGTTGTGTTTGTTCGCTCTGACTGGTCTTCATCATGGCCAAACACCGAACTAGCTACAAGAACTAAGTTTCCTGGGGTGAAGCTAGAAGCTTTAAAGTTTCTGCACCTTGAACGCCAAATTCTTTTCCACGGACACGAACCCCTTGATACAGACAGCACCCCAACACTGGAAGGAGAAGCTTGGCTGTTGAAAAATGGATATACCCAAGCAGAGGGTGTTGCAAATCTAGATCGGGTACCAGAAACAGGGGCATTGATCTCTATTGGGTATCCCAAATTCAAAGGTGGTTTAGGAGGTTATGCACGTTACATTGCTATCTGTCCGCCAAATTGGAAATACGGCGTTTCAGTAGGTCAAATACCGGAGTCTCCCCTGCAAAAAGCAGATAAACCTCTGCATTGGGATACAAAATTGGGTGTACGGGTACGGTGAGATGAAGTAATTGGGTTATTGCTTCTTTTCTACAAGACGCTCTGCGGGTTCGCTTGAATAAAAAGCGATGTCTACTTTCAGGCGTACCCGTCCGCTATAGGCATCGCTCTTGGGTTTTCCTCCCTTGAATAGAGAAGCGATCGCTTCCTCGCCCCCTACAGCTGCTCCATAATCCTCGACATATAAGCAGGGCGAACGCATCTAAATATAGTACATAAATACTAAAGTTAGAAAAAAGGCAGCGATCGCTCTCCTTCACAACCAGACAGTGGGATTAAGACCAGGACTTACGCACTCAGATCCCCCAACCCCCTTAAAAAGGGGAGCCACTGCGGTGGGCGGGTTTCCCGACTTGGAGCAAGTGGCGTGGCTTTAGAAGTTTCCCCCTTTTAAGACTACGGTGAGGATTTCCAAATCAACGCCACTGGCCAACTAATACATAGGGTGCCCAAAAAATTGGACGGTTGTAATTGGGATAGTTTTTTAACAAAGCCACCTGAGCGCGGCGCAAAGCTTCTGCTTTTGTTACTTTAGCTTTAGCTAACTCACGGTAGAACTCACCAATTAAAATAGCAGTGGATTTATCATTAATATGCCACAGTGAAGCTAAAGTACTACGCGCTCCTGCCTTCACGGATGCACCTGCCAGCCCTAGTGTAGCGCGATTATCACCAACAGCAGTTTGGCAAGCACTTAAAACCAACATTTCTAAGCTTTGTGTTTGAGTTTCATCTCGACGACGCAACAAACTATCAAACTGGGTAACATTAATCGGCCCATCGGCAGCAAGTATAAAAGTATCTTCTGCACGAGAACTAAATTGACCGTGAGTTGCCAGATGTAATATGTTAAACGGCGTGGTATTCACCTTATTTTCTAAATTTTTACTATTGAATTGCCGATCTAATAATTCGGTGGTAGTCACTCCTGCTTGGGAAATAAAATTGAATTCTGACTTAATTTCTGGCAGTGGGCGAAATTGCTGTTGAAAGCCTAGTGGCGGTTCTACTAATCCAGCAGCTAGAACGTTGAGTTTTGTTTGGGTTATGGGTTTGGATTCAATCAATTGCAATCCCAAACTCAGAGCAACTGCATACTTTTCCACTAAATATTGCTGACCATCATACAAAGCAGCTATTGGGATATTTCGTAATGCTCCATCCAGTACCAATACTAAGGTATCGACTTTACTGTTTTTTAAATCAGATTCAACAGGTTTAATTAACCAGTTATATACTTGTTGAGACAGTAATTCTACTTCCTCGGTTCTGTCAGGTTGGACGATATACTCCCGGATTTGCTTGAGGGTATCTTCTACTTCAGCTTGTGATTTATCAATTGCATAATGGTACAGGGGTTGTTTGGGAATTTTAACAATTACGTGTAATTGCTGAGGCAGAATAATAGGATAGATAATTGCTGTTGTGGGATTTTCTCGGTCTACCACTGTATCCAACAGAACAGTTTTCCCTTGCAGACAAGCTTCTCTAAAAAAGTCGTCTAATTCTGCTAGTTGCAGTGCTTCCATCCTCTGCCTAGCTTTGTCTAAGTTTTCTTCCCTACGATCGCTTTGGTAGGACTGCAATAATAATTCTACTGATTGTCGATAAACAGGTTCGACACTTTCTTTAAACGAGAATTGCACATCGCGGTTTACAGCTACCAAGTCGCTGCGGAGAGTCTGCAACTCATCAACTGCAATATTATAAGCAGCGATCGCACTGGAAATATTTCCCTGCTGTTTTAATAAGCGTCCTAACTGCCAATGCCAACGATAAGTAATATCTGGTGCATCGATAGCTTGAGCGATGTCAAGTGCTTGCTGGGTAAGTTCCTGAGCCGTTGACCATTGCTGAGTTTGTTCGTAAACACTGCCCAAAGTACCCAAGGCAAAACTTAAAGCTCGCTCATCTCCGATATCTCTAGCTTGTTGTACAGCAGTGGCAGAGATTTCAGCAATTACTAAGGGAGTAGGTTCACCCAATTTCAGCAAGCTTTGAACTAGATAAATCCGGGCATAAATAGTTGCGCTCGATGGTGGTAAATTGGCAAGTTGAGTTTGAATCTCAGGAAATAATTGTTGTGCAGTTGTGACTTGTCCTTTGTTAACGAGCAAACTTAACTGATTAATTTGAGCTTGAATTTTAATAATCGGGTTAGGTGCTACAGTAGCAGCTTGTTGATAAAAAGCGATCGCACTTGCTAAATCTTGCTGTACTCGCGCCCCGTTGCCTAAACTGAACAAAGCAGCACTGACATTTTCCAGAGACTTTAATTTTTGAGCAATTTCTAAACTTTGCTGCAATACCTGACGAGATTGTTGTAAATTTCCAGCTAATTGTAATGCATCTCCAAGCGATCGCAATTCTACAACTTTGGTAATCGAATCGGGTTGCGATCGTAACTCCTCTTGCAATTGTGTCAATAATGTTAAACTGCGACGATAAAATCCCAAAACTTGCCATGCTTGTGCTTGGTTGATGCGAGTCTGGATAATACCATTGCGATCGCCTAATTGCTGATAAATTCCTTCGGCACGTTGCCAAGTTTGCAATGCCTGTTGAGTTTTTCCTAAGTCTAATTGAATACTTCCTTGAATATCTAGAATCGGTGCTAAAACCTTCTGTGCATTTTCTGGGCTTCTTTCCAGCACTTTCATACTTTCAGTAATTACCTGCTGTGCTGGTTTCAATTTGCCCAATTGTTGATATGCCAACGCCAAATTACTTAATGCCACAGCTTGCCCAAGTCCATTACCTTGGTTGCGAAAAGCGATCGCTGCTTGTTGCAATCTCTCTACAGATTCCGCAAATCGTCCAGCATCATAGAGCATTTTCCCTTGTTCAAGCAAATCAGCCCTTTGGACATCAAGAGCCAGCAAAGGTAGCATTGGCATTTTGGCACTGACAGGAGTACCAATAACACACAAAAATGCTGTTACCAACACCAGCAAGAAGAAAATCAGCCTAGAGATTGTACGACGGAATCGCCGGCGATACATTTTGCTACTGCGTTTTAAATTAAAACCGCAAAATTTCTCGGTCATAATCTTCAGGTAAGGGTTGTGTTTCCCAAATCAATCCTTCTCCAGGTTCCAAAATTACTTCTACATACAATACATCTACAGGATTTGTTGCCGTATCTTGATTATTTTCAAAATTTTGTAAGTCTTCAGTTAGCAGCCGCAGCGCCAAACCAGCCGGAATTTGTCCACCAGGAATTGTACTGCGTAATTCAAAGCGCCAAATCCTGTCTTCAGATGCTCCTTGCGGTAAAATACGTAACTCGTATGTATTACCAGCAATGGTTAGTTGGCGAGACAAGCCAATAACTTCTGTTCCACTCCTCATTCCTGCTGGTGCTAAGATAAATTCCTTTTTTACCCATCCCAACTGCTGAGCTAAATTTGTTACTTGGGTTTGGAACCATTGGGGAATTGATTGTTGTTCCGCTAAACCTTGACGGCGATCGCATAATCTTTGTCGCCAGCCGCCATTTGCCAAAAATGCACCCCAAACTGAAAATGGCACAGCTAAACGAGGAAATTTCACCTCAGGATTGCCTAACCGTTCTAATAAGTTTTCTGCTTGGGTTGTGGGAATAGATGCTAAAGGTGTAATTTCTGAGCGTAAAACTTCGTCACAATTTACTTGACGGCTAACCCACAGCACATTCAAATCGGCAATTAAATCTTCGACATCCAGGCTGTAAGTCCGGTCAACAGTATCATACACTCCTTTGGTTTTCAAATTGTGATGAGTGGTGTAGCCAATAACTTTTATCCAACCATCATCAGGATTTACCTGTATTCCTACGTAGTAGTCAGCAGCCCACTCCGAAATATCTACCCATTCTTGCTGCACCCGCAATTCATCATCATCAACCGCTAAAGTAGGAATCAATACAAGGCGAAAACCAGCAAAAGCGATCGCACTCCCATTAACTACCTCCCAAAAACTGGGTAATGCAGCAGAGTTAGGATAAATTTTTGCTTCTGGCGCGATTTCTTCGCAAAACCAAGGTAAAAATGCTTGTAGACAAAGTTGATTAATTCTAGCGCGTTCACAACCACCAGCCGTCGAGTACAGCGGCTCTTGTACCTGTGAAGATGCGGGAATTTCTAGGTACAACTGGTGTGAGTCAATGGTCAATGAATCAGGTGCGTAGAACATAATGGGTAATTAATCAAGAACCGTTAGGCGTTGGGAGTTAGGAGTTGGGAGTTAGGAGTTGGGAGTTAGGAGTTAGGAGTTGGGAGTTAGGATTTATTCCCCTTGTCCCCTCTGCCCCTCTGCCCCTCTGCCCCTCCGCCCCACTCGACTTTGAGCCATTCCTCCAAGCCTGTATTTATGTCTTCTATTACGTTGGATTTCAGGGAAATATGCAAAGTATTTTGACTCCACTGGGTAACAGTCAGCAGTAATGATTTTTTAATACTGCTCAATTTCCGGGAGACATTGTATTGTTTGATGTTTAGCTGTGTGGCAATTTCTTGTTGCGTGAGTTGCTGAATGTAGTAACCTTCGAGTAATTTTTGTGATTGAGTATCCAGGGCAGCGATCGCTTGCTGTAAAACTTGGTTTAATTGATGTTGCTGCGATCGTACATTCGCCGCTTCTTCCTGTTCGAGAAGTTCTGTAAGTCCAGTTGTTTGGTCATCCTTAGATAATATATCTAATAAATTACTATCCTCTGAGTCCTTGAGAGGAGCGTCTGCGGAAACCATCTTGGGGTAAAGGAAGGCGCGGGCGGCTTTGGCAGAGGATAATAGCCATTTTTCAATAGTTTGCTCGTTGACTGCGGGAGTGGGCGAACTCAATTGCTTCAAACGTTCGGCATTGTAAAGCTCAGTAATTGCTTGCCAAGTTACAGCATTTGGTTGGTTAAGCTGGCGAATTTTTGTGTTACCAGCAGTGTGAAGTTCCTTAAAACATTCCCAGGCTAAAACATGAGTCTCGATGTTTTGAGAGTTAAAGCCGGAATTTTGTAATGAATTTACTAATCGTTTGCGGCTGAGTTTATGCAACAGTGCCCAGTCCGAGCAAATGTCTGCTTCCTGGCGTAAACGGATTGCATCCTTGAGAACCCGCTCAAAAGCTAATTGTGCATAGTTCTTTAAATGCGAACTATATTCAGGGTTGAAACTTTTCAGGATTTTTGGCACATTAGCGATCGCCACCTGGAAGCAGTCACTTACAGATAACTGCGTCTTAAAATTGAGGGCTAATTTTCTCGCAACCCAGTAACACACCTCTTGTAAATAAGCACAAAGATGTCCCACAGCTAGAGAACTGGGTTGATTGTGCCAAATATTATACCAATAAATTGCCCAAAACCTATCTGATTCTTGTTTCGGAGACTGTTCCAGGCAATTTTTAATACTGCGTCGCAGTTTAGCATCTGTTACCCAACCACTAAATTGCTCTACATCAAATTGCACAAACGTAGAAAAAATTTCAACAATGCCCTGACGCGGTTGCATGGAATACTTGCTGTTGTTGAGCGTTGAAAATTACCTATTTAAGCATAAGTGATTTTTACGTTCAGGCGATCGACCCCTTGTAGAGACGCGATTCATCGCGTCTATGATTCATCGCGTCTCCCATTTCCAAAAAAAATTTCTGCTTGGCGTGCATAAAAAACAAAACCCATCGTACATACGCTCAGCAGGGAGAGAGATGCACTTAGCTCAAGTCTAAAAGCAGACTTCTAATTGGTCTTTATCTGATGAAATATTACGCCAGATATAACTTGCTAAAACTAAACAACACAATCTTTAACTTTTACTCAAAGGAATAATTCAAATGGCTCTCTTATTTGGAAGTAACTGGAATGACAACATTATTGGTACTGCTAATACTGATAGTATCTATGGACTAGCAGGAAACGATACCCTAAATCCTGGGTCTGGACTTAATGATTATATAGATGGCGGTACAGGATTCGACTTACTCGTAGCTGACTACACTAATGTCAGCACTCCCTACAGCTTTTCCATCGCTAATATCGAACAAGTTTTGTTCAAAGGTAGCAACAGCGCCGATAGTGTTAGCTTAAACAACACTTATGATACCTTATACGGTAATGGTGGCAATGATACCTTAAACGCAGGATCTTTGGATGATTATCTCAACGGTGGTAGTGGTAGCGACGTTCTCTACGGAGGAGATGGCAACGATACCCTCAATCCTGGGTCTGGACTTAATGATTATATAGATGGCGGCAACGGAGTCGATTTACTCGTAGCCGACTACTCGAACGTCACCGGCGCCTACAGCTTTTCCTACAATAATATCGAAAAAGTTTCCTTCAAAGGCAGTAACAGCGCCGACAATTTTGTCTTCAACAACACCACTGATACTCTATACGGTAATGGTGGCAACGATACGTTGAATGCTGGGGCTTTAGATGACTATCTAAATGGCGGCAGCGGCAATGACTCTCTCTTGGGAGGCACCGGCAGAGATACTATCTATGGCGGTAGTGACAATGATGTTCTCTTAGGTCAGGGCGATAACGATATTCTTTTCGGCGACAGTGGCAATGATTTCCTCAATGGCGGCGAAGGCAATGACGCTCTCTACGGAGGAGATGGCAATGATATCTTAAATGGTCGTAAAGATTACGATTACCTTGTAGGAGGAACTGGAGCCGATACATTTGTCTTCGACACTCTGTATGATGGACTTGATTACATTGCAGACTTTAAGTACTTTGAAGGAGATAAAATTCAGATTTCTAAAATTGGATTTGGTGCCAGTTCTACCAATCAGTTTAGTTATAACAACAGCACAGGTGCTTTGTATTTTGACCAATCTCCATATGATGGTGTCGGAGCGGTGCAATTTGCATCTCTTCAACCCAACTTAGGAATCGGATTTATTCCTAGTCTTGACATCAATTTGGTTTAAAACAGGACTGTAGCAATCAGGTTTGTTTTCTGAACAAAATTAAGTATTTGTAGGTGCGTTAGCGTCTTGCGTAATGCACCTTTCTTAAGTATTTAAAACAACAAAATCCCCGACTTCTTTGAAAAGTCGGGGATCTGAACCCCCTCGATTTTATATTTAAATTGTGGCGTTGCTGATTGAAAATATGAATTTGTCTCACGCAAAGTCGCAAAGGCGCAAAGGTACAAAGAAAAGGAAAGTTAATTTTGGCATTTCATATTCTGATTCTGCAACGCCTAAATTGTTATTTAACAGTTCTTAGCATAGAAAACATGGCAATTGTTTTAAGATTATAAAATTTAACTTCTATTTAGATAGCATCTGTGAGTAAATTACAGTGGATTCTAAGTTAGTCTGGCACTTACCCCCAGAAACTATTCTATTTCTAACTCCTGAAATCTGGTGTCAATTAGCCAGATATCAAGTTCATTCAGCTGTTGCAATACTGCTGGGCGTGTAAATCAATAACTGGTGAGGTTGGCTTTGATATGAAAACTAAAGGAGATAAAATTAAATTTTTCAGGTATGTAAGTGTTTTCAGCCTTGCTGGAGTTTTTGCCTCTGCCATATTTTATTGTGGAAATCATGCATCTGCTCAGATTATCCCCGATGAGACATTAGGCGAATCTCCTTCAAATATTACTCCCAATATCAATATTAAAGGACTTCCCGCAGACCGCATTGATGGCGGCGCAATTCGCGATGCTAATTTATTTCACAGTTTCCGAGAATTCAATGTCAAGGAATCTGGGCGAGTTTATTTTGGCAATCCCACAGGAATTACTAATATTTTCACCAGAGTTACAGGCAATAACATCTCTCAAATTCTCGGTACTTTGGGAGTCGATGGCCCAGCAAATCTATTTTTTCTCAATCCCAATGGCATAATTTTTGGACGGAACGCCAGATTAGATATTGCAGGATCGTTTGTCGCTAGTACTGCTAATAGCGTGATTTTTGCTGATAATATTCGCTTTGGTACAAATGCATCTAACACCACACCACTATTAACTATTACTGCACCGATTGGATTGCAATTAGGAGATTCTCCAGGAAAAATTTTAGTGCAAGGAAATGGTAGGGGTATCAGAAATCAAGACTCCCCTGTAATTGATACTAATGAAGCTTTGCGCGTCCCAACTAATCAAACCTTGGCCTTGGTTGGCGGCGATGTCACCTTTGAAGGTGGGACACTCAAGACAGCTGGCGGCAGAATTGAAGTAGGTAGCGTTGGAACTGGTACAGTTAGCTTGAATCCCGTAGCTAAAGGCTTTTCCTTGGGTTATGAAGGTATTAGCAACTTTCAAGATATTCAGCTATTGAAAGCGACAACCATAGATGCAAGTGGCTCTAGTGGTGGTGAAATTCAAATTCGAGGAAAACGGATAACGCTACAGGGTGGTTCTCAAATTGAAACCACTAGCTTGAATTCTGCACCGGGGGGAAAGTTGACACTAACAGCTTCCGAATTGGTGGAATTAAGTGGAACCACAGCAGATAATCCTCAAGATAACCGTCGAAATCCCACTTCCTTCGCTACTGACAATCGAGCAGCAGGGAATATACCTGGAGAACTCACAATTAATACTCGGCGATTAATTGTTCGTGATGGAGGACGAATATCAGCTAGTTCTATTAATGGGGTGGGAGGAAATATTACTGTCAACGCCTCTGATTCTGTAGAATTAATTGGCACTTTCACCGCAATGGGAGGGCTACGTTCTAGTGGATTATCTGTGCAAACTAGAGGCAGAGGAAATGCTGGCAAATTGACAATTAATACTCAAAATTTGACTATCCAAGATGGAGCCGAGTTATCCGCTTCTACCTTTGGGGCTGGTAATGGCGGAGAAATTGAAATCAATGCTTTAAATGGAGTGAAAGTAATTGGTAGAAGTAGAAATGGTGAGTTGCTTAGCAGAATAGTAGCTGAAGTCGGCGCTAATTCTAGGGAAATCAGCCGTAATGGTGAGTCTATAGTGCCCACAGGTAAAGGGGGAAACCTGAAAATCACCACTGGGCAGCTGAGTGTGACAAATGGTGCAATAGTCACTGTTACTAGTAGAAGTGAATCTCCCAACGCTCAAGGTGCAGGTGAATTGGATGTTATAGCCCGAAATATCTTTCTCGATAACGAGGGACAAATTAGCGCAGCTAGCTTCTCCGGGCAAGGTGGGGATATTAGATTACAGTTGCAAGAATTATTATTACTACGCCAGAAAAGCCGAATTTCCACTAATGCAGGTAACGATCGCTTTGGTGGCGATGGCGGTAACATTATTATCAACAGTCCATTTATTGCTGCTGTTCTTCAAGAAGATAGTGACATCACCGCCAATGCTTTTACTGGTAACGGTGGCAGAGTGGACATTACAGCTAACAGCGTTTTCGGGATTCTACCTCAACAAAGCACAACATTACTAAGCGATATTACTGCCAGTTCGCGATTTGGTATTCAAGGATTTGTAACTGTTAACACACCAGATGTAGATCCTAGTCGTGGCTTAGTAGAGTTACCTGCAAACTTCGTTGATGCTTCTCAAAAAATAACTCAAAGCTGTTCTGCCAGAGGACAAACAGCCGGTCGTTTTATCGCCACAGGACGGGGTGGATTACCTTTAAGTCCTGATGAACCATTGCGGGGGCGGGCAGTGATTACAAATTGGGTAAATTTGCCAGTAGCTACAACAAATAAAATTACCGAGGAAATACCAGAACCTCAACCAATTGTAGAAGCTCAAGAATGGATAACAAGCGATCGCGGTGATATCATGCTTGTGGCTCAAGCTCCACAAACTAATTATTCCACTCCCTATCGCATTCCCTGTAGTCAATAATTTACAGCTTATTTCAGGTAAGCGAACCACATTATTTTTATTTCAAAATGGTAAGTAAATTAGTCGTTTTAAAGATAGGAGAAGGAAGTTTTGAGCAGGGATTTCCTGTCACTATCCAAATTGGCGACGAAAATGCTAGACCAATTGTGGAAATAACAGGCCAACTTCCTCCTAGTCCCGAAATCCCTCGTAACTACCACAGGTGGCAATCGATTTATCGTAATTTAAAGTTGCCATCTCGCCCTATTGCTTTACCAAAACAAATCATCCCAGCCCCTAGCCTAGAAGATTGTCAACAGGTTACGGAGGAATTAAAAGCCAGTTTTAATACTTGGCTATCCTCCGATGGTTTTCGTCCCATCCGCGAAAAATGTCTAGAAAAACTCCTATCTACGGATAAAATTCGCGTACTTTTACAAACCAAAGACTTACGATTACAAAAACTTCCTTGGCATCTTTGGGATTTATTAGAGCGTTATCCTGATGCCGAAATAGCTTTGAGTGCGCCCGCTTACGAACAGGTAAACCGAGTCACCAATACAAGCGATCGCGTTAAAATCTTAGCAATTTTAGGTAACAGTCAAGGAATAGATACACAAGCAGACAAAAAATTGCTGGAGTTGTTACCGAATGCAGACATCACCTTTTTAGTAGAACCCCAATCCCAAGACCTGACGGATCGATTATGGGAGCAGCATTGGCAGATTCTATTTTTTGCCGGACATAGTTCGACAGTGGAAGCCAATCTCACAGGGAAAATCTACATCAATCAAACTGAGAGTTTAACGGTTAGTCAGTTAAAGTATGCGTTGAAAAAAGCAGTACAACGAGGTCTACAGTTAGCGATTTTTAATTCCTGCGATGGCTTGGGATTGGCTTGGGAGTTTGCAGATTTACATATTCCGCAAATCATTGTCATGCGCGAACCAGTACCAGATCGCGTGGCAGAGCAGTTTTTAAAGTACTTTTTGGCAGCCTTCGCAGAGGGTGAATCTTTGTATTTGGCTGTTAGACAGGCACGGGAAAGGTTACAAGCATTGGAAAATCAATTTCCCTGTGCCACTTGGTTACCTGTGATTTGCCAAAATCCGGCGGAGATGCCTTTGACTTGGCATGAATTTTTGAAAAATCCAGCTAATATCCCTAAGCCTGTAAAAACTGTAACGCATCGTTTGGGTTTCTCACTCATGTTATTTTTGAGTATGGCGATCGCTGGACTGTTGATGGGAGTGCGGTATCTCGGCGTATTGCAACCTTTAGAACTTAGCGCCTTTGACCAATTATTGCGATCGCGTCCTCAAGAAAAACCTGATTCACGTCTACTAGTTATAACTATTACAGAAGAAGACGTAGAAGCACAGCCAGCATTAGAACGGCGTGGTTCTCTGTCTGATAAATCACTCGCTCAATTATTAGAAAAATTAGCAATTTATCAACCGCAAGCTATTGGTTTAGATATATACCGTGATAGTGGGGTAAATAAGGATTATCCTCAGTTGCAGAAATGGATGGTTGAAAGCGATCGCTTTGTGAATGTTTGTCGAGTTAGCAATCCCCAAACCGGAAAATCTGGCATTGCACCGCCAAAACAAGTCCCGCTCAAAAATTTGGGGTTTAGTAATACGCTCACAGATGCAGATAATATAGTGCGTCGCCATTATCTAGCCTTAACTCCCCCTCCTGTATCTCCTTGTCAGGCATCTTATTCTTTGAGCGTACAGCTAGCATTGCGTTATCTATATAACAAAGGCATGAAATTGGAATTTACTCCAGATGGGATGTGGCAATTAGGAAAGCTGAGATTTAAGCCATTAGAAGCACATACCGGAGGTTACCAAGGGATTGATGCTTTGGGACACCAAATTTTACTCAATTACCGCTCATCTCCATCACCAAACGCCATCGCACCCCAGATTACATTACAAGATGCGATCGCAGGTAAACTCAATGCCGCAGCAGTGAAAGGCAAAATAATTCTCATTGGTACAACAGCAGAAAGTTTTCATGACGAGTGGCAAACTCCTTTCATCTTGCAAGAAAACTCGCAAGTTATCTCAGGAGTTATTCTGCAAGCACAAATGGTCAGCCAACTGCTAAGTGCAGCCCTAGATGGGCGACCTCTACTTTGGAGTTGGTCAATATGGAGTGAGGCGATTTGGATTTGGTTTTGGTCTGTAATTGGGTGTTTGCTTGCCTGGTATATTCCAAAAGTAGGTTACTTAGTTGTGACAGTGCTAATTGCATTCGTTGTTTTGTATAGTAGTTGCCTAATATTTTTAATTTTATTTAGCGGTTGGATTCCTCTAGTTCCAGCAGTTCTAGCCTTAGGAAGTAGTGCTGTTAGTGTAGTAGTTTTTTTAAATCCTAGCTCAAGGGGAATTGAAGAAGGCAGGAGGCAGGAGGCAGGAGGCAGGAGGCAGGAGGTAGGAGGCAGGAGGTAGGAGGCAGGAGGCAGGAGGCAGAAGGCCGGAGGCAGGAGGTAGGAGGTAGGAGGTAGGAGGCAGGAGGCAGGAGGCAGGAGTGAAGAGGTAAAAGCCGCAGAAACATCTATAGAATTTTCAGGAAATTCCAACTTAGGAAATGTTTTTAACTATTAACGCTTGACTTTTGACAAATGAAAAACTATTGGCAAAAAATCCAATTAACTGCTGCATTGAGTGTAACTTTATTGAGTAGCATCGTCTATTGTCCAGCACTTTGGGCATTGCCAGTCGGTTTAAAAACCGCCTCGATCCAGTTTACCTCACCACCACCACCACCCGACCGAGGAGCAGCAGGCGATCGCGGAGGAGCAGCTAGTCGTGGATGCGGTAGCGGCAATGAATCTCTCATGGCACTAGTTCCCGTTTATGAGCAAGCTGTAAAACAAGAGCAAAAACAAGCAATTTCTGTTACCAAAGTTTGGGGTTTAACAACTGTTACACATCCGACATTTTGGTTTTTTGTTCCATATAACAAATCATCGATCGCAGCGATCGAGTTTGTCATTAAAGATGAGTCTAATAAACCGAGTCAAACTATATACCGAACAGCGATAAATTCCCCATCGAATCCAGGAATTATTAGTGTTAGTTTGCCAGAAACTACTACAGCTTTAGAAGTGGGCAAAATGTACCACTGGTTCTTCAAAGTGAAAGTCAACTGCAACAACCAACAACCAGCAGAATTAGAATATGTTGAGGGATGGGTGGAAAGAGTTAAACCTACTTCTAGCCTTGCAGAAGCTATCAAGCAGGCAACACCTCAGCAGCAAGTAGTACTGTATGCAGAAAATGGCATTTGGCACGATGCTTTAAATAGTATGGCAAAACTTCGTTTAGACAAGCCAAAAGATGCATCTGTTATGGCTGACTGGACAAGTTTACTCAAGTCAGTAGGTCTAGAAAAATTAGCACAACAGCCCCTAATATCAATTCAAAATTAAAAAAGCTTTATCTACAAAGTACATGGCTAGGGGCACGATATATTGTGGTCTTGCAGAGAAGTAATGGCGATCGCGTGGGGTGAAATGTGACGACGGCGAATTCTGCCGGAATCGTTTGACTTTCTAGCAGGCATGTTTTAAAAGCTCTTTTAGCAAGGTGTATCTTTTTATCACGTATTCAAATGTTTCCTTAAATTTATCAACCAGTTTGGGGTTTAATAAAAGAATTTTTGATTAAGTGGTTTATTTTATCAATTGCTATCTCTATTCCTTGTTCAGCAAGAGGTGATAGATTCTCACCAAATTCAAAGTTCACTCCTGGCACCGTCACCCACCAAGCTTGCGGACAATAACCGTAAATAACTTTTGTGAGAGCAAGAAGCGATCGCGGATCGGCTGTATGTCCGGCGATGGCAGTGGAAGAGTTGGGTAAAAGCGATTGTACTTGTACCTGGGAACTTTCGGACGCTAAACAAGCATCTATAAAGATTGCCAATTCAGTATTTGCCAAAACTTCAGCAAGCTCAGGGGTGAGTTGGTGAACAGCAATAGATTTCGTATTTGATAACTGCAACGCCTTAGCTACTCGTTGACCAATGCCATCATCACTACGCAATTCATTACCGTAACCAATCACTATTAATGCCTTGTTCATGGTTTGAGTATTCATACCATTTTGAGAAGGATAAGTAATTATTTTTTGTAATTTAAAGCTTTTAAAACTTTGTCAAAGAAAGTGATGTTTCCTAATCTCGCCAAATTTCGTTTACAACATTTCCATCTTGCCCAACCAATTGAATATGCAAAGGCATTTGCCCGGCCGCATGAGTTGAACAACTTAAACAAGGGTCAAAAGCTCGAATTCCTGCCTCAACACGGTTTAACATACCTTCAGCAATTTCTGAACCATGAATAAAATGTCGGGCAATCTGAGCTACTGTTCGATTCATCGCTAGATTATTCTGACCTGTGGCAATTACTAAATTTACCTTCAGAAGTAACCCATTTTCATCTACTTGATAATGGTGAAATAATGTACCGCGTGGTGCTTCACTACAACCAACTGCTTCTAATTGATTAATGCCAGCCTCAGCCCGTAATTTAGTAGACATTAAATCTGGGTCATCCATCATAATTTCTATGCGTTCAATGCAAGCCAAAATTTCAATTAATCTGGCGTAGTGATAGAAAAATGATGATGTAACTGTACCTTTGCCGTAATCTCTAAACTCTCGTAATTCTGCATCAGCTAAAGGGGTGCCAATATGGCTACAAATATTTAGACGTGCTAGAGGCCCTACCCGATAAATACCACTATCCAAACGACAATAGTCGTTCTGATCGGGATAACCCAAAGGACGATAGTAAGGAGATTTTAAATAAGAATCCGGTTGAACCGCTTCACCGATAAATTCTTGATAACGAGTTGGATCGAGTTTATCAGCAATGATATTCCCTGCACTATCTACAAAACGAATATATCCGTCGTAATTTTCCCACAAACCATCAGGAGTGACTAACCCCATAAATAAGCTCGGAAAATTCCCAAAGGTTTGCACTTCTTTTTCATAATTATTGAGTAAGCTTTTAAATCTACCCAGTGCATCTAATATCCTGGTGCGTGCTTCTGGAATGCGGTTCTGAATATGGGTGTGTCCTTCTGCTGATAAGGGTTCGCGGACACCACCAGGAACCGCCCAAGATGGGTGTATCTTTCGTCCTCCCAATTGTTCAATAATCTCTTGTCCAAATTGACGCAAACGGATTCCTCCACGCGCCAGTTCTGGTTCAGCTGCTATTAAGCCAAAGACATTACGTTTTTCGGGATCGCTATCCATTCCTAATAATAAATCTGGGGCGCTGAGGTGGAAGAAACTCAGGGCGTGGGATTGGATAATTTGTCCTAAATTCATTAAACGGCGCAGTTTTTCAGCAGCTTTGGGAATTGTAACCGCAAGAATGCGATCGCCAGCCTTCGCTGATGCTAACAAATGACTCACCGGACAAATTCCACAAATCCGCGCCGTAATTCCTGGCATTTCCCACAGCGGACGACCTTCACAAAACTTTTCAAATCCGCGAAATTCTGTGACATGAAAGCGAGCATCGCTCACTTGTCCTGTATCGTCCAAATAAATACTAATTTTGGCATGTCCTTCAATGCGGGTAACTGGATCAATGATTACTTTTTTCATAATGATTTTGCTGCCTAGCTGAGAGGTTGTTTTAAAAGTAGTTCGCTGTGATTTTAGGCACTTTTAGATCCCCCCTAACCCCCCTTAAAAAAAGGGGGGAACCGGAATCAAAGTCTCCCAATTTATCGGAAGATTTAGAGGGATCTAAAACTTTTGATACCGACAAGAGGACTTTTCAAACATCCTCTAAGATAGGTTTAAATCAAGTACACTCGTTCTGAATGGGAACCGATATAATAGATAGTTGGACAGAATTAAACGTAAAATGCTAACTAGTAAAATCAGCTTTTAACTTTTGCTTCCTGGCTTCTACTTATTGGGTTTTAATCTCAAAATCGCTAGCTAAAATACGCATTAGTGGTTCTTCTAGCCAAGGCGACCAAAAAGCATAGCACACAAGCTTTTCAGTATGCTTTTCTGATAGCTTCTTAGCTCGTTCGATGAAAGGATCATTTAAGCTAACTGTCCATTTACTCAGTTCGGCATTCTGAATATTGAACATCTCAACTCCAGCGACATCTCTAAACACAAGCGTCAAATCTTTTTCATCATCAGTCTGAAAACTAACATATAGTCTTCCATTAACTAAAGATATTTCACCAACTTTGCCATCTATTAACTGGAAACTTCCCAATTTTTCAGATGATTTTTTTGAATTTTTTGAATTGATTAAATCGTTCATCATAGTTGTATATTTTCCTCGAATTGCTCCTGCTCTAAGTAAGAAACTTAATATATTGTCGAGCTTACCCACTACACCAAGTGTTATAAATACTTTTGGCTTCTGGATATTCATCGCAGTATTCTTCAAAAGCTGTTTTGACGACTTTCTCTGCTCGTTGATGCGCTATTTCAGCTTGTAATTCCTCGATGACATCCCAAGCCGCGGCACATTCTTCTGAACGGATGCCTTTTTGAGCGCAAACAGCACGAGCTTTTTTAATTTCATCTTGAAGTTGTTGTTCTAGCAGAATACTGTGGGGTAATTCAAGAAAGTTACTATTAGCTAAAATGTCAGCTAGAGAAATGATACCGATTAATTCACCCTGAATAACAGGCGCTCTCTGTAAATTATGGTCAGCAAATAATCGTGCTACGTATTCTAAGCCAAGGTCAGGATTGACAACGATACAAGGCTTAGTCATCACTTCATAAACACGTACTCTACATGGATCTTTACCATAAGCAATCACTTTATATACAATATCGCTTTCGGTAATAATGCCGTAGGCATCCTGTTCATGGCGACGATCTACAATCAGCGCTTTCCAATCTCTTGCCTTTAAAAGACTAACTGCTTCAGCCACTGTTGCTGAACTGCGAATTGTAGCAACATCTTTAGTCATAACGTCAGATGCTTTCAACATAATGTTCTCCAAATTTTTCATAATGCTGACACTACACAATGTGGAATAATTTGAGATTTGAGTAATCGGATTGAAGAAGAATTCAGGAGTCAGAATTCTGTTTGAGAAATTATTTTCATCAATTTAGCGTGTAGGTTAATAACTGATATTTTAATCATTGCTAAAAATGCGATCGCTCTAGATTTTTTGGTGATTGCCTTGCTGTATCATGCAATCGCATCCATTTAAAAGCAGCAATATTTAGTAATAAACCTACAAGGAATAAAAAGGCCATTAAGGCTATTTGATACCAGAGAATTGGCTGGACAAATAAATCTAAAATTAAATGTAATAGGTTCATGATGGTGTAAAAGATGGTTACACCAAAATGAATCATTCGATAACGCTTTAAATCAGTAAAAGCACTGGCAATTATTCCTACCATTGGGATCGCAAAAAAGCCCAACATCAACCACATAATTGCAGAAATATCATTAATATTTCTAGCTTTTTGAGATTCGACAACAGATAAGCCGTGAAAAAGCGGCATTAAACCTAGTTGCGTATGAAACAGTGTTCCTAATAAAAATACTGTCCAAAGAGCAATGATTCTTTCCCGATAATTAACTGCCATAAGCATAATTTGGGGGTTGTGGATTGGGGACTGGGGAGATGGACGCTATTCGCCAGTCCCCTTTACCTTAGATAAAGAATCTGAGTAACTTGTGAAGTTAACCAAACTTGATAAATTCACGTCCTTGTAGCAGCGGTTTTTCTCCTCTTAACAGTGGTTCTAATACTGCTTTAATCCGAGTTGCATTAGGTGGACAGCCTGGTAAATAAATATCAACTGGTACTACTGTATGCACTGGTATGACTTTATCTAATAAAGTTGGTACAATACCGGGTTCATGGGGAATTGTGGCGTGAATATCAACTGCTTCGATATAACAACGTTGAAGAACTCTTTCAGCACTACCTAGAGGATTGCGTAAAGCAGTAACATTACCTGTGACAGCACAATCGCCAAAAGATACAAGAATTTGCGATCGCTCTCTTACAATCTGAATCATTTCTAGGTGTTCATCATTGGCAACTGCACCCTCAACTAACACCACATCCACTCCTTGGGGGTATTCTTTAACATCAGCAAAAGGACTAAAAACTAAATCTACTTGTTGTGCTAAATCAATCAGCCATTCATCCAAATCGAGAAAAGACATGTGACAGCCAGAACAGCCACCTAGCCAAACCGTTGCTAATTTTAAACGAGTCACGTCGCTTCGCTCCAAATTCAAAATTCAAAATTAAAAATTAAAAATTAAAGACACCCATAAATCAATTTAGTTGCTCTGTACCCTTTTCATTTTTGGTCATTTTATTTTTATAAATTTTGATATTAACATTAGGATTTGAGTGCAATTTCTTGCCATTCCTGTACTACGTATTCTGGAATTGAAATATTAATCAACTGTTGTTTACCTACAGGTATACCAATCAACAATTCTTGAGTTGGTAATTGAGTTAAAACGTCTTTGAACTCATACTGACCGATGGTTGGTGCTGGGGCTTCATCTATAAAAATATCTGGAGCGGTCAATACTTTACCTGTATCAGTAGTAATTTTTAATGGTAAGGGATGGCGAAGTTCCTGAGAACCAGGAAATCCCACTAATCGGAGATTTATTGAAGATGTTTTCTTGCTATTTGAATCAATTCGCTTAAACAGAACAACTTGCCAATAATTTCCTAAATTATCATTCAATTTTTGCTGTGAGCGATAAACTATTTCTCCTGGTGCTTCTTCTAATTGAATAACAGCAGCAATCACCTGTTGAGATGTAAAGCTTGCTAAACCCAGGTATATATATATTGTTAATATTCCCAGCAATAAAAGCCACCAAAAGATTTTTAAAATGCGGCGTAACATTAGTTTTACCTCCTTGTGCTAATTTCCGATCGCCAGCTAAACAAGCCATTGGTGTTTCTCCCTTGCTGTAACCAAAAAATCAAGTTTGGCGCGATCGTGTTTCATTTCACCGACGCTGGAACCTTTGTCAAAAAGCGCACCTGTAGGGCAAGCATTGACGCATTTGCCGCAGGAAGTACAAGTATCTGAGGTTCCCCAAGGTTGATTTAAATCCGTGATGACATGGGAATTTGTCCCTCTACCCGCCATATCCCAAGTGTGCGCTCCTTCGATTTCGTCACAAACACGCACACAGCGAGTGCAAAGAACACAACGGTTATGGTCAATGCCAAAGCGATCGTGAGAAACATCAACTTTGCGATTAGGATATTGATAATCCAACCGCACATGATCCATACCCATTTCAATTGCTAAATCTTGCAATTCGCAATTACCATTAGCAACGCATACCGAGCAAATGTGATTGCCTTCAGCAAATAGCATTTCTACAATTGTGCGACGATATTTTTGTAGGCGATCGCTATTTGTTTGCACTTCCATACCTTCAGTAACTTTCGTCACACAAGCAGGTTGCAATTTATTACTACCAGCAATTTCTATCAAACAAAGCCGACAAGCGCCAACATCTCCAACTCCTTCTAAATGACACAAAGTCGGAATGTGAATCCCTGCATCCTGCGCTGCTTGCAGAATGGTTTCCTCCTCACGGGCACTAATAAGTTTGTCGTTGATTGTTAAAGTTTTGACTGACATTGCCTCTAGCCTCAATCAGAATTAGCTTTTCGCTTCTAGAATGCCGTGTGCCTTAATTTATAGATAAATACTTTGAGGAACTTGTGAAGATCACAAATCATGAAGCTAGTGATTTTACAAAAAAGTTTGTGGTAATTTTGTTGGTATTACCGTCGGTTAACAAAATTAAAGTTAATTAGCTTTGTAACAATCATAGCTATAAAATCCAGCAATTTAAGGGGCAACGCAATTCAAAACATTTGCTGGGATTGCGACCATACATGTTTGCCAAATACTAAGCATTTAAACTAAATTATTACCTCAATCCCAAGAGGTATTTTATGAGCAATTGGTATCAATTGAATTCTCCAGAAGTGCTGCAACAACTAGGCAGCAATATGTCAGAAGGTCTCAGCCAAGAACAGGCAAATCATCATCTGAGATTACATGGTTACAATGAATTGGCTGAACAGGATATCAAAAAACCTTGGGCGATCCTGTGGGAACAATTGACTGAAACTTTAGTAATAATTCTGATTTTTGCTGCTATTGTCTCGGGGATCTTGGGAGACTACAAAGATGCAATCGGGATCGTTGCAATTGTTGTGTTAATTGCTTTGTTGGGATTCACCCAAGAGTACCGGGCACAAAAAGCGATCGCCACTCTCAAAAAGCTATCAGTGCCCACAGTCAAAGTCCGTCGCAGTGGGTGTGTAGCAGAAATCTCCGCTCGTCAACTTGTACCAGGGGATATTGTGGAACTGGAGGCTGGGGATTTAGTACCAGCAGACTGCCGCTTGCTAAATAGCTTCCACCTACGGACACAGGAAGCAGCCCTCACCGGTGAATCAGAGTCGGTAGATAAAGACCCAAAAGCACTGCCTAGAGATGATTTGCCTCTTAGGGCTAGGCAGAACATGGTTTATATGGGAACGGACATCACCTATGGGCAAGCTCTGGCTGTAGTTACCGAAACCGGGATGAAAACCGAGTTTGGCCGCGTCGCCGCCATGATCCAAACGGTGGAGCCAGAACCAACCCCACTACAACGACGACTAGATCAGCTAGGAAAGATTTTGGCGATCGCATCTTTAGTCCTTGTGGCTGTCATCTTTGTTTTGGGACTGCTCAGGGGAGAGGATATCAAGTTGATGTTCTTGACCGCAATTACCCTAGTTGTGGCAGCTTTACCCGAAGGATTACCAGCAGTAGTAACTATTGCTTTGGCTTTAGGCGCACAGCAGTTACTCAAACGACGGGCACTGATCCGCAAATTACCAGCTGTCGAAACCTTGGGATCGGTGACGGTGATTTGCTCCGGTAAGACCGGCACCCTAACTGAGAATCGCATGACTGTCACAGTGTTGGATGTAGCTGGGTCTAGATTAGATCTAACTGCATCCCTACGTTCTTACACACCATCTGAAGAAAGACCTTCTCTACTCAGTCAGCCGCCTGCCCTGTCTTTACTATTAGCTGCCAGTACTCTATGCAATGATGCCCGCTTAGAGGCAGACACAAATGAGCCGCACTCCTTCCATGTCGTGGGAGACCCTACGGAGGGTGCTTTAGTAGCCGCCGCCGCTCGTCAAGGACTTTGGAAAACTGAATTAGAACAGACTCTCCCCCGTGTAGCTGAGATTCCCTACGACTCTGAGCGGCAACGAATGACTACAGTACACCAATTCTCTGTAGAGTTATCCCAAATCCCCCTAGCGCTAGAGACAGTTTGGCACTGGAACCAAGGCAATGGAAAATCTCCCGACCTTGCTTTTACTAAGGGTGCAGTAGATAGACTGCTAGATATTTCTTCTCATGTTTGGGTAAATGGGCGGACTGAGCCTCTGAACAAGAAGTGGCACAAACGAATTTCTGCAACCTACAACCAGTTAATCAACAATGGTCTACGTGTTTTGGGTGTTGCATTTCGATTTGACGCATCCTCTGGCAACTCAGAGCAAGACCTGACTTTCATCGGTTTAGTAGGGATGAACGATCCAGCGCGACCCCAAGCGCGGGAAGCTGTATTAACTTGTAAAACGGCTGGTATCCGTCCGGTGATGATTACTGGCGACCATCCCTTGACATCACAGCACATTGCTCGTGAGCTAGGTATTGCTATTGACCACCAGATTTTAACTGGTGAAGATTTGGCTCGTTTGTCTCCTGCGGAATTAGAACAGCAACTTGAAAAGGTGTCAGTTTATGCCAGGGTTTCACCACAGCAAAAATTTGACATCGTGCAAGCTCTACAAAAGCAGGGGCAGATTGTCGCCATGACTGGCGATGGCGTGAATGATGCGCCTGCCCTAAAGGCGGCTGACATTGGTATAGCTATGGGCATTAGGGGTACTGACATTGCTAAAGAGGCAGCCGATATGGTGCTGCTAGATGACAACTTCGCTACCATCGTTGCTGCCGTCAAAGAAGGACGGGTAATTTATGACAACATCCGCAAGTTCATCAAATACCTCTTAAGTAGCAATTCTGGAGAACTGTGGGTAATGCTGCTAGCTCCTTTTTTCGGTATGCCATTGCCATTATTACCACTCCAGATTCTCTGGATTAATCTAACTACCGATGGTTTACCAGCCCTGGCATTGAGCCTAGAACCAGCAGAACGGGGCATCATGAAGCGATCGCCCTACAACCCCAACGAGAATATCTTTGGCCGCGGAATGGGTCGGGACATTATTTGGGTAGGTTTACTCATGGGTTTTGTATCTCTTGGTACGGGTTACTGTTATTGGCGCATCCACCACCCAGGCTGGCAAACAATGGTGTTTACCGTCCTCACCCTCTCACAAATGGGCAATGCCTTAGCCATTCGCTCTGAGCGAGATTCGCTGTTTCGCATTGGTCTGCTTTCTAATAAGCCACTATTGGCAGCAGTTACCCTCACTCTGGGATTACAATTGCTGGTCATTTATGTACCTTGGTTACAAAGGCTTTTTACAACAGTCACCCTATCAACTAGAGATTTAGTCCTCAGTTTGGCTCTAAGTAGCGTAGTTTTCTGGGCTATAGAGCTAGAAAAGCGGTTGAATCGTCAAAATAATTCGTAATTCGTAATTCGTAACGAAGGTCATAGCCCCTCAATTTATTGATGGAGATAAAAAACATTATTCCTTTTTTTCAAGCTGACTTTTCACGTCATGTGGAAAAGCTAACGTGAAACCTAACCCCCCAGCCCCCTTCCTTACAAGGGAAGAGAGAGAATTCAAAGCCTCTCTCCTGCGAGGAGAGAGGTTTTCCAGATCCCGTGAAAAGTCAGTTTTTCAAGCCCACGACTTGAGTCGTGGGGTAAAAATTACGAATTACGAATTACGAATTACGAATTATTCGGTCAATCTATTATATAAATCCCCAACTTTCATGAATTTTTCTACACAAAGGTATATGTAGAAGATGATTAATTCTCCAACATCTACAACTGCCTCTAATGTTGATCCACAAACAATCTTGCACGCACAAGTTAGGGGTTTTTATTATGGAAAGTCCTTAGCTTTACGTAATATTGACCTCCCCATCTACAAAAACCAGATTACGGCGTTTATTGGCCCTTCTGGCTGTGGAAAAAGTACCTTGCTTCGTTGTTTTAATCGTTTAAATGACATGATTCCTGAGACTCGCCTAGATGGTCAAATCCTCTTTAAAAGTCGTAATGTTTATCATCCTCAAGAAGATGCACTGTTACTTCGCCGACACATTGGCATGGTCTTCCAAAAGCCGAATCCCTTTCCCAAATCCATTTATGACAACGTTGCTTTTGCTCCTCGTATTCATGGATTACGAGGAGATTTAGATGAATTGGTAGAGCGGTCATTACGTCAAGCCGCTCTTTGGGATGAAGTGAAAGATAAGTTAAAACAAAACGCTTTGAAGCTCTCAGGTGGACAACAGCAAAGGTTGTGTATTGCGCGATCGCTAGCTATACAACCGGAGGTAATACTGATGGATGAACCCTGTTCTGCTCTCGATCCCATTACTGCCAGTCAGATTGAAGAGTTGATGAAGCAGCTCAAGGAACACACCACAATTATAATTGTCACCCATAATATGCAGCAGGCAGCACGACTTTCGCAGATGACAGCATTCTTCAACCTGGAAATGCAAGAAGGAAGCACGACTGGAGAACTAGTGGAATATGACCACTCTCCTGTAATTTTCCAACAACCAAAGAATCATGTTACCCAGCAATATGTAAATGGTTATTTTGGTTGAAGCAACTATAACAATAGTATGTATTTAGTCTATTTTTTATACAAAAAATATTTAGAAATTTCTGATAAATCTCAACTCATAAGCATGGCAATAATTGGATTATCACTCTATGTCAATAGAGAATAAAATCGATATTTATTTATATAGAAAATGACAAAAAATGATAATATATTTTCTGATTTTTGCTATTTATTTCACTTGAATAAGATATGATAAAGATGTAGGAAACTAGGGGGTAAAAATCCTATGTCACTGAAAATAGTACCAGAATTTGAACAAGTAGTTGAAGGGCTTGGTGTTCCTGGCATTGCTGCAATAGTTCTTCTACCTGTGCTCATTCCAGCCGTGGGAGGTTTTGGTAAGTCTTTAACCAAGGCAACTGTCAAAGGTGGAATTGTCCTCTATGAAAAGGGCAAAGGAGTAATCGCAGAAGTTGGTGAAACCTTTGAGGATATTATTGCTGAAGCAAAGGCTGAACTTGCTGAAGAACACACAAAGGATATGGAAACTACTTCAATACAAGGGGAGGCTAGCTAATTTCCGTGCAAAATCATAAAAGTTACTTGAGGGATGGATAAGATATTCATCCCTTTTTTGATTCATAATATTCTGCTTATACCAATTGAAAAAATCTTTGCAACACATCAAAAATCTGTAGGGGCGCAAAGCTTTGCGCCCCTACCCAATCTATCTGTCCCATTCTTTTCTCAAATTGGTATTAGTTATAGCCATATTTCTTAATAAACCAAGTCTTCACAAACTGCGTCAACACACAATAACTCGACAGAATTAACACTAGCCAAAGGAAGTAATTTGATGGCAAGGTTACAAACCCTAAACTTGAGCCAATGGGTGAAAAAGGAAGATAAAGACCCACTGCCATAATAGTCATAGTTACTAACAATGTTGGCAAAGCTGGCCAGCTTTGAATCAATGGGATTTTAGCAGTCCGAATAATATGAACAATCAAAGTTTGAGTCATCAGGCTTTCTACAAACCAACCAGTTTGAAATAATGCTTGCTGACTTACAGTATTAGCTCCAAAAATAAACCACATTACAGCATAGGTTGTATAGTCAAAAATCGAACTAATGGGGCCAATAAATAGCATAAACTTTTGAATATCATGAATCTGCCATTTACGTGGTTTTGCTAGATATTCGGGATCGACATTATCAAAAGGAATTCCTGTTTGGGAAAAATCGTAAAGCAAATTATTCACTAAAATTTGTACTGGTTGCATGGGCAAAAATGGCAGCAAGGCACTTGCACCTAACATACTAAACATATTGCCAAAATTGGAGCTAGTACCCATTTTGATATATTTGACAATGTTGGCGAAGGTTTTACGCCCTTCGGTTAACCCTGATTCTAGAACCAACAAGCTTTTTTCTAACAGAATAATATCCGCCGATTCTTTAGCAATGTCCACGGCAGTATCAACAGAAATACCAACATCAGACTCGCGTAAAGCTGCGGCATCATTAATACCGTCGCCCATAAAGCCAACAATATGACCCCGGCGGCGTAGCACTTGAATAATCTTAGCTTTTTGTATGGGAGAGAGTTTAGCAAAAATGGTTGTGGTTTCAACCAAATCTGCTAATTCTTGCTCGGATAATGTTTCAATTTCGCTACCTAACAAGATATGGTGAACATATAAACCCACATCCTTACAGATTTTGCGGGCAATGATTTCATTATCTCCGGTTAACACTTTCACCTGTACACCATTACGATTCAGGACAGTAATTGCCTGCCTAGCAGATTCTTTAGGTGGGTCAAGAAAAGCAATATATCCGATGAGAATCAAGTTACTCTCATCGGCAATAGAATAATTGACTTGATGAGGAGGCATTTCTTTATAAGCAACAGCAATCACGCGGAAGCCATCTTCATTTAATTCTTGAATTAATTGGGTCACTTGTGTTTGAAATGATTCATCCAAAGGCAAAATTTCTCCTTTAGATTCGATGTATGTACTGACCTGAAGAATTTCTTCGACTGCGCCTTTGCTAATCAGGATATGGTGATGATTGTCTTCTTCCACGACAACCGACATCCGTCGGCGCATGAAATCAAAGGGAATTTCGTCAATCTTTTTATAAATATTTTCAATTTTCAAAGATTCATGCACTTCGAGATGTTCAAGCACAGCTACGTCTAGTAAATTTTTTAATCCTGTCTGATAATAGCTATTAAGATATGCATACTCTAGAACTTCATCACTTTCTTCACCATAAACATCTAAATGCATCTTTAAAATGATTTTATCTTGGGTGAGTGTGCCAGTTTTGTCAGTACATAGAATATCCATTGCCCCAAAGTTTTGGATGGCATCAATATTTTTGACAATTACCTTTTTTTCTGACATTGCTAGCGCCCCTCTGCCTAAATTGGCAGTGACAATCATCGGTAACATTTCCGGAGTTAAACCCACAGCTACCGAGAGTGCAAAAAAGAAAGCCTCAGTCCAATTACCTTTGAGCAAACCATTAATCAAAAATACCAGTGGCGCCATAACTAGCATGAAGCGTAGTAGTAGGAAGCTAACACCATTCACACCTTTGTCAAAACTCGTCATGGTTTTTTGACCAACCACGGTTTTTGCCAAAGAACCGAGATAAGTATTGCCTCCTGTCTCTACGACTACTGCTGTACCAGAACCACTAACAACATTAGTTCCCATAAAACAGAGATTTGCTAATTCTAGTGGGTTTTTAATTCTGGTTGTATTGTTGCTTAGAATTGATTGTTTTTCGACTGGTAATGATTCGCCAGTTAATGCTCCCTGACTAACAAATAAATCTTTGGCGAAAATTATCCTGACATCTGCTGGAATCATGTCTCCAGCGGCTAGATAAATAACATCTCCCGGCACAATAAACTTGATAGGAATTTCTTGCTTTTCGGCTTCATGGGGATGGAGTGTAATTCCATATACTCTCAAAACTTCGGATGGAATGTCTTTGCGCTGATCTTTTCGACTAACCGTGCATGTAGTTCTCACCATTTCTCGGAGTTTTTCGGCAGCAAGGGTAGAGCGAAACTCTTGAGAAAAGCGTAAAATGACGCTGAATAAAACCATGACTAAAATAATCACGGCGGCTTTGATGTCATTGGTGAAAATTGACAGGATGGCTAATGCTATTAATAAGATAGCTAAAGGATTTTGAAAAGTCTTAAATAACTGGATATACCACTTAGGAGGCTTTTCACGGGCAACTTCATTCAAACCGTATTTTTGTAACCTGTCAGAAGACTGAATATCGCTTAATCCTTCTAGAGTGGTATTAAGGGTTTTCAATACAGTTTCTATATCATTGTAAGCTATATCTATCAGATGATCTGATATCTCTATAGATTTACTAGGCGGTATCTTAGATTGTTTTTTTAGATTTAATATCTGTGTAAATTGCTTCATAATTTTAATTTCCATAAATATTGGAAAATATTCATAATAAAATGATTTTATTTAGTACAAGCACTTATTAAAAATCTGGCTTAATGCTTTAATTAGCATTTTAATGATTACAATCAAGCGAGAATCCCGATAAAAACATTACGAATTATCAACGAAACTCAGCCTGCTCAATCTTTGCTCGAAAGAACTCTGAATAACGCGCTGTCCCAAGCCACCAGCCTGCACTCATCTGGGAAGGAATTGTAAATCCTCCAAATATCTTTTCTTCCTGGTATTCTCCGCCAAATGGAATGTAAGTATAGCTACTATCTTCTGTTTGATCTCCCCAACGTGGGAGAGAAAGCTTTAGTAGTTTGCCGTTAGCATCTATAAACAGTGTCAGCGTTACAGGTTCATCATCAACTTTTAGACTAGCTTGGATAGTCTTGTCATCTATTGCTTTCCAACTTACGCCGCGCTGAGGTAGTAAAGCAGAAGGTAGCCAGAAAAATTCTCCCGCGAATCGTCCAATACTGGAGCGAGTAATATCAGGATTGTGGGCATTGACGAGGGGAACCAGTCCCCAAAGAGAGAACCGCATTCGACCAGACTTGTTGATATAGCGATCGCTACCGCTCATTTGGAACAAACCACTACCAATCCTTGCTTTCCAGACAAATCCTTTTGTTGAGAGAATTTCTGTAGCTTGCATCGGTATCCACGGTTTATCCTGCGCCATCCTAAAACTGCCGCTCATTTTCAAGCTGACAGAGGAAGCAAGAGGAGTCTGGAGTGCAATGCTATGCAAAAAATAGCGTTGTACGGGCACAGGTAATGCCATAACCATATCTTTAGTAAAACGATTTTCTGTTGGGACTCCTTGGAGCGATCGCGTAGCGTGTGCGAAGCACAATCGCCAAATTCTATTAACTTCTTGTTCGTTCCTAATTCGTAAAATGACTAGAATCAGGAAAGCGATCGCTAGCAATACCCCAATGCTCAAGAAAATTTTGGTAAACATTTGCTCACTTTTGATCGGAAATAGAGCTTTTACTTAATTAACGTTAAATACTCATCCCGAAAATACCGCAAGGTACTAAATACCGGATTCGGCGCTGACTGACCTAAGCCGCACAAACTAGTATGCTTCACCATATCGCAAAGTTCTTCTAACAGTTCCAAGTCAGTAAGGGATGCTTTGCCTTCGTGAATTTTGGTTAATAATTGATACAGTTGCACCGTTCCGACACGACAGGGGATGCACTTACCGCAAGACTCATCCATGCAGAATTCCATAAAGAAACGGGCGACATCTACCATATTGGTAGTTTCGTCCATGACAATCATCCCACCGGAACCCATAATCGAACCTAGTTGACTCAGAGATTCGTAATCTACAGGAGTATCAAAAGCTGAAGCGGGAATGCATCCCCCAGAGGGGCCGCCTGTTTGCACGGCTTTGGCTGTACCGCCATCTGGTACACCACCACCCATTTCTTCGACAATTTGCCGCAGAGTTGTTCCCATTGGCACTTCTATGATTCCTGTATTTTGAATTTTCCCAGCTAAGGCAAAAACTTTTGTACCTTTACTTTTTTCTGTACCAATGCTGGCGAATACATCTGCACCCTTGCGAATAATCCAAGGGACGTTAGCGTATGTTTCAACGTTGTTAATTAAAGTTGGAAATCCCCACAAACCACTTTCCGCCGGATAAGGCGGACGGGGGCGAGGTGTACCGCGTTTACCTTCAATTGATGCCATTAAAGCGGTTTCTTCACCACAAACATAAGCACCCGCACCAATGCGAATATCAATCTTAAAATCAAAAGGTGAGTCAAAAATATTACTTCCTAATAAACCGAGGCGTTGGGCTTGGCGAATGGCAATTTGCAGACGGTTGATCGCAATGGGGTATTCAGCGCGAATATAAATGTAACCTTGACTTGCACCCACAGAGTATGCTGCGATCGCCATTCCTTCCAAAACGCGATGGGGATCGCTCTCCAAAACACTCCGATCCATAAATGCACCAGGATCGCCCTCGTCAGCATTGCAGATGACAAATTTGCGTTCTCCTTTGGCTTTGGCGACAGTTGCCCATTTCACCCCCGTAGGATAACCAGCACCACCTCTTCCCCGTAACCCACTGCGGGTAATATCATCCACAACTTCAGCAGGTGCCATCTCTCGGAGTACCTGATAAAGTGCTTGATAGCCGTCAGCAGCAATGTAAGACTCTATACGTTCTGGGTCAATTTTGCCACTATTTTCTAGAACAATAGGTAATTGTTTGGTAAAAAATGGTTGATTCAAATCTCCTTTTTGTACCTTTATTTCATCACCTTGCAATTCAGCCACAATTGAGGAAGCAATTTCAGGGGTCACTTTTTCGTATAGTAAGGGTGTAAAGCCTTGAATCTCTAAGTGGTCAACTTGCACCAAGGGGGCTTGGCAACACAAACCCATGCAACCCACACTGCGAATTTCTACTTTATCTGTCAGTCTTGCTTCTGTTGTTAACTTTTCCAAACTTTCTTTAACGGCGACAGCACCAGACGACAGACAACCAGCCGCCATACAGCACCGAACGCGAATAGGCTTAGAGTTGGCGCGTTCCTTGTGAGCTATTTCTTGTAGTTCAGCTAGATCCATGTTTGAGCCATCCTTCTATTTGCTCAGTAACTAACTCTGGTGTTTGGTGTCCGCAAACAGTACCATCAAAAACAACCGCAGGCGCAATCCCACAAGCACCCAAACATCTTGCTGTTAAGAGTGAAAGTTCACTATCTGGTGTTGTTTCACTAGCATGAATTTTGGCGCATTTTTCTACAGTTGCAAGTAAATTTGCTGCACCTTTGACGTAACAAGCTGTACCCGTACACACAACACAGGTATGTGCGCCTTTTGGTGCGAGAGAGAAAAGGTGATAAAAAGTTGCTACGCCATAAACACGACTGGGTGGTAGTTTCAAGCTTTGGGCGATGTAGTGTAACAGGTCATTTTCTAAATAACCGAAAAGTTCTTGGGCTTTATGTAAGACTTCTATCAGTGCATCCTGCTGATATTGATGGCGCTTCATGGTTGCATCAAGTATTTTGAAGCGTTTATCACCACTCGGATGCTCTTTTAGGGGATTTTTTTTATTGACTGTGTGAGAGTCCATGCTCGTATTTTAAATACAATGTGCGATCGCAAGATGCCTGCTAAAGTTTTATCTGAGCTGATATCGTTATAGATCAACAATTTGAGGAAGTTGTGAGGTTATATCAACAAGAAGATGCTGCCGAATCGCATCTTTACAAGCGGGGGTAGGAGATTGTTCAAAAAGAGCGATCGCTACTGTCACGGTTTCGCCCACCATTGCTTGATAGTTTTGGTTCACAATACAAGTCTATTCGTTCACAATACAAGTCTATTCGTTCAGAACACAAGTCTATTCGTTCAGAACACAAGTTCATTCGTTCAGAACACAAGTCCGTTCGTTCAGAACACAAGTCCGTTCGTCCAGAACACAAGTCCGTTCGTCCAGAACACAAGTCCATTCGTCCAGAACACAAGTCCGTTTGTTCAGAACACAAGTCCGTTCTCAACGATTTGTTCTCTATGGTCGTGTAATTACTGATTATATGGCAACTTTACTTATAATAAAAAGTCATGGCAACGAACGCCAACAGAATTTGTTATGCTTCAAGTTAAGTTATAATTTCTGCTCTTACAACTGAAGTCTCAGCAGTGCGATGAATACGAAAGCCTAATTTTTCGCAGACTCTTTGCATCGCCAAATTTTCAGCTAGGATTTCGGCACTAATTAGCGTTAAATGTTCATCACGCCCTACTTGCAGCAACCTCTTGAGTAATTCGGTTCCTAAACCTTGACATTGGTAGCGATCGCTAACTAATATTGCAAACTCAGCTTCATTTGTACCGTGCAATTTACTTAACCTACCAATGGCTAAAAGTTCATGTTCTTGAGTTTCTGGATTTTGATAGTCTGCTACCAGCGCCATTTCCCTGTCATAATCAATGAAACACAATCGTGTGAGTCGTTCGTGGGCAATGCGTTGACTGAGTTTAATCAAGTGGAAGTAACGGAAATAAACGCTTTCTTCAGATAATGTTTTATGTAACTTAATCATTAAAGGTTCGTCTTCTGGGCGAATGGGACGAATTGTTACTTCCAAGCCATTCCGCATTATCCAAGACGAAACATATTGTGTAGGATAAGGACGAATTGCTAGTTTTGGTAACTGTGCTTCAGTGATATCCAAATCATGAAGAACAATCCGCGCATCAAGTGCAACTAAAGAATTTTGGGTGATTTCTTGCGCCTTTACCAAAAGCGGATTAATATCAATTTCTTTAATTAGTCGTTGTTCAACTACAAGCTGGCTAAAGCGTACCAAAAGCTGTTCTAAAGCTTCTAAATTAACTGCTTTTCTACCTCTAACTCCCTGTAGTGCTTTGTAAATCCGGGTTTGTTCCATCATCCGCCGTGCCAAGGTAGTATTTAATGGCGGAAGTCCCAAGGCTCTATCTTGAAACACTTCTACTAACTGTCCACCTGTGCCAAATAGTAAAACTGGGCCAAATTGAGCGTCAATGCTACTACCGAGAATCAATTCATAGCTGTTTCTCAAATCTATCATTGGCTGGACAGTGACACCAGCAAAAGAATTTGCGCCAACTTTGGCAGTTACAGATGATGCGATCGCATTATACGCCTCACGCACTGCATCAGCATTGTGTAAATTCAAATGCACACCATCTACATCTGTCTTATGGGTGATGGTTTGAGAAAATACTTTTAAAACTACAGGATAACCAATTTCCTCTGCTAGCAGAACTGCCTCTTCTGCATTGGTTGCTACTTGCGTTGCTACTGTCGGAATACCGTAAGCAGCAAGAACTTGCTTTGATTCGACTTCAGTCAGTAAAGTTCTGCCAGCTTGTCGAGCTTTTTGAATAATCGTCTCTGCAATTGTGCGATCGCAAGTGTCTATATTATCAGGAAGCGCAGGAGTTTCATATAAAGCACGTAAGTTATAACTATAACGCCACATATAGTAGAATACATTGGCAGCCATATCTGGAAAGGCGAATGTCGGAATTAATGCTTGGTTAAGAATTTCTGCACCTGCTTCCACATCTACATCTCCCATCCAACTTGCTAGTATGGGTTTGCCGATTTGAGCTAATGGTTTTAGTTGATACGCTGTTTGTGTCGGGTCAGTCATTGCTTGCGGTGTGAGAATCGCCAACAATCCATCGCTATTTGGGTCTTTAGCAGCAATTTCCAAGGCTTTGGCATAGCGGATGGGGTCAGCATCACCGAGTATGTCAATGGGGTTGTTGTGACTCCATTGTGGCGGTAATAACTGGTTTAGTGCCTCATAAGTTTCTTTTGATAATTCTGCAAGTTCACCTCCATCGGTAATTAAAGCATCAGTCGCCAAGACTCCGGGCCCACCTGCATTGGTAATAATTGTCAGTTTTGGCCCTTTGGGACGTGGTTGCTTTGCTAATACCTCTGCCAGATGGAACAAGTCAGAGATACTTTTAACCCGTAAAACTCCACTCCGTCGAAATGCGGCATCAAACACGGCATCACTACCTGCCAATGCACCTGTGTGGGAAGCTGCGGCTTTGGCTGCTGCGGCTGTCCGTCCAGCTTTAATGACAATAATTGGTTTAGTTAGGGCAACCTCTCGTGCAGCAGACAGAAACGATCGCGCATTTCCAATCGATTCCATGTAAATAACTATGCTTTCTGTATGCGGGTCATCACTGAGATAGTCAATCAAATCACCCCAACCCACATCAAGCATCGAACCAATGGAGATAAACGCACTAAAGCCGACATTCTCGTGAAAACTCCAGTCCAAAATTGCTGTACACAATGCCCCACTTTGGCTGATAAAACCAACCTTACCAGGCAAAGCCATACTGCTAGCAAAGGTGGCATTTAACCCAGTATGGGGATTCATTACACCTAAGCAGTTGGGGCCAATTAGCCGTATTTTGCCTCGGCGCACTTGCTGGAGTACTTGCTGTTCTAATTCTGCCCCGACAGTGCCAATTTCCTTAAACCCAGCAGAAAGAACGATCGCCCCCTTTACTCCGGCATCGACACATTCGCCAATTACACTAGGAACTGTCAGCGCAGGCGTGGCTATAATTACTAAATCTACTGGTTCTGGCACAGCCGCAATATTTGGATAAGCTTTGATACCAAGAACGCTATGACGTTTGGGATTGACTGGAAATACTGTACCTCCAAATGGATGGCTGATGAGATTCCAGAGGACAGTTCTACCCACACTATTTTCACGTTCGCTAGCACCAATTACAGCAATGCTTTTAGGCGCAAATATGGCATCTAAAGGTTGATGCTGGGTACGTAAAATATCATAGGCGCGATCGCTTCCCAATTGCATAATTTTTTACTCCCGTTGCTTCCTTACTGGCGTTGCATATTTTGGATAGGATGCTCAAAAACAACCTTCGGTGTCTGTCGCACAATTCGCTTGCGTAATTCATCTGCTATCAAAATCAACGGTGGACAAATCAGCAACAGCAACAACTGAGAAGGCTGTAAAGCCGCAGTTGCAAAGATTTTCTGCAACGTTGGAGAGTAAATAATCGACAAAATCAACGCCCACTCAACCGCAATTCCCAACCAAATTAATCGGTTTGTAAAGAAACCCAATCTAAAAATTGAAACTCTTTCGGAACGACAAGCAAAAACGTTGCCATCTTGACAGGCGACAATTACCGCTAAAGTTACAGTTGTAGCCTGATGGTAAATTGCCATTGTGGTGGCGCTTGCTGATTGGGAAAGAATACTCGAACTCACCGCTTGCAATTGACTAATTCCATAACCATTTGCCCACCAAACTAAGAAAAAGCCTGTCATCCCAGCTAAACCTTCGAGTAATCCTAAGAAACAATAGGCACGCAGCATCAGGGGTACATCAAGTAAGGTTTGAGACTTTTTGCGCGGTGGTTGTGTCATTATGCCTTTTTCTGGACGCTCTGCACCTAATGCTAGCGCTGGAATCATATCGGTTCCTAAGTCAATCGCCAAGATTTGCAGAATTACTAAAGCTGGAGGTACTTTTAAAAATACCATTGCCAGAAATGGCAGAAACTCTGCCATGTTTGATGCCAAAATATAAGTAATGAACTTGCGGATATTTTGATAAACTGCCCTTCCTTGCTCAATGGCAGTGACGATAGTTGCAAAGTTGTCATCCACCAAAACAATATCTGCGGCTTCACGGGCAACATCTGTACCGTTTTTACCCATTGCAATACCAATATTAGCAGCACGTAACGCCGGGGCATCATTCACGCCATCACCAGTAACGGCAACCACATGACCTAAATTTTTATACGCTTGCACAAGTCTTAATTTTTGTTCCGGCATTACCCGTGCAAATACTAATCCATATTTATTTCTGTGTAATATTTGTTGTAATTGAGCATCAGAAAGATGCCCTAATTTTTCGCCTGTAATAACTCTGGGTTTACCGTTGGATTTACTATTAATCAAACCAATTTTTTCAGCGATCGCAGCTGCTGTCAATCCATAATCACCTGTAATCATTGTGACTTGAATGCCTGCACGATGACAAAGAGCGATCGCATCTGCAACTTCTGGCCGAGGTGGATCTATCATGGCTACAAGTCCGATAAATATCAGGTCTTGTTCTAGTGCAGTGTTTTCTTGTTCCCGTAATTCTGTACCACCTTGTCTTGTCGCCACAGCTAAAACCCGATAGCCAAGGCTAGCAAGCTCATCGTTTGCCGCCTCTACCTCTGTGCGTTGTGCTGCTGTTAGTTCCTGCTGTTGTCCATCGCGTAAAATAAACTGAGAATGTTGCAACACATCTAAAGGTGCGCCTTTGGTAAATATCTGTAGTGCATTCTCAGTCTTTTGTGCTGGTTGAGCAAATTCTAGAGTACCTGTAAGCAAAACTGTCATCATCCGGCGGTGAGAATCAAACGGTACTTCTCGCGATCGCGGTGCTTGCTGCTGCAAATCCTCCAATTTAAAACCAGCTTTAATTGCCACAACCAACAAAGCTGCTTCAGTGGGATCTCCTAATACTTGCCACTGACTCGAACCTGCGGGATGGTTTAACCGTGCATTTGAGCAAAGTGCTGCACCTGCTAATAGTAATCTGACTTGGGATTCACACTCAAAATTTGTAATTTCGACTTCACCTTTTGGTTCGTAACCTACACCTGTAACATTAATCTCTGCACCAGGAATCCATAGCTTACGGACGGTCATTTCGTTTTTAGTTAAAGTTCCTGTTTTGTCAGTGCAGATAACTGTTGTCGCACTCAAAGTTTCTACTGCTGAAAGACGGCGTACCAGTGCATTTTCTTTGGCCATTCGCTTCACGCCAATTGCTAAAGCCAGGCTGACTGTTGGTAGCAATCCTTCCGGTACAAAGGCTACAATAATCCCAATGGCAAAAATGAAGCTTTCCTTAATGCCCATACCCACCAATAAATTAGTGAGTAAAAACACAACCACGCCCATGCTAATGGCGATAATTGTAATGATGTGAACCACCCTAGAAATTTGTACTTCTAAGGTACTGGGTTCGCGCTTAACGTTAGCAGTTAGGTGTGCAACTTGACCAAATTCTGTATGCGTACCCGTAGCATCAACTACAGCCATTCCTCTACCTGCGGCAACAGTGGAACCAGCAAATACTAAGTTAGAAGCATCCAAAGCACGCAGATTTTCTGTAGCAACGGGTTCAGAAGACCGAGGAACAGGTAGAGATTCTCCAGTTAAAATTGAAACATCAACATACAAGGATTGGCTTTCCACCAGTCGCCCATCAGCAGAGATTTTATCTCCTTCCTCTAACTGAATTACATCACCTGGAACTAACTCGCGTGCAGGGATGTTACACAGCGTACTGTCACGATAAGCTTTTACTTGGTTAGGTAATACTTGTTTTAATGCAGATAAAGCCTTTTCTGCTTGAAATTCTTGCCAAAAACTAAAAATGGCATTAATCCAAATTACTGCCCAGATAGCCCAACCTAATTCCGGCGTTTGGGAAATAAAAGCTAAAGTGCCTGCTACCCATAATAAAAGCGCCATAAAGTGTGTTAGTTGGTCAATAAAGCGCAGTATTAAAGGGCGTGTTTGCGGTTCGGGTAGTTCGTTGTACCCATATTGTTTGAGGCGTAAATCAGCTTCAGATTCGCTCAATCCTTGGGGAGTTGTGATTAAGTTTTTGTAGACTTCTTCAGATGTGAGCGACCAAATTTGATGATTTGTATTCATGTTGTTAGCCTAATAGCAGTATTTCAAGACGCGATTTATCGCGTCTCTACATGAGGGTTTTTGGCTTATGTGAACTTATTACGAATTAACTTTTTCTGCTGCCGCTATTTGTAACAACGTTTTAAGCACTGAATCAGGATTGAGGCTAATGGAATCAATACCTTGTTCTACCAAAAATCGAGCAAATTCGGGGTAGTCACTTGGTGCTTGGCCGCAAATACCAATTTTGCAATCGCACTGTTTCACTGTAGATATTGCTTTGGCAATCATCCCTTTGACAGCATCATCGCGTTCGTCAAATAAATGCGCTACCAACTCTGAATCTCTATCAAGTCCTAACGTTAATTGTGTTAGGTCGTTAGAACCAATTGAGAACCCATCAAACACTTCACAAAATTGCTCTGCAAGTTGCACGTTACTCGGTAACTCGCACATCACATATACTTGCAAACCATTTTCTTTCCGTACTAAACCATGCTTTGCCATCTCTGCAAGTACGCGCCGACCTTCAGCTGGAGTGCGACAAAATGGCACCATTAAAATCACGTTGGTTAAACCCATTTCCTCGCGTACTTTTTTCATGGCTCGACATTCTAAAGCAAATCCTTCTCGGTAGCGTTCATCGTAATAACGCGATGCACCCCGCCAACCAATCATCGGGTTTTCTTCTTGAGGTTCAAATTGTTTTCCACCTAAAAGGTTGGCATACTCATTACTTTTGAAATCGCTCAAGCGGACAATTACAGGTTTGGGATAGAATGCTGCTGCAATTGTGCCAATACCTTGCGTGAGTTGATCGACAAAGAATTGCGCTTTATCTTCATATTGTGCGGTTAATTCAGCAATTTTGTATTTAGCTAGTTCATCTTTCAATTCATTAAAATGAATTAATGCTAGAGGATGCACCTTAATCTGATTAGCAATAATAAATTCCATCCGTGCTAAACCCACTCCATCATTGGGAATAGCACTATAGCCAAATGCTTCTTCTGGGTTGCCCACATTCATCATGATTTTAGTGCGAGTGCGGGGCAATTTTTCTAATGGTATTTCTTGAACTTCATAAGGTAACAAACCTGCGTAGACTTTTCCGGTTTCACCTTCAGCACAAGAAACTGTAATTTCTTGCCCAGTTTTAATTACCGTTGTGGCATTGCCGCAACCAACGATCGCGGGGATTCCCATTTCTCTGGCAATAATTGCCGCATGGCAAGTGCGCCCGCCAGAGTTGGTAACAATAGCACTGGCTTTTCTCATGATTGGTTCCCAATCGGGATCGGTGCGGTTTGTTACTAGCACCTCACCAGGCTGAAATTCTTCCAGGTGATGTACGTCGAGAATTACTCGTGCTTTGCCTTGTCCGATCGCCTCACCCACGCTACGACCTGTAACCAACACTTCTGCTTTTTCTTGGAGATAATAATTACGCAATACGTTTTTAGTCTTTTGGGACTGGACAGTTTCTGGACGTGCTTGGACAATAAATAATTCGTTGGTGATGCCGTCTTTCGCCCATTCGATATCCATTGGTGTGTAAACACCACGTACTTTTGAGTAGTGTTCTTCAATTAAATATGCCCAATATGCTAGTTGGAGAATTTCATCATCATTGAGGGCAAAGGCGGTGCGATCGCTCGCTGCAACCGGAATATTTTTAGTCATTTTAGAACCGCCCAAATCGTACACCATCTTGATTTCTTTTGTCCCCAGGCGTTTTTTCAGAATTGGGTGGTATCCTTGTTTAAGAGTTGGTTTAAATACTAAATATTCATCAGGATTTACTGCACCCTGAACGACGTTTTCACCCAAGCCGTAAGCGGCGGTAATCAATGCAGCATCTTTAAATCCTGTCTCGGTATCAATAGAAAACATCACACCAGATGCAGCTAAATCCGAACGCACCATCTTTTGGACGCCGACAGAAAGGGCAATACTGAAGTGGTCGAAGCCTTTGAGTTGACGGTAGGAAATGGCGCGATCGGTAAAAATGGACGCAAAGCATTTATGGCAAGCTTGTAGTACACCTTGCAGTCCGTGGACATTTAAGTAAGTTTCTTGCTGTCCAGCAAAGCTAGCATCAGGTAAGTCTTCGGCTGTAGCACTGGAACGAACTGCTACATCGGTATCAGCACCGTATTGTTCACAGAGGTCTTGATATGCTTTGGCGATCGCTTGTTCTAATTCTTGAGGAAACGGAGTTTGTAGCATTAAAGACCGTGCTTGTTTACCTCGTTGCCGCAGATTATTCACATCTTCAACATCTAAGTCTGCAAAAACTAGCCTGAGTTGCGCTTCTAACCCTGCTGCTTCCACAAAGTAGCGATATGCCTCAGCAGTAGTAGCAAATCCTGTAGGAACTTTCACACCTTTGGATTTAAGCTGCTGAATCATTTCTCCCAAAGAAGCGTTTTTACCTCCTACTATCGGGATATCTGCAATTCCTACTTTTTCCAAAGGCAACACGAGAGCTTGGTCTGGTAACACTTGGTGCTCAGTGTTTTGATTGACCAGTGTCTTTAGTACCATAGTAAAGCTTCCTTAATATAAGTAGAGTGAGTTGTAAGGGCTACTTTTAGTTCATGAGCATTTTACTCATCTGACACTTATGGTTATAGAAAGATATTTTGAGGAACTTGTGAGGATGTTGTGTTGGGGCTGTCACTTGATTAATCGTAAGGATTCAGGTCTAATAGGGAGCAACGCGATTTGGTGAGGTAGGATCAAAAACCAGCGATGCCTACGGCGGGCTACGCCTACGCTAACAACTTTCTTCAGTACTAAAAAATATTCATCACATGAATAAGCGTATTAATATTTAAGTAGCGAATAAATTTTAAGTGTGGTGATGTGTGCAAAAATTTATGAGGGTCAAAACAAGGTAGGATTCCGGTTAAGTAATCTTTCCAGGCTTTTAACGTCTACCTTTTATGGCAAAAAACTTTAGTCTGGTCAACAATTGCCAAATGTGGTGCGATAGCCAGTTCTTTTGATGCAGCACGTTCGACGCTAATGGATTGGGGAATAAATGTTAGTTTAAAATGAATCGAGCGCCTGACTTACCTTTTTGGTGAAATTGGTATTAATCTACGCCATTCAACAATGGACAATTAACAATTGACTTTTTCCCTCTCCCTAGAAGTGAGAGGAGTGTAACGGCAAGCCGTTAAGTTCATTTAGCCAAATCGGCAACTATTGCACGCAGTTGAACCAGATCGCAGGGTTTAGCTATGTGCATTTGAAAGCCAGCCTCGATCGCCCGTTGCTCTTCTGCTTTACTGGCATGGCCCGTCAGAGCGATCGCCGGAATTTGTCCTCCGGCTGCCGCACTGAGCGATCGCACCTGTTGAATCAGGAAGTAGCCATCTTCCTCAGGCAAACCGAGATCGGAAATCAGCACATCATAGCGGTTAGGGCTTTCCCTGAGAGCAGAGAGGGCTGCTCTGGCAGTCGTTACGGCCAGCACCTCTGCCCCGTAAGTTTCTAGCATCAACTGCAAGGGTAAAAGCACATCGACCTGATCGTCAACCACCAGGATCTTCAAGCCTTCTAGAGAGGGGAGATTTTGCGAAGCGTCCAAAGATGTTTCTACCGTCGGTTCGACAATCGGCGGTGAGCTTGGGGGCGGGACGTATAAAGGCAACCGCACGGTCATTGTGGCACCTTGTCCTTCGCCCGGACTTTCTGCCAGCACAGTGCCACCATGCATCTCGATGAGATGCCGCACGATCGCCAAGCCCAATCCTAGCCCTTGATTGGTTTTGATTGTACTGGAATCGCCCTGATAGAACCGCTCGAAAATATGTGGCAATAAATCTGCTGGAATACCAATTCCGGTGTCACTGACTTGAATTTGCGCCTGGTTGTCAACCTGCGACAGCGTGATGTCTACTCGTCCACCCGCAGGCGTAAACTTGATCGCATTCGAGAGCAGGTTCCCCAGCACTTGCTGCAAGCGTTCGCTATCCCCCAGCACGGCGATCGAACTCAAAGATGACACTAACTGAATATTTTTTGCCACCGCCGATAAGCTAACGCTATCGAGAGCAGCTTGAACCAATAAGCTCAAGTCGATTGGGTGGCTATTCAATTGCAACTTGCCACTCGTAATCCGAGAGGCATCCAGAATATCTTCAATTAGGTAATTGAGTAGCCTACCGCTCTGCTCAATGGCTTCTAAGGCTTGATCGACTGTTGCCTCGTCGCAGTCGCGGCTGCGGAGCAGTTGCACCCAGGCCAGCAGCGAGGTGAGCGGATTTCGCAGTTCATGGGACAGATTTGAGAGAAATTGATCTTTGGCACGACTGGCCGCTTCAGCCTGCTGGCGCGCCGTGCGCTCGGTAACATCTAATATCGCTAACAAAATCATGTCTGTGTTGTCTTCTTGGTGCAGTTTGCACGCATTGAGCAGCATATTTTTATGCCCAATCTGCTCGAAATCATGATTGACCTCAAAATCCTGCTCCGCAGGCTCACCCGCCAGAATACCGTTTAACATCGATCGCAGTTCGGGAATATCCCACTGCCCATTGCCTAATTCAAACAGCAACGTATGGATGGTTTCAGGTTCAGAAACCTGGAATGTCTGGTAAAACGATCGATTTGCGGTATTCACCCGGAAATCAGCGTCCAGCACAACTAGCGGGATTTGCACCGTCTCAATGATGGTTTCTGCATAGTTGCGAGCGCTCTCTAGGCTGGCGGTGTAGCGTTTGAGGGCATCAATATCCTGTAGCACCATTGTCACACCGTCAATTTGGTTTTCAATGGTACGATAGGGGCGAATGCGGATGCTATACCAGTATCCGGCTGCTGTTTGGATCTCCTGTTCTTTCGTATTGAGTGTTTCCAACACTTCTAAAATCATTGGTTCTAGCTGGGAAACGTCAAGATTGCCATGCAGGTCAGTCAAGGGTCGTCCGATATCGGTGGGGATGAAATTGAACAGTCGCTGGGCGGTTGGTGTAAAGCGGCGAATCCTTAAGTCATTCGTCAGCATCACAATTGGGATATTAATGCTGGCGATAAAGTTGTTGAGATCGCTATTGTCTCGATTTTGTTGCAGATTCCGACTCCGCAGTTCTTCATTGGTCGTCGAGAGTTCTTCATTGGTGGCTTGAATTTCTTCCTTCGCCGTTTTCAGTTCTTCATTTGTGCTTTGTAGTTCCTCATTGGTCGATAGGATCTCTTCATTCGCTATGCGTAAGTTTTGGTTGAGTTGGTTTTGCTCCTGAATCACCGCTTGCAGATGCGCTTGGGCTGAGAGTTCGCGTTGGGTGGCAGCAGACAGCGCCTGACGCAGCGTTACAAGCTCACGCGCTAAGTCCGATGGCTCCAAGTTTTCTACCGTTGCGGCACTGGTGAACGTGTTAGAGGCAGGGGTAGAGGGCGAGATGGGATTAAAAAGCACCACAAAATAGAGTGTGTTCGTCTGGGCTGGGCGAAATGGCAGCACCTCCAGATTCAGCCGCGTTCGCTCACCCTGTTCCATTTGAATGTCTTCCTGCCGTACCAGCACGTTCTCTGTCTGAGCCTGATACAGGGCGGTGCGAAGGGGTGTTACCAGCCCTTCGCGTGCCATAGACAGCAGGTTTAGCTCCGTGCTGCTAGGGGTCAACTTTAGGTAAAGATCGAGGTCTCCGCGCACCTGTAATATCTGCATCTGTTCATCGACCACGACCGATAGCGGCATATAGCGATTGGCGATCAGTTGGTCAACTTCTCTGGCTAAATCAAAGGGAATGGAAAAGTTTTCTGGGATGGGCTGCGGATTATGGAGACTGGGGACGCGCCCAGAAGTGGCTGTAAACGCAAATAAGCGATTAGATAAGCTCAATTTTCGGGCATAGATTTTGCAGGCTTCATCCACGGGCGCAAACAAATTTGAGGCAGCTTTGACGCTTTCTGCCGTACCCAACACCAAATAGCCCGTTAAGTTGAGACTGTAATGAAACAGCGCCATGATGCGCTCTTGCAGGCTATCAGATAAATAAATCAGCACGTTGCGACAGCTAATCAGATCGAGATTCGAGAACGGGGGGTCGTCGCATAAATTATGATGGGCAAACACACACAATTCACGAATGGTACTGCTGATTTGATAGCCACCCTCTGCCTGGGGGACAAAGAACCGACTTTTACGCTCCAGTGAAACGCCTTCCATCTGGCTTTCTAGGTAGAAGCCTGTTCGGGCTTTGCTAATGGCTGTTTCGCTAATATCGGTGGCAAAAATCTGAATCGACGGCACGGTGGCGCGATCGCTGAAAAACTCTAACAAGCAGATGGCGAGTGAGTAGACTTCTTCCCCAGTGGAACAGCCAGCCACCCAAATCCGCAGCGGCACATCGCTGGCTTTATTTTGGCTGATTATGGGGAAAATCTGGGTCTTCAATTTTTCAAAGACGTGGGGATCGCGAAAGAAACTGGTCACATGGATGAGAATTTCTTCGTACAGAGCTTGAATTTCGTCCCCGTGTGTTTGCAAATATTCAGCGTATGCTGCCAGACTATCCAGCTTATACAGCATTATCCGCCTCTGGATGCGGCGCTCCAGTGATGCCGGTTTGTATTCGGTAAAGTCAACGCCAGTTGTCGTGCGGAGGAGGGAAAAAATTCGGCTCAGGGGATCACCCGGTTTTGGGGGTAACTTCTGAATGAGCGACAATGGCTCTGATTGCCCTAAAAAGGGGTTGCGACTGAGATTGCTCAGTTCTTTAGCGATGGCTGGCGGCGACAACACAAAATCCACATTGCCAGTTGCAACCGCCGTATTGGGCATACTGTTAAATTGCGCCGTGGCATTAGATTCGGCAAAGGTGACACCCCCAGCAATCTTGACGGCTTTCACCCCTTCAGCACCGTCTCCATCCATCCCCGACAGCACAACGGCGATCGCTTTGTTGCCGCGATCGGTCGCTAACGACTCAAAAAAGATGTCGGCGGGCAAATATTTGCCCTTACTTTTCTGCCGGGGCGCGAGCCGCAGAATGCCATCGACCAAGGTCATTTGGGCATTGGGCGGAATCACATAGACCGCGTTTGGCTCAACCCGCATCTGGTCTTGCACCTGACACACAGGCATGGTAGTCACTCTGCCCAAAATTTCCGACAGCAGGCTTTCATACTCAGGAGACAAATGCTGAATTAGCACAAACGCCATGCCCGTATCCGTTGGCAAATGGCGGATCAGTTCCGTAAATGCCTCTAGCCCGCCAGCAGAAGCGACAATTCCCACCACTGGAAAACGAGCATCGGTTTGGGATGGCTGATTTGGCTCTGAGTCTGGTTTGACGGGGAGTGAGTCGGATGAATTGTTGGGGACGGGTGACTCAGCAGACATAAATTTTATGGGGATTCAATGCTTCTTTGAACAACACTCAATTAAGCAGGAGTTGAGCGATCGTTTGAGCAGGCTCAACAGCAGACTGCCTCAGTTCAACCAAGAAACTGATACTGTTGCCAGATTTCAGGAGGAAAAGCACCAGGTTACTTCAATGATATGACGTAAGTACACTTAAATGACAACTATATTGCTGGGCAATAGTCATCAGGGCATCGGCGATCGCCATTAGTACATCTAACAGATGAGTTTCTGGCATTGAGTTAAAATGAAGCGATCGCACCCACATCATCACATTACTGGTTAACCATCTGTTAACCTTTCATTGGATGCACAGAGTTGGCTTCTATGTCATCCTAAAAATGAGAGTTAATTCGGTGGCAGTGTTTGTTTTTAGTATTTACAGACTTTTCTCCGAAATTTAAATCTCTACACGCGCTTTTATTTTGGAGAAAATTGATGTCAATTTATGTAGGCAACCTCTCTTACCAAGTTACGGAAGATGATATTAGAGGTGTTTTTGCTGAATATGGTACTGTAAAACGGGTTCAAGTACCTACAGACCGGGAAACAGGTCGTCCGCGCGGCTTCGCTTTCGTGGAAATGGGAACAGATGCAGAAGAAGATGCTGCTATTAATGGTCTTGATGGCGCTGAATGGATGGGTCGTGACCTCAAAGTTAACAAAGCTAAACCCAGAGAAGACAGAGGTTCTTCTGGTGGCAACCGAGGCGGATATGGTGGTGGCGGTGGACGCGGACGCTACTAAGCTTTGAAACCGTATTGAAAGAGAAGGCGAATTTTTAGACCATTGATGAAGTCAATTGACTAGGAGAGAATGACCCAAATATATAGTGGGTGAAAACGAACATCTTGAGTCAGCGTTACGCCGATTTAAACGAGAAGTTTCACTCGTCTGGAATTTTTCAAGACATGAGGAAGCATCGTCACTTTGAAACACCAATTGAAAAATCCAAGCGCAAAAAACAAGCCTTGCAAAAGCAGGGTAAAAGACGTTTCCGCACTTGAGAACTGAAATAGATATAAATGAATGCCCTCATAGTGTTTATGAGGGTTTTTTCTATGGAATTTAGCAGCAGTAAGCAAAAATTAAGCAATGGTAGTTCTTTCTGACTTCAAAGCTTTATCTATAAAGGATTACAGTCGCCATTGTCTTGCACTGTTCTTGCGAAGGAATGGCTGAAAAATTGATTAGAAGTGCTATTTCTGCTTTTTTGACCCGATCTTTATCGTTTATTAATCATAAGTAGCTAAAAATGGCAGATGAGACGAGGCATTTTAATCTCACACTTACTTAGGGCTTGCTGAAAAATCAAGAAAAAGTGACAGTCTCTGGATGAAAAGACCCTAGAAGTATATTCAGGTGCCAGAGAAGAAGGTAAAATAGCCCAAAATCCTTGCATCACAGTGGTCAGTCCCAGGACTGTGTATCGGAAGTAACCATGTACCGAAAAGAAGAATCAACTCCAATTGTACCGTCAAACTTCTTGCTTCGATTTGAGGGAAATCTGCAACTTCCAAAATGTTTAACGTTTGTGGTTTTGCTTGAACAGTCATAAATCCTCCTTGAATTTATAAATGCTGGATAAGACATAGCGGGATAACTCCCTGCTTACTCAGACCCTAAGATGTGTAATTTTGCGTTCCACTATTTGTCGTTCCTGACCAGGTTCTTTTCATTGGTATCGACGACAAAGACAGCCAGCAGGCGTGCGGGTTCAGTACTACTGTTATTTGCACTGACAGCATGATGATCGCCAGGTACTTCGGCCCAGCTCTCGCCAGCGTGATACACCTTTTCCGGCTCTTCATTGACTTTGCTACGAATTGCCCCCTCCAGAACCGTTGCATAGATGAAAGCTGAGTCTGGATGGGTATGCGCGGGATTCGAGCCACCCGGCTGGTATTCGACTAGCACGCCTTTCATACTCTTGCCGGGTACATTTGGAAGGGCGCGATCAAAAACTAGCGTTATCTTGGACTCAGTAGAAACGTCATCGGCTGAAGCTGCGAATACAGGGAGTGCTGTGAATACGAAAAAAGCTGCGAATATGGAGAGTGCTGCGAATGCAACTCTGTGGAGGAATTTCGTGAACATTTGGGTTCTCCTTGTTCCAGTTGTAATCGGCAAAATGGTGAAAGGTGGATTCAGCTAAAATTAAACCTGTCGGACTCCCGTCGGTTACTGCATCACGACGGACAAAAAGCAGTTGCTAGAAATCGGGTTTCTCATGAATGCCGCTATCAAATTTGATCGGTTTACCAGAAGGAACCCGGTTTCTGTAGACGTTCTAGGCTGCTTTAGCTTGGTGACCAAGCCACTGAGCGAAGTTCGTCGCCCCAATGCGTGGATTGTCGCCAGGGGTGAGGGAGCGATCGTTTAGCTCGATGCCGAAGTAGCGGGCGTGGATGTCTGTAACCACCTTGCGTGTGTCGTTGTTTGCGCTCAAGAAGCGTTGGACAAGTTCGTCCAGACGGAATTTTTCGGGGCCAGCCACCTCGATCGTGCTGTTCAAGGGTTCCCCAACGGTGATTTTGGTCAGTGCAGCGGCAACGTCATCCGATGCGATCGGCTGTATAAGGGCAGGTGACAAGCGAACTGTTTGCCCGTCAGTGCTCGATTGGGCGATAGCGCTGAGAAACTCGAAGAACTGTGTTGCGCGGAGGATCGAATAAGGAATCTTGGAGTCTTCGATCAGCTTTTCTTGAGCAACCTTTGCCCGCATGTAGCCGCTGTCGGGCAAGCGATCGGCATTGACGACCGACAGTGCCACATGATGTCCCACGCCAGCGCCAGCTTCTGCGGCAAGTAGGTTACGACCGGATGTCTCAAAGAACTCTAAAACTGCCTTGTCCTCGAACGAAGGCGAGTTCGCCACATCCACGACCACTTGAGTACCTACAAGCGCCTCAGCCAGCCCCTCACCAGTGATGGTGTTAATGCCCAATCTGGGTGATGCTGCCACGACCTCATGACCAAGCTGACGCAGATTGTTCACGAGTTTTGTTCCAATGAGTCCAGTGCCACCAATAACGACAATCTTCATACTGAATCTCCTTTCATAGTGAATCCCTTGCAGCAAAAACTTAGTTTAGCGATCGGGGACTGGGATTGTAGAACTGAGTTACTGCTAGAAATCAGGGAATTGTGAAGGTTATCAGGCGACTAGGAGTGAGCGGTTTGCTATGTCCTTTCCCTCGCACCTTTGAACCTGATGTCACTACATTAGAAAAGTTTTTTGAGTTTGTCGTTGCCTATAAATTCACTACTTTTGAGGTCAATAGGACAAAGCTAAATAAAGTATAAGTGAACTTTTTCGCGATCGAGTTTGATTTGATTTAGCTGAATCCCCTCTCTTGCCAAAGCTTTAGTCTGGTCGTGTTCAAAACAAAAAGTTCACCTCAACTGATGATAAAATCAGTCCACTACCATTAATGGAGTAAAAGACGATGGATTTAGAAGATGCCTTGCATGTTGCTAATTCCGTTGTCTTCGCCAAAGCAGGTAGACGGCTCAATGAAGTAGAAGTCGCCATTCTTCTGGGTGCCCTGCAAAAGCAAACCTACGAGCAAATTGCTGAATTGTCTGGCTACTCGCTCAGCTATATCAAGCGCAACGTCGGCCCCAAACTTTGGAACCTGCTGGAGCAAGCCTGCGGGGAACCCGTCAGTAAAACTAACTTTCGCGGGGCATTAGAACATCAGTGGCGGCGATCGCTGATTAATGCCACCCAAACCCAGACTCTAGCTATTGAACAACCAACTGCCTCACCTCTAGCCACCGCTACTGTCTGGGCTGACTGGGGAGAGGCGATGGATATAACCCAGTTTTGTGGGCGAACTGGAGAACTACAGACCCTGGAGCAATGGATTGTGGCAGAACGCTGTCGGGTCGTGGCATTGCTGGGGATTGGTGGAATCGGTAAAAGTACCCTAGCTGCCAAACTGGTGCAGCAGATTCAAACCAAGTTTGATGTGGTGGTGTGGCGATCGCTGCAAAATGCCCCACCGTTTGAAGAGTGGTTAGAGACAGTGTTGCCGCTGCTATTGCGGGCACAGGGAGAGGATGTCGCTGTGCCAAGCAGCCTGGATGGGAAACTGCTGAAGCTGAGGTCGGGGTTGCGTCAAAAGCGCTGTTTGCTGATTCTGGACAATGTCGAGACGATTCTGAGTGCCGGACAATCGGCACAGTATAGAGCAGGCTATGAGAGGTATGGTCAGCTATTCAAGGAGATTGGGGGAGTTCCCCATCAGAGTTGCTTGCTGCTTACCAGTCGGGAAAAGCCTAGAGAGATTGTGCCACTGGAAGGCGAACAGCAAGCAGTCAGAACATTCCTACTCAAAGGACTGAACCCAGAAGCAGGACAAAAACTATTTCGCTGTAAAGGAAACTTCGCGGGAACCGACTCAGAATGGGAGCGATTAGTCACCCATTACGGTGGCAACCCCCTGGCGCTGAAGCTGGTGGCTGCCACAACCCAGGATCTCTTTAGTGGTAGCATTGCTGAAATATTGAACTATGTACAGCAGGGATTTGCGGTCTTTGATGATATTCGCGACTTGCTCCAGCACCAGTTCGATCGCCTGAGTGAGATTGAGCAGGAAATGCTGTTTGAGTTAGCGATTAATCGGGAACCTGTCTCGCTTTCCAAGTTGAACCAGGATTTGGTAACTCAGGCTTCTAGGCGCAGACTACCAGATGCAATGCAGTCGTTATTGCGGCGATCGCTCATCGAAAAGGAGAGCGATCGTTTTTTTCTCCAGCCCGTTGTGATGGAGTATGCCACCGACGAACTCGTGCAGTGCATCTTTTGGGAAATTGCCAGCCAATCGCCAGAGCGTCTCAAAAGCCATGCCCTGATCAAAGCCCAGGCAAAAGACTACGTGCGAGAGATGCAAAAACGATTGATTCTGGAGCCGATCGCTGAACAATTGCAGCTTCAGTTTGGCAATTCACAAACCCTTGAACAGCAATTAAAAAACCTGTTGGAACAGCAAAAGCAAGCACCACAGCCCAATTATCTTGCTGGTAATCTCCTCAATCTGCTGGTGCATTTGCAAAGCAATTTACGAGGCTGTGATTTGTCGGAGCTAGCTGTATGGCAAGCCGACTTGCGGCAGGTCAACTTGGCGGGTGTCAATTTTCGCAACGCCGATCTAACCACATCTGTGTTTGCAGAGACCTTAAGTAGCGTCATGTCAGTCAGTTTCAACCCAGATGGTAGTCTGCTGGCGATCGGCGATTTGGACGGTAAGATTTACCTGTGGCGCGTGGTCGATGGTCAACCGGTTTTGACAGTGCAGGGACATGCGGGCTGGATCTGGGCGGTCACCTTCAGTCCCGACGGAAAAACGCTCGCCAGTTGCAGCCATGACTGGCTGATTCGGTTGTGGGATGTGCAGAGCCTCGCTCTTGAGCAATCCAGTTCTGCAAACCTGGATACAGCAAGTGATTCTAGCCATCGCCCTGGAACCTGTCTCAACACACTGCGGGGTCATTCTCATCGAGTTTGGACGATCGCCTTTGCTCCGCAACGCAATGCGAACAGCCCCGATGGTCAACTGCTGGCGAGTGGCAGCGATGACCAGACGATTCGGCTCTGGAATGCCCAAGACGGCACCTGTCTGGCAGTTTTGCCAGGTCACACGGGCGGGGTGACTTCAGTCCGCTTCAGCCCCGATGGTCAACTGCTGGCGAGTGCTGGCGAAGACGCTTCGATCCGATTGTGGAGTGTTGATCGCAGAACTACCCTCAAAACCTTGCAAGGACGAAGCTGATTCCCAATTTACGAGTAGTTGCAACAAGACACATAAAAATGTCCCACGCCTTAGTACCCTCACTCGTTTGAGTTGCATAACTAATCTTTCGTCGTTGCACCATAGTCCTAGCGGCTAATTCCGCCGGATTATTATGCAACGGTAATTCTGGATGTGACAAGACTAGCAACAGTTCGGATTCTTTAGCTGCTGTTAATTTTTTTCGCTCATCTAATTGTTTATATCCAGTCTCAGTACCGAATAACTGACAGAATTTAGTCTTTAATTCCTGTTTGGTTTCTGGGGAATCCGAAATATTAACTTAGGAAAATAAAAATTGTAAAACGTTGAAATGAGCGTCTAACATTTTCCCAAATAAGTTATGGTTTTTGATTATATCCAGAAATACCCACACCGAACAAAACAAATTTTAGGGATTAGTTACGAACAATTATATTCACTATTAAATTATGTGAGCAAACGCCACCAGGAAATTAAAATTCAACAAGAAAGCCGAAAAATAAGAATTAATGCGGCTGGCACTGCTAGTCGCCACACCAGAGGTGATTTGAAAATCACTATTGTTACTAAAACCAGTTCCAGCAGCAGAAGTAATTACTTTAAAGCTAGTTTTATCCAAGATAATTTTGTCACCTTGGGAGCGATTGAAGTCAGCGATCGCATCTACACCAACAGCAGAACTCGCAAAAGCGGCAGAGCCTTTACCAACGCCACCAAAGTCAGGAAGTGTGCACCCAATTGGTCAAAATCTCATTTTAGGGTAAAAGTTGAAAAATTTTTTTGAAACTCTCTCTGGGTAGCGTTTTCAGCCGTTGCACGGCGGCTGATAGCAGCTTCGCTACTTTCTCCCCTACTAAGCGATCGCTAATGAGGTACATAACTAAGGAATCCTTGGTTCTGTACCTCATTTAGTTGCAAAGTGCTGTATCTGGATTAATAGGATTTTATTAGTGGGATAGGTTCTTTTAAGGCTAATTTTTCCGAAATGAGATAATGTAGTGATGTATATTATTTTTGTAGTATAGGAGCGGGGAAAAAAGATGACTGTATTTCTAGCCGTCCGGGTTCTATTCAAACAAACCAACACAAGGCGCACAGATTTGCGTTCAGTCCTCCATTTACAGGAATGATGCTCGAATTAACAGACACTAAACACATCCATCTATAGGCGTAGTCACATAGGTTAGGACATTTTGAAAATATGAAAGCTAGGAATATTAATACTTGTACCTCCTGGCTAACTCCCTCCTTCCTGCCTAGTGCCTCCTGCTATAAAAAGTGTCCGCCTCTGTGCGCCTTGTGTATAGCAAGCAGCACATATCGAGGAAATATCAATGAATTTGGATTTATTAGGCTGGAGTGACTTTTTTACTCACAGTTTCGTACCCTATCGTCAACAGGGATTTACCGTTGGTAGGGTTGCTATTGAATATAGAAATACTTACATCGTCCATAGCGAACAAGGCGAACTAGCAGCAAAAGTTACAGGGAAACTGCGACATCAAGCTACTCAACCACAAGACTTTCCCGCAGTTGGAGACTGGGTAATCATTCAGACGCGAGAGTCAGAAGGACGCGCTACCATTCACGGAATTTTGCCCAGAAAAAGTAAGTTTTCACGGAAAACTGTTGGTAGTAAAACCGAAGAACAAATTGTTGCAGCTAATGTCGACACCGTGTTCTTGGTTTGTGGACTTGATGGCGACTTTAACCCTAGAAGAATAGAACGCTATCTAATTTTGGCTTGGGAAAGTGGGGCAAATCCAGTCATCATTTTAAATAAAGCCGACCTGTGCAACTCTTTAGATGAGCGTATATCTAAAGTGGAAGCTGTTGCCATTGGTGTACCAATTCTAATATTAAGTGCTACCAACAATCAAGGGCTAGATGCTTTGAAAACATACCTCCAACAAGGACAAACAGTTGCTTTGTTAGGGTCTTCTGGTGTGGGTAAATCTACAATCACTAACCAACTCAAAGGTACATCAGTGCAAGCTGTGCAACCAGTGCGCCAAGGTGATAACCGAGGTAGACACACCACTACAAATCGAGAATTGATATTACTGCCAACAGGCGGCTTAATTATTGATACCCCAGGAATGCGAGAAATTCAAATTTGGGCAGATGATGAAAGTTTGCAAGGAACTTTTGCAGACATCGAAACTTTAGCCGCAGAATGCCGCTTTCGTAATTGCCAGCACCATAACGAACCCGGTTGTGCAGTGCAACAAGCATTACTTGAGGGTGAACTTGATTATTCCAGATTTCTGGGGTATCAAAAATTGCAAAAAGAACTCAACTATCTTGTCCGCAAACAAGACCAAAGGGTGCAATTAGCCGAGAAAGAACGCTCCAAGAAAATTCATAAAGCCATGCGAAATCATCACCAGCATTAACATCTGATCAGCTTCCATAACCTCGACTTATTCAAGAAGTCGGGGTTCTAACCACTCTCATTTGATGGCGATCTCCGGGGCTAGGGCGTGTTTTCAAACTATAACCACAACAAGGTAGTAGTGCATAGTAATGATTTAGCTTCGTAGCTTGGCATTGTAGTGATGGACAAAATATCAAATTGCACCAATATGGTGCTGCGGGCGCTACGCCTCCGCAAGCTTGAGGCAGTAGCATGATTTATACTTCGATTCAGCAACGCCCAAAGTATGATGTATTAATACAGTAAATAAATTGCTAATTCTTTTGGTTGAAAAGTTAAAATTTTTTATGATGTCTCAAGTTTCAATTATTATTCCTACTTTCAATGAGGCAATTAGCTTGCAGCGCACCTTGCGCCAACTGAGTATATTAAAACCATCTGTCAAAGAAGTAATAGTAGTGGATGGTGGTAGCGAAGATGAAACAGTAGCGATAGCTAAACAACTTTTAGAATCATTGAATCAACAAATAAATATGCAAATTCTCTGTTGTGAACGACGCGGACGTGCAATTCAGATGAATTATGGAGCATCAGCAGCAACCGGAGATATACTTTGTTTTCTCCATGCAGACACATGGATTCCTGATGATGCTGCTGCTATCATTCAAGATACTTTGGCAGAGCCTAGTGTTGCTTGTGGAGGATTCATTTCTTTAATGACAGGCTCTCGAACTACTCGCTGGGGTATATCCTTGCATAACTACCTAAAAACTTATTATGCTCCGCTAGTTTTTAGACCGCATTTATTTTTTAAAGGATTGCGTCTGCTATTTGGAGATCAAGTTATGTTCTGTCGTCAACGAGACTTTCAAGAATGCGGTGGATTCAATGAGGCATTACCAATTATGGAGGATGGAGATTTGTGCTTGAGATTAGTAAACAAAGGACGAATTGTTTTAGTTAACCGCATCGTTCAAAGTTCGGATCGCCGGGTAGCACGCTGGGGTAGTTGGAAAGCCACAGCAATTTACCTCTACATTGGAGTTTTGTGGGGAATTGGCGTTGATACCAATTATCTCAAGCAGTTTTATCAAGAGATTCGATGATTTAAACTCCAGTCATAATCTAGATAAGATACTGATGTTGCCGCAGTTAATGAGACATCTATTTTTAAGTACGGATGAATATATTCAGGAATGGAAGACGCAACTTTTAAAAAATCTTGGCGATACCACTTGAAGATTTTATTGCAGTAGAGCGTTTGATTATCAAAGTCGTAATAAACTTTTTGTGGATTATTAATAAAACGATGGGCATCTTCATCTAACTGTTGCATAACTTGTTCAGGAAAGTAAGCTCCCGAACGCAGTAACGGACAACCGACAGAAGCACAAACAATCGCAAAATGAATTCGTGATTCTTGCAACTCGTTTCTCAGAATTTGGTGTTCGATTTGAGCTAGGCTATAATGCTGACCAAAAATATAATAAACTCGACGCTGGAAGAACCATAAAAAAGCCAACCAGTTAGGAACCCCAAAAATTTTAGGCAGAATCGAGTCTAATGGGTATCTTTTTAAAATACTGGAAATAGTTAAAGCATTATAAAGATTAATCCACAATGCTAATTTCTCCAAAGTGTTGATGTTGGATTTGAGGAAAGATCTTGTTTGGCTTGATAACCATTCATCTAAAACTTGGGGTTGTTCTGTTTTCCAAGCAGCATAGTTTACACGACCTTCTTGATCGACATACTGACGTAATAATTTATCCCAAACTTCAAAATCTAACATAGAATTTACTCTAGAGGATATATTAACTTAAACAAAGTAAAAGGTTGAATAATTAAGCGAAGATTGTTCAGAATGTTCTTCCAACCCTTTCCATCATCCCACCTCTGATGTGAAGCAAATTTTGGTTCTTGGCAACTTTTGGTGATCTTGGTTGGGGCAAGGCAGAAGGCAGAGGGCAGAAGGCAGAAGTCGGAAAAAGAAAGAAGGAGGAAGGGATACAATTGAATTAGTAACTTCAAACTTCACTCCATCAAACTTTTGGTATGGAATTGCTATACCACCTGTTACCTGACACAACAAACCTTCAACTGAAGAGATGGCAATTTGACAAAGTACAAGGGACGATTACGTTGATTGTCTCTGCGGTACAAGCTGTTATTAATTGCCCAGTTTGTAACCACCCAACTCACAAAATTCATAGTCGCTATGAACGCTTCTTAGCAGACTTACCCTGGGCTGATTACAGTATTACCTTACAGTTACGGGTAAGGAAGTTTTTTTGCATCAATACTTTGTGTAAACGACGCATTTTTACAGAAAGGCTGACCAATGTAACCGCACCTTGGGCTAGAAGAACTCTACGTTTAGCTCAACGACTGAGTGTGATTGGTTTAGCTAATGGTGGTGCAGCAGGGGAAAGACTCTTACAGCAATGGGGGATAAAAGTTTCTCGCAACACACTGTTAAATTTAGTCCGCTCAATCCCACTGCCACCAATCGTAACGCCACATACTCTTGGGGTAGACGACTTCTGCTTTCGTAAATCTAAAACTTACGGGACAGCACTAATTGACCTCGAACGCAGCCGACCAATTGCTCTACTAAAAGATGCAAAGGCTGAAACCTTGACGGAATGGTTAAAAGCGCACCCTGGTGTCAAAGTCGTCTCACGAGATCGGTCAAAAACTTATGAAAGAGGTATTCGCCAAGGAGAGCCAGAAGCTATTCAAGTTGCAGACCGCTTTCATCTATTGCAGAACTTATCTCAAACGCTTTATCAAGTCTTTGGTAATCACGCCAAAACACTAAAAGAAGTGGAAAAACAAGTCTTTAATACTGATACTAAAGTGCTAGAAGAGATGGAAACAGCACTTGAAGAAGGCAGAAGTACGTTCGTGCAGCCTCCCTTCAGGAAGGCAGAGGGCATTCGGGAATTGGATGGGAATTCCGACCCCACCCAATTGCAGACCACTGAAATTCAAAACGAATGTGGGGGTATTCAACCCTTTTTGGCAGAAAATACAGACGGATTGACTGCACGGGAAAACCTTCAAGCCAACCTTCTGCCGTCTGCCGTCTGCCCTCTGCCTTTCCCCGATAACCTTTCCATGATTGCTGAGACTAATAAGAGTCCAGTTGTGCCAAGGTTTCCCCAAAACACATCTTTAAAAAGAAAAGTCCAATCCGCCAAGGCGCAAGCTAAACGGAGGGACATCCATGCGCGAGTTTGGAGCTTTCTCCCAGGGTTCGCTCTTGTTCCCATCGTCCTCTCACCCCCAGTCGCGTCACAGCTTTAGTCTTGCGACGACCAGAATTAACACAGCCTCATGAGCGTGAAGTAATCGCTCAACTGCAAACAGCACATTCTGATTTGGAGTCAGCCATTGAACTAGCTCAACAGTTTGCATCTCTTGTGCGTCAACGTTTACCTGAGCAGCTCGATGCTTGGTTAAACAAAGCTAAAAACAGCTCGGTTTCTTTGTTGCGCTCTTTTGCTGTTAGTTTAGAGTCTGACTACGATGCTGTCAAAGCAGGTGTAACTATGTCAATCAGCAATGGCCCCGTTGAAGGACATATTAATCGACTGAAAATGTTAAAGCGACAGATGTATGGTCGAGCCAAGATAGACCTGCTTGAGCGACGATTTTTGTTAGCAACCTAAAGATTTAGAAGGGTCTGTGTTGTATTTTTTAAGTATAATCTTTGTACTTCAAACTTCTCTAAGCTTCAAACTTAATTATGAGCTATAGAAATCAGTTTATCTGGCAAAGGGCAGTTCAACTTGCTATTAATTGCTATAAATTTACACGCCTATTTCCTCAATCAGAATTGTATGGCTTAACCAGTCAAATCCGACGTTCTTCTGTATCTGTAGCATCCAACATAGCTGAAGGATATGGAAGACGTTCAAAGCAAGAATACGTACAGTTTTTACATATTGCTTTAGGTTCTTTAAGGGAACTAGATACACAATTAATTATTGCTAAAGAAGTAGATTTGGTAGAGAAAAACCTTTTTACTCCCCTATTAAATGAAGTTGAGGAAATGCAAAGTATATTAGTTGCAAGTTTAAACAAACTCAAAGTTTGAATCTATAATTTCCTTCTTCCGACTTCTGCCCTCTGCCTTCTGCCTTCTGCCTTACCCCCAACCCGCCATTGATCACCAAAAGTTGCCAAGAACCCAAATTTTGATTCTGGTTGTGGTGAAGATAACGCAGAGGTTCTGAATGTAAGCTAACCATCAAGTAGCTACTACAAACAATCTCCCACCAGCGTTCAATATCTGTATAATATCTGTTTTTTACGCCTCTGGTAAGGGGAGCATACTTCGACTGCGCTCAGTAACCGGGGGAGCAGAGGAGCAGAGGGGAAAGAATTTGTATCAGGATTTTAGTGAAATGGTATCAAACGATGGGTAAAAAATAGCCAAAGAGCCAGAAATAAAAAACTAATATTTGCTATTGATAGAACACAATGGCGCTTAGAGAATGTATTTGTAATTAACACAATTGCAGTTTTAGCTGGTCGCCACTCCCGTAAAAGGAGACTACAACAATATATTGGTCGGCTTCAAGAATTTTAAAGTTATGCACGCCGACATAGTACTTTTTGGGTCGGATTATATGGGTGTTTATGGGTAGGTGCTATGGAGTTTTGGTCAGATTTAGCGATCGCACTTGTGCGTCTCAAGCCCGGTAAACTACCCTATTTTCAACGGGGTCTACGTGCCATGACCCTTATTCAGTCGGCTCTATAGCCTCCTTGTCACCTCATCAGGGCATAAAGGCTCTCATTGGATTTTTGAGTGTGATTGCTGTAGAACTATTGCAACTAACTTATCTACACCGCACTCAACCCGACTCTCCTGCCATTGAGATTCTTAACCCCCTCGAACTTAAGATTTTAAAAGCTAAGTCCCCCAAACTTCCCAAAGTACTAACAGTTAGCTGGGCTGTTGAAGCTGTTGCCCGTCTTGGCGGCTACTTAAAACATCGAAGTAAAACACCCATTGGTATTCAGGTACTATGGCGAGGTTGGTTAAAATTACACGACCTCTGTGAGGTCTGGCAACTTGCGAAAGACACTTAACGGGAAAAGTCAGATCGGTAACATCCCATCAACCAGCCGGAAGTTCGCTCTAGAACAAGGGCGTTTTTTAGGCAAGACAAAACCCTTAACAAGAGTGCTTTTTTACAACATTCCCAACTTTTCAAACAACCTCTAACTTCTGAATCAGATTATAGAGGCATACAGCCGATCTCTAATGTGTAAGCTGGTGATTTTTTGACTAAAGACTTGTGCGGTAGTGTTATGGATAAATTCTGACCGTACTGCTGCCACTCTAGTGTACCTCCAACACCTAGCATCGTAATATTTGCTTTTTTCGGCAAAATTATTCCTGGAATAGTAACCTTCTCAAATGTTGGTTCATCAAGCAATATTGCATATAGTTTTCCTTTATTAGTGGTGTAGCGCACTCGAATACGTTCTGTAGTTAAATCTTCTGCTCGTATCCAATAGCGTGAGCCAAAGATTGCTTTACCATTCACGTCTAACCATTTACCCAAGCCTTCTAATCTTTCAAGCTGTACTTCGGATATTGAACCATCAGCCTTTGGCCCAATGTTCAGCAATAAATTCCCATTTTTACTAACAATATCTACAAATAAGTCAACTAGTTCATCTACCGAAATCACGTTCAAATCAGTATCATTTTGGTTATAGCCGAATGAGTAACCTAAACCCCTTGTACTTTCCCATTTTTTTGGTTCTATTTGGGTGAGTTGGCTATACTCAGGTGTAGAAAAGTCAAAGTGCAACCCCAACTGACCACCTACATCAAAACGGTCATTCACCACACCATCGGGTACGCGATTGTAAAAGTAGGCCATAATTTCATTCGCTTGCCCAATCGGGTAGCCAAGATCGTTCCATAATATAGATGGCTGATAGCGGTCAATCAATTCGCGCCAATGAGCATTCGCATAATCTGAATATGCTTTTTCCTGAATAATTGCTCCCACTAGCGTATTGAAGTCTGTGATTGTTGTATCTTTGAAAGACCAATCAAGACCACCAGAATAATACACACCCATCCGCATACCTTCTTTGCGAACAGCTTGTGTTAGTTCGCCTACAATGTCGCGTGTTGCTACTCGCCCTGGCTGGTTTCTAGTTTTACTAGGCCACAACAAAAAGCCATCATGATGCTTCGTTGTTAGTACAACGTACCGTGCACCCACTTTAGAGAATAATTCAGGACTTACGCAACTGGCACAGAGCGATCGCCGATATATAGTACATGAGTATTAGTTGAATCTGATTCCGAAAGCCTTGTATTCGTAATAGAAGCAGGTGTATTGGAGGCAAAGCATGAAAGATTCATGAGAAAATAGGTAGAGGTTGTATTAGATAAATGTTGCTTACGGTAATGAAATTTACTAAGCTTG
>NZ_JACJTU010000043.1 GCF_014698835.1 Nostoc paludosum FACHB-159 | reverse complement strand
GCCACTGCTTCCTTAAAAAAACGAGCGCAATTAGATAACAGAATTGAATTCTCCCGTGTCACTGTTTTCTCCACTTGAGACTCCAGAAACTTTTCTGCACCACTAAGATGACTGAGTTGTATATTGGTGCGTTAGGCTAAAGCCCTAACTCTTTCTCCTGGCTGACTTTTTTGACTCCTGCTATATATGAGCTAGCTCATAGTAACTGCTAGAAATAAACAATAAATTGTAATTAATCAATATTCTAAGTGGTTGAAAAAACTATGATTAGCCAACAAACAATAGATATCGTTAAATCTACAGCGCCTGTCTTGAAAAAAAATGGTCAGCAAATCACAACTCGGATGTATGAAATTATGTTTCAAAACCATCCAGAAATCAGAGAACAATTTGATATGTCTGCTCAAGCAGATGGCTCTCAGCCTGCGAGATTAGCTACAGCAGTTTATAGCTATGCTAACCAAATTGATAATTTGCCTGCTTTAAAATTAATGGTAGAAAAGATTGCCCATCGTCACGTGCAGACTCATGTTACAGCAGAACAATATCCTATTGTCGGAGAAAGTTTATTGCAAGCGATGAAAGATGTTTTGGGGGAAGCAGCTACAGAAGAAGTCATGGCAGCTTGGACTGAAGCTTATCAGGCATTATCTCAAGTTTTTATTAACAGAGAACAGGACATATATGTAGAAGAGGAAAAACAACAGATTGTTTATTCCTAACTAAAAATCTTTCTGTCAGAACGACACTAACTTTTGTCTTTATGACAGCTTGTGCATTCAGAACAAAAACCTAAGTGTGATAGCGACAACTTGAATTTTTGGCGTTGCTGAATAATGGGATGATTTAGGCTGACGCGGGGACACGGGGATTATATCTTGATGCAAATTCTCAAATCATCCCGCAATTATGGAACGCCTAATTTTTAAAATAAAAGTTTTTGATGTGGTGCTGACTAGAGATTTTCCAGAAACTCTTCAACAGAGACTCCAGCTTGACTCAAAATACTCTTTAACGTTCCAACAGCTATAGTTTTACGATGCAATGGTACAACACAACCTACTTCAATCGTTTTTTGTCCTTCACCTTCCTGCACAAGTTGTCTTTTCAAAATTACATGGCTGCCACGTTGTCGTACCTGAACAAAACCTAACCGTTCAAGAACGATAATAACTTCAGAAGCTCGAACTCTTGGTAGCTTAAGCACTGGTTACCTCAAATGTAGTTAGCAACCGACGAGGTGCTGTCTCAGAAAGCGGGAACTCTTCTAAATACAGTTCTGTTGCTTCCTGCAAATTAGCAATAGCTTCTTCTATCGTCTCTCCTTGACTGGCGGTTCCCACCTCTGGACATTCAGCTACGTAAACATCCTCTTCCCAGTGCAGAATTGCTGTAAAGGTGCGAGTTTTTGTATCCTTAGCCTGTTGTAATGAACTCATGGAGTTTTGATCTAGCTATCTTTTCATTTCTCTATTGTTGCTTAACCATTTGGAACCAACAACATCCGCGCCTCAATTGCTTCCCAGGTTTGGGGCGATACTCGCACCGCTGCTTGTTTGCACTGGATAATCAGGTGATTGGCGTAGAGATAATCGCCGAGTGCTTCTGCTTCTTCCTCAGATAAACTGACCATTTGTGAGGTGAGATTGAAACCATTAAGTAAGGTTTGTTGGAGATATTGACCAATTGGCCTTGGTGTTGGTGTAATTGATTGCGTAGGCCATCGCATTGGTCATGACGTAGAAGTTAGCGTTAGCGTAGCCGATAGCGTTGGCATCAGCAATACTATAAGCATTGCTGATAGTTTTGCCGATAATTTTGCCCATAGTCATGGTAATGGCGTTGGCGTTGGCGATCGCAACCGCACGTTTACCCACATGTTTAAAATTGCCTGGCGATCCAGCTGTTACCTGTTCTGCCCAGTTTAATAAAGCTTGTAACTTAGGAGTATTAATATATTTTTGCTACCATCAGATATTGCTTATCGTTAGTAACTTTTATTCCTTCTTGTTTGCACTCATTTTGACATTGAAACCTTCGGACTTTAGCTTGTCTATAGAAATTTTCTAAATTCTCGATAGATTCAAAACTCTCAATAGTATCATTATCTAAAAACTGCACTGCTGTATAGAGCGATTCCAGCTTGACAGGTTCACGCATTCCCAATACTTTAAGAATACCATGCCGTTCTTCGTAGTTCTTTTCGTATTGATTTGACGCAGCAAAAATTAACTTCTTGGTTTTTTCATCCAGAGTTTTGCCCAATACTCCTAAAGCCTGACCACCACTTTGGAAAACCATAGCAGCCACACCACTAACGACTGATATCGCCCAAGGTTCCATTCCTGTCATAAGATTATCAGTGAATTATATTTAATAATTAAATGCAGAGTTGTGTTATCTAACTCTAAGCTCTATTATGACAACTACACCAACATTAAATTCTTTGATTAACTGTCCCCAGCCAAATCCTCAAGCAAATCTGCGTTTATTCTGCTTCCCTTATGCTGGTGGTAGCTCCATGATTTTTCGCACGTGGTCTAATAGCCTACCTCGCAATGTCGAAGTCTGTGCTGTGGAATATCCCGGACGAGGAAGACAGATCAAGTCAGCACCGATCGCAAAATTGCAACCTCTTGTAAAGGCGATCGCTTCATCTGCTCTACCATATTTAGACAAACCATTCGCCTTCTTCGGTCACAGTATGGGCGGATTAGTTAGCTTCGAGTTAACCCGTCTACTGCGCCTAGAATATAATCTAAAACCGTTTCACCTTTTCATCTCTGCCCGCCGCGCCCCACAAATCCCGCCCACAAAACCACCCATCCACGGCTTACCAGAGGCAGAATTACTCGAAGAACTACGCACTCTCAACGGTACACCCAAAGCAGTACTAGAAAATCCAGAACTAATGCAAATCTTCCTCCCGTTTTTACGGGCGGATTTTGCAGTTCTGGAAACTTACAATTACACTCCACAACAGCCACTAGACTGTCCCATTACTATATTTGGTGGTTGGCAAGACAAAGAAGTTAGCCATGAAGCTCTGCAAGCATGGCGAGAACAGACCACCGCTACTTGCTCTCTACAAATGTTTGACGGCGACCACTTTTTTATACACCCTTATCAAAATTCATTACTTAAACTTATATCTCAAGAATTGGGAGTTAGGAATTAGGAATTTGGAGTTATTATTCTCCCTCTGCCCCCCATCTCCCCATCTCCCTCATCCCCTATCGTCTTTGAGTGGCGATCGCTAATTTTGCCCCCGGAACCTCACGTACCCGATCCATCACAGCCACTACTTTACCGTGACCAACTTTTTCATCAGCATTAATAATCACTAACATTTCTGAGTTAGAACCAATTAGACTCCGCACTTGCTGTGTCAAATCATCAACTGCAATTGGTTTGCGGTTCAGACTTACTACTCCTTGTTCGTCTACCGTGATGGTAATTTTGGAGGGAACTTGCTGTTGTTTTGCCGTGGCTGCCTTTGGTAAATTGACAGGCAAACCTTCTGAACGCGTTAAAAACAAAGTTGACATGATAAAAAATGTCAAAATTGCAAAAATCACGTCAATCATCGGCACAATATTAATCTGTGCTGGAATATCTGGTTCATCTTGTAGCCGCATAGGTCTTCTCTCCTCCTCTTTCATAACGACGGCGGTAAAGTAATTCTAGCTGCCCGCCATACTCTTGAATTAGCGCGATTTGCCGTTGGTACAATCCGCGGAAGGTATTGGCAAACAACAGTATGAAGATAGCAACAATCAATCCTGATGCTGTAGATACCAATGCTTCACTAATCCCAGAGGTAACACCTGCCGTTTTGCTACCTCCCACATCGCCAAGATTTAAGGAGGCAAAAGAGGTTATCAACCCTAACACTGTACCCAGAAGACCCAACAGTGGCGCTAAACTAATGATTGTCTCGAAAAAGTTTTGGAAGCGTTTGAGTACTGGGATTTCGGCTTGCGCTTCGCTTTCTAATGCCAAACGAAATTCCTCTGGGTTTGGTTCCTCTAATTCCAAAGCTGCAAGAAAAATCCGCGCCAGTGGCAAATCTGCATTTTGCCGGAGTTTATCTATTGCACCGACAACATTATCGAGGCGATAGAGATTCAAAACATCCCGCACCACGCGGTTTTGACGCTTGTTAATCTTTAGCCAAAACGTAATACGCTCAATGATCAAGGCCACACCCAACACCGAAAACCCCAGCAGCGGCCACATGACCACACCGCCTGCTGCAAACAAATTCTGAATTCCCATGTTCTCTAAACGTCATCAACAATACACAGTAAGACTAGCAGAATCTAGAGAAAAGCTGAAACTTTTTCTCAATAAAATTTAAAATAAAATGATAATTTTTTCAAATCAAATTTTCGTGAGATGGATATCAGTACTATTAAAAAATTAATTACATAAAAATAAATGATCGTGAAAGCTACAGTCATTATTTATTAAGGTTTTTATTAAAAATTACCTTTTGACACGTGTAATATTTTTTGCTTATTTGCTAATATCATACCTCACCTAAAGTCAGATTTTTCCGGCAAAGCCGCCTAAAGTTTTGTAGATATTTTGCTCACTTTGTATAAGTTAATTTGATTGAAAGAAAAATTTAATTTATTTAGAAACTGTGATATTGGGAGTTTTTCAAGATGTTGTTACTAATGTCGGGATTACGTAACAGTAGTCAAAATAATTTTAATTTTTTACTTGATATTTGTAACCTTGCATTTTAAGATGACTAAATTAGTGAGAATAGGTAGCAATAGCTATGACCTTTTCCGGCATTAATGTCGAGCAACGCTCCAAAGAAGTTCAGGCTCTCAAGTCTTTTCTGGCTTACAGTCTGATAGGCTCACTGGCGCTCCATATCGGTGTATTGTCCTCAGGTATAGGTAATTCTTTGACAAGAATGCCTGAAGGGAATGATGAATCAATAGAGGTGGCGATCGTTGATTCCCCGATTGTGGAACCAGAAAAACCATTTGAACAAATTACAGAAGAACCCAAAAAAGAACCAGAGATTGTACAAAAACAGCCTATAGAAACTCCACCAGTAGAAAAAATTCAGCAGCAATTTGAACAAATTACAGCAGTCCCTCAGAAACCACAGCCGACAAATACTCGGCCAATTGCACCACAAGTTCCTCTGAAATCTGCACCCATCGCCAGAACAGCTCCATCTCAAGATTCTCAAGCAAGTTCATCTGGTGGCGGTGGAGGTGGCGGCGGTGGCGGCTCTGGTGTTGGTTTAGGTTCCGGTAGCGGTATTGCTGTAGGAACAACCAGCGGAACTGGCCCTGGCGGAGGAACTGGCACTGGTACTGGCGGTGGAATTGGTAGCGGTACTGGTACTGGTACTGGTAGCGGGATTGGCAGTGGCATTGGTAGCGGAATTGGTAGCGGTACTGGCAATGGAATTGGTAGCGGTACTGGCAATGGAATTGGTAGCGGTACTGGCAGTGGCATTGGCAATCAACCAGCAAACCCTCCGGTAGCAACAGCGCCAACAGCTCCAACACCTCCAAAAATTAACACTTCAGGTACTAGCAATGGCCGTGCAGCTTGCCGCAAATGTGATTTTAAATATCCAGAGTCATTTAAACGGCGAGGAATCGAAGGGCGCACAGGTTTAGCTTTCGATACTGACGATCGAGGTAATGTTGTTAATGTGCGGATTGCCAAATCTAGTGGAAACCGCGAATTGGATGAAGAACACTTGAGACAAGCGCGTGAGTGGAAATTCAACCCAGCACAAGGTGGTAGACGAGGGGTACGAGTCAACTCTGCGGCTTTTAAAGAAGATTCACGGCAATATCGTCAATACCAACAAGAAAGAAAAAGAGAAACAGAAGAGAAAACCCAGCAAGCCACAGCATCCAACTCAAATACCACAGAGGGGACTTCAAGACGTAGGCGGCGAGAATTTACACCGTCAACTAATGAAGCTACAGCCACAAGAGCAGCAGAATCTGGATTTAATCGGCGGCTGCGTCGTCAGACAGGGGAAACTACTAGCGCAAGCTCATCATCTCAAAGAAGAACAACTAGTTCTCAAGGAACTGCCAGAGAAACTCTACGGCGTATCCGTAGCGAACGAACAACTACTAATTCATCACAAAAGCCACAAGCTAGCACAAATCGACGGCGGCGCAGACAAAACACAAGCCAGAATAAGTTGCGAGACTCTTTGCGCCGTTTACGCCAACCTCAATCCCAACCTGCTGCACCAAGTCAGCAGTAGAGCTACAAAACTGGCTGGGATATGTTGATTGTTGATGGTTGACTGTTTGAAGGTTAACAGTCAACCATCAACAGTTATCCAGGGATTGTTTGTAAACCCATAAAAGGTACGGTTATTGCGATCGCTCATGACTATAAAACCGAACCTGCTAACTTGAATGTCGATATAGTGTGATAAGTAGGAAGCTTGAGATTGAGCTTAGTGAAATTTGAAGATTGCTTGACAAAGGTTTTATATCAGGTGTTTGCAAGCTAGAAAGCTTGAGATTGAGCCTCCTAAGACTAGATAGTTAATCTTAGAGGTGATATTTATGGCACTCATTCGTTGGAATCCATTCCGAGAAATGGAACGCTTAGAACCATTCCGGGACAGCGAACGTTGGGAACCATTCAGAGAAATCGACACTTTACAGCAGCAAATGAATCGTTTGTTTGACAGATTAATACCAACTGATGGTGGTGAAAGAACAGGGTTTACCTTTATTCCTGCCGCAGAAATGGAAGAAACTGATGATGTAATCCAATTGAGGCTAGAAGTACCTGGTTTGGAAGCGAAAGATATAAACGTAGAAGCCACTCCCGAATCAATTTCGATTAGCGGTGAACGCAAGACTGAAACCAGAACTGAAGAAAACGGTGTCACTCGCTCTGAATTCCGTTATGGCAAATTCCATCGAGTAATTCCGTTACCTTCCCAAGTTCAAAACGACAAAGTACAAGCTGAATACAAAAATGGTGTTCTCCACTTAACTTTACCGAAAGCCGAATCAGAAAAAGGCAGAGCCGTCAAAGTTAATATTGGTTGATTTTAGGGACTGGGGAATCGGGAGATGGGGAAGTGTGGGGAGTGTGGGAAGAGAGGGGGGAAAGATTTTTTCCCTATCCTCCCACACCTCCCACCCCTCCCACACTTCCTGCTTGCCCCATGCCCAGTTCCCAGTCTCCAGTCCCCAGTCCTCAGGTGCTAAAGAGGAAGGTTATATGGCTAAAGTAGTTGGAATTGATTTAGGCACTACAAACTCTTGTGTTGCCGTGATGGAAGGTGGGCAACCGATAGTAATTGCCAACGCTGAGGGACAACGCATCACTCCTTCAGTTGTAGCTTATACCAAAACGGGCGATCGCTTGGTAGGTCAAATTGCTAGACGCCAAGCAGTGATGAACCCAGAAAATACCTTTTATTCTGTAAAACGCTTTATTGGGCGCAAATTTGATGAAGTTACCCATGAAGCTACAGAAGTTTCTTACAAAATTTTGCGCGACGGCAATGGTAATGTCAAACTTGACTGTCCCGCAGCTAAAAAACAATTTGCTCCCGAAGAAATTTCTGCCCAAGTCCTGCGGAAGTTAGTTGATGATGCCAGCAAATATTTGGGAGAAAAAGTTACGCAAGCAGTAATTACGGTTCCTGCTTACTTCAATGACTCCCAACGGCAAGCTACCAAAGATGCTGGTAAAATTGCAGGTTTAGAAGTTCTCCGGATTATAAACGAACCCACAGCAGCAGCCCTGGCTTACGGTCTAGATAAAAAGCACAATGAAACCATTTTGGTGTTTGACCTTGGTGGTGGTACATTCGATGTTTCCATCTTGGAAGTAGGTGATGGCGTATTTGAAGTTAAATCCACTAGTGGTGATACCCACTTAGGCGGTGACGACTTTGATAAAAAGATTGTGGATTGGTTGGCTGGAGAATTTCAACGCAATGAAGGCATCGACTTGCGTAAGGATAAGCAAGCTTTACAAAGATTGACGGAGGCAGCAGAGAAAGCAAAAATCGAACTTTCAAGTGCTACTCAAACCAATATCAATCTCCCATTCATCACTGCTACTCAAGAAGGGCCCAAACACTTAGATATGACCTTGACGCGGGCTAAATTTGAAGAGATGACTTCGGATCTTCTAGACCGCTGTCGCAAGCCGGTAAAACAAGCACTTGAAGACGCTAAACTCAGCAACGCTGATATTGATGAAGTTGTACTAGTCGGTGGTTCGACTCGCATTCCCGCAGTTCAAGATTTGGTGCAGCGGATGACGGGCAAAGAACCAAACCAAGGCGTTAACCCTGATGAAGTTGTAGCTGTTGGTGCTGCTATTCAAGCAGGTGTCCTGGCAGGTGAAGTTAAAGATATCCTATTGCTGGATGTTACGCCTTTGTCTTTAGGTGTGGAAACCCTTGGTGGTGTAATGACCAAGATTATTACCCGCAATACTACCATCCCTGTGAAAAAATCGGAAATCTTCTCGACGGCAGCAGATGGTCAAACAAATGTAGAAATCCACGTCCTCCAAGGTGAACGGGAATTATCTACAGATAACAAGAGTTTGGGTACATTCAGCCTAGATGGCATTCCACCAGCACCCAGAGGTGTACCACAAATCGAAGTTACCTTCGATATTGATGCCAACGGTATTCTTTCAGTCACAGCTAGAGACAGGGCTACAGGCAAACAGCAATCGATTTCCATTACAGGTGCTTCCACCCTCGATAAGCGGGATGTGGAACGTATGGTCAACGATGCAGAGATCCATGCTCAAGAAGACCGGAAACGTCGCGAACAAATTGATACAAAGAATCTAGCAGATTCTCTAATATATCAATCCGAAAAACAGCTGCAAGACTTGGGTGATAAAGTGAGTGCAGCGGATCGCTCCCGCATTGAAGCGCTAATAAACGATTTACGGCAGGCTATTAACCAAGATAATAGCGATCGCATTAAATCTTTATCTAGCGAGTTACAGCAAGCCTTAATGCAAATGGGTAGCGCTGTCTACGCCCAAGCAGCCAGCAACACAAGTAGCGAACAACCCCAAGGCACTGATGATGTGATTGATGCCGATTTTGTCGAGAACAAGTAATGTTCACAAAACTCAATCAAAAACAAAAGCAACTGCTACTAGCGATGGAAGTCTAGCCAAGGAATTTGACTATTAAATATTCAGGAATTTTAGACTTTTGATAATGCTTTGATCGATGATAATCACCGCCTTCTAAAAATTAGGAGGCGGTTGTTCCTTATACAAGGATAGCTGTGGCGATCGACATCCCTCTACCAGAAGGAAGAAAGGTTATAAATAGTATGAACAATTAAATACACTGGCAATAACTCGATTGTCAATCTATGTAACTTTCCCTGATGAGGGGCAGGAAAATCTCCTCTGTCTATATCTTTATAAATAAAATTCAGGGGTTGAAGCGCGAATACTTTGGTAAGATTTCTACAGTTTGTTCAAGCAGCTCCTTTGAGGTCTTTAAGACACTGTTGTGCAAAACTAGTCTTATTCAACCAAACAAGTCCGTGCTTGCCTTTTGTTTGCGGGATTATCTGATGATGTAGTGCTTGATTTACAACACTGGCATGATTCAGACGGATTATACTTTAGTTGAAGGCTACACACTCTGCATCGCAAGTGCATCACGTCAGGCAAAATCAGCTAGTTATAGACAGTAGGAATTGTTTTTCAAATCAAGCACTATATAAATGGTGATAGTGTTTGCTCATCACCAAGTATATGCTTAGGGGATAGTCTAGACTAACTCTGAATTGGTTGCTAAGCAATATTCACACCTTGTCCTTAGCGTCAAATTCACTGATTTGAATAAAACTTCTACATAAACACACACTGATGCAGTTTGATTTGCTTGAATAGCTATATTGATAGGACATTGATAGGAAGGAAATTCAAGATTCCTAATTATGGCAAGTAAATTCATTGATGTTAGGGAATATACTGTTAGAGCGCACAAAAGACAGATTCACACTCGTGTTTTCCAATTTGTCTGTAAAGAGTGTAACGATCTGACAAAACGTGAGACTTATGGCCCCCGACCTTTATATTGTGAGAGATGTCGCCCTCCCCAAGCGCCGAAGAAATCCCAACCAGCATCTCGCAAGGCTAAACCCAGGCCAATGTCTTACACAAGTGACACCGATTTAAATTGATTGAACAATTATGAATTCAAAAGCGCAATTAGAGCCACCTCCAGGCAATTTCCTCTCGCCACTGTTGGAATTGCGAGACTATTATGCTCGCCTCACAGAAGAGTATGAACGTCTATTTGTACAGGCGCGATCGCAACTCGATCATGTAGAAGCGTTGTTATCTACCTGGTCTTTTTCTGATACTAACAAGCAGATATCAAGACTTAAAGCAGCTGATGAAACCTCCAATTCTTCGGCAGAAGCCTCTCTGCGGTTTTTGTCAGCCCATGATGACATCTCCCAAATCAACTTGGTCGAGTCTATAGAGTCAGAACTTACAGATTCAGACGACATTGAAATAGATAATTCCGCTGCTGATACAAAAACAAATCCGCTTCCAACCACATCGCCAGATATACAGACACCTTTAGAGAACAACGATAACTCAAGCAAGGTGCCAGAAATTCCCATGCTATCCCAGTATCAATCTCTGTCTCGAATGGAAGCCATAAAACAGCTATTGCAAGAGCAGGCAGGTACTGTGTGTCATATTGATTTCATCGTGCGATCGCTGTATGGGGAATTAGATTCTAATGTGTTTAAAGTAGTTAAAGGTAGAGTTCAATCTTCCCTCACCCAAGGCAGAGAAAGGAATTACTGGGTAATTATTCCCGAAGAACCCGGTTGTTATACTCTGGACTTAAGTTTAGTTGCCCCAAAAAATGGCAATGGTGCTTCTAAAAGTATCAAAAGCAAAAAGAAGAAACCTTTCATACCTCCGAATCCCAAAACAGTACCAATGCTCAAAGCCTATGAAGGTCAATTCTTAATTGATGCCCTCACTTCTCTGTTTGAACAAAATCCAGGTAAGGTTTTCACCGTCGCTGAAGTAATCGCCGGAATTTACGGAGAACTAACATCTGGGGAACTTCGAGAGATCAAAAATAAGGTGCTCAATGAATTATCTAGAGGCTATCGGACAGGCAGATTCTCTAAGGTTCCCGACCAAATCGGCTTGTATACCTGGGACTCCAATATGATATCTAAAAGTAGTTATCAGAATTAGGGATTGGGCATTGGGAAGAGGCAGAGGGGCAGAGGAGAAAGAACAAGACACATTGAACTTTCCCCTGCTCCCCTGCTCCCCACTCACCCCAAAAACAGCTTGTATGCCGGATTCTTGTTTTCATCCCAATAGCGATAGCCAAGGGTATCCAAAAATGCTTGCCAATCTTGCATTTCGTGGGGAGGAACCTGGATACCGACAACGATTCGGCCGTAGTCTGCGCCGTTGTTGCGGTAGTGAAAAAGACTGATATTCCAGTCGGGACTCATGGAACCGACAAACTTCATCAATGCACCAGGACGTTCGGGAAACTCAAAACGGTAGAGTAATTCATTGTGAGCAAGGGGAGAGTGTCCACCCACCATGTGCCGCAGATGTAATTTAGTGAGTTCGTCGTCTGTTAAATCCAGGGTTTCAAATCCTTGAGCTTCAAAGGTTTCTACCATCTTTGAAGCATCAGCACGGTTTTGAATTTGCACGCCGACAAAAATATGGGCTGTTTTGGCATCGGCAATGCGATAATTAAACTCGGTAAGATTGCGTTTGCCAATAAGTTCACAAAATTGACGCAGACTACCCCGCTCCTCAGGAATCGTAACTGCAAAGATAGCTTCGCGGCGTTCGCCAAACTCTGCCCGTTCTGCCACAAAGCGCAGGCGATCGAAGTTCATATTTGCACCGCAAGCTACAGCAATTAAGGTTTGCCCCTCGATTTTTTCTCGTTCTGCGTAGGCTTTGGCAGCTGCGATCGCCAATGCACCTGCTGGCTCTAAAATCGATCGCGTATCCTCAAACACGTCTTTAATCGCCGCACAAGTATCATCCGTATCCACTAAAATAATTTCATCTACATACTGCTGACACAAACGGAAGGTTTCTTCACCTACTTCCCGCACTGCTACCCCATCAGCAAATAACCCCACTTGAGACAAACGCACCCGATGTCCGGCTTTTAAAGATTGAGACATGGCATCAGCATCCACAGGTTCAACGCCAATGACTTTAATTTCCGGACGCAAGCGTTTCACATAAGCTCCAATCCCAGAAATTAATCCGCCTCCACCAATGGCTACAAAAATCGCATGGATGGGCTGCTGACATTGCCGTAAAATTTCCATCCCGATTGTTCCCTGTCCAGCAATAACATGGGGATCGTCAAAGGGATGAATAAAAGTTAATCCTTTTTCGGCTTCTAATTGACGAGCATAAGCATAAGCATCGTCGTAGGTATTTCCATGTAATACAACTACTCCGCCTCTACTTCTAACCGCATCTACCTTAACTTGGGGCGTTGTTATTGGCATGACGATAATTGCTCTCGTTCCCAGACGGTTAGCTGCCAAGGCCACCCCCTGAGCATGGTTCCCCGCCGACGCAGCGATTACACCCTGTGCCAATATATCTGACGGCAGTTGCACCATTTTGTTATAAGCACCCCGCAGTTTAAAGGAAAATACTGACTGCATATCCTCACGTTTCAACAGAAGTTGATTATTCAGCCGCGCAGACAGATTTGGGGCATACTCTAGTGGTGTTTCCTGAGCAACATCATACACACGGGCAGTCAGGATTTGGATGAGGTAGTCACAATACATGGGCGTCAAGGGGTTAGCAAATACCAGATGGAGATTAATTTTACGCTACAGATGTACCTGTGAGGGTAATGGGGATTGGCGATTGGGGACTGGGGGTGGGAGGGGTGGGAGGTGTGGGAGGTGTGGGAGGTGTGGGAGGTGTGGGAGGTGTGGGAGGTGTGGGAGGTGTGGGAGGTGTGGGAGGTGTGGGAGGTGTGGGAGGTGTGGAAGGTGTGGGAGGTGTGGGAGGTGTGGGAGGTGTGGGAGGTGTGGGAGGTGTGGGAGGTGTGGGAGGTGTGGGAAGCATAAATTCTCTTTTTCCCCATCTGCCCACACTCCCTTCTCTCCCCTCTCTTCCCACACTTCCCCATCTCCCGATTCCCCAGTCCCTAGTCCCCACTTCCTGTGTTGCCTAAGAATATTCAGCCTTGAATTTATGTTAAAGTGTCAAAGGAAGATTGAATTCGGCTGCGTAGTTTGTTTTTATATGTTGTATTACAGACATCTCCGGATATAAATCTCTACACTCCTATGCTTCTGGAGACATTTTATGTCAATTTATGTCGGTAATCTATCTTATGAGGTCAGAGAAGATGACCTCAGGCAAGTCTTTGCGGAATATGGAACTGTAAAAGAGGTTCAATTGCCTATCGACCGAGAAACAGGTCGAGTAAGAGGTTTTGGTTTTGTACAAATGGAATCAGACGCCGAAGAAGCAGCAGCAATTGAAGCCCTCGATAACGCTGAGTGGATGGGTCGGAGCTTAAAAGTTAATAAAGCTAGACCTAAGACAGATGGCGGTTCTTCTGGTGGTAGACGAGGAAACAATAGTGGTGGTGGTGGATACTCTCGACGCTATTAAGGTCTCGAACTAAGGATTTAACTCTCAGGTATTGAGGGCAGACAAGGTGTCTGCTTTTTTTTGCGTTCCCCTTGACCAAGCGCACTAATTGAGCAAAGTTAGTAGGAATATGCTATGACCCAAATAATCGTAGGCGAAAATGAAGGGATCGAATCAGCGTTACGTAGATTTAAGCGAGAAGTGTCTAAGGCAGGAATTTTTCCAGATATCAAAAAGCACCGCCACTTTGAAACGCCCCTGCAAAAGCGCAAACGCAAAGCGATCGCTAAGCATAAACAGCGTAGAAGTTTCCACAATTGATTATAAGTCAGTGCGATCGCTTTCTTAATACGTTGGGATCTGTTTTAGCTGAGTTTCAATGAATTGCCTGATAATTATTAAGGCAATCTACAGACAGCAAAAATGCAGAGCCAAAAACTCTTTCTCCCAAACATGGGCTGCGGGACTTGGGCCTGGGGCAACCAATTGCTTTGGGGATATGACGAAAGCATGGATGACCAGTTGCAAGCCGTCTTTAACCTTTGTGTCAGCAACGGTGTGACTTTATTTGATACGGGTGATTCTTACGGAACTGGCAGATTGAATGGTCGAAGTGAGCTACTATTGGGACGATTCAACCGAGAATATCTAGGTTCCAATCAAGAAAACATTTGTATTGCGACTAAACTTGCTGCTTACCCGTGGAGATGGACGCGCCAGTCAATGGTCAAGGCTTGCCAGTCATCTGCTCAACGCCTGGGAAGAAATGTTGATTTAGTACAAATGCATTGGTCTACAGCGAACTATGCTCCTTGGCAAGAGGGGCAGTTGTTGGATGGTCTGGCCGATGTTTATCAGCAAGGGTTGGTTAAGGGAGTAGGACTATCCAATTACGGCCCGAAACGGCTCAAACAAGTGCAAAAAAAGTTTGCCCAGCGAGGCGTTCCCATTAGTACTTTGCAAGTTCAATATTCTCTCTTGTCTACATATCCTGTGACTCAACTCCACCTGAAAGATGTTTGTGATGAGTTGGGAATCAAATTGATTGCTTACAGTCCTCTGGCTTTGGGGCTGTTGACAGGAAAATACTCTGTTGGAGGTTCTTTGCCTAAGGGTATCCGAGGTTTGCTGTTTAGGCAGATTTTATCAGGAGTGCGATCGCTTTTAGCATGTTTGCAAGAAGTGGCACAGTCTAGAAACAAAACCATGTCACAGGTAGCAATTAACTGGTGCATCTGTAAAGGAACCATTCCCATCCCTGGAGCAAAGAATGTAGAACAAGCCAGGGAAAATATTGGTGCGTTGGGTTGGCAATTAGATGCAGGTGAAATTGCAGAGTTAGATAAAGCAGCAGCGAGTTCAGACAAAAAAATGGTGCAAAATATTTTTCAGACTAAATGAAGTCTTTGGCTATTAATAGTCAATTTTTTTAACGAACCGCAAAGGACGCAAAGGACGCAAAGAGAAGAAAGAAATCCTTAACTGAACCGTATTGGTTTATATATGCAATCATTAGCAATAATAAAACAGCCTTTGTGAATTATATATAGCTGATTTAAAAATAAAATATCAGTCATATCTACGCAATTTTAAATGCCTATCACCTAAATTTCAGATATTTTTCAAAAAGACATAACTCCTGTATTAATGTCTGAAATTGTGAGCAGAAAAACTTGATTTTTTAGGTTAATTAAGAAAGAATGAATATTGAGTCTAACATCTTGTAGACACTCTTGGTGACAACTTAACCTTATCCAATGTCCACAGTCCGCGAAAGCGGACTTTTTGTATGTAACCTAAAGTTTAAGTAAGAATTGATGAGCTATTCTTGCTTACTTATTTATGTGGTTGGAGTATTATTAATAGATACTTGATATGTACTATATCAATGATTGGCGATGTCTAGGGCTAGCTTTGGTGGCACAATCAAACGTATGACCTTAAAATATTGAAGTTGAAATCGACTTACATCTCCAAATACTGGCTCTGACTAATTCTCACCAAGTAGAAATAACTATTAAATCTCTGATGAATCAATTGACACTTAAAAATTGGATGTTAATCAAACAGCGGCTAACTCCTTATTTGTTTTTACTCCCTGCTTTGATTATTTTAGGGTTAACCGTCTTTTGGCCTGCACTGCAAGCTTTTTACCTCAGCTTTACCAGCTATGAAGATATTGCCCAACCGCCACAATGGATAGGTCTTAACAACTTTCTCAAGCTTTTGAAAGATCCAGTTTTCTGGAAAACGCTAGAAAACACTTTTTTATATCTTGTGGGTGTAGTACCAATTTTGGTAATTGCTCCCTTGGGGCTAGCAATTTTGGTAAATCAAAAACTGCGGGGGATGAATTGGTTTAGAAGTGCATACTACACACCAGTAGTAATTTCGATGGTAGTTGCGGGGATAGCTTGGAAATGGTTATATGCAGAAAATGGATTACTCAACCAGTTGTTTAAAGCTTTGGGTCTGATTTCAGAAGGTATTCCTTGGCTAACTAGCTCAGCTAAACTTTTTGGCATTGTACCAATTTCTCTTGCCAGCGTTATGGCAGTTACTGTGTGGAAAGGACTAGGTTACTACATGGTAATTTATTTAGCTGGATTACAATCAATTCCTGGTGATGTGTACGAAGCCGCAGCAATTGATGGCTCTGATGGTATTAAGAAACATTGGGATATTACCATACCTTTGATGAAGCCGTATCTGGCTCTAGTAGCTGTAATTTCAGCTATTTCTGCCACCAAAGTCTTTGAAGAAGTATACATTATGACCCAAGGGGGGCCACTCAATAGCTCGAAAACAATTGTTTATTATCTGTACGAACAAGCATTCAATAATTTGGAAATTAGTTATGCTTGCACAATTGGGCTAGTATTATTTTTGATAATTTTAGGGCTATCAATTTTGCGATTAACAGTTAGTCAGCAAGGTAGTGATAATATCACAATCTAATACGGGCTGGCGATAATTAAACTAAGTAAGTCGGTGTGAAAAAATCAAACTATGTTAATAAAGGTTAATTTAGCTCAAATCCTCTTTCCTTCTGCCTCCTGCCTTCACAACCACCTCTTAAAACCGTGTTTGATACTCGACTACGGCACGACTATCATCAGTTAAATTAGTGGAAGCACGGACACGAAATTCATCGTTTATCCGATAATTAACCCCCCATTGGAAGGGATCATTTGTTGTTAAAATTTTGATGCTAGAAACGGATATCTTAGAAGTAATATCAACTCCGGCTTCGGCTGCTAATTCCAAAGTTGAATTGCTTCTTCCCGCTTCAGGATTCTCAGAAATAATGGTAGGAAATATCCGCAGTTCGCTTAAACCAAAGGTACTACCAATCTGATTAAAAGCTGACTGAAAATTGTTGAACACAGCTGAACCGGCGATGTTAATTAAACCCAAAGTACTGTCGCCACGTCCTTGGGTGTCTACAAACCCACCTCCCAAAAGAGCAACAATTTCGGTTTGGCTACGTGACGGACTGCTTGTGAGTTCTAGATTTTCATTTAGTTTGCTGGCGAGACCATTAATAGTAGCTTCGACTCGAACACTTTCTAAAGCTGATAAACCTGTGGTATTTATTCGGCTGAAATCATTACCTTGAGTTACGTCTAGTACCTTAGCAAATAGCCGAATATCCAAGTTTGGGTCGCGGGGTTGGGAAGGACTAAAAGTTGCAGTGTGTTTATAGCCACGAACAAGGTTAAATTGGGTAGTAAATAAATTCACTCCACCTTTTTCTAATCGGATAGTACCATCGGGTACTGGCTGATTGATTGAGCCGTTGACTATGAGATTACCACTAGCGCGGAAGCTAAGAATAGGTGGACGGGTAATTTGAACGTTTTTACCTAGTTCTAAATCTAGATTATTAAATCTGGCAATGCCTGAGGGCAAAGCTGGAATTTTCGTTTGATTCTGCTTATTGGCTTTTGTGGATGATAAGCCAAGACCGCTATCATTTGCAGATGTATCAGTGTCGGTAGATTCTGCTAGCAATACCTGACCGTCAAATAAATCTACTCTACCGCCTATTAGGGGGTTGAGGGCAGAACCAGTAATCTGCAAATTCCCGCTAGCACCTCCTTGGTAAAGTCCTTTGAGATTCAGTGTTAGCTGTTCGAGATTAATGGTTAGAGGATTGTTGATAGCCACTTTTTCATTGTTAAAGATGGGAATTTCTCCAGCAACTTCTACCTTTCCTCGGCTAAATCTACCTTGAAGATTTTCTACTAAGATGCGGTCAAAATTAAACAGCACTTTACCTGTAACACGTCTGAGTTTACCCGGCAAAGCTTGGGTTGAGAAAGTAGCATTATTAACAGTGGCAATTCCATCTACCTCTGGTTGTTGCAATGTTCCGCGCACCTTCAGGTCTACTTGTCCTTCACCTTTCTCAAACACCACTTGATTAGTTAATGCGTTTAACAGTCCTAATCCTTCGTTTTCTAATTTCATATCCAAACTGATTTGGTCGCTGTCTGGTGCCACCGTTGCAAAAGGCAATTTATATGGTATGCTGCCAGTAATATCCACTGGTTGTGGCCCGCTAACTGCAACAGTACTACCAAAGTTTAAGCGTCCATTGGCATAGCTGAAACTTGCGGTTGCTAACTGTATTGGGTTCTGATTTAGTGTTCCTTCTGTAATTTGTAATTCCCCTCTGGCTTGGGGATTAGCAATACTACCTGCTAAAGCTGCTGTAGCGTTTACATTACCTGTAATGCCAACTGGCAATTTCACAAAATTATTCAAAACTTGTACGGGAAAATTATTCACCCGCAATTGACCAGATTGTTCATCACCGCCAATGTTACCTGTGAAGGCAATCAGCCTGTTTTGAGATTCGATGCGTAAAGGTCGCAAACTCAAAACGCCGTTTTCAAAGTTGCCTTCGGCAATCAATTTTTCGGCAGTATAATAACGGCTGCGTTCTTCTTTTTTACCCCAGGCAAAGTTTTCTCCATTCAAATTAAATTGCACTGCCAATCCATTGCTGCCAGATGTATCTAGAGCTACTTCCCCGTTGAAAGTACCTTTTAAGTCAGCTAAATCCGGTATGGGGCTAGAATCAAGTCGTTGTTGTTCCTCTTCTGCTACCAAGGCTTCAATTTCAGAAAATCGCTGGAGTTGGTTCAATAAAGGCTGATTTGACCAGCCTTGGGGATTGGTGGCCAGATCCGCTGCTGTGCCGTAGTTTTGGTTTGAACCACCTTGTAAATCCTGTAAATCAAAGACCTGCGCTACAGCCAGAACATCTTCGATTTTGCCTTGGTTGACATTGAGTTTGCCTTTTAGTTGGGGGCCTTGAGCTGTTTGGGCAAAAGTACCAACAGCAGCATAAATACTGCTACCTTTGATAAATTGGCTACTAGTTAGGGTAGCGTTACCATTACTGTAACGGAATTGAGCCGCTAAACGATCGCCCTTTAATCGTCCAATTTCTGGGTTAGCGATCGCTAAATTTCCATTTGTTGCAAATGTCTCTTGATTAAAAAGCAAATCCCCTGTTAATAATCCAGCTATTTTTCCAGTACCGAGACGAGTACTTGGAGGTGGTGACAAATTCAATATTTGTAAGGGGAAGTTTGCGACTTTGAGCGTCCAATCATTTCCTCGAACATTACCTGATGCCGATGCTTCCTGCCATTGTACTAAAAAGGATTTTGGGCGATTATTGGCATCTAAATTGAAAGCAAGGCGATCGCGATTTCCTGCCAAATTCAAACTCGACCCGCGTCCCTGTACTGTGTTGATATTTCCAGTTAACAGCGGCTCAAAAGCAATATCTTGAACAACAAAGTCTCGTAAATTAATTTGTCCGACTACATTTGGCAGAGGTAGCTTGCCAGTAACTTGTCCGTTAAAATCGACTCTCCCCGCCACTGCAACCTGATTCGGAAGATTGACGGGTAACTGTTTTAAGTCGTAATTTTCGGCTTGGATATTCAGATTTAGAGCAGTAATTTCCGGTATCCCTGGTTGTTTGGCGTTGGCTAATATGCTACCAGTAACATTTAAACCGGGGGCAGTTGCTTGCTCAATGGTCAGCCTTTCACCATTCCAAGCGATCGCAGCTGTCAGTGGTCGTTCAAGACCGGGAAGGCCTTGGGATAACTGCACCTGTCCAGCAGCACGCACATCAGCTAATTGAGAGGATGCCAGCGTGCCAGCTAATTGCAACTTGCCGCCAAATTGACCGCGCAATTGTTGATTTAACCGACTTAATTCCACACCGGAAGCATCAATAATTCCTTGATAGCGACCATTCGCTACTTGAATATTAGAAGCTGCGATCGTACCGCCTGCAACATTTATTTGTCCTTGGCCAACGGCTTGGATTGTTTGGGGTTGAAAGGACTCAACAGAACCCGCAACGTTGGCTTGACCAGTTAACGTTCCTCGCAATTGTGGCGGTACTGCTGCCAACTGCTGCAACGGTACGTTATTTGCCTGAACTCGTGCTTGGTATACACCATTACCCACTTGGATATTAGAAGCTGCGATCGTTCCACCGCCAACATTTATTAGTGCTTGACCGTTGGCTTGAATTGCTTTTGGTTCAAAAGAATCAACTAATCCCGCAACGTTGAACTGACCATTTAACGCACCTTGAAACTGCGGTGGTACTGCTGCTAACTGGCGCACAGGTACATTGTTAGCCTGGATTTGCGCTTGGTATGCACCATTAACAAGTTGGATATTAGAGGCTGTAATTATCCCACGCCCAACATTTATCCGTGCTTGACCGCTGGCTTGGATGGCTTGCGGTTGAAAAGATTCAACAGAACCCGCCACATCCAGTTCACCACTTAACGCGCCTTGAAACTGCTTTGGTACTGCTGCTAACTGCTGCACTGGCACATTCTTCGCCTGGACTTGCGCCTGATATAAACCATTAACAAGCTGGATATTTTTCGCTGTAACCGTACCGCCGCCAATGGCAAGGCGACCTTCCCCAGTGCCACGCAGAGTTTTTAGACTGAAATTATCTCTGTTACCTGCGATTTGGAATGTACCTGCCAAAGGATTATTTAAAGCTGGGGGAGACTGTTTCAATATTTGTCCCAGCCGCACATTATTAGCTACAAGTTGAGCAGAGAAATTTTGGTCTTGGAGTTGGATATTAGAAACTGCAACTGTACCGCCACCAATGTTTACTGCTGCACCTTGAGTGCGAATCGTGGCAATTTCAAATGGTGCTGTGCTGCCTGAGAGGATGAGACGGCCATTAAATTGTGCCCCTGCCAAAGAGACATTTTGCAGTTGATTTGTATCTACAAAACGTTGCACCTGTACCCCAGAGGCCACAGCAACAGCTTGCCAACGCTCATTGGCGTAACTACCATTAGCCCGGACTGTACCACCACCGACATTTAGAGCAACATTGCGGAAAGAGACGGTACGATTGGGAGCGATGCCCACTTCCCCAGTTCCCGGATAAGTTCCGTTAGGCGCTTGGAATTGTACCACAGTTTGGACATTGGTAGCAGCACCGAATAATTGGGCTGTAGCGGAGAGATTACCAATTTGGAAATTGGGCGTTGTTTCGTAAACTTTGGCGATCGCATCCCCTGGAACGTTCTTAGCTGCGAAATTCAAATCCAATCGCGGATTTTTACCAATTTCAATTGTGCCAGTTCCTGTAATCTGACCGCCGACTTTCGCAAATCCTTGAATATCTTTGAGAGTAATTAAAGACGAACTACTAACAAGCTGAAATTTACTACTAATACTATTAAAATCGAGCTTGTCAATTCGGGCAGTTTGGATCGTGGCAACTTTGCCTGAAAGAATTGGCTCTTTAGTCGATCCAGTAATCTGCAAATCTGCTTGTACTTGTCCAGCTACAGGTACAGGTAGTTTTACCTTGAGAGTACTTAGAGCATTCGCTAAACTCACCGCATTTACACGCGCTGCTAAGTTGAAGCCTGCTTGAGTGTCAATGATTCCCTTAGCCACCAAGGGAATTTTGCCATAATTGCTAGTAACATTATCTAACTGCAATTGGGTTCCCTGGAAGCGTAGGTTTCCTTGGCTATTGCTCAACACTTGCGGCACTTTCGGCAATTCAACCGTTACCCCTTCCACAGCAGCACTACCAAACAATAAAGTCGGCTGTTGCGGTGTCAACTGAACCAACAAGTCACCATTAACTCGACCCGCTTGTAAATTCACTGGTAACTCAATCAGGCGAGTAATATCCGCAGCCAGGAAATCTTGTACTCGCAACTGCAAATTTCCTGCTAATGCCTTAGAACGAGTATCTCCCTGGATGGAAATACTGCCACCACTGTCTGCTTGACCTCGGACTTCCAACCGGATCAGCTGATTGTTTGCTAAAAGTTGAGCAGAGCCGCTGAGTTGGGAAAATGATACGGGAGATGAAGAAGACGCGGAGAGTGGGAGACGCGGTGACACGGTGAGAGAACTCTTTGCGTCGCCGCGTCTCCCTGTCCCCGCGTCCCCTTTTGCGTCCCTGCGTCCCTGCGTCCCCGCGTCCTCTTGCCCCCTGTTCTGCGGCATTAACGCCAACTTGGCATTGCGAAACCGCAGTTTATCCAAATCCGTTTTAATAACGCCGCCTTCACCTGATGATGCGATTTCAGTGGAAACCCAGCGCCCTTGGTTATCCTGTTCGATGTAAATATCTGGATTGACTAAGGTAACATCTAGCTTGAGGTGGCGGTTAAAAATTAACTGCAAGAGGTCAAAAGTCACTTCCACAGCTTCGACTGTGGCGCGATCTGGATCTGTGGCTGTGGCGGGGATTGCCGAAGCACCAAACTGCACTCCCGTCAAGGAAAATTCTGTGACTCTTCCCAGTTCTACTGGGCGGTTGAGTGTTGTAGTGAGACTTTGTTGCGCCAAAGGCGTTAACTCTTTTTGGACAAAAATCCATAACCGCCAAATACCGCCGACAATTCCAATCAGCAAAATTCCCCCCAAAGCAATGCCACCGCGACTCAACACCAGCAACCACGGACGCTGACGAATCGGAGAAGGGGAGTAACGGTCTTGATTGGGAGATTTAGTCATTTCCTTTCACTGTATTAATTGCCGGATGCAGCGAGGACGCACAAGCATTAACTGGCACATTGATTCAGTATGCCATTTCCAGCATACGTTAACTGACCTTAAGACCTCATGGGTTAAGTTACGGCATTTTCTCGATCCAATACTTATGCTCAATGATGTTGGCGTTTTCAGGAAAATCTCAATAAAGTGAAAATTCTAAGTGTGACTTTCCCTGATGCACAACCTAGAACTTTAATATAAATAGATCTAGATCTGAAAATCATAGATAATTACATTTATGCGTGTTTTTGTGTTAATGTTTAATGCTGGAACCGAAAATGAGGGGATTCACACGATTCGGAAAGGCGATCACAATACAATTCTGATGTTCGAGTCAGAAGACGACGCCACGCGCTATGCCCTGATGCTGGAAGCTCAAGATTTCCCCACTCCTACACCAGAGGCGATCGATGCTGAGGAAATCCAACAATTTTGCGAAAGTGCCGGATATGACTGGGAAATCGTCCCAGAAAACAGTAATTTAGTTGTCACCCCGCCAGAAGTTAACGTTGAAGAAACCGACTGGCAACCAGATGTCCAAAAAGAAGATGATATTCCTGAGGACTTCTTGGATTCCAACCAAGAGCCACCAGAAGAACCAGAATTGTCTAATTCTGAATTAGACAAAATTCGTCGCCAATTGGAAGGATTATTGTAATTGGGCATTGGGCATTGGGCTAATGACTAATGACTAATGACTAATAACAAGGGGACAAATGACAAACTTACAGGAACGCGGGCATCTTTTAACTGAACTAGTAAATCCTAACAGTCTGAACCTAGACCAGCTGAGTTCTCTGGAATTGGTGGAGCTGTTTAATAATGAAGATCAAAAGGCAGTGGCGGCAGTTGCAGCGGCGAAAGTTGAGTTGGCACAAGCCATTGAACGCACCGCAGAGCGTTTGCACCAAGGAGGACGCTTATTTTATGTTGGTGCGGGTACAAGTGGTAGATTAGGGGTATTAGATGCTGCCGAGTGTCCCCCTACTTTTTGTACGCCTCCAGAGTTGGTACAGGGAATTATCGCTGGTGGTGCTGGTGCGCTGGTACGCAGTTCTGAAGATTTAGAAGACAGCATCGAAGATGGTGAAACTGCGATCGCAGGACGCCAGATTACACAGTTAGATGTGGTAGTTGGCATCACAGCCGGTGGAACAACGCCATACGTCCACGGTGCCCTGAATGCAGCTCGTCAGCGGGGAGCCGCTACTATTTTTATCGCCTGTGTTCCCACCGAACAAGTTAGCTTTGATGCCGATATTGACATTCGCCTATTAACAGGGCCAGAAATCGTTGCTGGTTCAACTCGCCTCAAAGCTGGTACAGCCACAAAATTAGCTTTAAATATCCTCTCCACTGGGGTGATGGTCAAGCTGGGTAAAGTTTACGGCAATCGCATGGTGGATGTGGCGGTGACAAATCAAAAGCTACGCGATCGCGCTTTGCGAATCTTACAAGACCTCACAGGTTTAAGCCGGGAAGCTGCTGGTTTTTTATTAGAACGTAGTGGCAAGTGGGTAAAGCTAGCTCTATTAATGCACTGGACTGGTTTAGAAAAAGAGGAGGGCGATCGGCTTCTTGCTCAACACCAAGGTAATCTCAGAGCAGCCGTTGTCAGCCACAAAAACCACAACCAAGCCTGATAACTGCTGCATACTAACAGTTAGCAAGACTCTTAATAATCCGACAGGGGGCACTGTTTACAAGTGAAAATCAGGGTTTGAGTGAACCGTAAGCAGTGCCTACTCCATAACGCTGGATTGCTATTTCTAATTGTTAGAATACTAATTGTTAGAATAGCTACCAAATATCAGCGGCAAACTAATAGCGATCGTAGACTTTTTAATAATATATTAATATTTGTTGATTTTAAGAAATCTTTCTTATTATATTCTCTTGAGAATCAGAATCAATATGAAAAATATCTGGAATATAAAATGCTATTTTTTTGAAAAATAATTCAGAACTTGTACGGATATGTTTTGGTATGATAATCATTAAAATGAACTATCGATACTGAAATAATTTTGGTGATGTAGGCTATAGCAACTCAAGTTTAGTGATGAAATATTAGCAGAAAAACCACGTATGGCGATCGTAAACATCTGCTAAATAAATCATTTACTAGCAATACTGTTACTATATTCCTTATTTATCTTGTTTTTAATAATTTTAATTTAGTCTGCTATGTAATTAATATATTTGCACTTATCAACATATTTGCTGACCACTATATAGCTAGTGTGGGTTTTTCACGAGCTAGCTTTTTAAGAAAAGGAACAAAATATGGCCCAGTCGGAATTGATGGTTTCAAATAACTTAGTGAATGAATTTAAAACTTGTACTCAACTACAATACAATGGCAAATTAAATATTAAAAGTTCAAAGGGGAGCCAATGGACTTTTTACTATCGCTTAGGACGCATAGTTTGGGCAACAGGGGGAACTCATCCCTTTCGGCGCTGGCGTAGAAACATGCTTCAAAATTGCCCCCAGATTGACGTTGATAAATTACAGTTGCGCTCCCAAGACGTGTCAATAGATTACTGGGATTATCGCCTAATAGAAATCTTGCATAAAAAACAGAAAATCCAGAGGGAACAAATTCAGTCTATTGCCGAAAACACCATAACAGAATTATTATTTGACCTAGCTTTGCAAGCAAATTTCGCTTCTATCACTTGCAATCGTAGCCAAGAGGTTATTTTAGAAACACCAATAAATTTCACGAGTGCAGAAATGTCTGTCAAGCATATGCAAGATTCGTGGAAAATCTGGTCAGAAGCTGGTTTAGCAAATTTTTCTCCTGACTTAGCACCTGTTGTGCGACGACCAGAACAACTCCAGCAAATAGTGAGTCCATCTGTCTACAAAAACTTTGTCAATTTAATCAACGGTAAATTTACTCTGCGAGATTTAGCCGTGAAAATGAAGCAAAGTCTACTACCCCTAACTCGTTCATTGCTTCCTTATATTCTCAAAGGAATTATTGAATTGGTGGAAGTAGCTGACTTACCTTTTGTAGCGAGTGAGGTCAACAATAAAGCTGTCACCCCACAACCCAAGAAGCCAAATGTTCCACTTGTAGCCTGCGTGGATGATAGTCCGCAGGTTTGTAAAATGCTAGAGGAAATTATTACTTCCAACGGACTAAGATTTGTCAAAATTGAAGATGCAGTACAAGCTCTACCAACCCTGATTCAAGACAAACCAGACTTGATTTTCTTGGATTTAATTATGCCAGTCGCCAGTGGTTATGAAATCTGTACTCAGTTGCGACGAATATCTGCCTTCGCCAATACGCCAGTGATTATATTAACAGGCAGCGATGGTCTTTTAGATAGAGTTCGTGCCAAGGTGGTCGGTTCTACAGATTTTCTGACTAAACCTGTAGTGGCTGATAAGGTAATGGGTATAGTACGAAAATATTTACCGACATCGAGTGTATCCATTGACAAAAATAAATCGAATGTAGAGGTTTTTAATCAGCAAGTTAGTAATTTTTCTTGATGATTAATCATCAGATTGTTTAATTAACTCAAAAATTTGATTTTTCGACATGAGAACGTTAATTAGGACTAGCCATAACAAAAATTTTTACCAACACATAGACTTGCCAATCTCAGTGGTAATTAACTTACTGGGGTGATGAATAAAAACTCAGAATCCAGAATTTAAAAGAGATAATTAGGTGTGGTTTGAAACCGCATCTAATTTTTTTACTTATTCATATGATTTTTAGCTGAAACCTTACAGTTTAGATTAGCGTTTTGAAGGACAGAAATTTTTATTAAAACTGATTTTAAATTAATGAAGTACGCAAGTTAAATCCTAAAGGCAGATATCAACGCTGTTTTAGTTTTAAATTCCGTATTCTACTGCGTCAAAGATTTAGTAGAGACCTGAGCTAACTTATTCATGTATTAATTAGCCATAGATAATGTAAATCTTAATTTCTGAATTATTGACGACTCAAGCTATTTTATGTTCCAGAAAAAGTCTGAAATTATGTTTGTTACGTACTTTTTCTGAGGTTTATATATAAAGCTTGAATCAAAATTAGATAAATACAAGTTTTTGTATTTATAGCAATTCTATTTGAGTTGTAAAATATTGGTTGCGGCAAAGAGGTTAATATGCCAGTCTCTAGTCACTTCCATATATTTGTTCACAAATACTATAGGATTTGTATTGCTAATTTGAATGTGCCAATTTGAGATTTTTGAGTGAGTTAAAATCTCAAAACCTTTAGTTGTGTCCTAAGAGTCGGTGCAGTAAATCCAAAATTATTTGCTTCATAGTTCAGTTGTATTTACATTTTGAGAAAGATCTAATAGGTAGTTGCCATGAATACTGTTTTAGTTGTTGAAGATGGCTTAACTGATATGGAAATAATCAGCCGTTACTTACAACAGGCAGGTTATTCTGTGATTAGTGCCACAAGTAGCGAGGAAGCTCAAGACAAAATCGATAAAAATAAGCCTGATTTAATATTTCTTGATGTAATTTTACCAGGGAAAAGTGGTTTTGAAATTTGCCGCGAACTGAAAAATAACCCCAACACTAGCAAAATTCCTGTGGTTTTTTGTTCTACAAAAAATAGTGATGTAGATAAAATTTGGGGTAATATGTTGGGCGCTGAAGGCTATTTATCTAAGCCAGTCGATCGAGAGGAATTACTAGGAATTCTCAAACGATTAATTAATAATTAATTTTTGCCATTCCCAGCATATTAAAGTCACGATTTTTAATTGATCGCCTTTACAATCTTAAACTCTAAGTGGAAATAGTGGCTGAATAAAAAATATCAATTACAAAGGATTGCTAACTTTGGAAACCAAGAAAAAATTTTTAAGTTTTAATTTGGGAGTAAAGGATACAGCCGTAATTTCTTTAGAACACATCACAGAAGTCGTACAAGTATCATTGCCAGAAATATGTGGGGTTCCTCAGATGCCAAGTTGCGTCTTGGGTATCTATAACTGGCGCGGTGAGATGCTTTGGTTAGTAGATTTAGATGCAATGTTAGGTTATCCTCCAATTTCCCAAAGCTCAAATTTATTATCAAAAATGATGGCGATTGTTCTAGAAAGTGAAAGTAAGTATTTGGGGCTGTTAGTCAGACAACTTATCGATATTGAATGGTTAGATACTAACCAAATCAAAGCTCCAAGTGCCGAATTATTTTATCCGAAAATTTCACCTTTTTTGCAGGGTTATTTTATTAATGATGCAAAGGATATGATGTTTAATTTGGATGCAGCAACGATTATCGACGCTCCTATGTGGGGAGTTCAAAATTAAAAATTCCGTAGCAAGCAAATACCAAATTGATTTTAAATTCCAATTATCTAATTATCAGTCATAACAAGTTGTGAGGTAGGTTCAATGACATTTTTGTATCACAATAACTCTGAGAACGAGCGTTTAATCCCTGAAGTGGAAAATCAGAATGGTAGCCCTAGTGTAGCCAATATTGCTAGCGATGAAATTTCTTTGTTAAATGCGATCGCTCAAGAATTTAAAACTTGGCGCCGACAGTTGCATGACATTGCAATTCATATGCGACAAGCCACGGATTTTAATACTTTACTTAAAATTACTGTAACACAAATTAGAGAAAAAATTGGCTGCGATCGCGCTTTAATTTATCAGTTTAATTCCCTAGAATCAGGTAATGTCTTAGCAGAATCTAGAACGCTAGGTTGGACGCCTACTTTGGGTGAAAATATTCCTGGGATTGTTTTTGGTTTATATACTAATCAAGACTATTTAGAATCTGTAGCTATTGATGATACCAGCCAGATACAACTGACGCCCCATCAAAAGCAACTACTAGAAAAATATCAAATCAAAGCTAGTTTGACTTTACCAATTTTAGTAGAAGGTAAAGTTTGGGGATTATTAGCAGTAAATAATTGCTCCTCTCCCAGGCAATGGCAAGAAGGGGAAATTAGCTTACTTTATCAAATTGCCAGAGAATTAACTTACAGATTGCATAACTTTGAATTTGAAAAAGAACTGCAACAGCAAACACAAGCCAAGAAATCAGCAGCTAAAGTCATTGATAAGATTCTGCGAATATCAAATGTTGATAAACTTTTCCAAGCAACCACTCAAGAAATCCGCCAGTTATTAAAATGCGATCGCGTTGGTGTTTATCGCTTTAGACCTGACTGGAGTGGGGAGTTTGTTTCAGAATCAGTCGGCAATAATTGGGTAAGAATGGTCGGCCCTGATTTTAAAATGGTCTGGGAAGATACCCACTTGCAAGAAACCCAAGGAGGACGTTACGCCAAAGGTGAAACTTTTGTAGTTAAAGACATTTATCAAACGGGACACGCTCAATGTCACATTGATATTTTAGAGCAATTCCAAATGATGGCTTACATCATTGCACCCATATTTTCTGGGGAAAAATTATGGGGTTTGTTGGCAGCTTATCAAAATTCTGGCCCTCGTGATTGGCAACCTTGGGAAGAAAGCTTTTTAACTCAGATTGGTTTGCAATTTGGTGTGGCTATTACCCAAGGAGAATATCTCGAACAAGTACAGACAAAATCCGAGCAACTTTCTCAGATAATTGAACAAGAAAAAACCGTAACTAAGACAGTCAACCGCATTCGACAATCCTTAGATATAGAAAGCATTTTTAAAACAACTACTCAAGAAGTACGGCAATTATTAAAATGCGATCGCGTTGTAGTTTTTCGCTTTAATCCCGATTGGAGTGGTGAATTTGTCGCCGAATCAGTGGGTAATACTTGGACAAAATTAGTAGGCCCTGGTATTAGAACTATCTGGGCAGATACCTACATGCAAGAAAACCAGGGAGGGCGATATACCAGAGGTGAAAGCTTTGTTGCTCATGACATCTATGAAGTGGGTCATTCTCCTTGCCATATTGAGATGTTAGAGCAATTTGAAGTTAAAGCTTATGTGATTGTTCCTGTATTTTGTGGAGAAAAGTTGTGGGGATTATTAGCAGCTTATCAAAACTCCGGCCCTCGCGATTGGCAACCTTGGGAAGTTAACTTTTTAGTGCAGATTGGCTTGCAATTTGGTGTAGCAATCTCACAAGCAGAATATATGGAACAACTGCGAGTGAAATCTCAACAACTGACTCAGTTCGCCGAACAAGAAAAATCAGTTACAAAGATAGTTAACCGCATTCGACAATCTTTAGAAGTAGAAGAAATATTTAAAATAGCTACTCATGAAGTACGCCAATTGCTAAGATGCGATCGCGTCGGTGTTTATCGCTTTCAACCTAACTGGAGTGGTGAATTTGTAGCTGAATCAGTGGGTCATAATTGGGTAAAACTCGTAGGCCCTGACATCAAAACTGTTTGGGAAGATACCCATTTACAAGAAACCCAAGGAGGTCGATATGCCCAAGGTGAAAACTTTATTGTCAATGACATCTATAAAGTAGGCCATTCGCCTTGCCATATTGAAATTTTAGAACAGTTTGAAGTTAAAGCTTATGTCATTGTTCCTGTATTTGCAGGAGAACAATTGTGGGGCTTGCTAGCAGCTTATCAAAATTCTGCAACTCGTGATTGGCAACAATCGGAAGTCACTTTGTTAGCACGTATTGGTAGCCAGTTTGGGCTAGCATTACAACAAACTGAATACTTGCAACAGCTACAAGCACAGTCCAAAAAATTAGCAGAAGCAGCTGAACGGGAAAAAGCAGCTAAAGAATTACTCCAACAAAGATCGATTCAACTTCTAACAGCACTCAGGCCAGCTCTCAACGGTGATTTAACAGTACGCGCACCGATTACAGAAGATGAATTAGGCACCATCGCAGATGCCTACAACAATACTCTACAAGCACTACGGCAAATAGTTCTTCAAGTACAAGCAGCAGCCCAAAAAGTTGCTCAAACTTCCGGCAATAGTGATGCTTCACTGGCGGAACTAACCAATTCAGCGCAACATCAATCTGAAGAACTTACCGCAGCTTTAGGCGACATTAAACAGATGGTGGACTCTACTCAAGCAGTGGTGGCGAACGCCCAGTTGGTGCAAGTTGCAGTACAACAAGCCAATCAAACTGTAGAGTCTGGCGATACGGCGATGAACTTAACCGTCAAAGCCATTCAAGGAATTCGTGAAACCGTTGCCCAAACCAGCAAAAAGATTAAACGTCTGAGTGAATCTTCGCAAAAAATCTCCAAAGTCGTGAATTTGATTGGTAATTTTGCCACGCAGACAAACGTTTTAGCTTTGAATGCAGCCATCGAAGCCACCCGCGCAGGTGAATATGGCAAAGGCTTCGCAGTTGTAGCTGATGAAGTGCGTTCTCTATCTCGCCAGTCAGCAGCAGCAACCATCGAAATTGAAAAATTAGTCCAAGAGATTCAAACAGAAACTGGGGAAGTTGCAGTGGCGATGGAAACTGGTATTCAGCAGGTAGTGGAAGGCACAAATCTAGTAAGTGAGACTCGCCAAAACTTAAATGCGATCGTTTCTGCAACTGCTGAAATTAGCCAGTTAATCGAGGGAATTACCGCAGCAACTCAACAACAAATGACCCAATCTGTAACAGTAACTGCATCAATGCAAGATGTTGCTGAGATTGCCAATAAAACTTTTGCAGAATCTCAAGAAATTGCTACTGTCTTTCAAGAATTATCAGGAATGGCGCAAGAGTTATTAACTACTGCAAGTAAATTCAAAGTCAGCTGATAAAAGTTAGGAGTTAAGAGTTAGGAGTTATAGGGACAAAGCACTCGATCTCATACTAGGATTTTCAAATGTTTTGTCCAGATTGAATTTTGAGTTTTGAGTAAAAAAATAGGAGTAAAATTGGCAGAAAGTATTATTCAACGCAAAAGTTTTGAATTTGCTTTGAAAATTATTGATTTATATATTAAACTGCAAGAGCAGCGAGAATATGTACTTTCTAAACAGCTACTACGAAGTGCAACAAGTATTGGTGCAAATGTTGAAGAGGCTAGCGGTGGTCAGAGTAGAAAGGATTTTTTAGCGAAAATGTATATTGCATACAAAGAAGCTAGGGAAACAAAATATTGGCTACGTTTACTACAAAAATCCAATCTAGTAAATATTGATTTAACGAATGAACTGATGTATGTAGATGAAATCATTCGGATTTTGAGTTCAATAGTCAAAACAACAGAGGATTCAATTAATAGAGTAACTCCCCACTCCTAACTCCTAACTCCTAACTCATAACTCCTAACTCCTAACTCCTAACTCCTAACTCCTAACTCATAACTCCTAACTCATAACTTATGATTACCGACACTTCAATTCGCGAACAAGGATACATTTATTTTCTAGCAGAAGCCCCGGAATTAGTTCAGATTATTGAACAAGAATTATTTAGCTTATCTGAAGGTTATAGTACTGCTAAAATTCATAATTTAATGCGGGCTACCCATACACTCAAAGGTGGCGCTGCTAATGTTGGGCTAGAAGTAATTAAGACGATCGCCCATTTTTTAGAAGATGTATTTAAGGCTTTATATAATCCAAAGGTAGTGATTGATGATGAATTACAAACGCTTATAATACAAGCTTATGAATGTCTGAGCATAGCATTAAATACTGAGCTAATAGGAAGTACTGTTAATGATGAAGAACTACTCCAACGCTCAAGTTCAGTTTTTGCACAGCTGCAAGAAAAATTGGGTGATGCGTTTGGTGCTGAGACTCATATTCCTACTTCTGAAGAGTTGGGATTTGATATTGTACAGTCTGTTTTTGAAGTGGGAGTAGAGCAACGTCTAAATACTATTGCCGAAGCTATTAACAATCCACCAAACAATGCCGAATTTATTGAATTTTTACAATCTCAAGCCGAGGTATTTCTTGGTTTAGCAGAATCTCTAAATTTACCTGGATTAGGTGAAATTTCTCAAATAATTATGTCAGCACTGCAAGCAAACCCGACACAGGTGCAGCAAATTGCAGAAATCGCCCTTGCAGATTTGCAAGAAGCACAAAAATTGGTACTAGCAGGCGATCGCACTTCTGGCGGACAAGCTTCTCTCAGTTTGCAACAATTCACAAAAGTCGCAAATAATCAAGGTTATGAAGAATTAGAAAATAATTCTGATTTTGAGACAATTATCTTTAATGAAGAACAATTTTATCAGTTTTTAACTACATCAGATAACAATAAAGATGAATCTGTAAAACCAACTACTGCAAAGTTTTATTTAAAAATTATTCGCTACATTTTTGGCTGGTTTAATCAACAGATGGAAATTCCCAAGTCAGAACTTAGTTTGGCTTTACTAGTTCCGAATTTACCGACAAACAATCTGCTCAATTATGTTGAAAATTGGTTGACACAATTTCTAGCTTTTGTCCAAGAGGAAGAAGATAGCCAAAGTCTTTGTATTTATCGTAATGGTATAATTTTAATCATTTTGTTTGCAGTTGCTAAATTTCAATATTATATTGATAAATCTGATACTTACCTCACTGTAGTCAAAATTTTGCAAAACAAGATTTATAAATTAGCAAAAAAATATAAAAACTATCCCCCTGTAACTAGCAAAGAGAAAAATTGGCTTGATAGTCCCAAGTTACAAAGTCTGCTAGTTTTTAAAGAAGTATCTAAATCTGCATCTTCTGAAACTAGCGATAATCTTCTAGAAGTAATATGGGGAGAAGAAGCTGACAAAAAGGTTATTGCTGAAGTTGTGGCTACCGAAACTGTGGATTCTTTGAAACAGATAGATATTCCACAAGGAATTATTGAAACTATTGGTGATTCATCTCAATCAATTAACCACGAAATAGAAGAGAAATCGCAATATTCACAAAATAAAAATTCTCGTCAACCTTCTTTTATTCGAGTAGACACAGATAAATTACAAAACCTGAATTATTTAGCAGGAGAATTGCTGATTTCCCAAAAAAGGCGGGCTTTGCAAGATGAACAAATTCAAGAAATAATCGAGCGATTAATGCAGCGACTCGCTAAACAACAAACAATTTTAAATGAATTACGCGATTTACCATTACAAATGCAAAATTTTGGTTCGCAACAAACACCAAATTTTGCGGTGAAGTTTGACTCTCTAGAAATGGATGTATATACAGAATTTCAGATGACATTGCATGAAGCAATAGAAGAGACACTGCAACTCCAAGAAACCACAGAGTCTCTTGACTTGCTTGTGACTCAAGCCGCTCAAATCAGTGGTAGTAAAGAAAATTTAACTCTAAATATTATAGATAATTTAGTAGAAGCACGAATGTTGCCTTTGGGCAATATCTTGAATCGTTTCCCCCACATGGTGAATAAGTTGGGGAATGTTTATGCCAAGCTTGTAGAATTAAAACTTTGTGGAACAGAAGTACTAGTTGATAAAGCGATCGCCGAAAAACTCTACGATCCTTTGTTACACTTAGTGCGTAATGCTTTTGACCACGGTATTGAACCTCCACACATTCGCCGGGAGTTGGGCAAACCAGAACGAGGTTTAATTGAAATCTGCGCCTATCATCAAGGTAGCCAAACTGTTATCGAAATCCGGGATGATGGACAGGGATTAAATCTAGAAAGCATTCGCAGAAAAGCTGTTGAACTTTATCACATCCAAACTGAAAGCAAAGCTAAAAGCTATGCTGAGAATCTAACGGAACCTGAACTTTTAGATTTGATATTTTCGCCAGGATTTTCCACTGCTAATAAAGTTAGTGAAATCTCTGGACGCGGTATGGGTTTAGATATTGTACATACTCAGATGAACGCACTCAATGGTTCAGTTTCAGTTGAATCTTTACCCAACCAAGGAACAACATTTATACTCAAAATTCCTTTTTCTATGACTACTGAAAAACTTATGCTAGTTCAAGCTAGAGGTATTGTTTATGCCTTGCTTTTGGACAGGATCGAAAAAATATTGATTCCTACTGATGAGCAGATCAAAGAAATCGAAGGTAAAAAAGTTTTGCATTGGAATGTAGACGAAGATGAGACGATGGTCAGCCTGCGTCAACTTTCAGAGTTGCTTTCTTATCATGGTTCATTATTTAATAGTCCTACTCCATACAACACATCAAATAATCACGATCCAAATATAAATAAAAATCCAGTGCTTTTGCTGCGGAGAAATCAAGGGCTGTTTGCTTTAGAAGTTGACCAAATAATTGGCGAACAAGAACTAGTAATCAGACCTTTAGGAAATGCGATCGCTCCACCAAAATATATTTATGGTTGTAGTAGCTTAGCTAATGGTAACCTCATTTTAGTGATTGATGCTTCATTGCTGCTAGAGTCAGCCGATATCCAACAAACAACACTTGACATCATCGGGTTACCAACAGCCTCTTCTGCAAACAAAAAATCTTTGCCAATATCATCAACACAAACTTTTCCTCCTACACCATTACAAGATAATGATACTATAGAAACCCAATCTAGCTATTCTCTAGACTCCAAAAATCCAACACCAAAAGTTATCTTAGTAGTAGATGATGCCATTAGTCTGCGCCAAACTATTTCTTTGACTTTGCAAAAATCTGGCTATCAAGTAATACAAGCTCAAAATGGTGTAGAAGCTTTAGAGAAGTTACAGTTACATCCAGAAATTCAAGTTGTTATCTCCGATTTAGAGATGCCAAGAATGAATGGTTTTGAATTTTTAAGTAATTTACGTCAACATCCCAATTTTGCTAAAATTCCTGTAGTGATTCTCACTTCTCGCAGTGCTGAGAAACATCGCCAGCTAGCCAAAGAGTTGGGTGCAAATGGTTACTTGACTAAGCCTTATTTAGAGCATGAGTTTCTCTCAAAAATTAAAAATTTAATTAACAGCACCACAGATGATTTGAATCATTTACTTATGGTGGCACATTAAATTAATTTGATTTTAATTGGGGGTTACCGGGAAGTTATGAGTATGAGCTGAGGTTAAGTGATACCAGATTGTGGTGATAAGCATTGTCTAACTATCAAGTGTATCAATCCTTGAAACGCGATCGCCTTAATTACCAGGTAGATTATTTGGATCTACACCTAGAGACCGTAAATACTCGGCTAACTGTTCAGCCCTTATTCGTTCTTGTTCAGCCCTTATTCGTTCTTGTTGTGCTTGTTCTGCGTCTGTCAAATAGCGATTTCCTTGCTCATCATACCAAGATAAAAACTCTTGTTGTATCCCGGCAATTACAGCTTGGTGTCGTCCAATACCTAAGCCAATTTCTGGCATGAAATAAGGTTCGCCTATTTGTAGTTGGTAGCTTCCATCTATCAATTTATACACTTCAAATGGTTGATGTTGGTCGCGCCGCCAAAACTCAGGGTTGTAAATTACGTAGTACAATACACCGAGTTTTTTATATATATCTAGCTTTTCGTCGTATTCACCTCCTGGGGTGTGAGATACCATTTCTAATGTCAGTATTGGAACTACCCAATTTTCTTCCCAAACAGCGTAACTTTTGCGAGACTTACCACCTTTTTTCCGTTCTACTCCCAGGCTCAAAAAAGCATCTGGGACTACAGGAACTCTAGGATGTACTCCTGTGGTGTGGTAGACTCCCATATCTACCCCAAAGTACCAATCCATACGGTTTGCCCAAATGGAGTTGAGCAAGAAAAGTAAAATGTTGGGTAAAAAATTTTGGTCTTCGTTATCCACTGGTGTATCGTCTGAACAGGGAAGTTCGTCAGTAGTTGGTAACGCATTTTTGAGATCGGGTGAGAGCATAACCTTTGTCTCGCTGGCGTTCGATGCCCTTATTATAGGTGAATGATAAAAAGTTTAACGTTTAGGTGTAGCTTCACCAAACTTAATTAAAAGAGCGATCGCAATACTCACAATTAAAATTAATGTCATACTCAAAGCTGAACCAAATCCCCAATTTTGAGTTGCTCCCAAAAACTGGTTATAAACTAATCGTGCTGCTGTCATACTAGAAGCACCACCAAGTAATTCTGGGTCGGTAAAATCTCCCAAGCCTGTGATAAATACAAGCATCGAACCAGCTGCAATTCCTGGCAAAATTTGAGGTATAGTTACTTTTAAAAAAGCTTCCACAGGATTTGCGCCTAAATCTGCTGCTGCTTCTAACAAACGCTTATCTAGCTTTTCTAAAGAGGCATATAAAATTAAAACCATATAGGGTAATAGGCTGTAACTCATACCAATTAATACAGCGGTACTTGTATTAAGCAATTCCAAAGTAGGCAAGCTGAAATAGCTTAATACACTATTCAATAAACCACTAGGGCGAAGAATTGTAATCCAAGCATAGGAACGCAATAACGAAGAAGTCCACAAAGGCAAAACGAAGCCTAATATCAGCAAATTTCGCCACCGCTTCGGTGCAACCACAGCAATCCAATAGGCCACAGGGAAGCCTAAAATTAAACAAATGATTGTAGTGCCAAAAGCTAAAAATAGCGATCGCACGATTACTTGTAAGTAAAGAGGGTCAAATATTCGGATGTAGTTTTTCAATCCATTGGGATTAACCACATCTCCTGGTCGAATGTCAGCAACCAAACTTAACTCGAAAATTATTAAACTTGGCAGCACCAACAAAAGTAATAACCAAATTCCTGACGGTGCAAGTAATACTAAAGGTTGCAGCCAACTCCCTCGCGGACGATGCAATTCTTCTATTTTTGGAATATCATTTTTTTCAATATTTATCACTTTTAACTTCTAACTCCTAACTCCCAACTCCTAACTCCTAACTCCCAACCCCCAACCCCCAACTCCCAACTCCCAACTCCCAACTCCCAACTCCTAACTCCCAACTCCTAACTCCTAACTCCTAACTCTATTTAACTACTAGTTAATTGAGTCCAGTAGCGTTCGTAAACTTCTTCAAATTCTCCTACAGGACTGATCCGTTGGCAATTTGCTAAAAGTGACTCTGGGGGAAACAAATTATAATTGTTTTGTATTCGTTTTGGCAATTGCTCGAATCCAGCACTATTAGGCGTAGAAATATTTAGACGTTGACTGATTTGGGCTGCTACTTCTGGTTGCAAAATCATATTAATCCAAGCATAGGCTCCAGCTAAATTAGGGGCTGTTTTAGGAATTACAATAGTGTCTGTCCATAATGAAGAACCGCTGCGGGGAATCACATATTTGAATTTAGGATTTTCTTTAGAGATTTTCACGGCATCTGCTGAATAACACATTGCTAAAACTAAATCTCCTCCGAGAATTTGATTTTGCCAAGCATCTGTATCAAAAGCAGCGATCGCAGGTTTGAGCACTTTCAATTTATCATAAGCTTGTTTGATTTCTAATTCGTTTTTAGAGTTATAAGAATAACCTAACATCCGCAATACTGCACCCATGACTTCTCGCACATCATTGAGCAAAGTCATCCGCTTATTAAGTTTGTCTTGATTTTGCCAAAGATAATCCCAATCTTCGGGAGTATCTTGGAGTTTTTCAGAATTATAAATAAAGCCTGTTGTGCCCCAATTAAAAGGAATACTATAACGGTTATTGGGGTCATATATAGGATTAGAAAAGCGGGAAAATAAATTTTCTAGACCAATTAGGCGATCGTGATTGATTTCTATTAATAAACCTTTATCTACCATCTTCTGCACCATATAATCAGATGGGTAGATAATGCTGTAAGCGCTACCGCCTCCAGCTTGTAACTTAGCCAGCATCACATCGTTAGAATCATACACATCCGCCAGCACTTTCATGCCAGTTTGAGTACTAAAAGTTTTTAGTAATTGTTTGTCAGTATATTGCGTCCAAGTATAAATATAAAGTTGGTCACTTCGACCAGAAGTAGTAGAATTAGCACGTACTTGGGCTAGCCTCCAACCGCAACTCGTTAAAGGCAAGCTAGAAAGTGCTGCTAGTCCTTTTAAAAATTGTCGTCTTTTAGTCATTCGTCTTTTAAAAGAAAGTTAACATTTAAAACCAAGCCACTACAGTTAATATTGGCTGGTTGTTAAAGCATTTATAGCCACCTCAACCAGTCCAAAAAACCCTCTGACGTACTGGGATTAAAAACAAGTCAGCCGATATTATAACCGTGCTAACGCAGTTTAACTGTGTATTATTATTAGTAATTTTTATTACATTAATATACTATGTTATTTCCATCTAATTCTGCAAAACAGAACTCAGGTTTAGCTAAGAAACCTGGCTTATCGCTCCAAAGCTTTCAATTTGAAGTTGTAACGATAAATTTACAGGGTAGCATCATCAACCGCAGCAACCGAGAAGCAAAATACTTTGTCGAAGGCTTGGGGAACAACGTCACCTTGGAAATGGTGGAAATACCGCCAGGAACTTTTACGACCTGTAGAAAACGTGAGTTGGAATCATGCAGTAGAATTTTATAAAAAATTGAGCTATGAGACAGAATATACTTACAGATTAATTAGCGAAGCTGAATGGGAATATGGCTGCCATGCTGGAGATTGCCAATTTGATATTCTAAAAATTCGACGCTAAAAGCATTTTTCCTTGTGCGTCTGTGCGTCTTTGTGTAAATAAATCATATTTGCTTTATCAACCAAGAGCGAAACGCTTTCATAGCTGCATTTCTCCCATCAGTTTTACTCCTATTCAAATATTCAGGAATCACTTGAACAATAGGTAAACTAGGAAAAATATTGCTATGATTAGATTTTATATATTTTCCATTAATCAAAATATTAATTTCTAATTCTTTGCCTATTCCATCGCCATAATTCTGAAACTCCTAAGAGTTGATAATTATTAAAACGAGTGCGGGAAGTAATATCAATTTCGATTGCTAAATCTGGAGGCGGGTCAACTGTTAAATCAATTCTATCTTTACCTCTAACAGCTGCTTCGTTTTCGATGTAAAAGCAATCATCCGGTTCTACCCCAGCATCCATTTTTTCTTGGTCAAAAGTTGTAGACCCCAAACTCCAGAATTCAATATCAAGTTCTTCTAATAAGATTTCTACTAGATTGCCAATAATTTTTTTGCCTATCTCATGCTCTGGTAATGGAGCTATTATTTCCAGCACTCCTTGACTGTAAGATATGCGAGAACTGCGATTTTGACCCAATTCTGCCAAAATATTTTTGTATTCTGACCAGGATATACCCTTAATCAACAACTGATGGCCAACAGGTACAATTAGTTGGTTGAGTTCAAGTAACATTACTTCCTTGCCTCTAGAGTTAACCCAACTATAGCAAATCTAAATCATGGGCATCGCCAATCTCCCCAACTTCTTAAATAAGCCAGCGATCGCTGACTTATTATAAATTCTAAATTCTGAATTCTCACTCCTACTTTATGACTGACTGATGGGAATTTTAATTACAAATTCTGCTCCTTGTCCAGGTCTTGAGTTACAAGACAAATTTCCACGATGTTTGTTTACCACAATTTGGTAACTGATGGATAGCCCCAGTCCTGTACCTTTTCCGACATCTTTAGTAGTAAAGAAAGGGTCGAAAAGTTTGGGAAGTATTTCTTGGGAAATTCCCAAACCATTATCTATAATTCGGATTATTGCCCATTTGCTATTACAAACTTCGGTGCAAATGCGAATTTGTCCTTGTTCTCCGGAAAATGATTGTTCCAAGGAATCAATTGCATTAGCTAGAAGATTCATAAATACCTGATTTAATTGACCGGGATAACATTCAATTAGAGGAAGCTTACCATACTCTTTAATTACAGCAATTTCTGGATGATTGGGTTTTGCTTTCAAGCGATTGTGCAGAATCATCAAAGTACTATCGATCCCTTCATGAATATCTACATCTTTAAATTCAGCTTCATCAAGACGAGAAAAGTTCCGCAACGAGAGAACGATTTCACGAATCCTTTGAGTTCCTACAGTCATAGACTGGAAGAGTTTTACAAGGTCTTCTTTGAGAAAATCAAGGTCAATAGCTATGATTTCTGCTTGGATTTCTACTGGAGGATAGGGAAAATGTTGTTGATAAAGTTCTACTAGACGCAATAAGTCTTGGGTGTATTCGCTGGCTGGAATCAGATTACCGTGAATAAAATTGACCGGATTGTTAATTTCATGAGCAACACCCGCAACCATATTTCCAAGTGAAGACATTTTCTCACTTTGGATAAGTTGGCTTTGGGTACGTTGCAGTTCGCGCAGGGTATTTTCTAAATTTTGCGCTTGTTGTTGTAATTGCATTTCGGCTTGTTTGCGCTCGGTGATATCAGTTGAAACACCAAGAATTTGATTTATTTTGCCATCAGCATCACGGCTAAACACTGTTTCTCTCGTGTATAGCCAGCACCATTGACCATTTGCTTGCTTCACCCTAAATTCAAACTCATAAATCTCACCATCCTTGGCTTTAGTAAAATTTTGTAAGTGAGTTACGACTTTTTCCCAATCATCTGGATGAGTAATTGTAGGTAAAATTTGTGTTCCCATCTGTTGAATTTGTTGATTAGAATAGCCAAGAAGTTTACCAATTTCTTGATTAGCGTAAACATTACGCTGTTGCTCTAAATCGAAGATGTAGAGAATATTAGGAGAAGAGTCTGCAATGCGTTGAATGAAGTGCTGGCTAGCTTGGAGTGCTTCTTCAGTTCGTTTGCGTTCTGTAATATTTAATGCTGTTCCCACCAGTCGATAAACTTGACCTTCGCTATTTTTTAAAGGATTAATTGTAGTTAGCCACCAAGTTTCTTGACCTTGAAAAGTCAGGCATTCTTCATATTTGATACTAATACCAGTTTCTATGCAGATTTGAAATCGCTGACGTACTTCTAGACCTTCAAGAGTACCATGCACATATTCTGGAGTTTTACCAATGACCTCTGCATTGCTAATTCCTGTTATCTTTTCCGTTGCTGAATTCCAGCCAGCATAACGCAATTCATAGTTATCTACAACGTCAATCACGAATATTGGTTGAGTGACACCATCATAAATACCGCGTAAGAACTGCTCTTTTTCTTGTAGTTGAGCTGCGGCTTGTTGACGATCGCATATTGCAGTTTCTTCTAGCTGTTTATGAGCTGTAATGACTTCAGAGAAGATGATGATACCACCAATTTCATTGGAGCCTTTGTCATACCAAGGATTTATTTGCCATTTCACCCAGTGGATTGTCCCCTCTCCAAGGGGGAAAATATTTTCTTCAGCACCAATAGTTCCCGCCAAACAACGTTGATGAATTTCTTGCCAATACGAGGGAATATCTGCAAAGATTTCACAATGAGAGCGACCGATAATGTCTCGATCGCTCAGATTATAATCTTCCCGCCAACGCCGACTCGTTAGGACATAGCGCATTTGCCGATCGAATATGGCGATCGCAGCAGGGATATATTCAATAAACAAATCCATCTGCTGTTGGCTAGACTTGAGAAGATTTGAAGACTTAGCACCTTCTAAACTGGCAACTACCTGACGCAGCTCTATTAATTCTTGTTGCAGCAATTCGTAGGTATCTTTATCTACAGAAATCAGATTACAAACCATAGTCTTGTTGTTATTTGCCAGCTAGTGATCTGAAGTTGGCTTCATTCCTATATTTCCCAATAATCTCTAGCAAACAACGTTCGTGACTAAAGAAAAATTCTTAAGATAGTTTGTAATTAGAACTTTTATAATTCATAATTTTTATACTACATATAAATGTAATTTATTCTTGTTGGGAAATAATTCAAAATTCAGAATCAATCAGTTCGGAATCGCATCTGAGGTTTGGTAGCGTGGCACAGAACTTATTCTAATTCTGTTAGCTCAGCGGGGCGTAGCCCATTCTGAATTCTGCTGTCTGTTAATAACTATTCAATAGCTATATTAGCAATTCGGCTCCATTCATTCCATGAGCCGTCGTAGTTTCGGACTTTTGAATAACCAAGTAAATATTTTAAGACGAACCAAGTATGTGCTGAACGCCCGCCAACAGTACAATAAGTAATTACTTCTTTATCAGAAGTGATATTTTTACTGCTGTAAAGTGTCTGCAATTCTTCAACTGATTTAAAAGTTCCATCTTCATTGAGAGCTAACTCATAATATACAGAAACTGCACCAGGAATATGGCCTGCACGTTCCGTTCCTTGAGGTGGCTGCATAAAAAACAGTTCGCCACTGTATTCTTGAGGTGTACGAACATCAACTAAAACGATATCTGCTTTGTCAATAGATTCGTGTACTTCATGAAAAAATGCTCGCAAGTTTGCATCAGGAGTTTGCACTTGATATTCAGTTGGTGTCATAATTTGTGAGTTTACTTCTACTGGACGGTCTTCCGACAGCCATTTTTGGTAACCACCGTTAAGAACGCGCACATCATTGTGACCGAAGACTTTGAAAAGCCAAAATAACAAACCGCCTGTTGCAGCAAAATCACCATAAGTAATAACAGTAGTCTTATTTGTAATACCAGAATTCTCTAAAAGTTTTTGCCATGCAATTGGGTCAAAATTAATGCGATAATCAGGTAGTAGAATATCAGTAGTAATATTCCAAAAGACAGCGCCGGGAATGTGTCCACTGGTATATATTTCTGGATTCATCTCTGCTTGAATCAAACGGATATTGGGGTGATTCAAGTGTTCAAAGATCCACTGAGTATCGACAAGTATATTGCTGTGTGTGTGTTGGGACATGTTTATTCTTCCAATTGTTATGCAGGTAGAATAATGTCTGTATTCAGGCCATGCCTAGTCCTCGAACGAGTACACTTAGCAGCTAAGATTCTGGTGATTTCTTTACAATCTTTATTTGATGCGATCGCTCATGCTCGTGATAAACAAGAACTGCGATCGCAAGTCCTAAACTATGCTTCAACTGCTATACAGCAGAATTCAGAAGCATGAAAATCTCTTCATCCCTACCCCCTTCCCCACTTCCTCTTTCCAAGCTAATGCTTCGACGACTATATTTTCAACTCCAACGAAGAAATTTCTTCTGGATTTTCAATCAAATGCCAAAATAGTGCAATCTCACTCACATTATCAGCAATAAATCTTAATTCTTCTGAACTAGCATCTTTAGCCATTTCTGCTAAAAAATGTTTGGCAGCAAGAATTGTATTTTGCCTTCTCAATGTTTTTTGTTGAGAGCCTCTATTCATTTTTTTGCCTTAAAAGTATTAAAATTTGGTTTATTTTGTGTAATTATCACCAAAATGTACTTAATTTGCATCAATCTTAAGAATAATATCCATCGGTCTAAGCTTCTTGGATTCTACTTAACTTCATTTAGATGCTAACAAGTCGATCTTGAGAAAGATGAAATTTTAGCCTTTATATGCTTTTGTAGCAATCAGATAGCAAGTTTCAGAACCGTGATTTCTTAAGAATTTTGAGAATCTAGTTAGTGGGATAAACGTCGTTCTTTGAAACATAATTGCTGGTTAACAGATACCAGGTTGACACTTTAGAGACTGGCTCAAAATTGACAAATCTATGCGGAATTGATACCACCAATATTGAAGTTGATAGCAGGAATGTAACATTTGAGCAAAATTATGAAGACAACTAAGAGATATCTTTTACGCGCGATCGCTGTAACAATTGTTGTTGGTCTGAGCAGTTGTAATTCTAACCCCACTGCTAATAATATAGATAGCCAAACACCATCCCCTACCCCAACACCAAACACCACATTATCTCCAGAACCTATTACAACACCGACAAACAGCCCATCATCTCGGACTTCTACCCAAATTCCTAGTGTTGCTCAGTTGAGAGAAAAATCTCCTAATCAAGAATCTGCTGGAGAAAATACACCTTCCTCATCAACTTCTAAAGCTGCTAATAGTAAAACTACAGATGTCACAATCTACACTAGTGACGTTCAATGTCAAGAATTAATCCCAGAAAAGGTTTCAGTACCAGCTGATGAACCAGTTACAAATGCAGTGGGTAAAATCATAGAAAAACGAGATACAAGCGATCTTAGCTTGTCTGGGTATCGTGTTAACGTCAAAAATGGCGTTGCTACAGTTGATTTACGGTTATCTCCTGAGTCTAAGCGGCAAATAGCTTCTCTTTCTAGTTGCGAACAGTTTGCTTTATTTGGTAGTCTCCGCAAAACTCTCACAAGTAATGCGGCATGGAAGATTAAAGAGGTTCGCTTCACTGAGCGAGGCGAAGACATTGTTCTGTAGTTCAGATAATCCTACATTGACTTTCGTTGGCGCAATGTAGGGTTGTGAGTGGCGTCTGGTAGAGAAGCTTTGCCGTTGGCGGTAGCGTCTGTGAAAGAGAAAGCATCGCCAGTTGCGAAAACAGCGTGTATTTTAGTCAATTGAAAACAGCTATAAATAATGGTATGCTGTAGTACAATATTAAAGTTTTGGCTAAGAGCTACTCGCGGGTGTAATTCAGTGGTAGAATGTCACCTTCCCAAGGTGAACGTCGTGGGTTCGAGTCCCATCGCCCGCTTTGGAAAAAAGCCTTATTTAACAAGCGTTTCGAGGATTTGTCCTCTAACCTCTTCCATTGATAGTAGTATCTTTGTTTCTACCAATAAATAAAAATTAGCTCTTTTTAGGTGATTTTGGGTGTAACTTGGGTGTAAAGTTGGTGTACTAAAAAGGTAGTAAGAAAGATAAACCTGTGTACTCCAAACCCAACTCTAGTAAAGCCTCTAAAGGTACTGTTCAAGTCATATCTTCCAATGACCGATTGCAATTAAGGTTCAGGTTCGCAGGTAAACGTCATTATCTCAGCATAGGTTTGGCAGATAATTCTGTTAACCGTAAAGCAGCAGAAGCAAAGGCAAGACAAATTGAGCTAGATATAGTTTCTGGAAACTTTGACCCTACCCTAGCTAAATACAAACCACAGGCGGCACTGAGTACAGTTGCAACCGAAATAACACGTAGCATTACTGCTAAAACATCACTAGCATACCTTTGGGAACAATTTGTTGAATATAAGCGACCGCAGTGTAGCCCTAACACCATGAGACTTTCGTATGGTGTTTTTTCTAATTATGTTAGAAATTTACCAACTCATGACTTGGATAAAGCTAACGAAATCAGAGACTACATTTTAAACACAATTCCTTTATATTCAGGAAAAAGATTTATCACCCGTCTTTCAGCTTGCTGCGAATGGGCAATAGAATCTGGAATGATTTCAGAAAACCCATTTCAGGGAATGGCAACCAAAATTAATTTACCGAAGTCATCGACAACTAAGGAAATAGATGAAATAAATCCTTTTAGTTTGCAAGAAAGAGATAAAATTATCAACGCAATTGAAAACAACCTATTTTGTCCAAGAACATCAGCATTTAAACATAGCCACTATGCCCCTTTTGTTAGGTTTTTATTTTTAACTGGGTGTAGACCATCAGAAGCTATTGCTCTACAGTGGAAACATATTTCACAAGATTTTAGACAAATTAATTTTGAGCAAGCGATTATTAAAACTGAATCTGGTAAGCAAGTTAGGCAAGGGTTAAAGACTCAAGAAAGAAGAAAGTTTCCGTGCAATGATTCACTTCGTCAACTATTACAATCAAATAAGCCCCAAGAAGCAACCTCTGATTCATTTGTATTTCCTTCACCTAAAGGCAAAGTAATTGATATCGATAACTTTCGGGGACGGATATGGACAACTGTAATTCATGGGTTGGAAATTGAATACAGAAAACTGTACCAAACTAGACATACTTTTATTACTCATGCCCTTGAAACTGGCAAGCTAGATGCAAAAGATGTGGCTCGGTTGGTAGGTAATAGCCCAGAAATAATATATCAACACTATGCAGGTAACAAACGGGAATTATTTGTCCCTGAATTTTAAATGGTTATGCCATAGAGAAGCTTGATATAGTTTGTCTCTAGCGTTTCCTAAGCAATTGAAGTACACCCAAATCTTTTTTATCAAGGTTAGTAGGTTGGAAAACGTACCTCACTGAGTCGGGAATCGCTATAATTAGTTCAATTTGTAATTTATCTACTCACAATCTGCTATGGATTTGGCGTTTTGAGTTACTTCGTGGGATACTTTGAGGTTCTGTAACTCCTCAAAGCTCAAAAAGCGTAATATATCCATCTTTTGCTTAACAATATCCAAAAACTCTTGAAATTGAGGGCAAGATTGACAGCTTAACTCTTTTCCTGGAATCAAACAATTACACGCCATCAGAGGTCTTGCTCTAAAGACGCGGGAGCAATTCTTACAGATATACCGTTGTACACCATCTGGTTCTCGGCCATGTTTCCCAAGGAGATGCGACTTGCATTTTGGACATTCCATTCCATAAATTTGTGGTTTTGGTTGCCATGACTGCAACGCTTGTTGCATTGCGACCTCACATCTGAGCTTGTTTAAATTAAAACTTTCTTGCGTATTCATAGATCCAAATTGGATACAGGTTTAAATTTTTAAAATTACTTCTTCAACTTCTGCGTTGCGAATAGTAATCTGATGAACAATTTGGTGATAAATTTTGACTTTTTCATCTGGAGATAAGGTATGCCAAATTGCTAAATTATTACCAGCACGGATAATTTCCTCTGTACTTTTATTGAGAATTGAATCGGAGAGGAATGGATTAATTTCCTCGGTAATTTGTAGACGAATCTTCTCTTTAAGCTTTTCTAGGTCTGGGTCAAACCCTGGAATTTTTTCTAGAGCTTCTAGGCGAGATTCTAACTGTTTTAATTTCTCTGATTTTTGCTGCTCTCTAGTTGGCTGTTCGTCTAACTCATTGGCTAAAGTTTGAGAACGCTGTACTAAAGTATGGATGAGAGAATTCTCAATGTTAGATTTGCGGGTAGATTTTTTATTCCCACAACCCATGTCTGCATATCGACAAGCAAAATAATAATACATTCCTTGCTTATGCTTGGCACTTTTAGTAATACACTTGGAACCACATTCAGCACAAAAAACTAGACCTGTTTGATAAGCATATTCTCGGTAACAGACAGGGTTATTTGGGTCTTGATTAAAGCTAAAATGCCCAGTTTTCGAGTTAAATTTGAGAATTTGTTCAATCTCCACTACTTCGGTTTCAGTAATGAGCCTATGCTCTGGATGAGTATCATGGATTATTTGCCAGTCTTCAGGTTTATTTTTCTTTCTTTTTCCTTTGCTAATAGTAATGCGTTGAAAATAGGCAGTGTGACCACGAAGAACAGGGTTAGTCAACCAATTATTGAAACCTGCTGTTGTCCAATGTAATATACTATCTCGACTATTTCTCTTGTTATGTTTTCTGGTTATTCCATATTTTTGGAATATAACTTTCAAAGCTCGGCTAATTCCTTTAACCTGTAAAAATATATCAATACAATCTCTAGCTATCTGTTTAATAGTCAGACCAGGTAGTTTTTTGACATCATCCTCATTATAGAGTTCAAGATAATTGTCTGGTCTGTCTGATATTAGGCAAAGAAATAAACGAGTATCTAATTGGTATTTATCATTAACTACCTGGTAGCCCCAAGGATAGGATTCACATGCGGCTCGTTTATTGCGGCGGTGTTCTTTACCGTGTCTTATTCGCTCTGATAAAAGGTCAGTTTCCCATTCTGCAAGAGAACCCAAGACATTTACCATTAGCTTGCCCTGAGATGTATTTAAATCAATTTGCTGGTCTAAAATCCTTAAATTCACCCCAGATTTATGATAGATATCAATACATTCTCGTAATTTTGGTAATGACCGAGCTTTTCTATCAATTCTCGTGATAATAACTTCATCCACTTGTTGGGAATGTACTAAGTCTATTAGCTTTTTCAAAGCAGGTCTATCATCGTTGCTACCGGATTGAATATCTTGATAAATTTCTGTCGCTCCGGCAGCTTTTAGCCTTGCTATCTGTTGTTCCAAAGCATGAGAATCAACAGCTTGTTCGCGGGAAGAAACTCTGGCATAGCCTACAATTCTTTTCATTTTTTTCAGTCTAAGCTCAGTAAATAAATCAATTTATATGAGGATTCTACCAATTATTTGTGCATATCCAGCACCAAGTGGGTATGCACAAATAATTGAATTATTAAGGCTTAAATAGTAAAAAAATAGTATTGAATTGCATTTATAAATTCATTAAGATGCTTATTCATGATAAAAATATCTAACCTTCTTTTCTTTATTAGCACTAAAGACTCAAGGTTAGATTTTTTTCCAAATTATTTCAGTTTTGTAAAGAATACTTAATACCAAATCCAGGATATGTATCCGTCTTCGGTTAAAACTCCCCGAATTGGCTCTTTGTTGTTAGTCCCTTTCCTTTTTTGATATGGAATACAGTTTTTCCAATAAAGGCGAGAGTCAATCAGTTTTATCAATCCTCTATGGGTTTTGATATACTGCTTCCAAAGGCGAACAAACTCTTTGGAGTTGTTTTGATGACTCAATTCCCAAAATGCTAAGATTGAATAGCCTTGCCATCCCATATCAAACAATATATTTTCACATTCTTTTACCTTTAATTTATCTTCAATGCAGTCTGTAATGAACTTTAGAAACTGTCGATAGTTTCTTCTTAGAGTTTTTTTGTCATACCCTGAAAAGTTTGGTAGAAACATCTCATTTTGGATACCATCACGAAATGTTTCCTTGAGAATTGTGATGAATAGTTCTTCAAAATTGTTGAAGGGAAAAGTGATACATCTGGCATTTGCCCATTTTTTAATTACCGATGATTCTTTAATGCCATTAGTTTCTGTATCAAAAAGGTCATATTTAAGTAGTTCATAAAGTGCTTTGTCCGCTGCCGCTTCGATTTTAAGATTTTCGAGGGCAGTTGGTGGCATTAGCTTACTCAAATTACCTTCTAGTCCTGAATCAGGAATGAGCTTGTAAATCATATTGGGTAATAATCCAGCTTTAGATTGCCAGTATAACTGGACACATCGCATCATTAGTCCTTGATCCTTATTTACAGAACCAATATTAAATAAGGCAACGTTTCTAATTGCATGGCTCAATCTCAGGAAATCTTTAGTTTCGGGAACATCTGGAATTTTAATAAATTTAAAGGGGATTTTGTTGCGCTTAATTTCAAGAAATTTATCTTCAGATATTGCTCGTTTTCCCTCCATTTTTAGTGCATATCGTAGCGGAACTGTAATTAAGCGACCATGTTCATCAATTATGTCCGTATAAAATTCTTCGTAACTGGTGTTAAATTGTTCTAACATCAGGTTATCCCTCTGTTTCATTTATGGCTGTATTTGGGCAGTCTCATTAAATGAAAGACAACCCACAACAGTTCGTTTGTATCAAAACTCTTGAAATATGCCAAGTTTTGATACATAGATTAATGAACAAAGTTAGGATTTATAAGAGCTAAAAGCCTAATTTTAGAGGTAGTTACTCAATTTAAAATAACCAATGCGAATCCTAATTGCTACAACAGTAGTAATAGAGAAATGATTAAATTAACAATGAGCGAGTTAACCTTGATTTACTCAAATCCTGGTAAAACTCCTTGACCTTCGACTGTGTTGCGCTTACGCTTGCTTGTACGATCGCTTTTTGCTTTGCTGTTGTTTAATTTGTCTCGTTCGGCTCGAATTCGTTCTAGTAATACTGATGCAGGTTCATCATCTGGGTCTTGGGGGACGAGTTCACCTCGAAAGGCCTTGGCGAGAATAGATTGGTTGAGTTGGTCTAACTTAGGGTTCATACTTATGTAACACTGAGTCATTCTAACTGTAAAATTCACTAAATCTCGAACCCTACTAATTATTTCAAGTTGCTCTTGAATTGGTGGTAAAGGAATAGGAAGAGTTTTAATTCGTGTTAGAGCAAGCTTACCTTGAGCAGCAGACAAAATTTTGCTTTTAATTATTTCTTGGCACAAAGATGACCTTAGCCAAAGTGATAAATACTCATTATTAATGACAAAAAGATTGCAAATTTTTGCTGCATTTTCAGTAAGGTTAGCACCATCTAGTTCTGTGGGTATGATTCCAGCATCACCAATGCAAGCTCCAACTATAGTTATGTAAACATCACCAGATGCCACGGTATAGTTCTTGATTAATGGTTGAATGTGTTTAGGAATGAATTGTATTTCGCTTAAAATAACTGTTCCGTTTTTAAGATTTCCAGCTTTAATGTACGGGTAGCCTGTATTCTCATCTACTAAGCTTTCTCCCTTCGGAAGTCTTTTCCCACCTTTCACGTCTCCAATACTTTCTACATTAATCCAAATCCAAGAATCTGGTATATCTGATAAATCATACTCGCTCAAGTCGTTTTCAAGCTGAGGTGATCTCTTCTTAAGTTTTTCCAACAAAATTGAGGCAGGTTCAACATCTAAATTCTCTTCTCGCCAATCTGCTGTTAAATCGCCTCGAAAGGCAGCAGCGAGGACGGATTGACGGAAGCGATCGCACAATTGAGGTATACTGTCTAGTGCTTCCTTCGCTTTTTGAGTGCGATCGTTCAACTCCTCAATTTTGGCAACAATTCGCTTTTGCTCGTTGATGGGTGCTAGTGGAACTGGCCCTTTCATTACACCAGCAACACCAACATTTCCCTGATTAACTCCTCCTGTTTCTTGAGAGAAAAAATAATCCTGATAAACTTTGAATTTACTGGCTAAAACAATATATTTAGAATTTATTAAAGGGTGACAAGTGATTGCTAATAAACGTTGATTAAGAAATAACTTTGGAGCATCATTGGGAATGAGTACAAAGTAACCGTAATCACGTTTAAACCTAGTACCTGTTTGAGAAATAACAATATCGCCTGGTTTTACAATAAAATTGCTGGACAAGAAATTTTCAGGTAAGAATACAGGCTCACGACTTAAATTTAACTCACCTTTGTAAACATTCCCAAGTCGAATAACTTGTATTCCATAATTGGTGAAATCTCCACTTTTGAAGGCAACGCCACTCACATGACTAGCAATTTCTTCTAGAGTTATCCATTCCCAGCCTTCAGGCAATTCAATTAATTCGTTACTTATTCCAACCAATTTCGTTAATCCTCACCCTGTCCTAAAAACAAACCTTCTAAATCCTGATATCCACTAACAACACGCAAAATTTCAACACCTTCCTCAATTAGAAGCCTTGAAGCCTACAAATGTTAATTATTCACCAGCTTGAGTACATTTTTTTTCAGCTTTTCACGTAATCTTTGAAATACCTCTTTCGCATCCAGCAACTCATCCCGTTCAGATGCCTCAATTCCCACCTGTATTTCCTGCTGTAATTTCTTAAACCTTCCTTTATATAAGTGTTTACATTCGTCAGATAGTGAGTTAATTTATTTGCTCAAATTTCTTGCTCCCAATCTTCAATTTGTAACCCATTCACTCGACTAAACTCGCGTACATTATGCGTGACCAAAATTAAATTATTTGCTGTTGCAATAGCCGCAATTTGTAAATCATAAGGGCCAATGGGTGTACCATTAGCAGCTAACTCAGCCCGAATTCTTCCTGCTATCTTTGCCCCTTCTGCATCTAAAGCTAGAATAGTAAATTGATTAAAAAAACGTTGCAATATTTCTAAATTTCTCTCTTGTTGAAGACTACGGTAAGCACCATAGTAAAGTTCTAATTGGGTGATTGTAGAAATTAAAATATTTTCTGGTTCTTGGGATGCCAAACGATTTGTTACCGCAGCACTACTATTATTGATTAAGCGGATACAAACATTTGAATCAAGCAGATAACTCAAAATAGAGCCTCCCTCGTTTCATATTCTCCCTGTTCTGGTCTTTCTAAGGGTTCTCCTACCCAACCGCCAATCACCTCTTCAAAAAAACCTGGCATCCAGGCTTTACCTTTAGGCGTAGGATGTTTAATTTTGTCTTTCCCTTGGGAGTTGATTCTGAAGTGAAGAAATTCTACAAAATCTAAAACTTCCTGTTGTTTTTCTTGGGGAAGAGAACGCCAATGTGTTAATAATTCTTGTTCTGCACTCATTAGTATTCACTCACTAAGATTACTCATGTTTCTATTCTAAAGTTGGCATACCCACGGAGGAACTAACAGCTTCTGCTGCTTCTTCGCCTTCCAGCAATATCATCAAGGCTTCCATCTCTTTGGTTGCTATTCGCAGTTTCTCCATAATCTCAGCAGCAATCACCTCTGGCTCAGGTAAATTATCGCCTGATTGCAAACTTTCATCCCGTAACCAAGAAATATCAAGGTTTTCATTACGTTTTTCAATATAATTCCGCGTAAAGCAGCGAAAACGCCCATCCTCACCCAAATCTACACGAGGACTATTACCATTGGGGTCATCTCCATAGCATTGCTCAAATTGGGCGAAATGCTCACGAGTTAAAGGATAACGCTTACCAAAACTGGGCATATTGGTTCGCATATCATAGAACCAAACTGCTTTGGTGTTGCCTTTCTCGGTTGTTCCACGTTGGAAAAATAAAACATTCGTTTTCACACCCTGAGCATAAAATATGCCAGTTGGCAACCGTAAGATTGTATGCAAATTGCACTTATTCATCAAGTCAGCCCGAATCGCTCGTCCTTGTCCATCCTCAAACAGTACGTTATCGGGTAAAACCACAGCCGCCCGTCCCCCTGGTTTGAGTGACCTGTAAATGTGCTGCAAAAACGCCAATTGCTTGTTTGAGGTGGGATAGGTGAAATCATCTCTGGAAGGTAAACCACCCCCCTTTTTTGTGCCGAAGGGCGGATTAGTCAGAATAACATCGGCTTTGGCTAATCGCTGTCCTGCTGGGGAAAGAGTATCACCCAAATCTACAGCACCCTCGATTCCGTGTAACATCATATTCATTAACAGCAAGCGGTGAGCATCCTGCACCAACTCCATGCCATAAAACGCCTGATGCTGCTGAAAGGATTGCTGGGCTTCAGTCCATTCAAAGGGGTCATGGTGTTGACGAATATAGCGATCACCTGCAATCAAAAAACCCCCCGTACCCGCAGCCGGGTCTTGAATCAATTCTCCTGGTTGCGGCTTAATCAGGGCAACCATGCAATCAATCAAAGGTCTAGGGGTGAAATACTGACCCGCACCAGATTTCTTCTCATCAGCATTTTTCTGGAGTAACCCTTCATACAAATCGCCAAACTCATCTCGATGCTCAGAAAACCAGTCCAATTCATCAATACTGGTAACAAGCTTTTTGAGGATGCGCGGTTGTTTGAGAGAAGTTTGAGCATTAGCAAAAATCGCCTGTACTCGCTGCGAAGAATCCTCAGAACCCAACATGAGTAACAGCGACCTGTAAAATGTTAGCTGTTCAACTCCATCCTTATTCACCAAATCAACCCAGCGAAAACCTTCGGGAAATTGCGTTTCCGTCCCTGTCTCCTGCGCCATCTTTAAGAACAGTAGATAGGTTAATTCAGTGACGTATTGCAAATAAGTAACGCCATCGTCTCGGAGGACATGACACAGGTTCCACAATTTTTGAACAATATCGGAAGTGGGCATAATTCGTAATTCGTAATTAATAGTTTTGTACTAAAAATGGATTAAACGCGGATTATATCAAATTGCAGTATTCCAGATGCTTTCATGAAGCTTGATGACAATATTTTCTAAATCTCCCCCAAACACCTTATCGAGTCGCTCAAAGCCTCCGCCTTGGCTTTTAAATTCGCCTCGGTCTAAAGCGGCGCGGTCAACTATGGTTTCGGCTTTGATTTGTTTACCAATTCTTTCTAACCAGCGACGCTGGGGAACAGTCCAAGGTTGACTGGCGAGGATGGTTTTTAAAGCGCGATCGCATCGTTCACTGTAGGGTATTAAAGCATCACCCAAGGCGGCTTGGCGAATAAAGCCAATAATAGAAGCGGCAATATCTTCATTGGTTGTCTCTCGCCATGCTGTCTGTAAGTTTGTCTCTGAGTATCCCGCTACGTCCAGCAGCATTCGCAGTTCTTTGAGTTGCGCTCTAGTTAATTCACGCGGTCGCTGGGTGACAACCACCAAGGCTGGAATTTTGTTCATGTTCTCCAGCAAAAAGGCGCGAAAACTCTCTAAATAATCTTCTGGACGTTCAGCATTGCCGTAACCCCGTTCAATGGCAACTAACTCATCAGCATGGCGGGAAACCAATATTGGTGCAGTTCCACCATCTCGACGATCCAGAATTTGAGCGATCGCTTTTCTTTGTTCCCACCATTGTTTTACCTGCTGTGGTGTACTTTGCTTGAGATGGGAAACCATATTTGGTAATGGCATTCCAGCGATCGCTTCTAACTGTTCTTGACTACTAGCACTCAAATGCCTGCGTTTGCGTTGAATTTTCGCCAGTAGTTGGTTAATGACTATTTCTAAAGCATCAGAGTTATTGACAGTTTCTAACTCTTGCACCAATTGAGTAAAGGAAATATTGGGGTTAACGACAACAGGTTTCATACTGGAGACAGGAGCGATCGCTTCATATAATCGCACCGCATCAAAAATTCTAAACACCTCTTTGTTAATTTCATGACAAAGACGGGTTGCCCTTCCCAACATCTGCTCGTAGAGAATGCGGGAATTTATGCGACGAATAAACACCAAATTACAAATTGCCGGAACATCAATTCCTGTAGTCAGTAAGTCTACAGTCACAGCTACTTTGGGATTAACTTCATTGCGGAACTTGCGAATCAACTCTAATGGCTTATCTGCATTGCCTGTAATTTTGACAATTGCATCATCCTCTACGCTGCCATAGATAGCCTGAAACGCTTGTTTCAGCTGATTAACAACAATATCTGCATGACCATCGGTAGCACAGAAAATTAAAGTTTTTTCTGGCAGTGATGGGTCAATGTGCTGTGCTAAAGCTTTACAGACAACTCGGTTAAAATCCTCAGTAATAACTTTGCGGTTAAACTGTTCTACCTCAATCCGCACCTCATCAGGGGCATGAACTAAGTCAAGTTGCCCAGTTTGGGGATTGAAAAATTCCATCTGCTCACCAGGATTCCAAAGCATCCCTTCTTCAGATAACTTTGTTCTTATCTGAAAAGGTGGTTCATGGTCAATTAACCAACCATCGATCACCGCTTCTCGATAGCTGTAGGTGTAAACAGGTTCACCAAATATTTGGGTGGTGTGCAGTGCTGGAGTTGCAGTTAAACCAATTTTTACAGCGTCGAAATGCTCCAAAACTCGACGATATTTTGATACGTAATCATTAAAATCTCGAAACTCTAATTCGCGATCGCTTAATTCTCGATCCAGTAGATAGCCCCGGTGACACTCATCCACCACAATGCAATCATACTGGTCTGGTGTAATTACAGATGCAGTATCGGAAGGGTAAAGAACTCGTTTAACCATACCTTGCACGGTGGCAATATGGATTTTGGTATCCCTGTCTGGTTCTGTGTCTTTTAAGCCTTTAATCTCGAAGATATCAGCAAAGCTTTGCAGGTTCTCCATGCGGGAATCTTTAAAGGCATTGTCAGTTTGTTCTCCCAGTGCGGTGCGATCGACCAGAAATAAAATGCGCCGAAATCGCTTGGTTTTGAGTAAGCGATATACCAAAGCAATACAAGTCTTAGTTTTACCTGTGCCTGTTGCCATTGCTAACAGTAATATCCGTTGTTCCCTAGCTAAGGCAGACTCTACAGCTTGAATCGCACGAATTTGATAATCACGCAACTCTAGCCCGTAGTTAAAGCCTTCCTGAGTTAAACGAGTATTTGCTTGGTCAATATCTTGAGCTAAGGCATCTAATAAACCTTGCGGACTGTGCCATGTGGGAAGGCATACCCGCAAATTAGTTAGACGACGTAAATCACAGAACCAAATGCCACTCTTGGTCTGAAGTTGCTGCAAGTATGGTCTACCGTTGGTGGCAAAGACAAAAGGAACTTTGTAGTTTTGCCAAGAACCACCACAAAGAATTTCTCCTGCAATTTGAAAACCTTCACTGTAGCGTTTGGCTTGATTTAATGCTCCTTCTGAGACATCTTTACTCTGACGCTTGGCTTCCACTACTCCGACAATCTGCAAACCACAGAATAAGGCATAGTCAGCGCGTCCATTAGCGGTGGGATATTCTGCGATCGCTAAATTTCTTCCTTTGTGAGGACGAACACCATTTTGATAAGTCAATTCTTCTGAATCTGCTTCCCATCCAGCTGCGCGTAATTGAATATCAATCAGTCGGCGTGTCTCTCTCTCATCCAGCAGCACTCCACTTTCAGCAGCTTGGGCTTGAGCGATTGTCTGCTGAATTGTTTGCTGGGACTGGTTTTGAGCTTGGGCTTGAATTTGGGCTAAATGTTGTAATACCTCCTGCACTTTGGCTTGGGCTTCCCGTGCTAAATCTTCAGCAGTGGTGCGTCGTTGTGCTTCAGTTTCCGCAGTTGCTAAATGTTTTTGCGCTTCTGCTCGTAAGCGTGCTAATTCTGCTTTGAGTGTTTCTGTCTCTATTTTTGGGTCAGGTGGAGGAATAAACGCACCTGGATCGAAATTGCGACCTCCACCAAAGGAGCGATGAAACCAAATTCCTAACGCACGAGCATATTTCAGCCCACTTAATGCTGTGCGATGATTGCCAGAAAGCTCATGAGTTGCCTGATTACCAATTTTCCGCAACTCATGAAACAGACGATCTACTTCACCTTTGATTAAACCGCGATCGCGCAACCGATTGAGTAAATCAATCTGCCGTTCATCTGCTACCTCATAAAGTCCAATATTGGCTGCTGCTAATTGCGCCAGTAATTCACCAAACTGCCGCAACTTAATCAAACAAGTATTTGGGTCGTCTACAAAATATCGCTCTGCTAAAGCACCCAAACGCACAAGTTGTCGATCGTGAACTGCAAGAAATGAGAAGTTTAGCGACTCTGGCATATTGGCTTAGAGAAAAGCACCCTAATGATAGTGTTTAGAGTTACTTATAAAATCTAAGTAAATCTAATGCTGCATTATCAACTTACAGTTATAACTTTTCTGTTTTATCCTGCACAGCCTGCACTGGGTAATTTATGATAGCAGAAACCCTGCTACAACTTAGTATCTATGATTGTGCAGTATGGGTTGCGAATTAACTCTTTGCACATATTGACCCTGCACTAGATAAATTCCTTATATACCAAGACTTTTGGTAACTTAGAGCAGGTTGTGAAGAGTGTGCAGGGTGAACAAGGAAATTTTAACTGGGCTGGGATTGATGGATGATAGATTCAATTAACCCTCCTGAATCATCTTGTCTGAGTCCACGAATCATTAAACCGCTTCTAGTTTTAACTTTTTCCAGTTTTCCTCGCCCCAGGCGGATAATTTCTGGACTAAACTCCTTGTTGCTACAAGCTTTAGACCGAGTTTTATGGCAATAAATACAATAACCACCATATAATTGATTGATATTATCTTTGTCTATACCAATTGCCACTTGATTGTCTGGATCGTAGACATACTTATTATTCAACCAATTAGCTACAGAGTTTGTTTGCAGTAAAGCTTCTACATCGTTTCGCTTTCTAGTTCCGCTTTCATCAACTTTGTAAAGCAGAGTATGTACAATTTCAGACTCAGGGATACTTAGCAGGTAATTAGTGAAACCAGATATTTGTGCAGTGAGTTTTTCTAAAAAATTAGGATCAACATTAGTCAATAAACGGTCAAATTTAAAAAGAATTATCCGTCTATAAAGTCCGGAATCATAAGCAGAGAATACGAAATTATTGGCAGTTATCATTACCATGCCTTTATAGATAGTACTGAATGCTCTCTCATATTTATGTTCGATACTAATTTCATCTCCTCCAGTAATGTTTTTTAAAATATCTAAGTTACCTTGATACCTATCAGCGTCATTTATACAAACTAACCGCTTGTCATAAATATTAGCTGTCTTAAATTGGTTGTTGTTGAGAGAGATAAGATTTAAGCTATAGCTAAAACGCTTACCAATTAATGCGCCCGCTATTTCATTGCTGTAGATTTACCAGTACCTCCTAAACCAATAATTAAGGCAAATCTATGAAGTTCCCACATCCCACGTAATACAGCTGCATACCAACATATCAGGAGGTGCTTTTGACTTGGGTTATTTTCAAATATAAAATCCATCCATTTCTCAATTTCGTTCCAATCAGTAGCTTTATCGTCATGTTCTCTATCAATAATGTTGCGAAAATAAAGGTTGGGTGAGTGGGGTATAAGTTTGTTTGTTGTTAAATCTAAAACTCCATTTTTGAATGGCAGCAAATGATTAGATGGTTCAACAAAATCATTACACAGCAGTTCAGACAACAATAGTTTTATTACTCCTTCTGGATAGCCTGAGCTAAACCCTTTACCAGGATAAGTGTCTTTGATTTTTCTGATAACTTTTTGTAAAATTACTTCCTTACTGGCTATAGTCCAATAGCCATTTTGATATTGTATCCATTGGCTGATCTTACAATCGAATTTTAAATTATTTAATTGAGGAGCTATAATTTCTGCCATTAATGAATGCTCTGGTAGTTTTATTTTCTTGCCATTTCCATGCTGTTCTTCTTCTTTAAAGTTGTTTGACCATTGCTCAACTCTATGTGCTTTAGCAATTTCAATATCAAATTCTTGTTTGCCATTGGCTACTATAAAGTCATCCATACCCTTACCCCTAGACTCTTCCCACATCACTACTTGAACTGTGCATCCAATTTTGCATAGCACTTTGGATAATTTGAGAAGTGCTTCTTGCACAGAAATCTTGCGGACAATATCAGCATCAAAACAGAGGTAAAAACATCTTCCTGGTTTTGCAAACAGTGCTAAATGGCTAACTAGTTCTCCATCTTGTAATCCCATTTCTACGCCACATAACGCAACTGTAGGGTATCCATGCGTTAGTCCTGCTCCTGCTTTTTTGCATCCTTCGGTGATAAATACTGGAATAGAGATATCTTGAATAATGTCTGTCCAATAGCGGCGATTTCCTGTGTTTAAGCAGATAGCATCATATTGAGCTTTGGAAGAAAGATATTTAGCTGGTTTATCTGATTTGGGAAATTTAATTTCTTTATCTGGCTTGAATTGTCCGTGCATCATTCCCATCGGTAATCCATTTCGAGGATTTATACCGCTACACCACCAGCCAGGTAGATGAGTATATTTCTTCCAACCTAAATGCTGTGCTATTTCCTGCTTATCTTCAAGCGATTTGACATTGAGACGGGTAATTTGTTCTGAAACTCCGCTCTTATTTACCCACTCTTCTAAATGGCTAGGGTGTATATAAGGCAAAGTATTTCCTGAAGATGCGGTAGAGATATTAGCAACAATACTGTCGCTAATATTAGAATTATTTGGTATACTCATAAAACTAGTAAAAAATTTGTGAATAGAGCCACTAGCACAGCACAAAGCGATCGCTAATGGCTTTTTATTTGGAGAATTAAGATAGGCAGCGAAAAATTACTTTACTTGAAAGTATGGTTTGGCTTCCTTCTTAATTAGGTATTGGGTAGGATTCCTTCGTAATTATCTGAATTACTAATGAGTTTTCATTGAATCCAAAGACAAGGTTTTATAGCTGATATTGCTACTCTATGAACGGCTTTGTCTTCTTTTTCGTTGGTTAGAAGGTAAGTAAGCTAGATAGTTATCAATTGCTCGCAGATGAGCGTTAGGATTACTAACATGGTTTTGTACCCAATCTAAAACTAGGGTAATGTTATACCTAACTACTCTTGAGTTTAGAACCACCCAGTGAATATCTTTTTGCAACTTTCCTTGTAATCTATACCTCTTGAGCGTGTCACCGGATAAACCGGTCAGCTTAGAAACTACTTGCTTACTAACGAACGGATAATGTTGCGAATCCAAATTAGATGTGGTATCTGCAAACTTATCCATATCGGAAGAGTTTTTTTGGCTTTCAAGTTTTGTTTGCATTTACGTTTATTGAAGTTAATAATCGCTCTCTAAATTGCAGGAGATGATGCAAATTAGGGCTTTTTGTAACGTCCATAAGCTTATGCGAGTTATAAGCCAAAGAGAAAAATGTGCTAATTCAGTTAAGAACTGTTAAGTTGGTTTTCGTAAAAATGCCCCTAATGCATTAGGGGGCATCGACCATGTTTATGTAGCGCCAGAAGCTATTGCACTACAATGTTACGGCTTAGAATACTCATGAATTCTCCTGCATTACCTGTGGGTAGCAGTTGGCTCCAATCTCCAACATCTGCATAGCCAATAACCTGTAAGTAGTGAATGGTGCTTGTTACAGCTTTGGAAGAACCTATCAAAAGATGTTTGAGTGGTTCTCTAAAAGGTAATGTTTGGGAGTCAGCCTGGCTGGGAATAGCTGCTTTTGAGTCTTCAGAATTGGGTAGAAAGCTGGTAGGTATCATGATTTATTACCGGCAAACAGTTTTAATTCACAATAAAGTTTGCCAACTAACAAAGTCAAGATTTTTAGTCTAATCATTAAACCTGTTGTTTAGATTAAATAGTGCTTGCAGGTGCGGAGGAATTTTTTCATCAATCACTTTTTTGATTTCCAAGAGGGCATCTATTTCAGCAAGTCGATCCAAATACCTCTGCTCTGGTTGTCGTGGATTTTCTCGTGCAAACCAAGTTTTGACAAGCTGTATGGATACGCCTAACAGTTCGGCTAGTTGAGCTTGAGTTAGTTGGTATTTTTCAGTAAAGTCGCGGGGATGCAAGGTTTTACAGCGAATGGAGCGCATAAATTTTAGCAGCTTTAGCACCTGTTGGTAATCGTATCCCACCTCATTATCATTCATGAATTTAGTCTAATAGATAGACTAGAATTACACCTAATTAAGTTGAATTCCTTAACATTAAGGTTGATGAATCAAACATTTTGATGTTTGCACGTAATATAAATGAGGTAATTTCTCTCGATTAACTTGGTTCGTGTGGCGCGACACTTGTTCTTAGATCCAAAACCATATGACTCTGAGCAGGGTTTAAGTTGCGATCGCCTCTACCCTTCACTTACTTTACTGCCATCTCCAGCCATAACTGGATAAATTAGATACTGAATAAACTTAAGCAATAGAGATTTCATCAGTCCTAAATGTTAGAGCAGAGCTAATTAAGCTACATTAGCTCTATAAATCTTTATGTTTTGGTCTACGAGTAAGCAAGTTACCGTAAAAACTTGCTTAGGTTAGGTATAGAATACTTAGTCATCTAACCATGTTTAGTAGTGCCGCAAAATTCGCTTGGTAAGTGAGGTGCAATGGCTGAACCCCTAGAACAGTTTAAGATGGAGACCAATTTTGAAGGTCTCATCCAGTTACTTGCCAAAAGTCTGTACCCAGAACCGGATGTATTTGTCCGGGAATTGATCCAAAATGCTCACGATAGTATTGTCAGGCGGCAAGAAATCGAGCCAGATGTTGCGGGACGCATTGATATTGAATTAGATAGCAGCAATCGCAAGATTATTTTTCGCGATAATGGCATTGGCATGGATCGGCAGGATATTAAAGATTTCCTGTCAGTAATTGGATCTACGGGGACGGGGACAGCAAGGCAAAAACTCAAAGACGAAGGCAGAGCGGCAGCTTATAATCTGATCGGGCAATTTGGGATTGGGATGCTGTCGGCGTTTGTGGTAGCGGAAAAAGTGGTGGTGCGGACGCGGAAGCTAAAAGAAAAGCAAGCATTTGCATGGCATAACACGGGTTCAACCGACTGCATTCTCTATGCCGATAATCGTAAAGAAGTTGGTTGTGAAATTATTGTCTCCATCAACCCGGAATATACTTTCATGCTTGATGAAAAGCGGTTGCGGGAGGCAACTGTTAAATATTGCGATTTTGTTCAGTTTCCCATTAGTTTGAACGGACAGGGGCCAATTAATGCTATTGATGCGCCTTGGCATCGGGGACATTGGGCATCTAAAGCAGAGAAAGAAGCGACTTATAAGCAATTTATCAATCGTCGCTATCCCGATGTGCCATTGGATGTGATTCCAGTAGAAATGAATGAACCTTTTCAAGCAAAAGGTGCGCTTTACATTACGGATCAACGAATACCTGGCTTTAGTACAACCGGAGTAGTTGATATTTTTGTGCGGCGGATGTTTGTCAAGTCTGGTGATACTACTTTGTTACCTTCTTGGGCAAAATTTATTTGTGGTGTAATTGACAGTCCAGATTTACAACCAACAGCAGCACGGGATAATATTCAGCGTAATAATTCTGTTTTTGATTTTTTGCAAAAACGGTTGGGCGAGTTAATTGTTGAACGATTGATTTATTTGGCAGAAAAAGAACCAAATACTTTTAGACAAATTAATAGGTGGCATCACCTGCATCTTAAAGGTATGGCTCATCAATATGATGAGTTTTTTCAGCAGGTGGGAGAATTGTTACTGTTTGAAACTAATCGTGGTGAAATGTCGCTCCGAGAGTATTTAGGTAAAAATGCAACGAGAAAAGATAAAGATGCTGAAAGTAAAGCACCTCTATATTATTTTGCCTACGGGGGAGCAGCCGCTCAGTTTTATAAACTAGCAGATGCCCGTGACTGGGTGGTAATTAATGCGGGTTCATCTTTTGAAGAAGAACTGCTTGAAAAATATGCTCAAACTAACCATCGGACTATTTACCTTGAACGCTTAGATGCTACAGATGATCCAGAATTATTCCAAAGACTGAATCAAAAGGAAGAAGAACGTTTTCGGCAGTTAGAACTCGATTTAGAAGGCAATTTACGGCGGTTTGGAGTGAATAATGTAAGCGTCAGGATGCGTCGCTTCGATCCTGCTAGTTTGCCTGCGGTAATTATTCTTACCCCTGAAACAGAAGCAGAGCAGAAACTTCAATATATGGTTAATCAGCCTTGGTTTATGGAGGGAATGGAAGATATAGCAAAAGAAGCTATGCAGCAAAGCAAGCGCCGTCCGCTTTATCTCCAACTCAATGCAGCTAACGAGTTAATTCAACAATTAGCTGATATGGCTGGTATAGAACGCGGTAGCGAATTAGTCGGAAAGCTAATGACCGGAATTTATACCAGTGCTATCTTGTACTCCCATAATCTACTAACTCAGAACAACGCTGAGGCGATTCATACTCAGTTTGTGGGTTTGTTGGATATATTGATGAAAAATCGGGGAATAGAAATTGCCCTTAAAAAAGAATTAGAGGAAAAACGCCGTCAAACTTTAGAGTTGCAGAAGAAACAAGTAGAGACAACAGCAAAACGTCCCGATCATATTTTGATTTTTATGATCACACCTAGTGATGAATATAAACTACTAGAGGAAGCAGTAAGGCGGGTATTTGAACGCTCGCCTTATTGCTTTGAGGTGCAGTTAGCGGGAGGTCACATTTATAAACCTGGGTTTCTGGAAAATGTGCGAGAACATATGCTTCGCGCTCACGGTTTTATTGCCGAAATTAGTGATTTGAATCCTAATGTGATGTTTGAATTAGGAGCGGTGATGTTATCAGATGACAGCCGTCCAATTTTTTCTCTCCGCAGCCAAAATGCACGTGAAGATGTGCCAGCAGCTTTAAAGGAAAAGCTATTTGTGCGTTATGGCTCGATTAAAGAACCAGTAGAAACACTAGAAATGGCTATTCGCATTGCCTTTGAACGGGATGGGCGAATTGTTCACGACGGCATTAATGCCCTTTTAGCACAGCGTCAAAAGCGGTTTCTCTCCCGGATGTTATTGGAAGCACTGCGCTTCAACTTGAACTCAAATGAAATTGCCAGCTTGATGAAGGACTATAAAACTGTTGAGGATTTGTTAGCAGCAGAACCCGCCGAAGTGGCTCAAAAAATGGGTTTGCAGAAGTATGTGATTGAAGCAATTCAAGGGGAACTGAACGGATAAGCCACTATGTTTGATGAGGAAAATCCCTTAACTCAAGCTGCCCAATTGCAGATGGAGCGTCACCTATATGCTGGCTGGGAAGCTTACGCTAATCTACAAAGAATTCGGGCGGCCGAGATTTTTGGCAAGGCTTTGAAGATTGCGGAGTCGATTAACGATAATAGAAATATAGTGCTTTTTCGCTTTTGGCGTGGAGAGTGTCTGTTTCGTGCCAATAAGCTGAACCAAGCATTGGATGTCATTGTTCCCACAATGAAGGAGGAGAATACAGAAGCCGGTACTGCCGACATTTTTAAGCTATTTACATTATATATTGAAGTTGCCTACAATTTACCCGTTAGCTTGGAGTCCATCAAAAAAGCTTACCAGCGAACAGAAAATTTTTTATACAATTCGGGAAACCAAAACTGGCGACACAGACTACTTTGGTTACAAGCACAGTTGTACCCAGGGCTATTTCATTCTAAAAAGTTGCTTAAGTGTGTATAACCCAAAAGAACAGAGCCGTTGAGCTTGTGCCATGTTTTCAAACATCTGGTCACGGTATAAATTGA
>NZ_JACJTU010000042.1 GCF_014698835.1 Nostoc paludosum FACHB-159 | reverse complement strand
GCGGTGGAACCACACTGAACCCTTCCCGAACTCAGAGGTGAAACGCTGCTGCGGCAACGATAGTTTAGGGGTTGCCCTACGCTAAAATAGCTCGATGCCAGGTTTATTATCTAACTCAAACCCCCTTGCTCTCATCAACAGCAAGAGGGTTTTTGTTTATACTCTATTTAGCAATCTGATTTTAATTGTCAAAATTGGAATACAGCGATCCCCGACTTATTTGAGAAGTTGGGGATCTTTTTTATCACAAATGATTCAATACGTTGATTTCTGCGGAGAACCAATTTTAATCACATATAGCAGGAGGCAGGAGGCAGCTATGCTGGAGGTAAAAGTCTTACTATGCCTGCCATTCAAGTTTTTAAAATGTCCTAACCCATGTGAGTACCGATATATCTAAAGTATGTTTGTATGTTTCTACTCTGCTTTCATAAATTCCAAATATCCATTGCTGAGTTCTTTCACCGCCAAGTCATAAAATTGTTTACCGTGTTCTGGTGTTGCTAAAGCCGGATTCGATCCCATGCGTCCATCAGGATAATGTACTCGAAAGTCTGCTGCGCTATAAATACTGTGTCCGCTTGCAACTTCTGGTGAAAGGTATGCTTGCTTAATCGCTTCTGGATAAACGTACTGGCTAAGGGCTACTTCGCTTGGGGTTGCATGAGAACCTTCTCGATCGCCATATAATTCTTTAGCTAGTTTATATACTGAACTGCACATAAACCAGTTAGCCACTTGACATTGTACTTGTGGGGCATTGGGAATCTGCAAATCTTCTAAATGAGCGTAAGTTTCGGAAAAAGCGGCTTTGAGGGTGGCGATATTACCCCCATGTCCGTTGATAAAGTAGAACTTGCTAAAACCAGCTTTGGCGAGACAAGTTACATAGTCTCGCACTACTTGAATTAAAGTACTGGGGCGCAGACTGATTGTGCCAGGGAAAGCAGTATGGTGCAGTGCCATGCCTACATTGATTGTAGGGGCAACGAGCGCTCCAGTTGTATCGCCCACACCACGAGCGATCGCTTCTGCACAAATAGCGTCAGTACCAATTAATCCTGTTGGCCCGTGTTGTTCTGTGGAACCAATCGGAAAAATAATACCCTTTGATTGCTGTAAATAAGCTTCAACTTCTTGCCAAGTACTTAAATGTAGTAACATTTTTGATGATTTCCCTCTAAGAAAGCATATTCTGTGATTCAACTTCTACTAACATAATTATGAAGTTTCTTTTGAGTTAGTGATGTCGTAGACGCAAAGCAGCTTGTCGTAGACATCGCTATGATTTAGATTTGTGACAATAAACTACAGATCCCCGACTTCTTAAAGAAGTCGGGGATCGCACAGCAGATTTCAAGTTTTTGAAGTAGACAAGCTAAGTTAACTACGCAACTATTAAGCCTGTTTTACATCTGAATTCTTAATTCTGACTCCTGAATTCTGATTTGTGAATTCTGCCGTATTTTTCAATAATTAGGATTGAATTATAAAATATTGTTTTTTTGGATCTTCAATAAAACAAAGGGGATCAATCCTTAATCTTGATTAATCAAAGTAATAATGCTTTTTTACGTTACTTTTAATTTCCCAGACGCAAGACATACCAGCAGTAAAAATTACTAAATCCCCTTCACCCATTTGCACTGGCTGTCCACCATCAGGAGTAACAACTACATCACCTTCCAAAAAGTAGCAAGTTTCTTGAGAATCATAAGTCCAAGGGAATTTTGACACTTCCTTTTCCCAAATTGCCCATTTGGACACACCCAATTGTTCGAGACGTTGTTGACTGGGTTGATGCTCAACTTTAATTCCCATACTGTGTTTTCTCTAGTTTTCTTCAGCAGTAGGATTGGATATCCTCTCCACACTGATCTACTAAATAACACAATGCACGAAAACGCAAGCTTACAAGTTCGTCATAAAGCGGATTGAGTTTGCACATAGGAGGAATGTGAGCTATTGTGCGGCCAAAAAGCATGATATCACGCTCAAATGGACACTGGGCGGGAATAAGCTTAGCAATAAATTTGGCGAATTTACGATTCTGAATGTCGATTGCATCGAGCCATTGACGTAATGGTTGCAGTAAATCTAATTTACGCTGACCAAATTGTTTTTTAGTACCTGCTAGATTTTTTTCTTGTATGGGGCTAATAAATCCAGGTAGAAAAATCCGCCGATTATTTGTTTCAAGCATAGTTTTTAGCAAGGTTTTCCTTGTTATAGATGAACTATTTACCAATTTCGAATGCTGCTACGTAACTTATTTGGGCAATTTACATTCTGCTTATAAACTGAAGTTAAATCAGCAGATTGCAATTAATTAACATGCATCTTTGGGGGGAAATCATTTGATTAATTGTTATTTAAACCCACCAAATGTTCGAGAACTGTCCCGTTAAATACAAAATAACAAAGAAAATATAAAAATTGCATTTCTTTAACTTATTAATTTCTAATGGGAAAGATTGCAATTCTATATACAAAATATAAAAGCCTGGTTATAAAACTGCCTAGTGCCTAGAGGTGGACTTTAGGGAAGAAAAACAGAGTTTCGCTGTTACTCTATATACACTTCGCTAGGATTAGCACCTTACTATCTAAAGATATTAGGGTGCTAAATATTCGGTAATCTGTCCGATATAGCACACAAGATAACCTAGATATTATCTAATAAGTAGCCGCAAATGCTTTGATAAGTTCAAACTAATATTTAGAAGTGTCATATCACAATACAGCACACTTGACGAAATTAAAGCGGAAATTGCGAATTCGAGTAATGTATTTCAAACCAAAATCGAAAAATTATGTATGGGCTTGAACCCCAGAATTCAGTTAGCAATTATCAACTAATTAAGCGTGTCTTTCGCAAGCTCCTTCGTCACGCCACAATTGATATAGCCGCGTGGCTGGCATCGTCATATATAAAATATCCCCTGGACTGAGGTTGGTTTCTAGCAAGTCCCAGCCATGCAAGGTTTGGTGATTCGTTTCTACGTATAAAGGTACGCAGTCAGTAGACATCGCTACATCTTTCACCCACTTACCGCAAAAGGCGTGTGAAGATGTAATAACTGTAGCAAAAGCTACCCAAAGACTATCTGCTGTGATGCCATTACCAAGGATTCTTCCCCCTAGTGCGGCTGCGGCAAAAGCTGGGGCTGCCAATTCAGCGGGACTCAGTACTGCCTCGAAGTCAAATAGCTGTTGTGCTATGCCAGCAAAATCAGGATCGGCATAATGGACAATCACTGGAATACTTGGTGTCAAGCTTTTGGCTTTGAGGGCAATCTCTAAATTAGTGGCATCGTTACTGGTTACGGCCAGGACTGCGGCGGCGGCATCTATATTGCTGGACTTGAGTATAGTACGGAAGCTGGCATCACCTTGGATTACCGGAATACCTAGTCCTCTGGTGGTGTTGACAAATCTGTTATTAGAATCGGTTTCAATCACTACCACTTCATGTCCGTTGGTGTGGAGTTGCTGGACGATTTTGACGCCAATACCGCTTAAGCCACAGACGATGTAGTGATATCGCTGGGGTATTCGTGCTGCATCCCAAAATTGCTTAAAGCGGCTTCCCAGGACAAAATCAGTGAGCATTGCATACCAAATACCAATTACCACTGCGCCAACCAGCATCATGATAACGGTAAATAATTTGATACTGTTGGGAGCATTTTCTACTACTTTGTCATTACCGCCTGCTCCGGTAATCATGCCTACAGAAAAATATAGGGCATCGATTACAGATAATTTCAATTCAGCAGATGTGTAAGTGAGTGTGGCAAGTAGAATCACTGCGAGTAAGACAACAGCACCCACGACTACCGATCGCCCGTGTTGCTGAAACTGCCTGAGATTAGTTATCACTTTCAGCAGTTTTCTAATTAGCGATCGCCTCAGAGGGCGAGTGCGGGGTTGGGTGCCAACAATCAAGCGATCGCCCACTTTTAACTCTTTTCCTGAGATGACGGCTGATACTAAATCCATTTCCCCTTCTACAGGTAGATAATAAATCAGCATCCGCGATCGGTCTTCCCACAATTCATTCAGCTTTCGACCTTTCCACAAATGATTTTCATCAATGAATTCTTCATGAATCGGCCAAGTTTGTTGAAATAACTTGATTTGCCCGATCGCTTGACTTCCCAGTGCTGCAAAAGTAAATACCGGTGCTGCCAAACCGACAACACTCATACTCAAATGGTCTGGCAAAGTCTGATCTAAGCGCTCACCTAAATTTGTATTATAAAAGCGGTTGATGATGCGAATCCGCGGATTCAGGACTCGCGCTTGCATCATAATTGACAAATTCAGTTCATCTTTAGAGCCAGCAATTACTAAAGTGTGCGCCTGCTCAATTCCTGCTGCTTTTAGGGTAGCCGCTGCTTGCATCTCGCCAACAATCACATCCGGCGCAGTTTCGCCTGGGATGGGTTGGTAATGAATGCCAACAACAAATGCTCCCTGTTGTCTGAGCAAACGAAAAATTTTATATCCAGTACGTCCTAAGCCACAAACAATAATTCGAGGTTTCATGAAACGGCAGCATCTTTTACAGGCGGGGCTGCATTTCTAGTTAATTATCCAAATTATTGCCTGTTTTCCTCAGTTTAACTGTAACTGAGAACACGATTACTTGAACTCAAAGAGTTAGCAGTAAAGACGCAATTTAGGAGTAGAGACGCGATTAATCGCGTCTCTACTAGTGTTTATATTTGACTTTGACCCCTGAATAAATTGTTGTTAGATGGCACTTTTGCAAAGTTCTAAAAGTCAATGTGATTTGGATACCTGAAAATTTTAAAACAATAGTCTTATGAAAAAACTAGTACAATTAACAGATTTTGGTAGTGTTTTATGCCTCTTGATTATGGCAGGAACGTTACCTACTACAGCACAAGCAAAGCCGCAGTCCACACCAGGGCCTATTTCTGCACCTAATGTCACACTGAATGTACAACGTAGCAGCGGTATATGCCCTCAAACAATTGGGCTGTGGTGGTTTACTTTACCTTATGAAGGCGGTGCTGAACATACAGTAGTAGCAGATACTAGAGAATTTGCAGATTCAACTAAATTAGTTTCATCTAATAACCAGTTTGCCGAGTTTGTTTCACCTTTACGCAGTGATTATGCATCATGTGTAGGTAAAACTCGCACCCAGGAATATACTTTCTACAATGTAGAATTTAAGAATAAGAAGGCTTATTTTCGTGTGGATTTGCGAAAAATTAATGCACCAGGACGGTTAATCACCTACAAAACTGTAGCGGCTTCCCGCCCGTATGTCAGATGGGCGATCGCTGACTAACTCCTTGAAGATTTCAGTCCAATTGCTGATTGACAAATACTTTAGTATGACAATCGTCGGAAAAAAAATAGCCTACACCTTAAGGCAATAAGCAATAGGTAATGAATCTTTCCTATTGCCTGCCTCTAGGAATAATTTAAAAAATTAAATAACACTTCTAAAAAATTTTAGGTATTAATTATCAAGAATGCTTCTCTAGATACTCATCACTGGATAACAAGATTTATTAAAATTAACTAATAAGAAGATGTTAATAAATTTAGTTCATGACGGCAATCCAGTTCCAGAATTTAACCCATACACAGCAACAAAAAGGCATTCTACCCCACTTGGGGCTGGTTTGTATCACTTTTGACAAACAAGTGCGCTTTCGGACAATGACACGCACGCGCTACTTAAAACTGACTCTTGAGGAACGTGAAACAGCCCTAACAGAACTATATCAGCATAATTTACAGCGTTTGCATGACGCTTTATCCTTTTGTCAGAAAAATCAGATTCAACTGTATCGAATGTCTTGTGCTTTATTTCCTCTGTGTGATATGGAAGACGAAATTGGTGCCCATATATTAGAGGAAATGAGCGATGAACTAGCAAAAATTGGGGAACGTGCAAAAGCATTAAACATCAGAATGGTACTGCATCCAGATCAATATGTAGTGCTGAGTTCTGATTCCCCAGAAGTGGTAAAAACAAGTATAAAAATTCTCGAACGACATGCCCGCAACCTTGACTTATTAGGCTTACCCCAATCGCCTTGGTCATTGATGAATATTCATGGTGGGAAATCTCAACGCACCGAACAACTTGTAAAAGTAATCTCAGAATTATCGCCAGCAATTAAAAATCGATTGACTTTAGAAAATGATGAATATGCTTATAGTGCTAGTGAAATTTTAGCAGTGTGTCAGCAAGCAGAAATACCAATGGTATTCGATGCTCATCATCATATTTGCCATGAGAATTTAGACAGCTACGACCATCCAAGTGTGGCATCTATGTTATACGCAGCACGAGAAACTTGGGCAAATCGAGATTGGCAATTAGTCCATATTTCCAATGGCGAACAAGCTTTTAATGACAGAAAGCACAGCGATTTAATTACTGCTATGCCCAGGGTTTACCATGAAGTACCTTGGATAGAAGTCGAAGCTAAACAAAAAGAAGTAGCGATCGCTCATTTGCGTTCTTGGTGGCTGATGGAGTCAGGAGTCAGAATTGGGAATTGAGAATTTAGATGCAATCAGTTCGGAGTAGGACTCAATAGTGTATGTTAACTACTGAATGAAAAATTTAGCGTGCTGTTTCACTATTTGATCAACAGCCAATCTAACTCCTGACTCCTGTTAGCGCAGCGGGGCGTAGCCCATTCTGACTTGTGAATTCCTTCTTGATAAAATATGGCGATCGCAATCGATTTTGGTACTAGCAACACAGTCATTGCTCGTTGGAACCCTGTAACCCAGCAGCCAGAAACCCTGAATTTACCTGGTTTATCAATTAAACAAAGTCTCAATCCACCACTGATTCCGAGCTTGCTTTATGTTGAAGACGCAACACAAAATAAAATCTTAGTCGGCCAACAAGTACGCGATCGCGGTCTTGACCTCAAGGGCGAAACTAGATTTTTCCGCAGCTTCAAGCGCGCTATCGGCGCAAATATTCAAGGTTTCTTACCCGAAATAGATGGGCAAATAGTCACCTTTGAGCAAGTAGGACAATGGTTTCTCACCCAAGTGATTGAGGAACTAGCACCTCTGGAAGGCGGTTTAGATTCTCTAGTGTTAACGGTACCCGTAGATAGTTTTGAAGCCTATCGTCATTGGCTAGGAAAAGTTTGCCAATCCCTAAAAGTCCAACAAGTGCGAATGCTGGATGAACCAACAGCCGCCGCCTTGGGTTATGGCTTGGCAGATCGAGAAATTCTCTTGGTAATTGACTTTGGTGGCGGAACTTTGGATTTATCCCTTGTCAGGTTGGATCGAAGCGTTCAAGCAACTACAAAACCTGTGGGATTTCTTCTGAAATGGGGTAATAAATCCTTAGCTGAAGATTCAAAACAAAAAGTCAAAACAGCCCGTGTCTTGGCGAAAGCAGGGCAGAATTTGGGCGGTACTGATATTGATAATTGGTTAATAGATCACTTTGCCAAAACTCAAGGGCTGGCGGTAAGTCCTTTGACAACAAGATTGGCAGAACGGGTAAAAATTCAGCTATCAACTCAAACTCAAGCCAGCGAAGTTTATTTTGATGATGAAACATTTGAAAGTTATGAACTGGAATTGAACCGCGACACTTTTGAAAATGTCCTCAAAGAACACGCATTTTTTGAGTTATTAGATGAATCAATGACAACATTGTTGCAACAAGCAAGACGCCAAGGAATAGAAATTGCAGATATTAATGCAGTTTTATTAGTTGGTGGAACTGTACAATTGCCAGCAGTGCAGACATGGATTAAACAGTATTTTGAGCCAGAAAAAATCCGTTGCGAACGTCCCTTTGAAGCGATCGCCCAAGGTGCATTACAAATCGCCCAAGGCATTGAAATCAAAGACTTTCTCTACCATAGCTATGGCATTCGCTACTGGGATCGCCGCAATCAACGCCACCATTGGCATCCGATAATTAAAGCTGGACAGCCATATCCCATGAGTCAGCCAGTGGAATTAGTGTTAGGCGCTTCTGTAGAAAATCAGCCAAGCATTGAATTAATTATGGGAGAATTGGGAGCAGATACAGGTAATACGGAAGTTTATTTTGATGGCGATCGCTTGATTACTCGTCGTACTGAGAGTAGTGAAACTACTGTCAAACCCCTCAACGACAGAGAAGGTGCCAGAACAATTGCCCAACTCACACCAAGCGGATATCCTGGGAGCGATCGAATTAAAATCTTGTTTCAAGTTGATGAACAACGCTTTTTGCGAATTACCGTTGAGGACTTATTAACGAATGATACTCTTTTAGAAAATCAACTCGTGGCACAGTTGAGTTAGGGAATTACCAAGAAATCAATGGTGTTTTTCGGCCTTTTTCTTCTGTTGTGCGCCTACTTAAAAAACCTTTTTGACTTTTAGTGTGGGGTTGTATATTTTTTAATTTCTCAACGGAGAAGGGGAGATTCGAACTCCCGGAACCTTTCGGTTCATCCGATTTCAAGTCGGACGCAATCGACCACTCTGCCACCTCTCCAATAAACTGTCGAGCTACTGGCTACCCACATTTGTCGGTTAGCGCCAAAGCTGACAGATAATACTATATCCTATCATCTACGCAGGTTGCACAACAGAATGCGAACGCTCGTAGAAAATTTCCTCTGAGACCACCTGAAAGTCATTCCCCACCCACACTAAAGAAGCTTGGCTAACCACACCAGCCTCTAAAGAAACTAAGGAAAAATTACGCAGCTTCTCGCCATCATTTTCCACTATCCTGGGCACAGTAGCCGCATTCAAGTAAATTGTTCCCTCAGGGCTTCTAAAAACGGGCTTTCGCAGTTCTTTCTTCGTGTGCCGTAAAGTTCGGTGCATGTGACCAAATGTCACTAGTGGAATGGTTTTACCAGCAGTAACAGCCTGAGAAATCGCCTCAGCAAAATCTGGATCGCCAAAGTCGCCACCAATAGGATGCCAGTCTTTGCCGCAGGGATCTTCTGGCCGATCGCCCAACCCACTAGGCCCGTTATGACCCAGAAAAATAATCGTCTGGTAAGCAGCGCTTTTAACCGCTTTGACGATGCGATCGGCAGATTCTTCCAAATCTGTCACACCATAACGTTCGCGACAGATATCCGCAAATTTCCATTCCGGGCCGCCCCAAGTAAAAGGACGACCCCCCACTACAGTTAATTCCCAAGCCGGAAAATCCAATTTACCGTAACCAACATGGGCAGGGCCTAATAAATCGAGTTGTTCCTGTACCCAGTCTTCCTTGGAACGGTCGTAGGGACACTTTTTGCGTCCCCATTCCGTAGCTGTGAACCAAGCATCGTGGTTGCCCATAACTGCTGCTTTGGGGATATCGAGGGAAGCGATCGCTTTTACCACTTCCACTGACTCGTTACCAAAATCCCCGACAAACAGCACTAAATCAACACCCAAATGCTTGAGTGCGATGCCATCTTCTACTTCCCATTGGTCGTGAACATCTCCAACTACAGCAATTTTGAGGGTTATCGAATGAGTTTTCTGACTGGTCATGCCACTTTCCTTGCCGTCTATCTCCAGCATAGGAAACTCAGCCGGATTTGGACATTATCTCTAGAAAATCAACTTCCCACTATTTTTGGTAAAAACTACTATAATTAATTCAACAAGACTACAAATTGCAACTAAGAGCAACCCATAACTGTGTTTACCACTGCACTAGCTCAACGAGAAAAAACCCAACCGGGTGAACTACCATTAGATTTGTTTGGCGCCATTGAGAGTCTAAAAAAAGAACTTAACGCGGTGATTCTGGCGCATTACTATCAAGAGCCAGATATTCAAGATATTGCAGACTTTATTGGCGATTCATTACAGCTGGCGAAAGCAGCCCAAAAGACCAGTGCAGATGTAATTGTCTTTGCTGGTGTTCACTTCATGGCAGAAACAGCAAAGATACTTAATCCAGATAAATTGGTACTTTTACCAGATCTGAATGCTGGTTGCTCTTTAGCAGATAGTTGTCCGCCAAAGGAATTTGCAGCTTTTAAAGCAGCGCATCCAGATCATCTAGTGGTGTCTTACATCAACTGCTCTGCTGAAATCAAGGCAATGAGCGATATTATTTGTACTAGTTCTAATGCTGTGAAGATCGTACAGCAAATACCCAAAGACCAGCCGATTATTTTTGCCCCGGATCGAAATTTGGGGCGCTACGTCATGGAACAAACTGGACGAAACTTGGTGCTGTGGCAAGGTAGCTGTATTGTCCATGAAACGTTTTCCGAAAAGAAAATAGTCGAGTTAAAAATTGCCCACCCACAAGCAGAGGCGATCGCCCACCCAGAATGTGAAACTAGTGTATTGCGCCACGCCAGCTTTATTGGTTCCACAGCAGCTTTGCTCAAACATTGTCAAAACAGTTCCTCTCAGGAATTTATCGTGGCAACGGAGCCTGGGATCATCCACCAAATGCAAAAACTAGCTCCCGAAAAGCGCTTCATCCCCGCCCCGCCAATGAATAACTGCGCTTGCAACGAATGTCCATTTATGCGGTTAAACACCCTAGAAAAGCTCTACTGGGCGATGAAAAATCGCACTCCCGAAATTACCATGTCCGAAGATATCCGCCTTGCTGCACTGCGACCAATGCAACGAATGTTGGAGATGAGTGTGTAGTTAGAACAAATTTCTACAATTTGTAGAGACGTGGTTTTATTGCGTCTCTACCAAAAATTTCTTTTTTCTACCCACTTGAAAATTCTAAAACCTAGTGCTATGATGTTAAATCGTGAGACAAATGGGTCGGTGTCCGAGTGGTTAATGGAGACGGACTGTAAATCCGTTGGCTAGCGCCTACGCTGGTTCAAATCCAGCCCGGCCCACCTCTCACGAATTCATAAGCTATAATAGCTAGGTAAAAGTAAAAATCCTAAAGATTCTAGCTAAGAAAAAAATTTATGTTTCGCCCGTGTGGCTCAGTGGTAGAGCACACCCTTGGTAAGGGTGAGGTCACGAGTTCAATCCTCGTCACGGGCTTTTTAAAGCATTGAAAAATCAGTGATATTATCTAAGCCGCATAAGATAGCCGATTTTTAGTTCATACCTTGGGTTAATTTTAGCCCTGTTCTTGTTGTTGCTCTTCTATGGTTTTATGACAAACTGTACAAGAGTTACCATACATTGGGTCAAAATAAACACTATTCAATATGTCTTCACTATCATAGTCTGCCAGACAATCATACAAATTTGGATAGTTGGATATTGCTCGCTTGCTGAATCAGACGACATATCTCCAATAAGGACACAAGTTATCATTTTTAATTCTCCTGAAAATGAATTAAGCCGATTTTAGCAATTCATTTGCAGCTTCATAAAATCTGAATATCTATCTAAAAGATAAATCTTTTTGTTTTTAATTAGCAGCCGATGTCTAATAGAAAACTCTACAAGTGAAAGCGTAAGAGTCTATGCTAATTGCATCAAACAAAGGAATTCAATGAACGCAGACGAGCTAAAACTATATAGTGCGTAGATAAGCTAAGATATATTTAATACTTAAAATTAATAAATTTTCAGAGGATAAACTCACAAGTTTGTCGTCCTGATTTGGGATGAGTTGGAGGTTCAATGATTCTTAACCTTTGATTGGATCAAAGATAGATCCAGAGATTCGTCTAATTCGATACAATTTATAGGCAACAGAGAGCCAAGGAGAACAAGGTGGTGTTATTAAAAGGCTTTGAGATTGAGATGTATACTGGCACGCCTCAAGGTGAAATCGTTGGTCTCTCCGACAAAATTGTTGCAGCTTTGGATGGATTTGTTCGGGAGCCAGATAGCCGCAATGTGGAATATACAACCCAGCCATCGGCTAGTTACGAGAATTTATTGTGTGCGCTACTCCATCCCAGACGGACGTTGCGAAACTACCTCAATCGCTTAGGCAATTACACCCTCATACCGGGAAGTACTCTGTCTTTGGGTGGGAGCGATCGCTTTATGCGTTCCGATCCAGCCAACCCCTATCATGACTACATCGAGCAAACCTACGGCACAAAGGTAGTCACCGCTAGCGTACATATCAATATTGGCATTAGCGACCCAGAAATATTAATGCGGGCGTGTCGGGTGATTCGTTTAGAAGCACCTTTATTTTTAGCCTTAAGTGCCTCATCTCCATTTTTGGATGGTAAAGCTACAGGCTATCACTCCACGCGTTGGGGTGTGTTCCCGCAAACCCCTAAACATGTGCCATTATTTGCCAGCCACGCCCATCATATCCAGTGGGTGGAAGATCAACTGGCTGCTGGAACAATGCAAAATGTGAGGCATTTATGGGCATCAGTGCGACCAAATGGCGATCGCCGTCCCTACGATCTAAATCGGCTAGAACTGCGAATTTGCGATTTAGTTACAGATCCCATAGCCTTACTAGCGATTACTGCTTTATTAGAAGCACGTTTGTTACAAATAATCGAAAATCCTAGTATCGACCCATTAACCCAAAGTTCATTTTCTCCTGAAGAACTCGTCACTGTGACTGCTGACAATGAAGCTGCTGCTGCTGCCACTAGTCTTGATGCTCAGCTAACCCATTGGCAAGATGGCAGAAGCATCACAGCTAGAGATTGGATTGCCCAAATTTACAAAGATGTTTGGGCGATCGCTAAGCAACAAGGCTTTAGCTGTTTCCTTTCACCTTTGCATAAAATTCTCCGCGAAGGCAATGAAGCTCAACAGTGGTTGCAGCTACACAGAGTTGGTTTTGACAGCCAGTGCGTTATTACCCAGGCTATTACTACCACCCAAGAACGAGAAATCGAACTCGAAGACAAATTGTGTTCCTCTTTGCTGGCGTAGGTGAAGACTGTAGGATTGGGTATTGGGGACTTAGGCTTCCAACCTAGACGTTTTGCGGTGAAGCAGCCCCATCTTGGGGGTTTTCCACATGAGCGACTGCTGAAACCGAAGGGCTTGCCGCAAGCATCCAAAGTTCTCCTAAAGGAGACGCTGCGCCTAGCAAGATCCCGAAGGGTACGAGGACAAGGAGAATAACTCCTAACTCTTGGAAAGACTGGGGTTAATCGCGTCTGTGCTCCTAACTCAACAGCTAACACTCCGAATCCCCGATGCCCAATCAACAGCTGCCTTCAAACGAATGATAGATTTTTGTGCAGACAGTACTTGGTAGAAAAAACACAAGCCGCCACTTAACTTTACATAAAATTTAATATTTACTGATTCCAGTAAAATACGCTCTCAGGTACTATTCTGAGAGGGTTTGCGGTTCGTTTTAAAAATCTAATCGATGGGGAATGCTTGATTATTATTAACAAAACCTATGAATAACCTCTGCCTTTTGGTAGATTTTACATTGACAATAGATTATTTTATACAATACGTAAATTATACGGACAATGCCTCAGGTAGTTTTAGTTAACCCCCAAATTCCTCCTAATACAGGTAATATTGCTCGTACTTGTGCGGCTACGGGTACGGAGTTACATTTAGTGGGGCCTTTGGGGTTTGAAATTAGCGATCGCTACCTCAAAAGAGCTGGCTTGGATTACTGGCCTTATGTCAAGCTGCACTATCACGAATCGTTAGAAGCCTTCAAAATAGTACATCACGAGCGTGGAGGCAGATGGTTGGGTTACAGTGTCGGCGGAAATATTAATTATCTAAGTTTTCAGTTTCAAGCTGATGATTGGTTGCTATTTGGCAGTGAAACCACTGGTTTGTCACCAGAAGTTTTGTCACATTGTGATGCTACTCTGTATATTCCGATGAGTCAGCCTGGAGTTCGGAGCTTGAATCTATCAGTAAGTGTGGCTATCGGTTTGTTTGAAAGCCGCCGTCAATTAGGCTATTTACAATAGTTGTTTAGCTAATTTATTATTAAGTATATGTACTTAAATATTTTCTGAAAACCAATGAAATGGGTGATTTTTAGCGGCGGCTATTTTGGTGTTACGGCAGAATTAATGTCAAAAAAAACACCAAAAATTGTATTTTTGAATAAAATGTAGTGGAAGATACTTACAAGAGGGGTAGGCTTGTTATAAGAAATTTGTATATAAAATTCGGGATAATGCCAAATTTGAATGATAGATTTTGATGAATTTGCGGCATCTCATATTGGGGAACAAATGCCCTATAACTAAGTCATGTAGCGCATTTGAGCTATTCTGACTCGAATGTCCCCAAAATTACTCCCTAAAATTAGCCAATTGTTAATACGGTTGTTTTTTAGGGAATAATCAACGTAAAGTCTCGTGTTGGGAAGACGGATTGTGTAGAAATATCTTGAAAAGATCTACAGCAGGGGGCATCACTTTTCCAGAGGTCGCAGCAATTGAATTTTCGGCAGCGACTATTGACTTGACAAAACTAACTATTTGCCAAGTCCCCGCGATTGACGCAAGACAGCCGCGGAGAACCGGAAAAAAGAAAACGTCCTAAATGGTGTGAGGAGTGGTTCGGACAAGTAAACACAGCAATTTTTAAGTTTTGCTAACACATGTGAACTTGTCTAAATCAGAGAAGCAGGTTAATCTTGCGTAAGCATCTCTGGTGAATGTGATCTCGATCAATCTTTCGTTGCGATCTAGATCGTTGACTAGATATCCAGCTGAAAAATCGAGGTCAGTTAAGCGCTAGTGATCGTAAGGAGGTCGTCTTTGAAACGAGCATTGAAAAAGAGAGTAAAAGCTGTGTTGAAAAATAGCCCCAGCAGCGATGATGCCCCGGTAGAACAGCTAAATTCAATTAATCCAAAAGTTAACCACCGGGTGCGGACAAAAGCCGCCATGATTGGCTTGGCAATCTCTATGGGAGCAACCAGTCTTTTGGTGACTCGACAAAGCGATCAAGCCCAAGCAGCGGTACCTGTAGGCAGCCAAAAGGCAACCTCAACCATTCCTGCTGTTCGTGATACTGAGGTGAAATTCGCCTCCACCAAGCTGGAATCCCAAGCAATCTCATTACCGAGCGTGCCGGAAAATCCTGTTATCGTGGAACCAACAGCAGTCTCACAGTTGCGTGGGCTTGAAGCTAAATGGCAAGTCGCGGCCAGTGGAACGTCTTTGCAAGTTCCTGCATCAGAAACCTTTTCCCAAGCAACACCAGTTGATAAAAATCTCACTGGCTCAAAATCCCAACTGCCACAGGCGTCGAACAATAGCTTAGCTGAGACTAGTTTTCCAACAGTCAACAAGCTATCCAACCCCATTGCTGAAGATGTTGTCGGCACTACAAGTGTATTGCAAACAGTACCACAAACAGTGGCAACATCTGGGACAGCCAACAGTGAAATAAATGCACAACTTAAGGCACAACAAGAGTTTGCGCTAAATCGCTTACAAGAAAAATCAAACCGTTTAAGAAAGAGTCTGGCACAATTTCGGTCAGGAGAGACCGAAAATTTATCACAAACTGGTATTGGGAATACTGTAGTTGAAAAAACTGTGTTAGCGCAGTCAGAGACTTCTGGTGATGCTGGCCAAGCCAAGCTGATATCGAGGTTAAAACAGAAGACACAAGAGGAAATTGCATCAACTACACCAACAACCTTGATTGCGTCCTCGACTAGAACAGCCTATGAAGTTAAGCCTGGAGATACCTTAGCAGCGATCGCCAGCAGATACAATACATCTGTATCAGAACTAGTTAAGGCAAATAACCTCAATAATCCTAATCAACTGCGAATCAGTCAAAAACTGATTATTCCAACTGCTCAAGTTGAGGTAGCTGTAGCGACTAAGCCCAGCTTTGTAGAGCCTACTAATACTCCCAAAGTTACTTCCTCTGTGACCATTGGTAGTGCTAACTCATATCTACCGAGTTCACCATCGCCAATTATTGCTGACAACAGTAGCGTTGCCGTCCCTACAGCGGTAACTGCGAACAAGGAAATTCAGACAAATACTGCGATCGATTTGCAAACAGATCCCATCGCTCCTAGAGCTTACGGCGTGGGTGGTGAAACCCCAGTACCAAGAGCCTTTGTTCAAATCCAGCAGCCTGAAAAACCAACAAATAGGGTAGCAAGGGGTAACAATAGCAATAACGACCGTTTACGGGGCTTACAAGCAGAAATTCAGAGGTTACAGCAGAAATATCGCGCTCAACAGTCTGGGAATCTAGCAGTGCCAAGCGCAGTCACTGAAAGCACTACTACTGCGACATTAACTCCTGTTTCTACCCCCAGTAATTTCCCTGTACCTACCTCTGTGTCTCGGCCGAATAACGTAGCAATACCAATTGCGGTTCCGACACCTACCAGAGGTAACTACGCTCAACCAATTAAGCCCCAATTCCGTGCCACCATACCTGCTAACGAGCCAATAAATCCAGAGTTCTTACCAAGTCTAGGATCTGCTGGTCAGTGGACTCCTCCTCGCAATCCATCTGCTACCAGAGTTGCAACGCCTCCTAGACAAGTAAACGCCTCGGATTCGTTAGGTAAGTTGCGCGGAACCACAGTTACTCCACAGGCGATACCGCCTTTGGCAGCGGTGGATCAATATTTACCCAGAGCAATTGACGAAACAACACCCCCTCCATCTAGTTCATCGGTAGCTTATTACCAATGGCCAGCAAAGGGCACTCTTACCTCTGGCTATGGCTGGCGTTGGGGAAGAATGCACAAAGGAATTGATATTGCTAATTCCACTGGCACACCCGTTTTCTCGTCTGCTGAAGGGGTCGTAGCAAAAGCTGGCTGGAACAATGGCGGTTACGGTAACCTCGTGGAAATCCGCCATCCTGATGGCAGCACGACTCGCTACGCTCACAACAGCAAGATTCTGGTGCAACCTGGTCAGCAGGTGAGTCAGGGAGAAACAATTGCTTTAATGGGCAGCACTGGTCACAGCACTGGGCCACACACCCACTTTGAAATTCATCCAGCAGGCAAGGGTGCTGTTAACCCAATAGCTATGTTACCAACAGCACGTCTGTAATTGTTGGCTATCTGTAACTAAATCATTGCCTTGTTAATTGAGGGAGTTTATCTCCCTCTTTTGCTTTTTGTCAAAGAAAGGTAGAGGGCAGTCCCAATGAAAAATTACTTTTATAGTACAATTATACTATAAAACTCAAATTTAACTCGCTACTGTTGGTTTGTAACTATACACCCATTTGTGAAAATCATCATTTAGCGTCATTTGGCGCTGTGGGGTCTGGCTAGGAGATGTAAATGTGTGGTCGTAGTAGCGCATTTCGCCCCAAGCGCTACGAGCCTGAATAATTTTTGTGCGGTCGATGCGAGACTGTTCGTAGTTGCTGAGGGCTTCTTCGAGAGTAGCTGAATGTGAAAAACACTGTGCCAGTTCGTATGCATCTTCAAAAGTTGTATTGGCTCCTTGGCTCATAGCTGGTGCCATTGGATGGGCAGCATCACCTAAGAGAGTGACTCTGCCTTGACTCCAGTGAGTTAATGGCGGCCGATCGCAAATCGGCCCTTCCAAAATTTGCTCAGATGGTGTCGCTTCCACCACCGCCCGAAAGGATTCGTCCCAATCAGCTAATTCTTGGAGAATGCGAGATTTAACCTCATCGGCATTCTGAGAAAGAGAGTAATCAGGCAAAAACTTGCGACTAATCCAACTGGTATAGCCACCTCCCACATTGACAATGTACATGAACTGTTTATTACCTATGACGAAAATGAGTTCATAGTCATTAAATAACTCGTGGTGGTACTTGATGACGGCACGCCAACACATACTACCAATATAATTAGGCTTACCTTCGGCAAATAAAGTTTCTCTAACTACAGAGTTGACGCCATCAGCACCAATTAGCAAATCTGCATCTACTGATTTTTGACCATCAAAATGAATCTTCACACCGTTATCATCTTGGTCAAAGCCGATGCAATGATGATTGAGGTGAATGATGTCAGATGGCAATTTCGATGCTAGAACTTGCTGTAAATGATACCACCAAACAGTCAATAATGGTTGTCCATATTGCTCTAAATATTTAGTTTGACTAGTCCGGATTGTTTCTCCTTTGATATTCTTTAAAACCGTGTGGATAACTTGGCATCCTGAACTTTTGAGGGTTTCCACTATTCCCGGTGCGATCGCATCTAGAGAATTCAAGCCATTAGGAGCAAGTCCTAATCCAGTTCCAGCCGGACGGAATTCTTGTGCTTTTTCGTATATTTGAACGTCAATACCCTGGCTTTGAAGCGCTATGGCAGTAGTCAAACCGCCTGGCCCAGCACCAACGATCGCAACTTTTTCTACTATCGGCTTTGATAATTTCTGAGTTGGAATTTTGTTCATAATAAAAGTCAGAATTAAGAATTTTTAATATCCCCACCGATAAATTCACTTGTTCTGCAACCTCGCATTTGAAGCAAACCTATAGTCGTCATTTTTACTATTAAGTACTTTTTTAGTCAATCTTTCTCAAGAATCAACTTTTTAGCGTTCTGATGAGTTTTCATCAGACCCACGGCTACTTATGGTAATAAAAATATATATCTATGGAATTTTTGCTAATTTCACAAATTTCAATTAAACACCATTACCTCAATTTTGGTAATAAATTCCGCCAATTTCTCTTTCATATCTAAGGTAATCTACTATTTTAATGAACAAACAAGGGTTTGTATGAAATTTCAATTAATTGAACGTCTAAAGTTTAAAGCTTCAAATTCGGTAATAATATAACTATGAGCATCTGTATCAAATATGGAAGAAAATTTTGTAACTGCAATTACTTCAAACTCTCTTACCCAAGAATTCAAAATATTGAGTTCAGAAGAAGTAGAATTATCGCTGAATGTCAATAACTTGTCCTACTCAGTCAAGCTAGAACCCCGCGTGACTTTACTCGATGCACTACGGGAAAAACTGGGTTTGATGGGTACAAAAAAAGCTTGCGATCGCGGTGAATGTGGCGCATGTACTGTATTAGTTAACAATCGGCGAATTAACTCCTGTATGACATTGGCAATAATGCATATCGGCGCTGCAATTACTACTATTGAAGGATTAGCAGAAGACGGCAAACTCCATCCTCTACAAACAGCTTTTATCACCCATGATGCTTTTCAATGTGGATATTGCACATCTGGTCAAATTGTCTCTGCCTTAGGAATGATATTAGAAGAAATACCAAAAACTGAAGCAGAAATTCGAGAAAAAATGAGTGGAAACCTTTGCAGGTGCGGTGCATATCCGAATATTATTGCAGCGATTCAAGATGTCCTAGAGGAAACGGAAGATGCAGCCATTTAGTTATGCTAAAGTTTTGTCCCAAGCAGCGGCGATCGCCACAATTAAACAAGACAAAACTGCGGAATTTATTGCCGGTGGTACTGATTTATTGGGATTAATCAAAGATGGGGTACAAGTAGCGAATACATTAATTGATATCAATAGTTTACCGCTAGGAGATATTGAATTTCAAACTCATGGAATTCGCATTGGTGCAATCTGTAGATTAAGTGATGTAGCTTTTCACCCCCAAATTCAAGAGTGTTATCCAGTAATTACCCAGGCTTTGCTACAAAGTGCTTCGCCACAATTGCGAAATATGGCAACTGTGGGCGGGAATTTACTGCAACGAGTTCGTTGCAGCTACTTTCGTAACCCAGTTTTTACTTGTAATAAACGCACTCCAGGTAGAGGTTGTGCCGCAATTTCAGGCTATAATCGGATGCACGCTATTTTTGGGGCTAGCGAACATTGTATCGCCGTTCATCCTTCAGATTTAGCTGTAGCTTTGACAGTATTAGATGCAGTGATTTGCATTCAAAGCGCAGAAAAAATACGGCGAATTTCAATTCATGATTTTTATCTTTTACCAGGTGAGACACCACAAACAGAAAATTTATTACAACCTGGAGAATTAATTGTTGCTATTGAAATTCCAGATTTTGCATATAAATCTCATTATTTAAAAGTTAGAGATCGGGCGAGTTATGAATTTGCTCTCGTTTCCGTAGCTATTGCCTTACAAATAGAACAAAATATTATCAAATCAGCACGTATCGCTTTTGGAGGAGTAGCGCCTAAACCTTGGCGTGCATGGGAAGTTGAGGAATTCCTCAAAGGAAAAGCAATTAATAAGGCTACATTCACTGCCGCAGCCGAACTTGCAATTCAACAAGCTAAACCGCAAACAGACAATGAATTCAAAATTGAATTAGTCAAACGTGTTTTAATTCGCGGACTTTCAACATCTTGTAGGGGTTGAACCAATACTGCTCAGTTAAGCATTTTGAACTCGGAATTTGGTTTGGGGTAAAGGGTAAAGGGTAAAGGTTTTTTCTTTCCCCTTTCCCCTTCCCCTTTTCTCCTTAACCGACAAGTATTGGGGGTTGAACTCTACACAGCAGTTGTATGCTACCTTCCACTAAAACGCAAAATTCGTCTGGCTTATCTCCTCGACTGTCCCAAGCCTAACCCATAGAGAGGTGGAGGTTGGAGCGCAAGAATAAGTCGTAACTAGAATTATAATACTGATATTGGTCACAACAAAAGTGCGATCGATATCACTAATTAGCAATGATTTAGGTTGTAATATTTGTCTCATTGCCTGTAAGGTAAAAAGCTAGCTCATAAATTGATACTAGCCTTAAGAAGTCGTTATCCCTCAATTAGCCGATCGAGAAGTTAAGACTATGTTTGAGTAGTGATGACTATTACCTGTTAAGCCCTGAATTATGCCCGTAAGTCAATTTGATGGCTTGATTATAGACAAGTTTATTTGAGTGCTGTCAAGTATTAGCAAATTGTTGCGTGAAAGGATATAAGCTTATTTTCACAGCAGCAAAAATTGTTAATTAGAGTTACACCATCTCTAATTTATTGATTTCAGTAACTATTGAGTTTATGAAAGTAAAAGCTTAGTATTAGCCTTAAGAAGAATTTATAAATATTTATATTTACTAGGAATTTGCTATTAATAAAGATTATTTATAATGCTAAAAAACATTAAAAAAAAATTTCCATTGCAATATAACATTTGTTATGAAAACTATATAGGGCTAACTAAAAACCCTCGTTGGTTGTTGATGCGTAAAGTTGGCAGATTCCCTTTAGGGAGACTTGTAAAAGATTTTTTGCCTCATAGAAACGAATATTTTTCTCAAGGATTCGTCAATAAAAGCTCCACTCTATTTCCAGGTATTGATATTGATTTGGTAGTTAATAATCTGAAGGAAAATGGATTTTATTTGGGTCTTAACCTTCCAAAAGATATAGTAAATCAAATCGCTAATTTTGCTGATTCTCATGCTTGTTATGGTGATTATAAACCTCATTTAGGCTTCTTTTATAATCAGAAGGAAGCAGCAGAAAAGCATTACGATCAAATATTTAAACTAGCTGGCTATTTTAATACAGCTTTGCTTTGTCCTGCTATTAAAAAACTGCAAAACGATCCTATACTATTGGCAATAGCTGGTAAGTATTTAGAATGTAACCCCGTACATTTATCTAATCAATTATGGTGGAGCTTTGCTGGGGAAACAACAACATTTGAAAAGATGAAAACATTTCAAATGTTTCACTACGATCTTGATGATTATCGCTTTTTAAAATTTTTCTTTTATTTAACGGATGTTGATGCATTAGGTGGCCCCCACGTTTGTGTTAGAGGCAGCCACAATAAGAAAAAACTTTCACATTTATTGTTACCTAAATGTGAAACTGATGAAGAGATTATTAAGTATTATCAAGAAAAATCATTAGTAACTATTTATGGCAAAGCAGGATTTGGCTTTGCTGAAGATACTTTTTGTTTCCACAAAGGCACTACTCCCATTGCTCAAGACCGCCTGATGTTACAAGTAGAGTTTGGTACAATTGATTACAATATGCAGCATGATATAAGAGACCCATTAATTTTACAAACTATGATTAATTCCCAACAATAATTTCTTATACTAATTTTATGAGGTAGCGCTTTATTGTGAGTTTCGGGATGAGCAAGTGCCATCGCCAAGGACACAAAGAAAGATAATGCTCGGTAAATTAGTAACTATTAAGTCCAAGTTTGTAGAGAATTGGTATAAAAAAATTCTGCATATCTATGGATTTAAATTTTATGCAAACCTCTACTAAATTTAATTTTCCAGCAGAGGAAAAGCAACGGTATGAGTAAAATTGTTGGTGAACCAGTAGATCGGGTTGATGGTAGATTTAAAGTAACGGGAGAAGCAGCATATACAGCTGATGTGCCTATAGAGAATTTGACTTATGGCGTAATTTTTGAAAGTACGATCGCCAATGGTAAAGTTATCGAAATAGACACATCAAAAGCCTTAGCATCGCCTGGTGTAATAGATGTCGTTACTTACGAGCAAACACCATCGTTAATTAAAATACCCTTTTTTTCTCCTGCAAAAACTCAACCAACTGAGAAAGATGACAATATCTATTACAATGGTCAACACCTGGGCATTGTAGTTGCTCAAACTTTAGAACAAGCCCAAACCGCTGCTGCTTTAATTAAAGTTATCTACGAAGAAGCAGCGCCAACAATAACATTGGCACAGGCAGAAATTTTTGAACCAGAAACACTATATTTTGGCATCATGCCAGGTAAAATCACTAGAGGGGATATAGAATCAGGCAAAGCACAAGCAGATATTCTCGTGCAGGAAGTTTATTCCACACCAATGGAACATCATAATCCCCTGGAACCTTCTGCAAGTATAGCAATGTGGGAGGGGGATAACTTGACATTATATGAAACCACCCAAGGCATTTCTGCAACCCAAAGAGCCATTGCCTCTGTTCTGGATATTCCCCAAGAAAATGTCCGCGTCATCTCCAAATACTTAGGCGGGGGATTTGGTTGTAAAGCACTTTTAAGGTCTCATACTATTCTCTGTGCCATCGCCGCCAAACGAGTCAACCGACCGGTGAAAGTTGCCTTAGAGCGATCGCAAATGTATACTAGCTGCGGTTACCGTTCCCAAACTCAACAACACCTAATGCTAGGTGCAACCAAGGAAGGTAAACTAACAGTCATTACTCACACAGGCACATCTTTAACATCCCAATTTGACGACTTCGTAGAACCGGTTGGCGCAGCTACAACGATGATGTACGCTTGTGAAAATTTGGAAGTGAAATATCGTTTGGGACGCATTAACGCTGGTACACCAACCTTTATGCGGGGGCCGGGAGAGGCACCAGGAATGTTTGCCCTAGAGTCAGCAATGGATGAAATAGCATCTGCCTTAAATATTGACCCCATTGAATTGAGACTGAGAAATCATGCAGATATCGATCCCCATACAGGATTACCTTGGTCGAGTAAATCCCTGAAACAATGTTATCAAAAAGGTGCAGAGATTTTTGGCTGGTCACAACGCAACCCAGTTCCCCGTTCCATGCAAGAAGGTGATTTTTTGATTGGTTGGGGAATGGCGAGTGCGACATTTCCTAGCAACTCTGGTTCAGCATCAGTGAAAGTCGAAATTTTTGCTACTGGAGAAGTAAAACTACAAACTGGTACTCAAGACATCGGTACTGGCACATATACAGTCATGAGTCAGGTAGCTGCTGAGGCATTAGGTTTACCAGTGCAGTTTCAACTAGGTGATAGCAATTACCCTAAAGCGCCTATTACAGGCAATTCAATTACAGTTGGCAGCGTTTCTCCGGCGGTGCATAAAGCAGCGATCGCCGCACGGGATAGAATAATTGAAATGGCGATCGTAGATCCAAATTCCCCTCTGTATGGATCTCAGACAGAAGATATTACAGTTGAATCAGGGCAAATATTTTTAAAACAAAACCCCTCCCAGAGAGACAGCTACACCGATATTCTGCGCCGTCAGGGATTAGAAAGTTTAGAAGTCACAGAACAAACCTCACCCAACCCAGAGAGTAAAAGTTATTCCAAACACTCTTTTGGCGCCATGTTTGTAGAAGTTGCCGTTGATGAACTTTTAGGAGAAATTCAAATTAGACGTTGCGTAGGCGTTTATAGTGTAGGGCGAATTCTCAACTTCAAGACAGCACGCAGTCAAGTTATTGGTGGTATTACTTGGGGAATTGGCATGGCATTAATGGAGAAAACCATAATGGATGCTAACCAAGGCAGAATAATTGGTGCTAATCTTTCAGACTACTTGATTCCCGTTCATAAAGATATTCCAAATATGAAAGTGGAATTTGTTGAAGAACAAGATGCTTATGTCAATGCACTTGGAACTAAAAGCCTGGGAGAACTTCCCATTGTTGGCGTAGCCGCAGCCATATCGAATGCAGTTTATCATGCCACAGGTAAACGGATTCGTGACCTGCCAATTACACCAGATAAGTTGTTGTAAGTGAAGTACCCTAACTCAGCTGACCCTATAGTTAGGGCTTGTAAATTCACAAGTGAATACCTCAAAACAAGCCTACGCCTGATGATACTGCGCTCATCCTGATTACTCAATCTGGGGATGTGCGCGTTCTGCTCGATTAAGCTAAAATCTCAGTCTTTAGTAGCGCTTTGCGTAATGCAGTTATCCCTTCTTCTACCTCTACCAACCTGCTGAGAGCAAGGGCAATATCATCTTCAACCTTTAACAATTTAGCTGCTTTCTTAACAGCTTTTTGCTCTTCAACTGAGTAATTATCATCGGCGCGAGCCATTTGAATTGCATGATATAGCAATGTCCTTGATTTCGACCAATTAGAAACATCAACCGTAATTTTGCTTAGCAGATCTTCTAAATTAGCATTTTTGTATTCATAATGTTTTGTATTTCTCTATTGCTTCTTCAGGAGCGCCAACTACACGCTGATGATTTAGTAACCAGTTAAATTCAGCTTCTGAAACCTCTCCATCGGCTCCAGCAATAGCAAGCAGAGCATATCCATAGTTCAAGTATGCTTCAAGGGGAGCTGAGGAAATTCCTAAGTTCTTTTTCATGAATTCTGAAGCAGGCACTACTTGTTTGATATCGCTCATAAATTACCTCTTTTTTATTTAGGGGTTGTGGCTCCTGAATTCTGCTGCAAGATTTCAGTATTGACAACAAGTAATTTGTTGTTCAGTTATCACCTGAAAAGTATGTTTTCAGGCTATTTCAGGAGCTAAAAATTAATGTCTTCGTTAATATTTCAGATTTTTAATGAGAGTTCAAGGACAGTTAAGACAGTTAAGGAGACATTTAACAAAGACTTAATATTTTATTGACCTGCTAATATTATGTTAGCTGTAACTGAAATTTTTGTTTTTTGAACTTCCAACTTCACACCCCCAATCGAATAATCCAACAACTCCATTGGATGAATAACTGAAATATTCTTCTCTTGCAGCTGTAAATACTTAGTAAAAAGACGTTGCTGATTTTTTGTATGAAAACGATTGTGCATGATATCAAAATATTTGTAGAGACGTTGCAATTACAATGTCTCTACATTTGGATTCATACCGCAATTCAGCAACGTTTATAGAAACTTAGGTATCTTTATTGTGAATTTAGAGTAAATAAAATACTGGGTAAATAAGTGTTAATAAATAATGTGGTTTTAACTACGTTATTGAGTTGAATTAGTAAGATAAAATTACCTAATGAATGTCATCAAAGTGCTGAGCTTTATTCAGTAACAAAAAAGGATAACTATGAGCAAAGAAGTAGCCAAAGTAGTCTTATGGGAAGAAAATCAAAAAGATTTTGTCAAAAAGTTCTATGATTTACAATTTGTTCCCAGAATAGGAGAGGAAGTTTACCTAAAAAAAGAGAAATGGAGAGTAACTAGAGTTGAACATGATTTAGAAGTAAATGAGGTTAATATCTACATAGAATTAATCAAAAAAGTGAAGCAGGATAAATCATCTAATTCATAGATAAAATTGACAAGAGACGCGATTTATCGCAGTCTTTACGAAAGATTTATTCTTGTAGAGACAGTGATTTATCGCGTCTTTGCTATAATTTTTCATCCCGAAACTTTAACTACCCGACGGTAAATCTATATTTATTTTTCAAACTTCCAACTTCACACCCCGAATCGAATAATCTAACAACTCCATCGGGTGAATAACTGAAATCTGCTTACTTTGCAACTGCAAATGCTTAGTAATTTGCAAAGTACACCCTGGATTAGCAGAAGCAATTAACTCAGCACCAGTATTCAACAAATTCTGTACTTTTTGCTGACCCAATTCTTCAGAAACCTCTGGTTGCAACATATTATAAACTCCAGCGCTGCCACAGCACAAAGCCGCATCTAGAGGTTCTTTTAACTTAACCCCTGGAATTTGCCGCAATAACTGACGCGGTTGGACGCTAATCTTTTGACCGTGCAATAAATGACAAGCATCTTGATAAACTAAATTCAAAGTTTTATCAGTTAATGGTGATAGTTTGGTTGTTAATCCAACAGTTGCCAAAAACTCTTGAGCATCTTTCACCTTAGCTGCAAAATCCTTTGCTTTTTCGCGATATTCTGGGTCATCTTTTAATATATGACCGTATTCTTTTAAAGTATGGCCGCAACCAGCAGCATTGATAATTACAAAATCTACATCAGTCTTGGCAAAACTATCAATCATCTGCCTTGCTAAAGCCTTCGCTTGTTCTGCTTGTCCTTGGTGTTCGGGAAGCGCTGCACAACAACCTTGAGATTTGGGAATCACAACTTCACAACCATTCGCCGTTAAAACCCGCACCGTCGCTTCATTGACTGGAGAAAAAAACAACCGTTGCACACATCCCAAAATTACCCCAACACGGTAGCGCTTTTCACCTTTAGCAGGAATCACACTAGGCAAATTATCTTGAAAAGATTTGAGAGTAATTGTTGGCAGAATAGATTCCATTGCTGCCAAACGAGGAGATATTTTATTGAGTAAACCAGTAGTCTGAACTAACTTACTCAAACCCAACTTTTGATAAACCAACAACGGAACTAATAAAATTCGTAAAAGATTGGGATAAGGAAACAGAGAAAATATTAACTGCCGAAATAATTTATCTGGTAAACTGCGGGGATAATTGCGTTCAACTTGGTGACGAGTTGCAGAAATTAGCTTGTCATACTGCACGCCAGAAGGACAAGTACTCACACAAGCAAGACATCCCAAACAAGAATCAAAATGTTCTACTGTTGCCGTATTGAGAGCAATCTCACCCTCATTAATTGCATCCATTAAATAGATGCGTCCTCTAGGGGAATCCATCTCCTTACCCAACACCCGATAACTCGGACAAGTCGAGAGGCAAAATCCACAATGGACACAACTATCAATCAACTTCGGATCGGGTGGATGACTCTCATCAAACCCTTTCAAATTCTTCAAACTAGCCGTATTATTAACAGAATTTTCTGAAACTTGCATTTTTCTCTTTCCCCTCTCTATCTCAGCGTCCTCAGCGTCTCTGTGGTTCGTTTTCTTCAACCTAGATCCCACCCACAAACCGACCAGGACTTAAAATATTCTTACTATCAAACTGCTGCTTAATCTGGCGCATCAATGCCAAACCATTCCCCGTATAACCCCAAACATCTACTTGTTCTTTAACCGCTGCTGGTGCTTCCAGAATTGTTAAAAAACCACTATCAGCTTGAGTGCGTAGGCGTAGCCCATCGCGCATTTGCAAAACCTGATTTTTATCCTCTAATTCTAACAAACCCAAACCACTACTAATATGAATTAAACCCAACTCTACCTGAGACAAAATTTTCACCGCAGCAGTAGGTAACACTCCTATTTTGCAGGTAATTACAGATTCTTGAACGCGAGAATGTATTCGTTCTTGCAATCTTGCCCATAGATTAGCTTCATCGCCATCTACATAAATTGCTCCATCTAACCCTAACTTTTGCCCTACTTCTAAAACTCGGTTTGACTGTTCCTTAACACTCTCACTAATACTTTGAAACCGAGCAATTAATCCCAGTCCTTGACCTAAACCTAAGCTGGATACCAATTTAGTTGATAGCAAATCAGCCTGGACTGGTGTTAACGCTGAACCTCGCAGAGTATCAGCTGCTTGAGATACAGCCTCAGCTTTACCAGTTAACACCACCGTTGCCGATGCCTCTTGTAATGGATACAGTCGAAAAGTTACTTGACTAATAACTCCTAGTGTGCCGTAAGACCCAGTAAACAACTTCATCAAATCATATCCGGCAACATTTTTGACTACTCTTCCCCCGGCTTTGGCGATTTGTCCATCAGCACGCACAAAAGTAATACCTAGTAATTGGTCGCGCACGCTACCATAACGTTGTCGGAGAGAACCTGTATCACCTGTGGCGACGATACCGCCAATAGTTGCTGACTCTGGGGCTGTGGGATCGAGGGCGAGAAATTGCCGTGAGTTTGCCAAAAGTGCTTGCAAATCGGAAAATTTCATCCCAGCTTCTACAGTGACAGTTAAATCACCCACAGCGTGTTCAATCAATTGGTTGATGCGTTCTGTACTGACTACAACATCAATGCCTTTGGCTAAACCACCCCAAGAAAGTTTACTACCACTACCACAGGGAAGAACGCGCCAGTTATTTGTGTAAGCTATAGCGAGGACTGCGGCTAGCTGTTCTTGGGTACTTGGATAGACAATACAACTGGGAAGGTTTCCAGAAGCTATAGCCTGTTGAATACGTTTTTGCTGATTTAGTTCGACATTTTCCCAAAGGCAAACAGCATTTTCTTCACCGACGATGGATGCAAGTTCAGAAGCGCAGACGCCTTGCGGCTTGTCGTTAGACATCGCTTTCATTGAGTTTATTTTTTTACGCCCTACATCTAATTTACTGGCTAAGCTGACCAAAAAAGCGTATTGCCATTAATATGATGTGAGTCTCTAACGAAGGCGCACCTACGGTAAGGGCAAAAGAAACAAAGCGAAGCCAGGGGGATGAATAAGCTTCAGCTAGTGCGATGGAAGCTACAACTACTTTGGCTTCTTCTAAACCAGAAGCATTCACGCGATCGATATTTGATCTAATAAAAATTAGGCGTTGCTGGGTAGAAATATGAATTAGTCTCACGCAAAGGCGCAAAGACGCAAAGGTACAAAGAAAAACAAAGGTAATTTTGGCATTTTATATTCTGATTCAGCAACGCCAAAAATTAGAAATTACAGGGTTATTAATTCAAGAAAAAAACAGGTATAACTGTAGTTTATTTATTTAAATATCACTAAAAAATTATAATTATTGATAATAAAGTATGTTTCTATTCTTAACTTTTTCAGAAAGGTAGCAGATGGGTATGAATTAACCCACTGCTACGAAAAACGGAGGTATAAACTTGATTATTTAATTGGCATGAACCAATTCTTGAGGGGCTGCGGCATCGTATTCTACAGCTTTCACAAATTCTTTGAGAACGTCTTTGAGTCTTTGGTCAATTTCTTCTTCTAACACGACGCTATTATCAGGTTGTCGTTGAACTTGTTTGTCTACTGCATAAACAGTAGCTAAAATATGCCGCGCTCCTAATTCAGATAACACGGGTTTGAGAGCATATTCTATTGCTAATAAATGAGCGATCGTCCCACCAAGGGCAATTGGTAATACAGGTTTACCTGTTAATGATTTTTGCGGCAGCAAATCTAGGAATGTTTTGAGTACTCCTGTATAAGCAGCTTTGTAAATTGGCGTGGCAATAATCACACCATTTGCATTTGCAAGTAAAGCTTTGGGTTCTTCTAAAGCAGGGCTGTCATATCGTCCAAAAACTAAATCTTCAGCAGGCAAATCCCTAGCTGAAATAATGTCTACATGCAAACCTTGTTGTTGTAAAAGCTTAGCAGCGTATTCAACAACACCGTAAGTTCTAGAAGGATGAGTCGGACTACCTGCGATCGCCAAAATCTTTGTCATCTAAATTAAACTCCTGATTTATTAATGGGGAATAGTGAATGGGGAGTGGGGGCTAAAGACTAGAGAGCATTCCAATGCCCAACGCCCAATACCCTAAACTTTACTAGGATATGGATGTAGCTTTCTGTTTATGGTGCCCAGGAAAATCTTCATTTGCGACGATCTCGCCAAATGGACTCAAGACATGTTGCTTTTCTACTGCGGGTAGATTCGTTAAAGGCAAATGGGGAAATAAAAGTTCTGCAACTCGATAAGCTTCTTCTAGGTGGGGATAGCCAGAAAGAATAAAGGATTCAATACCCAAATCAGCGTATTCCAATATCCTAGCGGCTACAGTTTGCGGATCGCCGACTAAGGCTGTTCCGGCACCACCCCGTACTAAGCCAACTCCTGCCCACAGATTCGGGCTAATTTCTAATGCTTCTCGACTACCGTGGTGTAGTTGAGTCATCCGCCGTTGCCCTTCTGAATCCATCCGTGCATAAGCTTTTTGGGCTTTAGCGATCGCTTCGTCATCTACATATTTAATCAATTGATTCGCCGCATCCCAAGCTTCACTCTCGGTTTCCCGCACAATTACATGTAGGCGAATACCAAACCGCAATGTCCGGCCTTCTGCTTGGGCAAGTCTCTTAACTGATGCAATCTTCTCGGCTACTTGCGCTGGTGGTTCGCCCCAAGTTAAATAAACATCCACATGTTTGGCAGCAATTTTCTGGGCAATGGGAGAAGAACCACCAAACCACAAGGGTGGATATGGCTTTTGGACTGGTGGAAACAACAGTTTGCCATCTTGAATTTTGAGATACTCCCCCTCAAGATTGGCTTGTTCGCCGCTAGCGATCGCTCGCCATACTGTCAAAAATTCATCTGTTAATTCATAACGGCGATCGTGATCCAAATGCAAGCCATCTCCCGCTAACTCTACGGGATCGCCGCCTGTAACTACATTAATCAGCAAGCGTCCACCAGAAAGGCGATCGAATGTCGCCGCCATTCGCGCCGCTACTCCAGGTGACACTAAGCCAGGGCGAATTGCCACCAAAAAACGCATCTGCCGTGTTAGTGATACCAACGTTGACGCTACAATCCAAGCATCTTCGCAAGAGCGACCCGTTGGCAACAAAGCCCCCGTGTAACCAAGGTCATCCACCGCTTGGGCAATCTGCCGCAGATAGGCAAAGCTCACTGCCCTTCCGCCTGTAGCAGTTGCAAGATAGCGTCCGTCTCCGTGGGTTGGGATGAACCATAGTAGCTGCATGAATTCTATCCTTTTAAACTACGGTAATTTGATAAAAATACCGTACTTTACTTACAGCTTTAGAGTATCACATATTCAACTTTACTAAGCAAGAAGTTTTTTAAGAAACACAGGGCATTGGGTATGGGGCATTGGGCATTGGGCATTGGGCATTGGGCATTGGGCACTTGTACTGAGCGCAGCCGTTGGCGCAGCCTCTCGTAGAGAAGTATTGGGCATTGGGCATGGGAAAAGACTTACTCTAACTTCTCCCCTGCTCCCCTGCCCCCCTGCCCCCCTGCTCCCCTGCCCCCCTGCCTCTACCTCTCGGAGGAATCGAGGAATTACAGCTTTCGGTATATTATTTTGCTTATTGATAACCTTTTGTTAAATTGTTCTTAATGTACGCCAAACCTATTGATTTATTGTAGTTAAGTTTTTATCTCTAGACGTGGGTAGTTATCCAGTCAACTAGCAATAGGCGTCCAATTCCGTTGTGTCTCTAGGAGAAATAAGATAATGGGGCCGATGTTTATTACTGCCAACGATTGGCCGCATATAGCGTTGAGACTGTCTTTGGCGCTGCTGGTAGGTTGCATGATTGGATTTAACCGTCAGCAAGGAGGTAGGCCAGCAGGGATGAGAACTTTTATGCTAGTGAGTATGGGTGCGGCACTATTCGTGATGATTCCTTTGCAAGCTGAGGGTGATAGTCCCTATGCTGCTATCAATGCACTGAGTAGGACAATACAGGGTGTAGCTACAGGAGTAGGATTTTTGGGAGCTGGATTAATCTTACAAGAGTCTCCCAGAAAATCTGCGACACCAAAAGTACGCGGGTTAACTACAGCTGCGTGTGTCTGGACAGCGGCGGGATTGGGGGCTGCCATCGGCTGCGGTCTGTGGCAAATGGGATTATTAGGAGGGTTACTGACCCTAGTCACCCTGAGTGGTGTGAAGCGGCTCAATCGCTCATTTATGTTTCCGATCGGTCAGGATAAGCAGGGCAGTACTCAAGATTTAACAAGTTCAGATGATGAAAATGATGATTGAAGAGAAATGCAGAATTTTAGTAGATTTTTATTTAAAGCGGGGAATCAAGTCAAGTGGATCGGATTTCCGTCCAGTCTTCTATGAGTAATTTGTTGTTTCTCATCTAATTTTAATCAGATTATCAGGGTTAATTCAGAGCGATCGCTAATTCTGATAATTAAAGCCGGGAATACCGTACTGGAGCTGATGGGCCAGTGAGCCAGGAAATAGAAAATAATAGATATATGGACAAGCGGTATTTTTTACAGGCTAGTGCAGTAATAGTTGGCACAGCTTTGTTATCAAGGTATATCAAATGGGGGTCAGAAGAAATGACAACTTCTAACAGTAGATTTGAAATTAGCAAACCTGAGGAAGAGTGGCGTCAGATTTTAACGCCAGAACAGTTTCGCGTATTGCGTAAACACGGGACTGAACGCGCTCACACTAGCCCTCTCGATAAACAATACGATGAAGGCACTTATTATTGTGCTGGATGCGAACAACCGTTGTTTACATCTGAGACCAAATTTAATAGCGGTACTGGCTGGCCTAGCTTTTATAAACCAATTGAAGGTGCGATCGCTACTACTGTAGATAGGTCGTTGTTTATGACTAGAACTGAAGTGCATTGTAGTCGCTGTGGTGGTCATCTGGGTCATGTTTTTGATGATGGCCCTGCACCCACAGGCCAGCGCTACTGCATGAACGGTGTTTCGCTGAAGTTTGTTCCTGCATAAATCGGGAGATGGGGAGATGGGGAGAGAAAAGGACAAGGGGACAAGGAGAATAATTCCTAACTCCTAACTCCTAACTCCTCATTCCTAACTCCTCACTCTTCACTAACGTTTTTTCACAGACAGAATTAAGCGAACTGAGCGATCGCGTGATAAATAAGTATGAAGCCAAGTAAGTAACACTAATAAGCGACTGCGGTGGCCAGGAAGATATATTAAGTGAACTCCCAGCCACATCAGCCAAGCCAAGCAGCCTGTAATGGCAAATGTGCCAATTTTTGCCACACCTGAATAGCAACCAATAATCACTAATATTCCTTTGTGGAAATAGCTAAAAGGTTGTGGTGATTTACCTCGAAATTGCAGCTGAATATTTCGAGCTACAGCCACGCCTTGTTGAAGTGCCTCTGATGCAAATCCAGCTAATGGTTTGCCGTTCTTTTCTAGATATGCCAGATCCCCAATGGCATAAACATTAGGTTGTTCTAGCAATTGCAGGGTGGGATGAACAATTAACTTGCGTTTATTTGCCAAAGAAGGCTCGTCTAATATTGTGGGATAATTTGCCTCTACCCCCGCAGTCCAAATGACGGTTGCAGTTGGAATTACCTCATCGTTTTGCAGATATACAGATTCAGAAGTCACTCTAGTGACTTTGGAAAGCAGATAAACCTCTACTCCTAGTTGATGTAATCGTTTATGAGTGTAAGCTCCTAACTTTTTTGGCAGTTCGGCCAATAAGCGATCGCTAGATTGTATTAGAATCAACCTCACTTGGGGCAAAAGTGTGGGATAATCTCGACGCAAATGACCTCGAAGCATTTCTGCTAAAGCACCCGCCACTTCAACACCGGTTGCTCCACCGCCGACAATTGTAAACGTCAGCAGTTGTTCGCGTCGTGATGAATCAGATTCTTGAATAGCTCGCTCAAAACAAAACAAAATCTGATTGCGAATGGCTATTGCTTCTTCTAACGTTCTCATGGAAAAAGCATATTCTGAAGCCCCAGGAACTCCCAAAAACTGCGTTTGGCTTCCAGTTGCTAGCACAAGAAAGTCATAGCTAATTAAACAAGTTTCTGTTTCAATAGTTCGTTTGGAAAAATCAATTTGCTTAACTTCAGCCATTAAAAACTGAATCTTAGCTTTATTCCGTAAGAAAGAGAATCGCCGTAAAATTGCCCGAATCGGGTAAGCAATGTACTCAGGTTCTAATTGACCTGTGGCAACCTGATACAACAACGGTACAAAGGTGTGATAGTTGTTGCGATCGATTAATAGTACATCTATACCAGAATCAGCTAAACATTTTGCAGCTTGCAACCCACCGAATCCAGCGCCAACAACGACAACGCGGCAACTGTTCATCCTTCCCCTCTCAATTTACGTAGCTAGTCAGTCAAATTGCTAACTACCAATATATTGATAACAGTTCGGTGTCGCATCTGCCACTGATTGTAAACTTCCACATTGCTTAAAAAAAAAAGGAACTTCTCATAACACTCAATAATAGTTTTAAAAAAATGTATAAATTTTGGCTGGAATGATGCCTAAGGCGAAGGCATCGTTCCAGCTATTTATAACGTTGCCACAAGTTCCTTTAAGCGATCGCGTCCATCGCGGAACACAGGCCAACCATCCCCCACTAACACAGCTTCTACCTGGCTGAGTTCTGCCAATCTCCGCACAGAAGCAATAGCCTGCTCTCGATTCAGTAGCTTGTCATCAGGTAATATTGTCAAACTACCTGCCTTGCGTGCCCGTACTAAATCCCCTGTAATCAACGTTGTTTCCTCCAGTAATAGAGCCAGTTCACCGGGCGTTTTAGAACCTTGGAGTTCAATCACCTTTAGTCCGGGTACAAATTCTTCACCATCAGATAGCCAGCGATCGCAGTGTATGGGAAAACTGTCTTTTTCCGCCACAGGACCGGCTATCTTGGCATAAGTTTGATCGGCAATTTCTTTACTTGCCCTGACATGTTCGGAATTCGTCAACACAATCCAACCCACACCACCGAGGGATTGCAAATGATTCCAATCATGGTTTGATAGCGCTACTGGGTCAATCAAGATGTTGCCATCTGGGCGAATCCAGGCAATCCCATTGAAATCAATATTTCTTGCCGGATTGAAACTAGACCAGCTATAGAGATCGGGACGGTGCAAAGATTTCATGATGATTCTGGATTAGTACCTTCAATAATTGACTATTAATCTCAATAATTTAGTATATAGGGGACTGGGGACTGGGGATTAGGGATTGGGCAGGGGGAACAGGGGAAAAGGGAAAAGGTTAAAGGGAAAAGGGAAAAGGAATAAATTTAATCTTTCCCCTTACCCCTTTCTCTTTCCCCTTGTCTTCTTCCCATGCCTAATTCTCACTCCTTCCTCTCGATTGGGAATTTGAGTATACTACGATAAATCTATCGATATTACGGTTTTATTTGGGTTTACAGAAATTATCGTATAAGAGGCAAAGGGGTGAGTCAGATGCAGCGCCAAAAAATATCAGCCAAGGCAGGCCAGTTTACGGAGTCGGTAATTCGAGAAATGACAAGGGTGGCACTGCAATATGGTGCGGTGAATTTAGCCCAGGGATTTCCTGATTTTCCTTGTCCTGAGGAGTTGAAGCAGGCAGCTTATGAAGCAATAGAGGCTGATGTTAACCAATATGCTATCACTTGGGGCGATCGCCCATTTCGGGAAGCGATCGCCAACAAAGTTCGCTGGTATCTCGGCTTAGATATCAACCCCGAAACTCAAATCACTGTGACTTGTGGTTCCACAGAAGCAATGGCAGCTGTAATGCTGGCCACAGTAGATCCTGGTGACGAAGTAATTGTATTTGAGCCTTATTATGAAAACTATGGCCCCGATGCAATTCTAGCTGGCGCTACACCCCGCTATGTGACACTACATCCTCCACATTGGACATTTGATGAAACACAGTTGCGTCAAGCTTTCAACGCTAATACCAAAGCCATTATTATTAATACACCGCACAACCCCACCGGCAAAGTCTTCACCCGTGAAGAACTCATCCTAATTGCCGAACTTTGTCAAAAGTGGGATGTACTAGCCTTTACTGACGAAATCTATGAACACATTCTCTACGATGGCGCTCAACATATCGCCTTAGCAACTCTTCCCGGAATGGAAGAACGCACAGTTACCATTAACGGACTATCCAAAACCTACAGCGTCACCGGATGGCGAGTCGGCTATATTCTAGCAAACCCAGAATTAACGGCAGCCATTCGTAAAGTCCATGATTTCTTAACAGTAGGTGCCCCTGCACCATTGCAACGAGCCGGAGTTGCCGCCATGCAACTACCGCCATCCTATTATCAAGAATTAGCCAAACTCTATCAACAGAAGCGAGACAACATTTTACAAATTCTAGATCGAGTTAGTATTCCCTACTTCCTTCCCAAAGGAGCCTATTATGTTCTTGCAGATATTTCCCAATTCGGCTACAAAAGCGACGTTGAATTTACTTACCATTTAATTAAAGATATTGGTGTTGCTGTAGTTCCTGGTTCCAGCTTTTTTCACCAACCTGAAAAAGGACATTCATTGATTAGATTCTGCTTTAGCAAAAGACTTGAAACATTGCAAGCAGCAAGCGATAGATTACTCAAACTCCAACCAACTCTACAACCAACATCCTAAGAGGATTTTCTTATCTTTGCGACCTTTGCGTCCTTTGCAGTTCGTTTTTACATCTAAATGTATCCAACATTCAATAATTGGAACTCTTTAGTTTTTGTAATAATGATTACCAATTATAGCAACATATTTGAATCGTGAAATTAATTTTTTTAACAAACCGCGAAGTACACAAAGTACGCAAAGATAACCAAGACAGCATTTTATAACTCATTAATAGCTGCTATTATGACTACTTACGAAAATATATTGCAAGCAATTGGTAGAACTCCATTAATCAAACTTAACAAGATTACCGAAGATATTCACTCAACTATTTATGCCAAAGTAGAATATCTTAATCCTGGCGGCAGCACCAAGGATAGAATTGCCTTAACTATGATTGAAGCCGCAGAAAAAATAGGTCAACTCCAACCTGGTGGTACTATTATTGAAGCCACCGCAGGCAATACTGGCGTAGGATTAGCTTTAATTGCAGCAGTAAAAAAATATCGCTGTATATTCGTCATGCCTGATAAAATGAGTCAGGATAAAATCAATTTGCTCAAAGCTTATGGTGCGGAAGTAGTTGTTACTCCCACATCTGTACCGCCTGACTCACCAGAAAGTTATAACGGTGTAGCGGAAAGACTTGCCAAAGAAATACCCAAAGCTTATAGGCCAAATCAATTTGAAAACCCAAATAATCCTTTAGCACATTATTTAACTACAGGCCCAGAAATCTGGTCAGATAGTAATGGTAAAGTGGATGTGTTTGTTGCCGGAATGGGAACAGGTGGTACAATTTCCGGAGTTGCCAAATATCTCAAAGAGCAAAATCCAAATATCGTAATTGTTGGTGCAGATCCGGAAGGTTCAATTCTTTCCGGTGACACACCCAAATCTTACAAAGTTGAAGGAATTGGCGAAGACTTTATTCCCAAAACTTTTAATCGTCAAATAGTAGATGAAATGGTTCGGGTTAGTGATAAGGAGTCATTTAATATGGCTCGTCGTTTAGCACGGGAAGAAGGCTTATTAGTAGGAGGTTCGTGTGGTACAGCAGTAGCCGCAGCATTGAAATACGCAGCTAGATTAACAGAGCCAAAGTATATTGTAGTGCTATTACCAGATACGGGAAGAAATTATATTAATAAAATTTACTCAGATGCGTGGATGCAGGAAAATGGGTTTTGGGAAGGTACAGCAGTCAAAAGTACTAAAGTTGGAGAAATTCTTGCTCAAAAAACAGATTTTCCTTCGCTAGTTGCTGTTAGTCCCCGTGATACTTTGAGCCAAGCCACAAACTATCTGCAAAAATTAAATATTTCTCAGCTACCAGTGATTGATAATCATCATGTAGTAGGAAGTATTAATGAAGCTTCTTTAATGAAATTCCTACATGATGGTATTAACTTTTCCAATCAGGAAGTTTCAGCAGTGATGGGTAAACCACTACCAATTCTTGATGAAGAAGTTGATGTTTCAGAAGCTTATCGGCTGCTTTTATCAGGAACCACAGGCATTATTATTAAGCGCGGTGATGTTCCTATTGGATTAATTACCAGAGCAGATTTAATTAGATATTGGATTAGCCAAACCCAAGAATAATCAAGGAAAAATAATGGAATTTGAAACTAAAGCAATTCATGAAGGTCAGCAATCAGACCCCCAAACAGGTGCAGTAATTGTCCCTATTTATTTGACTTCCACCTATGAACAAGAAGCCATAGGTCAGCACAAGGGATATGAATATTCTCGCACAGGAAACCCTACGCGCACTGCTTTAGAAGAGGCTTTAGCTTCTATTGAAAATGGTAAATTTGGTTTAGCATTTGCCTCTGGCTTGGCTGCAACCACCACTGTATTAAGTCTGCTCAAAAGTGGCGACCATATTGTTGCTGGCGATGACTTATATGGTGGTACTTATCGTTTGTTAGAAAAGGTTGTCAAAAATTGGGGTGTGACAACTACCTATGTAGATATTGATAATATCGCTGATTTTGAATCTGCAATTCTACCAAATACTAAGTTAATTTGGATTGAAACTCCTACCAATCCTTTGTTAAAAATTATTGATATTGCAGCCTTAGCGAATATTGCCCGCAAACACAATCTGATTTTAGTAGTTGATAATACCTTTGCTAGTCCTTATTTTCAAAGACCGTTAGATTTAGGTGCTGATATTGTAGTTCACAGCACTACGAAATATCTAGGGGGACACAGTGATATTATTGGTGGCGCAGTTATTACATCTAATGAGCAACTATACACGGAACTGAAGTTTTATCAAAATGCGATCGGAGCTATTCCCAGTCCTTTTGATAGTTGGTTAGTGCTGCGAGGAATTAAAACTCTTGCTGTGAGAATGCGAGAACATGAAAAAAACGCTTTATTTTTGGCTAAATTTTTAGAAAAGCATCCTAAAGTTGAGCGAATTTATTATCCAGGCTTACCTACCCACGAACAACACCAACTAGCAAAAGAGCAAATGTCTGGCTTTGGGGGGATGATTAGTTTGGAATTAAAAGGCGGTTTTGCTGAGGTTGAAAAATTTGCTTCTCGACTTAAGTTGTTTTTGCTGGCTGAAAGTTTGGGAGGAGTTGAGTCGCTGCTTTGTTATCCCACGAAAATGACCCACGGTTCTCTACCAGAAACAGAACGACTTAAGCGGGGAATAAAGGATAATTTAGTCCGTCTTTCAGTAGGAATTGAGCATCAGCAAGATTTACAAGCTGATTTAGAAAATGCTCTTTCTTGAAATTAGGAAGTAGGCAGTGCAGAGTGGATGTAGGAGTAAAGCGCAGAATGCTTTACTCCTATAGTGTGTATGCACGGGTCAAGAGATTTTCATGCTGTTGTTGTGTAACTTTGAAGCATGTCTAATTTCAAGCTAATATAACTTAATAATTCTTGAATTAATATAAGTTAATAAATATTTTTTTAGGCATTTGTTAAAAAAAATGACATTATTTTCTCTCGAATATTTAGCTCTCACTTTTGATCCCCAACGTAAAATTGATTTGTCCGATAAACTCCACTTAAAAACGGGAGTATCCAAGCCTTAACATGTATGAATCTTTGCAAAAACAACACTAAATAACTGGAGAATTAATCTAAATTTCCGGTAATTATATCGGGATAGTAGGCTTATAAATTCTGAAGAAAAAGCCCCATTGACTGCTAAAAAAGATAGGGCTACTGTTATAAGTAGTCCTAACAAGGACGTTGTTAATGCATCAATAAATCAAGAGGTATTTCCTATGATGATGATGATGACTGAAACCATGACTTCAGAAATGCAAGCTTGTATAGATGCTTGTATGAACTGTCACAAAATGTGCATGGAAACCATGACTCACTGCATGAGCAAAGGTGGTATGCACATGGATAAAACCATGATGAGCATGATGAGCATGATGCGTGATTGCGCTGAAATGTGCATGATGTGTATGAACATGATGATGGGCGGTTCTGAGTTCATGGAACGCACTTGTATGCTGTGTGCAGAAATGTGCGATCGCTGCGCTATGGCTTGTGAAATGATGAGCGACGATGCCAAAATGATGGAATGTGCTGCTGCTTGCCGCAAATGTGCAGAATCTTGCAGATCTATGCACATGATGACCGCATAATTCTCCCACTTCGCAGAAGTTTCTCTGCAACCTAATATTCAAGCGCTCAGGCTCTTTGGGTCTGGGCGCTTGAAGTATAGCAAGGGACTGGGGACTGGGGATTAGGGATTAGGTGAAAAGTCTTTTTGTGTCTAAGTTTTATCATCTGTCGATGTCCTAACCACTTTGGCTATTGCTATAAAAACCTAATTCAGAATTCAAAATTCACAATTTAAATAGGCTTTAAAAATCACAGCAAATTACAGTTAAATCTGGTTTGTAAAATTAGGCAGAACTTGAAAATCGTGATAATGTCTTAACACTTGCAGCAATTCTTTCTCTGTTATTGCAATGTATTCCAAAGGTACGCATATCATTGGATTGAGTTTTGAGCCGATGAATGCTGCGCGAATATCAGTATGCAAGCCAATTATCAACTTGTTTGGATGCTGAAGTTTTTTGTGGGTATATGCAACTCCAAGCTCTACACAGGCTCCTTCGTCAGGTACACGTCCATCTAATACAAATAAAAATACGTCAGACTCCATAATTTTTGCTGTATCCAGTTGGAACATTGCCAATCTACGTTCCTCTTTGGTCATTTTGTCGTAAGGTGGCTTATGCCGTTCTGCACCATCGCGCTGTGGTAAAAAGACTTGATAACCGAGCGATTCGAGTTTTTCAGTGAGGTACTGGTTAAAGTGTAGTTCAGCTTGTGAAAACAGAGGTGCAGCAAAGTAAATGAGCATAAGAGGCTGACTCAAGTAGGAGTGGGGAGTGAGCAATAGGGGAGGAAATTTTTTTGATGTTATGAAAAAACGAACCGCCTTCTCTAAAAGAGGCTTCCGCCAACGCGTAGCGTCTCGCAGAGAAGAACGCCAAAGAAGATAAAGGTGTGCAAGCTTATAGAGAATTGGTATAAGTCGTAATCGTATAACAATTTAACGCTAGTTTAGGGCACAAACTAATCGTAAAATACCTACACAAATACCTACACAAAAAGGTTTTTAAGCCTATTGCCTATTGCCTATTGCCTATTGCCTATTGCCTGTTCCCTACTCTACATCTATGCGTTTATTCCATTAAAATTAGCCGCAAAGGATCTAAACGCACATACCAAGGAAAAGGTTTGTCTTTGATAGTTATCCATTTTTCTTTAAACACTTCAGCTTGCAAATGGTAATCTTGAGAATTATTAGCAGTAGAATGCAGTTTCAAAAACAATGTTATTCGATGGGGCGTTTCACTCGTCCGTGCTAGCCAACAAGGGAAGGTGTTTTCACACGATGAGTCGCTAGTTAAGATAATTTGATGGGCACGAATGCCGATGTGAGACAGTTGACTGTTCGTTGCTTCCACGACTTGGAGAGTGCAACCCCAATCAGTTGCTTCTACCTGTTGCGCTGACTGAAGAACAATCCGGGAAAAGTTTTTACACCCAGTGATTTGAGCAACACCCACAGTGTTAGGACGCTCGAAAATATCGTATTTGCTACCATGATGGACGACTCGGCCATGCTCTAATACCAACAGATTCGGGCAAAGCCGATAAGCTTCTTCCATATTATGGGTGACAAATAAAGCCACGCCTTGGTAGTCAGCAAGAGTTTCTGTCATTTGCTGCTCTAATTGACTACGCAGATGAGTATCGAGTGCCGAAAAAGGTTCATCCAAAAGCAATGCTTCTGGTTGACTGGCCAATGCTCTTGCTAAGGCTACCCGTTGTTGTTGACCTCCTGAAAGTTGGTGTGGGTAACGATCGCCTAATCCCTGCAACTGCATATTTAATAATAGTTCTTCTACCTGTACTCTAATACTTCCCGCCGACAATCCTTTAGGCAAACCAAAAGCGATGTTTTGCGCGACACTCATGTGCGGAAACAGAGCATAATTCTGCACTAAAAAACCAATGCGGCGATCGCGACTAGGTACATTAATTCCTTTTTCCGAGTCAAACAACACTCTGCCATTTAAAACTATCCGCCCTCTTGTCGGCGTTTCTATCCCCGCAAGGGAACGCAAAATCATGCTCTTACCTGCACCTGAACCCCCCAATAAACCCAAAGGCTGCTCATTACTGGTGAAAGCCACTTTTAAATGAAAACTAGGAAGTATTTTTTCAATGTCAACAAACAATCCACACGACTCAAAATTAGAGTCCGGCCGATAAAAAACTTCTCCTCCTGCCTCCTGCCCCCTGCCCCCTGCCCTCCTCTTCTCCCTCACTTCCTGCCAGAAGTTAACCCCAATAATTCCAGATAGAGAAATCACCATAATTGCGATCGCCCAAAACCACGCTTCGTCCATCGCTCCTGCTTCCACAGCAAAATAAATTGCCATTGGAATTGTCTGCGTCTGTCCGGGAATGTTACCAGCCAGCATTAATGTTGCGCCGAATTCTCCCAAAGCACGGGCAAAGGCGAGGGTTGTGGCAGCTAAAATACCAGGTAGTGCTAGGGGTAAACTAATACGCCAAAAGATTGTCCTTTCTGTTGCACCAAGGGTTCTGGCTACCCGCAGCAGATTGCTATCGATTTGTTCAAAGGCTCCCAGTGCAGTTTTATACATTAGCGGGAAAGAAACAACTGTAGCGGCGATCGCTGCACCATACCAAGTAAAGACAATGGTCAAGTCAAAAGTCTGCATCAATTTCCCTACAGGGCCATTTTTGCCAAAAAACAGCAGCAACAAGAAACCTACAACTGTCGGCGGTAAAATTAGAGGAGCAATAAAGATACCCTCAATCAAAGATTTACCTTTGCCACGATATCCCAGCATCCAGTAGGCAGCAGCAATGCCCAAAAAGAAAGTAATAAAAGTAGCAAGTAATGAAGTTTTGAGTGATATCCAAAGCGGCGATAAATCCAACGGCATAGTTGCGTAAGGAAAAATTAGCTCAACTAATCCCTAATTTACCAACTTTTTAAAACCAAAGTTGGTAAATTCCACCTGATATGAATTAGAAATGCTGATTATTCTAGAGACAGCGATTTATCGCGTCTTTGCGATCTAGAATTTTCATCAAAAAACCTTAACCGAACTGTATTGCACCATAGCCTAGAAAGGGAGAGATTTGGAGAGAGGTTTTCTAGATGGCGTGAAAAGTTAGATCCCTGACTTCTAGTAAGAAATCAGGGATATTGGCGATCGCTAATTTTCACAAATCAGACCAATTTGAAAAAAGAATGCAACAAATAGACCATTTTGTAAAGACGCGGCTCATCGCGTCTTTACCCAAGGATGTGTTGCTAGTTTCTGAATTAGTCCAGTTTAGTGCTGTAGGCGCTAAAACCATAAGCCAAAGTTGCTTTTAAACTAGCTGGCGGTCTGAGACTTTGATTGATAGCTTTAGCAAACGGCACCCGAATTCCTTTAATAGTTTCTGGCAAGATTGCATATTCTTCTGTTGGTTCAACAATATACTCTGGACATTTCGTTTTCATCCCAGCACTTGCCAACATTTCCTCTATTTCAGCAGCTGAATATTGCTTGAGATAAACTGGATTTCTCACAAATGGATTCAACTTTCTCACAAAATTATGGATGATATGAGAAGGGCAAGACTTATTGTGAAATGAATGATTAAAAACAAAAATTCCACCAGGTTTGAGTACGCGAGATATATCTGCTAATAAATTTCTTAATTGTGCATCTGGAATATGCATAAATACACAATTAGAAATTACTAAATCTATAGAATTATCTGCTAAAGGTAATGTTTCAGCAGAATTACAAATTATATTAAACTCAGCTTCTGGGAAAAAATTGTACTCTTGTTTAACTTTGATTAATCGTCGCAATAAAGTTTCAGAAATATCAATCCCATAATATTTTTCACATCTCAAATTTTTAGCTTTAGAGAGATGTAAAGGTGCGCGACCATAACCGCAACCAATCTCCAGAACTGAATCAACAGATTTATTCAATGGAAATTTATTCCAAGTACCTCCAGGCGTACCAGTTAGCAGAGTGTAATCTTGTTTGATGGGCGATTCATCTGCGACTGCTTCAATTTTTTGGGAACCATAGTATGTTTTACCGATTTTATCCCAAGTTTTTTTGTGTTGAGTACTGTTCAAATCTTTGTAGTCGCTAGGAAAATAAATTCCATCTCGTAATTCATAGTCATCTAGACTGAATTTTAGATTTGCTAATTGAGCCATTAGGATTAATCCCCATAAATAATTAAATCTGTTTTCTGTTATACTCTTAGCTCAGCATTAACCGCAAGGAGTTTTTACTCAACTGCTTCCTCATAATAAAATTTTAGATTTGATATTTTTGATTGTGTAGTCCTACGGAGAAGCTACGCTATCATAAATTCTTGGATGGGAAGAATCGGAGGCTACGATGGTGGAAGGGTCACAACAAAAACGAGTGGTAGTTGTTGGTGCGGGTTGGGCAGGTTTAGGAGCAACTTACCATTTGGCAAAACAAGGCTATGATGTGACACTTCTAGAAGCAGGTTCTTATCCCGGCGGACTGGTAGCAGGTTGGCAAACACCCGCAGGAAAATCTGTAGAAGCTGGCATTCATGGTTTCTGGTATCCTTACAGAAATATTTTCTCACTCATTAATGAATTAGGAATTAATCCTTTTACTACTTGGACTCGTTCTTCCCAATATTCGCCTGCCGGATTGGAAGTTGAATCACCAATTTTTCAAGACTTACCGCGACTCCCAGCACCTCTGGGGACTTTTCTCTACACTCAGTTTAAACGGCTGCCACTAATTGACCGCCTCAGCGCCTTACCTTTACTTTATGCTGTTGTTGATTTTGATAATTCTGATGCAGCTTGGCGGCGTTATGATTTTCTCACTGCCCGCGAACTATTCAAAGATTTTAATGTTTCTGCAAGACTTTACCGCGACGCTTTTGAACCAATGTTATTGGTAGGTTTGTTTGCCCCTGGCGAACAATGTTCAGCCGCTGCAACTTTAGGGATGCTTTACTATTTCATTTTGGCTCATCAACCGGATTTTGATGTGGTTTGGTGTCGGGGAACTGTAGGAGAAAAAATATTTCGTCCTTGGGTGGAACGTATTGAAAAAGCTGGTGCGCGAGTATTACCCAAGCGACGGGTAACAGACTTAATTGTTGATAATAATCATCGAGTAAAAGGCGTGGTTTGCGGTGATGAAGTTTTTGATGCCGATGCTGTGATTTTTGCAGTCGGAATTACAGGTATGAAGAAAATTGTTTCAACTAGTCCGAATTTACAAAGTCGTGAAGAATTTCGGAATTTGAGCAATTTAGGAGCAATTGATGTTTTAGCAACTCGGTTATGGTTCGATCGCAAAATTAATATTCCTCGTCCTTCCAATGCTTGCTTTGGATTCGATGCAACTACAGGTTGGACATTTTTTGATTTGAATGCCCTACATGATGAATATCGCAATGAACCAGGAACAGTAATTGAAGCCGATTTTTATCACGCAAATCAATTTCTGAGTTTGAGCGATGAAGAGATTTTACCAATAGTTCAGCGTTATTTAGCAACTTGCATACCAGAATTTCGCCAAGCAAAGCTAATTGATAGCAGTGTAATTCGCCTACCTCAAGCGGTGACTCACTTTGCACCTGGTAGCTACCGTCATATGTTGCAAGCTAAAACCAGTTTTGAGAATGTGTTTATGAGTGGAGATTGGATTATTAACCGTCATGGTTCCTGGTCTCAAGAAAAAGCTTACGTTACTGGTTTAGAGGCGGCGAATTTGGTGGTGTCTTATTTAGGAGAAGGTCAGCCATCTGAGATTTTACCTGTGGAAGCGGATGAAGCGCATATAGAAGTGGCGCGATCGCTCAACCAAACAGTACGTGATTTTACCAAATCTATCCTGCCTGAATTTTGGTTGCCGTAGCTTTTAGCGATGTACAGATGTACATCCCTACTTCTTGCAAATATAACGATTGAAGCATACTTTAGGACATAAACTGTTTGTAAAATCAAGAAACCAACAGATTTTCAAGACTGTTACCTGTTGCCTGTTCCCTATTGCCTGCTATATCGTGAATTATTAATTGTAATCTGAATTCGGTAAGCTAAAGAAAGTTATTGCGATAACATCCTTATAATGTAAATCAAATCACATAAGCTTATGGAGCCAGACTCTTTACAAACTGAGGTGATTCTCACGCATCCGCGTGAGTCCCTCGGTAGAGTGCAACTTGATTGGACACCCCAACCTGGAAACTATCTGGATTTTGAAGGTAAAACCTACGCGGTTCTAGAACGCCGTCATCGATATCAACTTAAGGCAGGACGCTATCGTTTGCATAATATTGCCATTTATGTCCAGTCTGCGAAACGGCCATCGGAGAAAAGTTTGGTAGAAGGACGTTGGGTAATTGGCGATGCAACTTGTCGCTACAATGCCCATTCAGAAATCATTCGCTGTGCAGTCAACCCAGATGGGCCTTGCGAATCTTGCCGCTTTTATGAAAACTTAGAAGTTAAGAGTGCGTGATGAGTGCACAGACGCAATTATACTCTTAGGAGAAGCCGCTCTTCGAGCGTCTACGCGTCTGTACAAGAGTTAGGAGTGAGGAGTTATTCTCCTTGTCTTTTTTGTCTCTCTACCCCTCCGTACCTCAACTTCCCATACCAAACACTTCCCCTAAAGTTAAGCGACTACCATTAACAAAGTCCCATCCGGACTGGGGACGTTTACCAGCTAGCTGAACCTCTCGCAACAGCAACAAACCTTCCCCAGTTTGGACAATTGCCCCAATTCCTTTAGCAATACTTACTACAACTCCTGGCCTATCTGATATATTTGACAAATCAGGTAATTTATGCATTAGTTCTTGTAACTCTGGTGGTAGCTGGCGATCGCCTTTTGTAGCAAGGGGAACAGAAGCGGTGATTTTTACCGGGTTGTCACGAAAGCTAGCTGTGCAGTTAGGGTAAAAGCCTCTAATTTGATTGTGTAATTGGATAGCGCTTTTTGACCAATCTAAACCATAATCTTGTTTTTGAATCAAAGGTGCATAAGTAGCTTCTAAATTATTTTGGGGTATTGGTTGAATTTCTTTACTTTCCAACTTCAACAAAGTTTCCACCAACAAATCTCCACCAATTGCAGCCAGCCTTTGAGCTAAATCTTGGGCATTATCTAGTAATTCAATGGGTGTAGTAGCTATTTGGAGCATTGCACCAGTATCCATGCCTGTATCCATTAACATGGTGGTGATCCCAGTTTCCGTTTCACCATTATACAAACACCATTGAATCGGCGCTGCACCTCGATATTTCGGTAAAATCGAGCCATGCACATTAATACAACCCAATTTTGGCATATTGAGGATTTTTGAGGACAAAATCTGTCCATAGGCAACAACAACAAACACATCTGCATCTGATTGTTTGAGTTGATTCAATGTTTCAGTGTCTTTCTTTACCCGCTCTGGTTGCCATACTGGTAAATTATGAGCAGTGGCGATCGCTTTTACAGGTGAAGGAGTCAGTTTATTTCCACGCTCTCGACGTTTATCTGGTTGGGTAACAACTGCCAACACCTCAAATTTGGAATTGTCTAATAACTTTTCTAAAGTTGGGACAGCAAACTGGGGAGTACCAAAAAATACGATTTTCATTCGCCATTAATCATTAGTCACTAATCACTAGTTAATGGTAAGTGTGCCCCTGATAAGTGACAACTTTTATGTTAGATATTTATAATTTGGGTCTTTGGTGGTAAGATGTTATCGTATTTGTTGAAACTATATACTGCTTGATTAACTTAACTACATTAAGTTAGCAACAATAAAAGTTCATATAAGCTGCATCTCCCTCTAGTTAGCTCAAAGGTCTGCGTGCTTGCGAGTTTCTAGAACATCTACCCAGTAGATATTGCTCTTGTGCTGATAATTTTGCCAAATTTCAGCGTTTAATTTCCTTGCTTTTTTACAAAAGCATTGCGTCCCAAGTGTTTCTGTACCTGAGATTGCAATTTATAACTTAGGGTTGCTGGCAGCAATATTTTCTGAGTATGATGTATTATGTGTCTGCTTTCCCAGCTTTTCACGTAACGCCTCACTACCATTACCGGGGTTTGCACTGAATAGAGTCTGTAAACTGCTTTAGTTGATGGTTGCTAGCGATTGCTATCATGAACTTCAACAGTGCATTTTAGCTGCTATAACTTGGCTATATAAGTTAGCTCGAAATTTAAGCTAAATACCCCTTAAACACAGGTTTTATGGTGTGATTAATTCTGTCTACACCATAACTGATATCTGTAGTAACTACTGAGTTATCAGCACAGTTACTATACTCGCATATTTTCGGAAAAAAATATTCAGTAATGTAAAAAGAAAAGGTGTACCTAATGATACTTTTTTATCATTTTCTGCAAATGAAGAAATTATTTAGTAAAAGCTTTTAGTTTCTTGTTATACATATAATTATCGCCTGCTCCATTGCTGCATAGGTATTGCTCCTCACATAAGCAACCGCCCCTCTAGAGAGTCTACAAATGCTTAAATCCCTTTTGCTGTCAGGATGGTTCCGCGCCCAACCATTTCTCAATTACGTTGTCGTTGTGATATTGATCGCACCCTTGTTAGGGGCATCCGGTCACTCGGCTCCAGTAAAATCCGAAGTAGTTAAACGAACTTCAATTACTGAATCTGAGCCTGTATCAAAGGAAATAGCTTTAGTTGGGGAACCTGAGATAGCTGAGACATTAACAGTAGATCGAGTCAACTCATCAGCAGAAGAACTCGATTCTGTGCCAACACAAAGCAGCGCTATTCGGGAACCGCAAGTATTACCAGAGGATAAAGAGTATAAAATTGAGTCTTTTGCACAAGCAGATAGTTCTCTCTCAAGCCGCGATTTAAATTTAAATGTTCCCGATCCTTTGGCAGAAGTCGAACTTGCACCATTAACAGATGTTCCTGTTGGTCAAATTAAATTAGTGCAAAAACTCAAAGCTGCTAATATCAAATCTTTGAAAGAAGAAAAAATTTCTTTACCTACAGAAAAACCTTTTACTGAATCATTGATAGCAACTCAAGTAGCACCAATTTTAAGAGAGCCACAACCAACAATAACAACGGAAATACCTAATCCTGAACCAGTTGATGAGTCCCAAGCAGAACAAATAGATCCCATTGGTAGTCCTCATCCTATTCCTTGGAAATGGATTACAACTACTCAAGAGGCTATTAGTTCTAACGGTGGTTCTGGAGTGCGCCACTACCGCAGCGTACCGGTGCTTTCTCCAGATGGTAAATATGCTGTTTATAGCCGAGTACAACTAGAAGTAAAACCCCAAATGTATAACAGCCGTGTCACCAGCGTTCTGTTTGTACAAGATATGCAAACTAAGAAATTGTGGGTGATGGCTTCAACTACTCCTGTTAGCGATCCCCTATTAAAAGCCAAAGCTTTCAAGGCGATGTCAGCAGAAGAAACTGATACCAGCGGTCAGATTGGGGTGTTAGTTCCTGTTAGTTGGTCGGAAAAAGGCGATCGCTTTTTAGCACGCAAATTTGAAGGCGTATTTAACACAGGTGATTCTACAGATAGCGCCGTGATTTGGGATCGGCAAAAAAATCGCGCTAACACTGTTGCTCCCGCTAATGAGGAAAATGACGATGAGAAGATTGCAGTCTTGTTAGGTTGGAGTAAAAGCCAACCCGATCATGTCCTATTTCGTGCAGGCGAACTAGGCGAGGAAAACTGGCCTTTGGTCAAAGTTGCTAATGATGGCAAGACTGTCACTACAACAGAGGACGACCAACCTATTACTTTCGGAAAACAGGTTACAGAAATTTGGGCAGGCCCACAAGTTGCTTATCGATAGTTGATAGAAAATTTGCTCAACTCCCGTTGTCACTTGTGATGGCAACGGGAATTTTTTTATTTAGCTTTAAAGCTATGGCAGGAGGCAAGAGGCAGGAGGCAGGAGGCAGGAGGCAGGAGGTAAAAGTCCTACTATTCTTGGCATTCAAGCTTGTCATTAGACCTCTTGCAAAAGTCCTTATTTTCGACTTCTTCTTTGCGTCTTTGCGCCTTTGCGTGAGACAAAAAATTATTTATGCAAGAAGTCTATTATGTCCTAATCTATAGTGACTATCGCTCTACTTAAAATTAACCGGCTCGATTACTTTGTTAGATAAAACCGTTCGTTGCAACTCTGGAAAAACCTTAGATACCTTATTCAAGACATAATCACCGTAAGTTCCTTGAAAATCGTGAACGCTAGCGCCATCCCAGCGTTGTTTTTTGTCGTCATTTATCAATAACCCGTTTAATTCAATCCGCTTCACCTCAGCATTGAAATTTGGATCGAAAAAGAAGGGGAACGAAAGGCGATGGCGGCTTGACAAATTCTGAACACGATGAGGCGTAGAACGATACAAACCTCCCGTCATTCGCTCTAGCATATCGCCAATATTGCACACAAAGGAATTAGGAATAGGAGATGCAGCAACCCAGCCTGATTTTGATTTCACCTGCAATCCACCTGAATGATCCTGTTTAAGAATAGTTAGGATACCGTAGTCAGTATGTTCGCCAACTCCCCATTTATCTTCCGAATCTGACGGCGATGAATAGGCAGGGTAGTTAAAAATTCTGAATAATATTAGTGGGTCTGCTGTGTAACGGTCAGCAAAATAAGATTCTTCCAGTCCCAAACTTAGAGCAATACCAGCCATCAGCGTGTGTCCAAGGTGGGTCATTGCCTCCATATATTCAAGTACTGTCTCACGGAAGAGTGGAATATTAGCTGGGAAGAGGTTACAACCATGCATGGGAGTACCATCTTGCACTAGTGGATGTTCTTCTCCCAGTTGGGCACCAAAGTAAATACCTTCCTTGTGGTCGGGTTTACCGGATGTTAATTCGCTTCCTATTGGGAAATACCCCCGCCATGCTTTACCACCCAAAGCCATGCGGATTTTTAATTTACTTTCTAAATCCTGGGCAAAAAATTCTCGGCTAAGTAGTTCTAAGCGTTGTTGTAAATCCTCGTCTACACCGTGTCCAACGATATAGAAAAACCCACACTCGCAACATGCTTGTTTAATTTGAGAAGCGACTGTGTAGCGTTCATCTGTTCTAGAAACCAAGGCGCTAATATCAATGATGGGAATCTGCGAAAGCTCTTTATCCACAACTGGTGAGATTTTCATATTGTTATCCTCCTGGTTGTGTGTGGTTTTAGGTTCATCTAAACACGATTATCGCGTACACACACATTGGTCAAACATTTTATCTCGATCGATACGGCGATCGCCAAAGGCTCTGGGACTTGCGTGAAGCTGATTGGATCTAGTCGGTAAGGTAGTGCGATCGCGATCCCCGATCTACCAACGCCATCTGATGCTTAAACCTCACCTACTCTAACAAGGCTTGATTTTACATCGAGTTCTATGGTAGCCTGCGTTCATTCATTAACTACTAATTATCTATCGATTTATCGTAGTTTTATTCTACGGTAATTTGCATAAAATGGGAATCGCCTTTATGCCAAGAGACTGGTTTGAATGGCACGACCTCTATAACACTGAGCCAGTATTGCAACAGCGTCTAGAAATCGTGCAGGAATATATTGGTTATAGTTTGAATGCATCACCTGATGGCTCTATTCATATAGTGAGTGTTTGCGCGGGTGATGGACGAGATTTACTAGGAACTTTAAAAAATCACCCTCGTAAGCAGGATGTTTACGCACGACTTGTAGAAATAAATCCAAATCTAGTTGAGCGTGGACGAGCAACTATAGAGTCTTTGGGTTTAGGCAAACAAATTGAGTTTATCAATGGTGATGCAACTATCGCCGCTAACTATGTAGGAGCAGTTCCAGCAGATATTGTGCTTGTGTGTGGTGTCTTTGGTAATTTGCCTGAGGAAAGCGAACTGAATCGCTTATTGGATAACTTGAGTTTTCTGAGCAAACAAGGTGCTTTTGTTATCTGGACTCGCGGGCATTCTAATGGTATTCCCTACTCTGACAATGTGCGAAAAACTTTTGCTGCGTCAGGATTTGAGGAATTGAACTTCAAAATCACTGCTACAGGAAATATGGGTGTAGGTATTCACCGTTACCTTGGCGAAAATTTGACTGTACCCAAAGAACAACAGTTATTTGTGTTTTCTGGCGTTGCTAATAAAGCGAGATAAAAAATATGTCTATTCAAAATACGATATCCAGCTGGGAAGACCTGTTAGAGACTGCTAGAAAAAATACTTCTGCTCGTAGGGTGAAAAGACCAGGACAATCTCCTTCTACTGCACCAATCCCCATCGGTTTAGATAAACTTTCCCCAAATACAAAACCGCCAGTTCTGCTTTATCGAGATACTAATTCCTGGTGTCCTTTCTGCGAACGAGTTTGGTTTGCACTGGAAGAAAAGGAAATTCCATTTACAACGGAATTCATCGATTTAAGTAATAAGCCCCAGTGGTATATAGACTTGGTTCCCACAGCCCTTGTTCCTGGTGCAACAATTGAGGGTAAGTTAGTCTACGAATCTAAAGATATTCTCCTGGCTTTAGAAGAACGATTTAGCAGTCCCCCCCTACTTCCTGAAGATCCACAGGAAAACGCTATTGCTAGACAATGGGTTGAAGATGCCGAAACCAATGGATTTAGAGAGATTGCCTATAAATTTTTAAGACAAACGCCTACAGATGCTGATGAGTTAGCAAATTTCCAGGCAGCATTTGAAGCTAAATTAGATGAGCTTGAGCAAGCTTTGGGTAAATATCCTGGCCCCTACTTTGTTTCAAGTTTTAGCTTGGTAGATATTATGTATAGCCCTCATCTAGATAGATTAGCGGCTAACTTGCCTGTATACCGCGACTATCACATTAAAGGAAATCCCCGCTTCCCCCGGATCAATGCTTGGTTTGAGGCACTCAATCAGCGTCCTGCATATCAGAGGGTGAAGTCTGATGACACCACAAATAATTTACTTCTGCGCCGTAGATGGGGTGCATCACCGGTGGGAAATCCATTACCACTGGACGCAGCAGCTAGCCAGGAAATCCAATATCGGGCAGAAGCAGCTGAACGACTGAGCGATAACCACGAAGTTGCAATCAAAGATATTCTGAAAAATTCAGGGGTGCAAGCTTTAGCAGCAAATGGTGATATTTCGGCGATCGCACAAGCAGTTGATTTTCACCTCAGATTGCTGGCAGACTATCTAATTAATGGAAATAATGTCCCATTACCTTGGGGTAGAGTTGGTGGAAAAGAAAGTATAGATCCAACCTCAGCTGCTGTTGGAGCCATTACTCTTGCCTATGTGAGAAATCGCATCTGTGCGCCGCGAGATATGAGTGCTGGTGCAGCAACAGCATTTCGGGCAGCAGCAGATAAAGTGTTAGCATCTATTTATTAGGAGGGCAGAATTCAGAATTCAGAATTAAAATATTCTTGATATCTGGTTAGTAAATCTATGCCCATTTTGTAATTTAGAAAAACCATGCCCACGAAGGGTATGGTTTTTGACTATAGCAGTTGAAGCATAGTTTAGGACATAACGCGCTCGTAAAATCCTCAGACAAAGAAACTTTCGCAAGCCTGTTGCCTATTGCTTGCTATATATCACCAGGGAAAGCGTTGAATATTAAGGCTTGTAGCAAAATTAACAAATACGAGCTAGTTAAAGCAATTCGTGATGCTTAAAACTAAGGCGAACGCACTTTATTTGCTGAAACTATAACGTGATTTTAATTTTACAAATACTAAGATTAAAATTACGGCTACTTATCACCTCTTTCCCATTCAGGTATGCCGCCTTTGACCCGGCGGATGGGCAAATTAGCAATTAAAGCTGTGGTTCGTTGGTTGCTTTCTAAAGAAAACTCTAAGCCGTCTGTCTCAACTTCGACATAGCGACAGACGACATCTAGGATTTCTTGCCGCATTTTTTCCAACGTTTGGGGGTCGATGTCAGCGCGATCGTGGGCAATGACCAATTGCAGACGACGTTTCACTTGAGTTCGACTGCTATCAGGGCCACGAGAAAAAAGTTTTTCTAGAAGTTCAATCATTACGAATAGGTCTAGGGCCGAGACTGGGAAATTAAGTTAAACAATCTTTGTCGAGAACAACTTTCTCAGACGCACGAAGAAGTTATCTTGGGAGGAGTCGATATCAAGAAATTCGACGTTTTCCCCTTCCAATCTCCGAGCAATGTTCTCAAAGGCTGTGCCAGCTAGAGAGTGAGTTTCCCCTAATACCAAAGGTTCGCCGCGATTGGTAGATACAATAACACGCTCGTCGTCAGGGATTACCCCGATCAAGGGGATGGCGAGAAGTTCCTGAACATCTTGCACTGACATCATATCATTTGCCTGCACCATTGCGGGTCTGATGCGGTTAATTATTAAATGAACACGTTTAACCCCTTGTGCTTCTAGTAATCCAACTACTCGGTCTGCATCACGAACTGAGGAAATTTCTGGTGTGCTGACAACTAGGGCTTCTTTTGCCGGGCCGATCGCATTTTTAAATCCATTTTCAATGCCGGCGGGGCTATCAATAATTACATATTGATATTTTTGTGCTAATGCATTCACCAATAACTTCATCTGTTCTGGTGTGACTGCATCTTTAGAACGATTTTGGGCTGCTGGCAAAAGTACGAGATTGGGTTGCCGCTTATCTTTAACTAAGGCTTGTTCTAAACGACACTCTCTTGCCAGGACTTCCACCGCAGTATAGACGATGCGGTTTTCCAGCCCTAGCAGCAAATCTAAATTTCTCAGACCAAAATCCGCATCAACCAAGGCAACTTGACGGCCCATTTTGGCTAAAGCCATGCCCAGATTTGCTGAAACGGTGGTTTTACCCACTCCTCCTTTACCGGAGGTAATCACAATAATGCGAGTCATGATAGAAATGCGGTCAATGAGGGTTCAGGAAATATAAAACTGTAAATGCAGTATAAAGTATGAAGTATCGTATCAAGTATGAAGAAATGTCTGAATCTCTAAGGCGAGAATCAGCTATGAGTGCTTTTTTATAGCGTTTTTCGGTTATGTACAATACACTTTGCCACAGGAAAAGGGCTATGGATTAAAGTAGTGTATTCTATCTACATGAAAATCGCTATGTTTTATCCTGATATCCTTAAATCTTTTAAGTAAATATTCAGGGTTGCTTATCGGTCTTGATCGATTGGTTTCTGGAAAAATCAGTAGCCCTAGCAATGCGAATTCCTTGGGGCGTAATATGTGCCACCTCTGGAGATAACTGCATCGGCGATTTTTCTGGTGCCCTAGCCACAGCATCTGCGATCCGCAATTGGGTTGGTTCCATTTGCAAGGCCATAATCAGACACGAAAGATTACCTCCGGCACCAGCATGAGCGATTCCACGTAGACGACCCCAGATGATAATATCTCCATCTGCAACTACAATACCACCTGGATTGACATCTCCCAAGATAATTACTGTACCAGGATGGCGAATTTCTACTCCAGAGCGTACAGTCATTTCCAAATAAAGGGCATCCGCCTGGGGTATGGCTGTAGCTTTTGGCTCTGTAGTTAGCGAAGTTACAGGTTGTAGTTGTTCGACTGAGTAACCAGAGGTGACAGCAGCGATCGCAGTTTGCCGACGACTAGTCGAAACTGATACTAATCGCAGCTGAACATCACTTAAAGCTTCGGCGAGTTCTTGTAGTTGTCTGGCATCTACTAGTCGGTCTTGTGCCATTAGATGCACGGGGGTGTTAGATATGCGGAAGCGATCGCCAGCGTTCAGGCGCTGTCTGGTTTGCTGCCAAATATCAGACCAACTAACTTCGGATGCAGGGACTTGAGATTCCGGCGGTAAAATTAATAACAGTCGTCCCCCTTCACTTTTCAGCTGGACTTGAATATTCTGATTTACCCGCTGTGCTATTAATGGTGAGTCACTGCTATTTAAATCAGTCAATATAGAATTTGCGGAATTTGACTCTATATCTGGCTTTGCAGGAGTTGACTCTACATCCGCAAGCTCAGCATTGGATTTTAAATACAGCAGTACAGAATTTAACTCAGCATCCGGGAGGATAGAATCCGATTCTAAATCGGAAACATTAGCACTTTTCTCTACCTGGGAATGAATAGAGTTTGGTTCTGCATTAGGAGGTGCAGAATTTGACTTTAGATTGGGTAATGTGGAATCAGAAGTCATGCAATACTAGCCAAAAGACAAGGGACACACCGAATAATTACCAATATTAGATCGTTTGCAAAATACGACAACATCCTTATAACATTTTGGATTTGAGATTTACGATTGTGTACTACCAGGTTGAAGCAAGCTAGGCGTAGCGTCTGGGCAAAAAAGCTTGATTAGATAAGATTTTGGGCGCTTTGTATATTGCAATCATTCTTTTAATTAGTAAATAGTTGGACAAAAATAAGTTGATTTGTGGAGAGAGGAACAGGGTTGGGGGAACAAAAAATAATGTGTGTCATTAATTCTGCCTAATGACTTATTAGACAAAAAAGACCTGAGTAGTTCAAAAGGATTATTATCTTGACTAAGCACTTAAAGCTGTTTTAGTCAACCGTTGAAAAATTGTTCCCAAAGCATCGGCATCACCGACATTACCAGGAAACAGCACCACAGGCAAATCGGGAAATTGGGGATGATTGGATGGTGTTAGCACCATTGAACAACCAGGTAAAATTTGACCGAGTAAGCGGGCTGAAGTTAAAGCTAGTCCAGTACTCAAAACATCGTTTGAGGTAATGCCACCCTTACTAATCAAGAATCCGATATCAGATGGTAAACTGCGGACAATATCCATCAATAAGGCTGAAACCTTGGCTCCAAACTCCAATCGTGTCTTGACATCCTGAAAATTTAGTTCCTGACGGCTGGTATAAACCACTGGTGTTTTACCACCCTCATGTATTAACCGCGTACTTTCCTGAATTTCTCCCAGGAGTACAGCCGATTGATTAGTTTGATTATCGAGTAGTCGCGCTACATCTACTTCAATTCCCACAGTTCCCTCTACTTGCAACAAAGCCTCTAACTGCTGAGTAGTTTTTTTCACATGGGAGCCAACAATCACCGCACCTGGTTTGCCTTGGCGCACGTACTGTGCCATGTTTTCAGCAGCGATGGGTTGGGGAGGTAAAGCGGCTAAAGCCGTTAAAATGCTGGCAGCACTACGAAATAAAAAGCGTTTACCTTGGCTTGCTGCTGTTAATATATCTAGTGCAAAGCGATCGAGGTCGGCTTGAGTTTCACCATCAACGACAGCACACTGATTATTACTCAGTTTTAGCAAGCGTTCCAGACTACCAGCGCGAATATCAGCTAGGAGAAACCGTTCTACTGCTTCAGCCTGAATTTGTCCTTGGGTCTTTTCTTCGACGTACTTGGGTAAGTAACTATGATGGTAGCTGAAAACCGAATCACGGGCAAATTCTGTTTCATGGACTGGGGTGGGTACACCATCAATGATTAAATAATGCACGCCCTCACGGGTAATGCGTCCACCTTCAAAGAATGCAGGTACGAGAAAATGGGCATCAAAAGGGCCGAGTTCTTGAGCGATCGCATCTGTTTCAATGGGATAATGTCCGCGCAAGGTAGAATCAGAGCGACTGACAATCAAAAAATCGTCAATTCCTTCAGCTTTTAAAGCAATTTTCAGATTTTGGCAAACTTCTTTGGTCACAGATGCAGCTGACTCTGGTGTTAGGGATCTCGTGTTAGTCAACACAAAGAAAATCGGTGAATCATCCTGTAACCCACTGCGTAAAGTATCCACATCCCAGTGCATTAGTAGCAAGCAGCTGTGGACTGTTTGAGAACCTGTAGGATCGTCATCTAGGACAATTATTTTGGGTTTGTTGCTCATTGAGATGATTTTGGATTTTAGATTTTGGATTTTGGATTGATTTCACAAAGCTATGGGGGCTGTTATCATCAAGGAATTATTGGTCAATCAGGCGATGGTTTTTTTAGGAAATATAGCAGTTGAACCATAGTTGAGAACATAAACTGATGGTAAAACCCCAGCGCCAAGAGACTTAAAGCCTATTGCCTATTGCCTATTGCCTCTTGCCTCTTGCCTCTTGTCATACATCAGCCGAGAAAAACTCAACTCAACTTTTGTGCAATTTTCTAATTTCTGCTTGCACATCGATCGCAATCTGCAATGATTGATTTAAAAGTTGAGCGTATTCACCTGCTTGACTACTAACTTGTAAAGCTTGGAGACTAGCTAAATTATTGACAAATAACTCTTGATTACTAGCAAGCAAATTTTTATTATCTCGCAAAATTCGTTCCGTTTTCAGAGCGCGGACTAAATCTTCTCGAATTAGTTGCAAGGCGGCTGTGACTCGATCTCGGTCATGGATATTGCTTTCTACGTTTCCTGATGCTGCCAATTGGTCATTAATATCTATGGCGCTAACCAGGTCATGATATTTATCAACTTCATCTAAAAGTATTGTCAGTGCTTCAGGAAAGGTCAACTGTCGCCAGAGCGATCGCCCCACCAATATCGGGATTGGCACTAGAATTAGTAAAAGAATTCCGAATTTAATTGAAGACCCAATTGTTGGCAAAATAATAAACGCATAAACAAAGCCAACGATAATTGGCGTTAGCGCCAGCGTCACCAGCATTTCATTAATCAAAAACCCTAATCGCTTCTTGCGATCTCGCAAAACAGAGGGTCGAAAAACGTCTTCTGGGTCGAACCCAGTCAAGCGTCTCAGTTCCCCTTTACTAATTTCCAAGCCTATTAAGTCCGGCTGCACGGCTGGATAACTCCTATGGAAACCCAAGTTGCGTATTTATTTTAATCGGGTTTGGTAGAGAAGCAATAAGTGGTTACTTATGTTTAAACTAAATCTTTCGTTAGAGAATAGGCAGAACATTTAAATTTAGCCATGCATCGTTGAGTCGGGCATTGAGTTAGCCTGGTGTTTAATTATTGTGATATTTGCCAAATGGCATCACTCAGGAAACCAATTTTCATCTAAAATTTGTTCTAAAGAGCCAATGGGTATCACGGGGAATATGTCAATAGCTAGTTGAGAGCGATCGCTTGCTTCTGTCCTTGCATCTTGATAACATTCATCAAATATTTCTAAAATGTAAGGCTTAAGACTAGGACTCTCTTTGAGTCGCTCCTTAATCTCTCTACGAAATGTCCTAATTTCACCCTTCCAATGCCCTTCATTTCGCTCCCGTTCTCTATCCCAGTATGTAAGCTTAAGCAGATGTTCAAAAAGTCGAATCAACAAACTTTTTATCCCTCGCTTTTCGCTTCTACCCATAGTTTCTAATTCTTCGAGCAAATTATCTAAATCCACAGCAGAAAACTGTCCTGCGCGAAGTTGATTGATTGTTGTCCTCAGCCAAAGGTAATAATCTTGGTCGTATAAAGTCTGAGTTGTTGGTTGTATTTGTATCACCATAAACTTGTTTAGCTCCTAGTAGTAGTTGTGGCTGCTAATACTACATACTCATTATCCCTCATGCCGAGGTTATGAATTTCAGTCAAGCTGCAATGCCATAAATATTCCTTAAGTCTAAACAAAAGCTTACTAAAAGAATGAGGTTTTAATTTGTCAAATTTTTGAGAATATTACGAGAACCTATAGTTCGACCTCTACATTTTCAGCCCTATAAATCGATTATTACTGAGGGATAAAAATGGCTAAGACTAAAGCAACAGACATTCTCTCACTAATTGAAGCAGAGCATCGTCAAGTTGAGCAACTTTTTGCACAAGCTGAAAAAGCGAAGGGAAGTAAATTACAAGAACACTTCAATCAACTATATAAAGCACTGAATTTACATGCTAGAACTGAAGAATTAGTCTTCTACCCAGCTTTGCGAGAATACGATGAAACTGAACAATATGTTGAAGAAGCTGAAGAAGAGCATGAAGAAGTTTCTTTAATTTTGGAAGAAATTAAGGTTCTTAAGCCTACTGCTCCTGAGTTTAAAGAAAAAATGAGTGAATTAAAAGAAGCAGTTCAGTACCATGTGGAAGAGGAAGAAAGCGAAATTTTTGCTGCTGTCCGCGAGTGTATGGATGAGCAAGAGCTAACTGAATTAGGTCAGGAATTTCAGAAAACTAAAGCTCAATTAGAACCAGAAATTGAAGCCGCCTTAGCGAGATAATGTAACATTCAGAATTCCACATCAAAATCAGTCTTGTAAACAATTAAAACCTCGACTCGCAAGCACCAGTAAATCTCAATCTGGTGTCTTTACATTTATTCGTCTTCCACTTGGAATGCTATTTATTCGAGATTTTTTTGATAGCTAGTCCATTAAAATTCACAAAATTTGTTCATCAATAGGTACAAAAATGACTGCTACAAATGGTAAGCGTAAAATTCGTTATGCTGTTGTTGGTTTAGGTTGGTTTGCTCAAGATGCTGCTTTACCTTCCTTTGCCCACGCGGAAAACTCAGAATTAGTTGCACTAGTCTCTGATGACCCCACTAAAAGAGAAGAATTGAGCAAAAAGTACGGCATAAAACTGACTTATTCATACGAAGAGTATGAAAACTGTCTGACAAGTGGTGAGGTTGATGCAGTTTATATTGCCTTGCCCAATCACTTGCATCGTGAATACGTTGTACGGGCTGCTAATCAGGCAATTCATGTGTTGTGTGAAAAGCCAATGGCTGTCACCGAACAAGAATGTGAGGAAATGATTAAAGCTGCCAATGATAACGGCGTGAAACTGATGATTGCCTACCGCTTACATTTGGAAGAAGCAAATTTACAAGCGGTAGAAATTCTCCGTTCAAAGCAAATTGGCGAACCACGAATTTTCAATTCTGTTTTTACTCAACAAGTACAAGAAGGGAATATTCGTCTACGAAATGTAACAGGTGGTGGAACGCTCGACGACATTGGCATTTACTGTATTAATGCTGCGCGTTATCTATTTCAAGATGAACCAATCGAAGTATTTGCTGTAGCTGCTAATAAGGGAGAACAACGCTTCAGCGAAGTTGAAGAAATGACTAGTGTCATCTTACGTTTCCCCAATGAACGATTGGCAACCTTTACCTGTAGCTTTGGGGCAGCTAGTGTTGCAACTTATCAAATTGTAGGTACTAAAGGAGATCTGCGAGTACAACCTGCCTATCCTTGGCAGGGAGAAATCAAGCATTACTTAACAATTAATGGTGAGACTCAAGAGCGTACCTTTGAAGATCGCGATCAATTAGCAGCTGAATTCACTTACTTCTCTAATTGTATTCTTGAAGATAAAGATCCAGAACCATCTGGGATTGAAGGGTTGATTGATGTTAGTATCATTCAAGCGCTTTACGAGTCAATTAAGATTGGTCAACCCGTAAAAATAGAAACTCGCGCTCGCCATCAACGTCCCACATCATCTCAAAGTATTAAGCGTCCTCCTGCTGGCGAAAGTCCAGACTTAATTCATGCTGCTACACCTTCTGGTTAGTCATCAAGCTTAAGTATCTTTGACACACACAAATCAAAAGTTATTGTAGGGGCACAATATATTGTGCCCCTACTCATATCGTCTATTTAATTGAAAACCGTTGCATATTCCTAAACCTTAAGGATAAAGACCCCTGTCAGTCAGGGCTTGAGCCACTCTACCTACTCCCAGTGTATAAGCTGCCAACCTCAAAGAAACTTGCCGTTTCTTCGACTGCTGAATCACTTGGCGGTAAGCGTGCACCATCAAATGTTCCATTTCGCGGTTGACACGTTCTTCATCCCAAAATACGTAAGAAAGACCCTGCACCCATTCCAAATAACTCACTACTACACCGCCAGCATTGGCCAAAATATCTGGTAGCACCGTCACACCCCGCGCCTCTAAGGACAAGCTAGCCTCAAGAGTCACCGGGCCGTTAGCCGCTTCCGCAACAATCTGCGCTTGCACCTGATTCGCATTTTCTTCAGTGATTTGGTTCTCCAAAGCTGCTGGTATCAAGACATCGCAAGGCAAAGTTAATAAATCTGCATTGCTAATTGCTACTGCTTCTGGAAAACCGACTATACTCTTGTGATTTTCGGCGGCGTAGACTTTTAACTTGGGAATATCAAGACCATCTTCGGAAAATAGTCCCCCAGTACTCGTAGAAACAGCGATAATTTTCGCTCCCGCTTCATATAGTAATTCAGCTGCCGCACCGCCAACATTACCAAAACCTTGGATGGCTACTCGCACTCCCACCAAAGATTTACCTTGGTCTGCTAGCGCTTCTCGTACAATAATCATCGCCCCGCGCCCAGTTGCCATTTCCCGTCCTCTGGAACCACCGACAGAAAGCGGCTTCCCAGTGACAACCCCTGGTACAGCATGACCGACATTCACGGAGTAAGTATCCATCATCCAAGCCATTTCACGGGCAGAAGTACCCATGTCTGGTGCAGGAATATCGACGGAAGGCCCAATATCTTTAATTAACTCGCTGATATAACGACGGCTGATCCGTTCTAGTTCCCCAACACTATAACGTTTTGGATCGATCGCAATACCACCCTTACCGCCACCGTAAGGAATACCCAATAGGGCACATTTCCAAGTCATTAGCATTGCTAGGGCTGAAACTTCCCGCAATGTCACAGCCGGATGATAACGTATTCCACCTTTGTAGGGGCCTAAAACATCAGAGTGCTGCACCCGATGTCCAGCGAAAACTTTTATTTCTCCGTTATCTAGTTTCACAGGAACTGAAACTGTTACCACTTTGCGTGGATGGCTGAGAATTTCTATCAATCCCGGATCTAACCTTAATTCCTTAGCCGCAGCTTCGAGGTAACTACAGGCTTGATCGAATGGACAAATATGCGCTGGAGAAGCAGGTTCCAACGGCAACACAGATGCTAAAGTCATAAAATTTTCTCCCAATCGCGGTCTTTGCGCGAACCGGATCTTATATATTGCCTAGCTTACCCTCTTTTTTAGAAAAATAGGAATTTTGTAGTTTTTGTTACAGTTTTCTTGAAGAAGATATGCATTAAAAGTTGCCATTAGACAATCGCTTTCCTAAAGCGATCGCTGCATTCTGTCCACCAAAGCCAAAACTCAAACATAAAGCATGGCTAATATTACTGAGATTTGCTGCTGTAATTAAGTTTAAATCAAACTCTGGTTGTTGCAAGCCAACGCAAGGCGGTAATATTTGATGCTTTAAAGCCATCAGCGAAAATGCCATACCTAAGGCTCCAGATGCTCCAAGTGTATGACCTGAGCTTCCCTTAGTGGAGCTAACTGCTACGCCTTGGGGAAACAAATGCTGGATTACCATGCTCTCCATTTGGTCATTTAGCTGGGTAGCTGTGCCATGAGCATGAATGTAATTAATATCAGCTGGCGATAAACAACTACGTTCTAGACATTGTTTGATAGCAGCGATCGCACTTTTTCCCTCAGGTTCGGGAGAATTAGTATGATATGCGTCGTTGGTTAAGCCGAAACCGAGAATTTCACCATACACTTTTGCTTGACGCTGTTTTGCCAACTCTGCTGATTCCAAGACAAACACAGCTGCGCCTTCGCCCAAAACTAAGCCTTCTCGATGGACATCAAAAGGATAAGCGCCAGTTTTTGCCAAAGCACCCATCTGCTGAAATCCTGCCAAAGTCAAAGGTGTAATTGGTGCTTCCACTGCGCCTGCGATCGCTCTTTGACATTGCCCAGTTTGTATAAGTAAAGCTGCTTGGGCAATAGATAAAATTCCAGTAGCACAAGCTACCATTGGCGCCAAGACTATCCCAGACGCACCAATTTGTCGCGCAGTGGCGATAGCGTTCATGTGAGGCAATGTATCAAGCCAATTTTCTAAACATGACGCGGGGACACGGGGACGCGGGGACGAGGAGAAATTCTGTGCGTCTTTTTCAGTGGCTGTGTCCTCATACATCTGCCGCGCCAAGACTTCCCAAGATGCTTGATGAGAGCGACTTGAGCCAATAACTACAGCACAATCCGCTAAAGGTGGAAATAAGCCAGCATCTTGCAAAGCAGAAGTAACAACCAACTGAGTTAGCATTGCCAAATCAGTTGGCTTTTGACCAATCAAACCCATAGGAAATGGTCTAAGTTCTGGAAATGGTTGAAGTAATCTAATTCCAGATTTACCTGCTAGCAAATTTTGCCAACTTTCCTCTAAACTTCCACCCAAAGCAGAAACTAGACCAATACCAGTAACAACTACTTTCACAAATTTGGGAATTAGGAGACGCGATGAATCGCGTCTCTACAAGAGTGATGAATTATTCTCCTTGTCCCCTCTGCTTTCTATCCTCTTACTGTGCTGGTGTTTTCAAATTTTCGGCACCTTGGGTAACTTTAGCAGAGTCAATGCGATCGCCTTGCTGAATTTTGTTGACTACATCAAAGCCTTGAGTAACATTGCCAAATACTGCGTATTTACCATCCAGGAATCCTATATCTGCTAGAGCAAAATAAAACTGTGAAGAAGCAGAGTCTGGTTGTTGCGATCGCGCCATTGCTACCGCACCTTGCTTATGGGGCAATACAACCGGTTGAGCAGTAGCATCAAATGTTTGATTGTAAATCGGTGTATTTGAGCCTTTTGGCTTAATTTCTAAGGGTATATAGCGAGCATTTCCCGTTTTTGGGTCAATATAACTACCCGTTCCCAATTGATCTACGGGAAAATTTGGGTCTTTGCTTTGAGGGTCGCCGCCTTGAACCACAAAAGGCTGGGGTTGTTCTGGAGTTCCGCGTTCGACTCTATGGAAAGCTAAGCCATTGTAGACACCTCTTTGCACTAAATCTACAAAGTTGCCAGCTGTAATTGGGGCATTTGTACCGTCTACTTCGATAGTAATCGGTGAGCCTTTAACTGTAAGTACTACAGTAGCCTTGCCTTCGAGCCTTGGTAAATTGGCGAATCCAGGAACACTCTCATTAGTACTTTGAGATACAGGCGTTGCTTCAGTAGTTGTCTTAGTAGTTGCCTCACTTGCGTTTGAGGTAGCTGCCGATGTTGGGGAAGAAGTGCTATTAGAAGCGACTTGCTGTGTTGAACATGCTCCCAACATCAAGGCACTGGCGATCGCAACAGAAAGCAAAAATTGTGAAATTTTCAACCGCATTGCTAGTTACTGATTCAACTTAAGTATCTTATCCTTTTAAAGGGAATTGAGCATTGGATAAAGAGGAGGCAGAAGGCAGGAGGCAGAAGGCAGAAGTTTTTTAATGCGTGAATTTTGAATTTTGAGTTGGTTTGTCTCCCTCATCTCCCCACTCCTACTCCCCATCCCCTAATCCCCAGTCACCAGTCCCCAGTACCCAGTCCCTCAAAGCCCTTCTAACGATACTCCCAAAAAGCGAGCTAGCTTTGCGCCTTCTGTTTCTAACTCTGTTAAAGATAATGGTTGTCCAACCCTTGTTAGGGGTATATCTCGCCGATTTTTAACGCGGAGATAGAGGGCACGAAGGGGATTAATACCTTCTTTGACAGCTATTCGCACAGACTGAACATCTTCTATGCGACCATCAATTTCAATGCGACGGTTTTTGCCAGGAAATCCCCAACGAAATATTTTAAATGTCCCGGTTTCCTGATTAAACTCGTTGTAACCGCCTCCCACATCCCATAAAATCACTAACCATAAGTACGTGGCTAGTAGCAAGCCAGCAGTGCCATATAATCCCATCACCAATCCTTGAGGGAGGAATATCAGTTGAGTTGGATCGGTAACTATGAGTAAATTAATTTTTAGGTAACTGGATATGCCAGCCAGTAGAAAGCCTGTTGCTCCTAAGGTAACGATAGTTGCCCACCAGTAGTTACTAAACCGACGAGAACCGAGAACGTTTTGATGTAGCAGGCGATCGCCTTTGTTAATCGTTGTTGATGCCGTCATTGAACTACCATTGCCTGTGAGATACTCTCTTTAAAAGTCTGCCATTGAATCGGGATATATTGCAACTGGATTAGGGCATGGGGCATAGGGCATGGCGGATGGGGATGAGGAGGAGAAAATTCCTAACTCTTAACTCCCCACTCCTAACTCCCAATGCCCAATGCCCCATACCCTATGCCCAATTCCCAATTACAATTGTTTAGATTTCTGAGAAAACTTGTGTCAAATTGTAAAAATTCTGATATTCATATATAAATATACGTTCGTGTTGAATACCCGATCCGCTTGCGTGTGTCTGGCCAAAACCGAACTAATATGATAAGTTAAGAATCATTAAGTTACCACAAGCTAAGTTACTAGCCAGTGGTACGTGTAATGGCATAGCTCTGAGAAATGCTGACTTCACTAGACAGCAAGTTCTCAGAAATTCAGTAGCTTTATAGGCTGTTGAAATTGTCAAAAAAACGTTAATTCCTCACAGCAGTCGCTGAGAAAGCAAAGCTTTAAGGTGGCGCTGGTTCAAAAACGTTGCAATTTTAGTAAAAAAAGAGGATTTTAGTCCGATGACCATCGCAGTTGGACGCGCCCCAAGTACAAGAGGGTGGTTTGACGTAGTAGACGACTGGCTCAAGCGCGATCGCTTTGTATTCGTAGGTTGGTCAGGATTACT
>NZ_JACJTU010000041.1 GCF_014698835.1 Nostoc paludosum FACHB-159 | reverse complement strand
GCTCGCCTCCTTCCCCTCCCACCCGCACGATTATCATTACCATCTAATTTATTTTGAGTATTTTAACTGATTGACAAAATGCGCTTTATCTTAACCTATCACCGATGCGCGGAAAATAAAGTTAATCGTAATGTAAAGTGGTTGTGAGAATGCACGTTTTAACAAGCACTTAACGCACACAAGCCTTATAAATCAACGGTTTTCGTCTATGTCTGGTATCATCACGCTCCGCTCAATCACCTATGGCAGTGCAATTACACAGAGCGATAGTAAACAAATTCTCGAAGTTTTACTGACGCAAAAACGCTCCGAACACACCCGCAGGGCTTATTCTCATGACTTGCGAAATTTCTTTAGTCTCATTGCTCCCGGTCGTGAATTAACATCAGACCTGGCCCGCGAATTTTTATTGCTGTCCAAAACGCAGGCGATCGCGGTAGTGGTCGCCTACCGCAACCATCTTTTCGAGCAAGGTTTAGCGCCAGCGACGATTAACCGCAGAATTAGCGCGATAAAATCTTTGGTGGAAATGGGGCAGATTTTTGACATCTGCAATTACGACCTGGAAGTGATTAAAAATGAGAAAGTTAGACCCTATCGGGATACTAAGGGGATAGAGGTAAGGGAGGTGATTAAGCTATTTGAGGCGATCGATACTTCGACTTTGGGGGGGAAGCGCGATTATTCCATTATGCGGTTGTTGTGGAGTAATGCCCTGCGGCGCGGGGAGATTCCCAGTTTGGATGTGAAGCATTTTAAATATGCTAGATGTCAAATCGAGGTTAGTGGTAAGGGACGCAATGGGGAACGGGAGTTGGTGACAATTTCTCAAAAAACTGCTGCTTCAATTTCTGATTGGTTGCAAGCATCTAATGCTGCTGATAAGCCCAACGAACCAATTTTTATTTCCCTTGACCCGGTAAGGTTTGGTAATAGGTTAACTGGGGAAGCTATACGTTTAATTGTTGTCAAATATTGCAAGTTGGCGGGGATTGAAAAACAGATGAGTCCCCACCGGGTAAGGCATAGCGCTATAACTGAAGCGCTCAACCAAAATAATGGCAATATTCGGGCTACTCAAAAATTAAGCCGCCATTCCGACCCCAGGACTGTGATTATTTATGACGATAACCGCGTTGATTTGCAAGGTGCTTTGACCAGGCAGCTTGATGACTTGATTTAACAATTTACAAAGATAACCTAAGTTGTGAACTTGAGTTATCTACATATAAGCGTGTTTGGTAATTGAGACAACTTCGCTTGCGAGTAGCGATACAATATAACGTAAGCTAAACAGAGGTTGAATGGCTTCTACACCCCTGTTATGTCTATTATTCAATTTAGAATAATAGAAGAATTCTAGCTAGAATACCAGTTACGCTACAGGTGTTAAAAATAGTTCAGCCTCAGCCTGCCTTCGTGCCAAAAGTCCTTCCTCTACATTCGTTCCAGGGTTACGGTATTTGATGAAAGTCTCTTTGATTTCAGACCAATTACGACTTTCTAAAACTCTGGTAATGGAATTAAAGCCAGGGGCACCAAAGAATTTACTTCCCAAGTTGTAGCTAAAGCTAAGTAACGCTCCTTGTTGGTTAGTATTTAGTTGATGCCAACAAGGTATTTTTTCTAAATCAGGTAAGTAATTATTTTCCAACTGATAAATCAAAAGCTCCAAAGCTTCTTCTTGAGAAATACTCTCCCCAAGATACCACGGGCTGCCATCGCGTTTCTTGGTTGACCCCCACCCAATTGTGATCGGTTCGCATTTTGTGTAAGGGTCAGGATATGCATCAAGAAAGCAGCTTTCAAAATATTTGATTAACTCAATTCCGCATTGAGGTAGTTTTGCGGAAATTTGAACCGAGAGATTAGGAACTTCCTTAACTTCAATCAGTTTGACAGCAAATTCCGCGTTCAAAATATCGAGTAAGTCAAAAGCACGGGCAAAGTTTTCTAAAGAAGCTTTAGTGCGAGGTCCATACAGTCCATCAGCAACTCCTGAAACTAATTTTAGATCAATCAGGCGGATTTGAACTTGCTTTGCTAACTCTTGGTCTTGACGTAAATAGTCAAACTCAAGAGATTTATCAAGCTTTAGAATATCTTGGAGTTTCATACTTATTTTCTCCTAATAAGTATAGCCAACGAGAAGTTTGACCGTATTTTGCCCTTGACAATGTTTTTGAAAAACTTCCTCAAAATCTGTGAATTCTGATTCAGGTAACACAATGCAGCCCATACTTCCTGGCACATTTGCATCTTTATGAATTAGCAGGTCAGAACGGGTTCCTCCACCAATGGTTGTGACTTCAAATGGTGTAATGGCGTAACCATTACCTTCTACTCCTTTGACGTTTCTGAGGTCTACAGGGTTAACTGTAACGGAGTAAAAAGGTAATGGTGAGCTTAATTCATAAGTAGGAGGTATTACACCACCACGAACATTCCAATCTTTTACCCCTTGTTTATCCGCAGTGCTACTTATCGCAACCCATCTGCCAACAATTCCTTCGGTTTCATCTACTAGAAATAATCTACCTCTATTGAGTTCTGAGGTTTCATCTAGTGCCATTGTAAAAAATAAAAGCATATTGTTCCTTTTGTTTGTTTCTAAAGAGTTTGCTTATAGAAGTTCTTGTTTTGACGAAATGTATAAGGGTAGGGAATATATACCTCATAAGAGATATACAAATCTCATCTCCACCTGACTCGACTGAGAACTCCTAAAAAATGTTTTGTCCAAGGTCAAGTTGAACCAGCAAATAATGGCACGCACTCTTGAGAACAGACATTGCTCTCTTATCAACCCTCATGCATGAGCGCTCGCTTGACTTTTTACACAGTCCCTACAGCAAGAGTGATCGCCTTACTTAATCGCGTTTTGGCATACCTTGATTTTCCCACGCGTTCTTGGCTAATCTGCCTCCATTTTTCTTATATTCCTGCCACTTGGGGTTGACATCTTGATCCTGTTTTCTACGCGCATCTCCTTTCTCATGCTTGGCTTTCTTTGATGGACTCTTGCCTTTACTATGCCCACCTTTGGTACTACTGCTACTGCTGGCAATACTGCGACTGCGACGTTTCCCTTCCAAGCTTGCCCCTTCAACATCTCCTTTTAACAAGGCAGCTTGATGACTTGATTTAACAATTTACAAAGATAACCCAAGTTGTGAACTTGAGTTATCTACATATAAGCGTGCTTGGTAATTCTTTGAGATCAAGTGCTTTTTTGCGTAATCCTTTGGAGCTTCCTCAAGGAAATCGCACCCCTAAAAATTTGGTTCTTCGGTACGTCTTATGCTGGAATTTTAAATAAAGTCCGTAACTTCCCTTGAAAATCAAACCTTACAGGCAGCTATAGCGTAAATTTCCGAACTAAGCATAAAATGCTAAGAATAACGGCTGTTATTATTCCCCAGCAAGGTTTTTAAGTTAATTTACAGGCGTTTTTAGCATAAGAAGTAATGAAGATCCAAAAATTTTTATTGAGTATTAGAAAGCAGCCTGACCTATAAAGTTACCAGGACTCACGTAGCGGCAAACAAGATAACAGTTGCCATCAGGTCCATCAACCCAGCCACATCCAACTTTGCTGGTGTCTTTCCACACAATTTGCGTATAGTGACCTACATCTGCCCAGTTGCCAGTTGTACTAACATTAGGAAAGATGCCTCCCGCAAAGTACTGCTTTTCTCGGCCCCAGGAATCCACCATTTGAGTAAAAGAGAATGCTTTAGCTGTCCCCTTCCATAGGTTTTCTCCTTGACCTTGTGTGTGGCTATGCTCAAATCTTTTTGTTGAGGCTAATTGACTTGCCCAACTGTAAGCCTGATTTGCCAAATTATCACACCACTGTAAAGAAGGAACGCCTACTTCTGCACGATACCTGTTGTGAGCATCCAGAATTTCTTGTGACATAGTTTTGTACCTAATCTTTAATGTTGATTGTTGAAGGCATTGCACCGAGATGGGCAATGTAAAAGTTATTTACAGGAAAGCTTTTAATTAATAATCATAGGAATTAAATTTTAATTCATAGATTATCAAATAATTTTCTAGCTGATTTGCTTGTTCTCTTGGCTTTCCATATATACATAGTAATTTGATGCAATATTATTGGTAATTAAGTATTTTCAGATAAACTAATAATGAGTTATTAAGTATTTTTAGATTATTCTCAAAATAAAAAATCAAATATTTAAGACTGTCAAAAGGTATCGGCTCAATAAGTTGGGGGAGACATTGATTCTTGTTGCCATGACCAACTAAAGGGATTAGAAGAAGATTTCGCCCGAATAATAGTGGCGAAAGAGGGGACTATTATTCGATGATAAATCCGCTCATGCACATATTCAAAAAAACTGATTCCCAACTGACGAGTAGTAGCAACAGGAGACATAAAAGTATCCCAAGATTTGGTTCCCTCAGTAGTTTTAGTTGCATAGCTAATATTACGCCGCTGCACCATTGTTCTAGCAAATAACTCAGCGGGATTGTTATGCAATGGTAATTCAGGATGCTCTAAAACATTAAGCAACTCCAAACTTTTTGCTGCTCTTAATCGTTTTCGTTCATCCAACTGCTGATAACCACTGTCGGAGTCGAAAAGCTGCCAGAATTCAGATCGGAGTTTTTCTGCGGCTTCATCAGTGGGGGAGTTTTTGTAAGCGAGTAAATCTCGGAGTAATCCCAGTATAAATTTGAAAAATATTATAAAAAATAAGCACTGAGCAACTGCCGAAACAATTACTCACTGCTGCAATAATAATTCATAACTTGGTAAATATCAAATTGAGGTCTTGATAATTGAGGAATTTTCACTCTCAATTATCAATGCTACAGTAACGTTAAGCTAAAAAAGCGTCAGAATTATAAAATATAAGACTTGTTTCACTAGGAATATCTTCTAATGGTTGTAATATTAGTTTTAAGCTACTTTACAATGCTGTGTCTCTCTCCAAGCACGGGGAGTATTTTGATAGTAATCGCGAAACTGACAATAAAAATGATTGATATTTTTATAGCCTACTTTTAAAGCAATCTGCTCAACAGAATCATTAGTTTCTAAAAGTAAGGAGCTTGCAGCTGCTAGTCGGCGCTCAATAATCCAATTATTGACCGTTTTCCCGGTAAGTTTTCGCACTAAATCGGTTAAGTAAGCTGAGGAATAACCAACTGCTTGAGCTACTTCTTTTAGGCGAATATTTTCATGATAATTCAATTCAATGAACTCGAAAACCTCACGTATTCGGGGAATATTTGGAAATATGAACTGAGGAGTATTTAAGTTTGTAATTTCCTCACTGCTAGACAATTTATTCTGTGCTAGCTGAACACTAACAATATTATTTTCTGTGCCAACAACCTGAAATCCTGCATTTTCTAAGCATTTCATCAATAGGTTTTGGGTCTGAGTTTCAGCATTAATTAATAAAATATCGCTCATAGTTTTTCTGAATATTTATTGTTTTGAATCCTTTCAATATGACTGAGATCTAACCTAAAGTGGGGTAAAAGTAGCGAGCCTGTCATGAGCCGCCACGCAACGGCTGAAAGTCTTATCACATATAAGTTACAGAAATAAAATAGCTCTTTAACCCGAAAATCTCAGAACTCGCTTGTTTTTGCAGTACCAATTGACCTTTAGGCTATTTGGTACTGCATTTAGTAACGTAGCTATGAGGGTTTCAGGCTGTAAAAATCAGTGAGGTTTAAATGGTACAGCTTTAAGTGTGCATCTAATTGGTCAAAATCTCATTTTCGGGTAAAAGTTGAAAAATTTTGATGAAACTCTCTCTGGGTAGCGTTTTCAGGCGTTGCATGGCGGCTCATAGCAGCTTCGCTACTTTCTCCCCAAAGTATGCAATCGCTATCATGGTCGAACTTTGCTACCTAACGAGATTATACAATGGCGGTATATGGAGAATTAGAACACCAAACAGTTTGATGTCACTTTCAAATAAACAAGAAGTTAATATGAGTCAGGACAAGAATCGCACCAACTTTTCATTATGCATTGCAATAGCATAAAGCTTGCATCCTATGGGTAAAAGTAAATCTAATTGACGTGTATTCATACTGAATTTCCTTGAATTTACAAGTTTTATGATGAGATAAATCGGAGGTTTGTCTACACATTACTCGGTTAATAAAAAACCTCTTTATCTGAAAAACAGCTAATTTTTAACAAAAGTTTATAAAGTCTCAAAAGTCACTTTAGGTCTTATATTCAGCATAAATTTAGATGAAATGCTATTACCTGTTAGGGTACTTTATTCCGAAAAAATTACATCAAAAAAAGTACCCTAACGGGTACTTTTATGTTGTTTATTTAGCTTGGATAATAGATTGATTTTGAAATTTGCCTAAAAGAGTTTGAAATAACAGTTTTGACTACTGCCTAAATTGCATTTTAATTTTTGAACTTGATAAACGCCTTACTCGTTTTTCATTCGTTGGTGAACTACGATTATTTAGCAACATCAATTCCATTACAGAGTTGCTTGTCGCTAACATTGGGGTTATTTTCCAGATAGCTATGCAGCCAATTGCAACCTTGTGCTAGTAGAGCTTCAAGAGTTGAATTCGATTTTTCTAAATTCCACAAAATTACCTTTCCAGAGGCACTTCCGGAAGCTAGTTGTCGCCCGTTGGGGCTAAAACTGATGCTATAAATCTCAGCCCTTGCATTGAAGAGGTTGATTTCTTTGCGGGTGGTAACATCCCAAAGGATTATATTACGGTCTTTGCTAGCTGATGCCAGTAGCCGGCCATCGGGGCTAAAACTGATGCTATAAATCTCAGCCTTGTGTCCGGTAAGGGTAGCTATTTCTTTGCGGGTGGCAACATCCCATAATACGATGGTTTTGTCGCCACCAAAAGCCAGCAGTCTTCCGTCAGGGCTGAAACTGACGCTCCCACGTTCGGTCTTAAATCCGGTGAGGGTATCAAGTTTTTTGCCTGTAGCGACATCCCACAGTTTAATAGTTTGATCGTTGCTAGCAGAAGCTAGTAGTCGTCTGTCAGGGCTAAAACTGTGGCTAAAGACTACACTGCTATGACTTAAAAGGGTCTTAAGTTCTTTGCCTGTGGCAACATCCCAGAGTTTTACTGTATTGTCCCAACTAGCAGAAGCTAACTTTTTCCCATCAGGGCTGAAACTTACACTTGTAACCCAACCTTTGTGCTGCATGTTACTAGGGATTTCTTTACCAGTAGCAACATTCCACAGTTTAACGGTGTTATCCCAACTACCGGAAGCTAACTTTCTGCCATCGGGGCTAAAACTTACACTTTCAATCCAATAACTATGCTGGATATTGTTAGGGATTTCTTTATAAGTTACGACATCCCATAGTTTGACTCTGTTGTCCTCCTTACTAGTAGAAGCCAGCAGCCGCCCATCCGGGCTGAAACTAACGCTACTAACATTAACGTTACCTCCATAAAGAGTCTTGATTTCTTGACGCTGGGCGATATACCAAAGCTTGATACTATGGTCGCTACTAGCAGAAGCTAACCATTGCCCATCAGGACTGAAACTGACACTGTTGACATTATCGCGATGTCCAGTCAAGGTAGATATTTCTTGGCGTGTAGCCACATTCCACAGTTTGATAGCATTGTTAAAACCGCTAGCAACCAACTGTTGCCCTGAAGGGCTGAAACTGAGGTTTGTCACTCTACCTTTAAAACCAAAGAGATTGCCAATTTCTTTGCGTGTGGCAACATCCCACAGTTTAATGCCGCCGCCATCAGCGCCAGAAGCCAGTATTCGTCCATCCGGGCTGAAACTTACACCAAAGACCCAAGCTTGATGTCCAGTCAAGGTGGATATTTGTTTGCCTGTGGCAATATCCCAGAGTTTGACAGTAGCATCACCACTAGCAGAAGCCAGTAGTCGCCCATCCGGGCTGAAACTTACGCCATTGACTGTATCTCTATGTCCGGTAAAGGTAGCTATTAGCCGACGAGTGGAAATATCCCAAAGTTGGATGGTGTTCCCTGTACTGCCAAAAGCCAGTAGTCGCCCATCCGGGCTAAAACTTACACCTTTATTGCCATTGCCGTCAGATTGATATCCATTCCAAGTGAAGATATTTTTACCAGTAGAGATATCCCAGAGTTTAACAGTTTTGTCACTGTTACTGGCAGAAACTAGTAACCGCCCGTCCGGACTGAAACTAACAAAAGTTACTGTATCCTTATGCCCAGTCAATATGCGAATTTCTTTGCCTGTGGCAGTATCCCAAAGTTTGATAGTAGTATCACGGCTACCAGAAGCAAGCAGTCGTCCATCAGGACTAAAGGTAATATGAAAAACACCAGCTTTGTGCCCTTCCAAGCGGTTTCGTTCTTTCACCCCATAAATTGCTTGTTGCAATGCAACTTTAACCCGAAACTGCATATCGGAATTTACCCCGAATGCTGCCTGTTTGAGTTGCTTGCCTGCATTGATGCAGGTCAGTAGGGCATCAAATTCTTGATTTGAGTCAAACAGTTCTTGGGAGGCGGCGATAAGACCGTTGATGGTTTGTTGTCTTTGCAATTCTGTAAGCCACCAGCCAACACCTGCCAATCCTGCCAATCCCAAAGCTACAAACAAGCCTCCAGTAAGTCCTAAGATAGTAAATTGTCGTCTGCGCTTTTGTTTTTTGCTCTCTCGCTCCCGCAATTCCACACTCAGCCCAATAAAACTCCTCTCCTGCGAACTCAATTCTAAAAAACGTTGACTTTGCCAATATTCAGCATCAGCCAGTGGTTTTCCTCGTAACAATGCCCCTTCGTCACAACCACTACTCTCCCAAGTACGCATTGCTACCCGCAATTGTTCTTGCCATTGGCGAAAATCCCGATCCAGCTGCATCCACTGATGTAATTGTCCCCAACTGCGAATCAAAGCCTCATGGACAACCTCTACAGTTTCTAAACCTGTTTTCTCATCCCGTCCAGTAACTACCAAACGAGCATCCGCCAAGCGGGTTACCAAATCCCAATTTTCCTCACCCACCTCAGCGCGGGTAGCTACACGGCGAGTATCCTCCGTTCCTTCTCCTGGATGCACCAGTTGGATAAAAATTCGCTGCGCCCTTTCTTTTTCCTCAAAATTCAACTTGTTATATGCTTCATCCGCATAACGAGCCAATGCTGCTTCTACTCCGCCAATTTCATCATAAGCAGCATGGGTCAACTGGGCATCAAGTTGTTTTGCCCACAGTTGAGTGAGGGCAAACTCCAATAAAGGTAAATCCCCTGGTTCTGTACTCACCGTAGAAAGAATGCGTTCAACAAGCCCCTCCTCAATTGTCACCCCCAGCAACGCCGCAGGTTTTTCTACTGCTGCTTGCATCTCCTCATCCGTCATTGGACCCAGTTTTAAGTCTGCATACTGCAAGGCATCAGCAAAGGGACGATAAGACAATGCTTGTCCTAAAAAGTCTGCCCTGAGAGTGATGACAAAAGTAAAATTACCACAGGAAGAGATTGCTTCTAATAATCTATCTAAGAAAGCTTTGCGCTCTTGTGCATCTCTGCAAAGGGTATAAAGTTCTTCAAATTGGTCGGCAACTAGCAATAAACGCTGGTTGGGGTCAACAGAGAGGATATCATCCACCACATCCCGCAACCCATTTTCACACTGCCCCAGGTCGCTGGCAAGATTTCTAATCTCCCGCAAGCGTTCTGTGCGGCTAAGTACAGGTGGCAATATTTGAGACCCTTTTTGATGATAATCTCGATTAAAATTGGTTTCTTTTTGGTCAACAAGGGCAGTTGCCAGATTAAACAAAGGTCTGGAACCGGGACGAAAGTCAACAATATGACAGTTACCAGCATCTCGCAGACACTTCACCAAACCAGCAAACACCACACTAGATTTACCACTACCACTAGAACCAATCACCGCAACCAAGGGTTGATTTTGCACCGCATCTATCAACATCTGGGTGAAAGATTCCCGTCCAAAAAAGAACTCTGCATCCTCTTCCCTAAACGCAAACAAACCGCGATAGGGACTAATTTCGGTGGGACGGCGACCTAAATCTAACCAACTTGGTGGGGTTGCACCCGTATTTTGACAAATTACTGGCAACCAAGAAGCACAAGGATATTTATCCTCAAGTCCATGCAACTTTAACCTGGCTTCCTTTGCTGCTTGATATAAGGACTTACCATCGGAAGCAAAATCCTCCAAAAAATGCTTTAAAAATACCTGTGCTACTTCATCTGGCACTTGTTCCCGCATGACAATAATTTGGGGAATATGTAGCGTTTCTAACTCAGATGCTAATCCCAAACCATCACAGGAATTGAAAATTGCTACAGCTAACCCATTGCTAATAGCCTTTTTCAAGCCATATTTGAGGTCATCAGTAGTTAAGCTTTCCTTGTTCTCATTAATGTATATTCGACCACTATCTCCCACAGTTTGACTATGACCTGCAAAAAACAGGATATCCCAAGGTCTTTCCCATAAGGAATCGTTGATTTCGTGACGTTGGGGCTGTACTAGAAAAGTGACATCGGCATCAGGTAAGCTGTTGAGCAACTTTCGGTCTGTTTCGATATCAATACCAGTACTGTTGCCCAAAATCGCCAGAATTTTGACTTGATCTCTTTTGGTAGGGGTTTTCGCTATGATAGGTTTTTGATAATCGGTTGCACTCAAAGCTAGTTCGGCATTGGGATATTCTTCCACTAAATCCCAAAGATGCCAAGGTATTTGTCGCAACTGCTGACTAGATGTGCGAATTAGCACCCGCACCAATTCTTTTTCTTGTAATTCCTTTAACCAACTCTCCCGGATAGGGCGAAAAGACTCCGAAAGCAGCCAGTTGTTTAGTTGCTTTTGTAACTCAGTTGCGGAATTTTTACAATCTTCGTGCTTCTGGGCAATAGAACCATCGTAAGTAACTTTTATAGCTTTGATACCGCGAGGAGAACTCCCTAAACTACGATAGTGCGATCGCCACTCGTCAATTGTTGTTTGTAAAGGAGCAATTGGGGGTAGATTACCAGTGATTTCTTTATGGGGACTAACACCTTCAGTCGCAATTGAAAGCGTTACCCGTACACCCTGCTGTAAATTGCCATCTAGCTTTAGAACAACCAACTTTGTCATCGGCAATACCACAATTGTGTGATGCACAAATCATCATGAGTATATATCTATAGTTGTTTGCTACTTTATGCAAAGGAATAAAGGCTGCAATTATCTTTTCAGGGGTGTACAAGTAAGTGGGATTCAGCCGGGATACGCGCAAATTGGGACATGTTGTAAAGTTATGTTACGCAGATGCTTGCAAATGCTTGATTTTGCGTTGTTTTAACACCAGTTCGAGCGCGCCACTCCCCGGGAAAACATCCCCTAAAACAACCATTTATGGGGTAAAAGTTGAAAAATTTTGATGAAACTCTTTCTGGGTAGCGTTTTCAGCCGTTGCATGGCGGCTGATAGCAGCTTCGCTACTTTCTCCCCTTTATGGGCAAGTTGGAGAGACTGAATCGCGTGAAGAGTTGATTTTAGTGTGCAAAAATTTGAATGTCTTAGTACCATTTTTGGGCAAGTTAGTAAATTGCAAAATTGGTTTCTGCAACATTTGTTTACAACGTGTCCCAATGTTAGGGTCGAGGGGAACATTACTGTTCCACCCCTCCCATCCGAAACCGTGCATGAAAGTTGTCCCTTCACACGGCTACTCAATGTGTTTCCCTATTGTCATGCAGGGACTTCTGACTACCATCAGTGGCAGTTTTGACATCGTGGCAATGACGGTGCAGTAATTGAAGATTGTTCCATTCCTTTTTACCTCCACAACTCAGGGGTTTGATGTGGTCAATCTCCAATAAATCACCTTCAAGAAAATTTAAGCCACATCCCATACATTTACCTTTCTGTTGCTTAAGGAGGTTCCTTTTAGTAGTAGGTAAATTGGGATGATTACTTAACCTTAAACTCCAGTAGATAGTGTCACCATCATAAAGACTTTTATCACTTCTAACTTTTACATAATCGTTAACACTGGAGTGAAATTCGATATGTGATAATAACTTTAATCCGTTACTATCTGGTCTAGTTGTGAATACCCAATGGTTGTCGCCTATGGTATGCCAATACTTTTGATGACCGTGATAAATACTTCCGGTTTGTCTTTTAGCCCATCTTCTTAGACGAAGATAAGTTATTCTATCTAACCGGGCGAAATCCCCAACAGTTCCAGCGTCTGAAACTCTATAAAATGTAGCCCATCCCCTAATAATAGGGTTAAGTTCTTTAATTAGTTCCGCTTGGGAACGTGACTTACATTTTATGATGATGCTTTTCATCTTATTTTTGTGAGCATCAATCGCCTTTTTTGAAGGGGTAATGAGGGTAATGAAACCAAGACGAGTACCGAAACTATTTTTGTTTTCTCGGTATTTACCCACTTTTTTATGCTGAATATGGTGTCCCAGAAAATCAAATCCTGCTTGACCATCTTCACTTAAATCTGGGTGCAGTGTATGTGCTACACGGGTCTTTTCTGGTTTCAGTTCTAAGCCAATACCTTTGAGCCAAATTCTGATGATTTCCTCACACCGATTAATGACCGCTCGTGATTCGTGTAAAACTATGAAATCGTCCGCATACCTAATGAAGGTCGGTTGGCAGATTTTATAGCCGAATTTGGTTTTTGACCCTCTTACCTTCCCACTTTTATTAGCCGGAAATTCTTGATTAATCAGGTCTTCTAAACCATGTAAAGCAATGTTAGCTAATAATGGCGAAATTACCCCACCTTGGGGTGTGCCAGAATTTGTAGCTATCAGTTCTCCTGAATCTATGACTCCAGAATTAAGCCAAGCTTTTATTTGTTGCTTAACTTTTCCCTTCATGTTTAGTTTCAAAAGTAATGCTTTCTGATCAATGCGGTCAAAACATTGCGAAATATCTGCATCTAGTACAAATTTAGCTTTTGATACTATGCAGTTTTTGATATGTTTAATGGCATCGTGGCATGACCTACCTTGTCGAAACCCATAACTGGATGCCTCAAATCGAGCCTCCCATTCTGGGTCTAAGGTAGCTTTGACTGCGGCTTGTAGGGCGCGGTCAAACATAGTGGGTATTGAAAGCGGGCGTTTTTCAGTTTTCCCTGGTTTGGGTATCCAAATTCTACGTGTTGGTTTGGATTTACCATTTATTCTTAGCCCTTTTGCTAGGTTGAGACGTGCTTCTGGGGATAAGGATTTTACCCCATCCACTCCTGCCGTCTTTTTACCTTGGTTATCTTGCGTTACCCTTCTTACCGCTAGTACCCTATTCGACCAAGACCTCATTAAAATTCGCTGAAGTTTACGGACTCGCTTGATATCACCACAACGCGAAGCGGCGTAGATGCGTTTTTGCAACTTGAAGACGTATTTCTCGACTTTGCGCCAATTTATATTTCTCCATCCCTCAGTATTCTCAATTGAATCTGACTTAGGCATATTCATTGCTACTTACACCCCTAGCTCTATGCACATTGCGGGTTACGTCTGCTTATCCCGGACGTTACTCCATCCCTTTTCGGGCTTTAACCGTTACTTCGGTTTGGGCGTTTGCTTCTTAACCCATCCCTCCCAAATAAAACTTTTAGCCTGACCGCCTACCTATGTATCGACCACCACAGGAGTTATAATTTGGTTTACTTCGTTCCTGATATCCATTGTTTTGAGTCTTTAGGGGATGCCTATCCACCGGGGGTCTAGGAAGTGCGCTGTTTCGGTTGCAAGAACCTAACAGTCCTTACCCTTTCGGTTATTTCCGAACCAAGGTGTGTCCGAAACACAAGCTTATATCCCTTGGTGAGATATGACGATGGCTCAACGACATTTCGCTTGCTCTCCCCATAAACTCTTGCTTGCGGCTGGTGTTTTCAGCAATTATCACCTTTATCCGCTTTCGTCCCCGCTTTACGGATTTGATAGTCATTCTCCTCCGTAGGGGCTACCATTTTCTGGTAGTTTACGTGCTTTCAACCCCGCACCAGGGTGGTAGGACTTGGTTTTATAATTCACCTCACCTACATGGGTATCAAGTTGTCATCAGTAGAGGATTAAAGTGCGGACTCAACCCCATCAGGGGTTACTCTACTGAAGCCTGGAATCCACCGAAATATTTGGTTTCTCCAGAACGAATCGCACTTGCAGGTATCCCGGCTGTACCCCGAATAGAGGTTGAGCGCCAAGTCTCCTGTCAAGCAGGTATTGCAGACGTAGTTACAAGAAATGCAATCTATGAGATTAAACTACATCTCAACAAAACCGAGGTCTTCAAAGCAATTGGGCAAGTTCTTCTGTATCGTCAATGTATAAACCCAAATTGTGAAGCTATTATTGTTTGCAAAAGTAGCCAAGTAAGAGATTTATATCAAGTTATCAAAGAACTTGATGTGCAAATTTTTGAATGGGAGCCAGAGCAAAAGTAAATATATACTTTATTCCAGCACAGGTGAGTGAGTGTGATCGCATTGCCTAATCCTCAGTTGAATGTCAAAGATGCGATTGCCCCGTTGTTATGTGGGAAACTGAGATTCTATCACCGATAAAGTTTGTTATTGGCGTTTTAGTGAAAGAGCGAGGTCTACATGACAGTGCAGATTTGAGAGGCTCAATCATTGTGATAAACTTAAAGCTTTAGTTCTGGAAATATTACCTTAATTTCATTCCAGAGTTCTATAATAAAGCTCCCTATCAAAAGAATTGCTCCAAAGATAGCTGTAATGATAGTTGGTAATAACAACCAAAACCATATGGAGTAAGTTCTCGCTTCATGTTCCTGTTCAAATTTTTGAATATCATTGATTATATTTGCAGAGTTATTCTCCCTCAACATTTGATTTATCTTTCGTTGATAAAGTGTAGAGTTAATCATGTTATATACTTCGGAGCCAATAAAGAAGCAAAGTGAAATTGCGATTAATAGCCCAGAACTTAGCATTGTTATTTTGGGTAAATCATCCTTTGCAGACTTCCAAAAAGTAAAGAAGCCAGCGTAACCCGCAGCAATAATTAGATTTGTATATGACCTAGTTTTTTCATAAGTACGGGTTTGCACATCCTTTAAGAAACTGATTACTTTTTTCTGTTTATCATCATTAATGTATTGCAAGACTTCGTTATGGCTCTTAATTAATTTCTCTTGATCTCCCATAACCTTTCTCATTAGCGGATCATACATCAATCAAACCTCACATAGCGTCTAAATTTATACTAAACTGTCAGGCTCATGCTTTTCTTATAAAAGTAAATACAACCAAAGACTAAATGTAACTAAGTTACAAGGTTTGAAAAGACTGGCTATATAGAAATTCCAGCTTTTATTTTATTAAAACCCAGCATTTTATAAATTAATGTATTATTTTATACATTAATTTCCCGTAGTAACTGTTAATCTTCACTGAAAAATAAAGGTATATTATGTTTTACGCACTGGATGAATCAGGAAATAAAATACTTCCAAAACCTAATATCAAAGGTTTTTGTCCTTGCTGCAAAGGAGAAGTAATTGCTAAATGTGGAGGCATAAAACTGCATCATTGGTCACACAAGACCCTTACACAATGCGATCAGTGGTATGAAATGACAGCTTGGCATTTGGGATGGCAAAGTTTGTTTCCTGTAGAATGTCGAGAAGTAGTAATCCAGAAAGACGATGTTAGCCATCGTGCTGACATAAAAATTAATAATTTAATTATTGAATTTCAACACTCGACTTTGAGTAAAGCTGAAATTGAAGAGAGAGAGTTATTTTACGGTAGTGATGCTAATAAACTAATTTGGGTTATTGATGCTACTAATAATCGTCTATATGATAAATGGAAAGAACAGTTAATTACCGAAGAAGTTAAACCCATTCTCATAGTTGATCAAGACAGTAATATTTATTTCAAGCTAGTAGGATATTCTAGTATTTCTATAAGTAGAAAGCTTTCTTTACCTATAGGATTAGTTGTAAGCCCTAAATTTCCTGTATTTCTTGATACAGGCGAATATATTGCTTGCCCACTTGAAAAATCAGCTTATGAAATAAGCCATACAACTTACTATTGTAAATGGGGGCATCAACAAGGAAGCTATAATGACTTCTTCATACTGGTAAACAAAGAAGATTTTGTTAGGTTATTACCTAGTTTACCAACAAATTTAAGCAAGTTTGAAAGTATTAAATTTTGTGATGAATATACTCTTTCTAAAAGAGAAGAGCGTATAAAAGATGCTAAATCTAGGGAAGAAAAAATAGCTATTAAGAGGAAATATTTTGAAGAGCGCGCCCGTCGCAAAGAAGAAAAATTGCTTGCTGAAAATAAACGTTATTTAGAATAACTTTGCGAAAACCAAAAAATATCAAGTGATCAATTCACTAAGAAATATAAAACGACCCCATATTTTTAATAAAGGATTTCAAAAATAATATGCTAAGAATGGATTGGAGTAAAAAAGTGCAATCCCTAGTCTAGAGCTAGTTTCGCCCCGATGTCGGTATACTACTATTTTCCGACTTGTATAGCTATAGAATATAGTGATAGCTATTGACCCTAACACCAATTATCCTCTTCTTCTATCTGTAATTGAAAAGTAATGAGATGAGATTCAATTATATTTGCTACGTCAGTTTTTTCTAATTCATCTGTAGATACTTTTAAAGCTAATTCATACAATTCATCATCGGATAAATCTAAGTTGTAGCCATTCACTCGTAAAAAAGCTTCCATTACACCAACAGACGTGCGTTTGTTACCATCAATAAAGGCGTGGTTCTTGGCAATGTGATAAAGATATGCTGCTGCCTGCTCTGCAATTGTGGAATGTAAAAATTCACCAAAAAAGGTAGCTTTGGGTTGAGATAGGGCTGACTCTAAAAGTCCTATATCTCTTATTCCAAAGCTACCCTCGAATGTTTCAATTAAATCATCGTGTATGGCGATGGTGGTTTCAACATCAATAAATTTAGGCTCTAGCAAGACGACGATAAACCTCATATCGCTCTTTCTTAGAAGCTAGATAAGCTTGAAAAGCCTCTGACTTCCTAATATCAGATTTTACAGAAGAAGTTACAGGTTTTACATCTGATTGCTGTTCAAAATTTTGGTTACTGGGTGGAAGCAGATGAGCTTTTAATGAATTATCGGAATTTACACGAACTTTGAAATGCTCTTTCATGGCTTCTTGAGTAATTACTTTTTGTGGATAAGCATCAATCCAAGTTGGCTCTTTGTGAGTCATCTTTACCAGCGAAAACGCATCTAAGTGACCAAGCTTTGAATAAATACCATTCAGCAATGCTATTTCAGATTCACTGTAAATGGAGATATCAAAATTGTCTGGTGCTGGAATAGGTGAAGACCCATAACAAGTAAATTCCTGCCACAATAAAGAGGTAACAGGCCCATGTTCCCATGCTTTAATCTCCTCAGCGAAGAGAGCTTTATCATAGAGAGCCAAATGAAAACCTTGAGCATAATAAACAAGTTTTTGGAGTTTTAAATGTGTCACAGTGCCAGACACAGTTTTGGCTATCCAAATAAAGTAATTTGCTATATCAAAACAAGTCAGCACAGAGACCTCCTTTGGACTTGTCATAGTACGCTCTATTTTAAGAATACAAAATTTTAGTCTAACTTCCTTAAAAACAATTAAAATTATAGTATTTTTGTACTAAATACATTATACTACTTTCTCGTTCTACAGGCATTAAGTTGGGTCAAAGGGAAGAATTAAACGTAGTCGCTTCTAATGGCTTTATCTAATTCTGTTTAACTGCGGGCTGTCGAAACTCTTACTACCCAAAGCTTCTAGAGCCAATTTTCACGGATCAACTACTTTAATCCCTAAAAGGGACTGAAACTAGATTTTTTTTATTACCAATGCGTCTGGCGATTTCCGAGACAATAACCCCCGCCACTATAGAAGTAACGACCCTTTCTACTAAATCTATAGCTAACGGTTGAAAATCCATCACCAAATAGCACGAGCAACTGCTTGATTATAGTACGTCTGTTTTCTTAACTCAAGTAGTCTAAGCCTCATTTCACAACTAACAGGTGATCGCATTGGCTGACTCGTAGTTCTGTTGATCCCGGTGCGCTCGCCCGTGTTATGTGGGAAACTGAGATTCAATCACCGATAATGAAATTTATCGGCGTAAATAGAAGGTTCGTGTCACCAAGTGCAGCCTATGGCTATAAACCTTATACAGCAACAGTTACAGAGATTGATACGAGATTTAAGTGTGAGCGTAAAAAGATAAGTTGTACAAATACTTTTTCTAGGGCAGAGACAGTAAAAAAACTTTGCCTAAAACGGTATTAAAATTTTTGGCTCGTAAAACTTACTTACAGGTTATTCCTCTAATTTAATTTGTAAACCATTGTTTACCTCTGGTCGCTCAAAAACCCCAAACTAAGAAAATACCGTTCCGAATTTCTTACTTTTATTTGTCATAAAATTAGTAACTATAAGATACTACGTAAATTAATCAACATGACACTACCCCCTCTTATCTACTTAAACCAATGCACACAACTGAAATTACTTAAAGAGAGTGAATGATCATTGCAAGATTGCCTTTTGGAAAGTTTCTTAATCTTCTACGTAAGAGCGGTAGAAGCATGGGAGCTTCATTTCTTATAATTTTTATTGCTCGAGAAGCAGACTGTCCTCGTCTTTTCAGAGATTTAGAAAATACTTGGTCATCCTTACATGACTTGACGGGGCGAGAAATTCTGTTTTTAACAATTGATGGAGTTGAAAACTTGCCAGTAGAAAGGGGAGAATACACTTACCAATCCAGATCTAAAATCGGAAGTGTTAAAGGCTCTTTTGGGACGATAATCTATTCAGCAGGATGTAAATTGTTGAAAGATATAACTGATGAGAGGTATGGCTCTGAAGACGTAAGGCCTTGGATCATTGACCACAAAAGTTTCATTCAACAAAATCTTCAACCAACACGAAGAACCCCAGGATGGAGGGATCAACAAACACTCGGTATCTCATCACTAATAAGTGAATTAGAAAATGTATCTGAAGAAGACGTTCCTTGCTTATATATTGAAAATCTTATAAGTAAATCAGCATATAAAATTCCAATTCAGTCCATACTTTCTGCAAATTTATCAATTTATGCTCTAATAAAATCTTCTCTAGCTTGTTTTAAAAAACCTATTGAGAAAAGGCATTTATTAATTAAAAATCAAAAATCTTTAATAAGTAAATTAAGAGATGACATTACAAGATTAGAACAAGAGTTAAAACCTTATCATTTTAGCAGAGGCACCAGAAAGAAAAGGATCGAGGACAAGGTAAATAAAGTTGCGTGTAGTTTGATTTGGCTAAAGACATTAATCGACTCAAAGCCCGATTTAGATTCAAATCTTAAAAGTTTTATAAATGAAGCTTTAGCAGGAAATGTTCAAAAATCTGATATCAATCGAGTGATAAATTTGCTAAAAAGCACATTTGATGATAACTTTCTTACAGAACTGAGAGCGCATCTGAATAGAGTAGTAGATAGCCATACTCATGTAATCAATAAGATGTCAGAAGCTATACAAAAAAGGCTGGCAGATCAGCCAATATTAATATCAATTGAGTCAGAAATACAAAAGAAGAATAAAGAAATAGAAAAGATAGACGAAGTAATCAAAAGATATGATGAAGAGATTAGCCTTTATAAGGCTCGCTCATTAGAAGAGTCTGTCCAAGAAGTATTAAATTCTGCCAAACCTCAATCTCAGATTTTGGCACCAGCATCTGAAATTTCTAATATATCTTCTGTTTCCTCTCCTAACATTCTCCAAAAACAAAATAATCAGCAGCAGAAAATTTTGATTTTGACAGCAATTCCTCACGGATTACGTTTGGATAATGAAATTCGAGAAATTGAAGAAGCTATACGAAGATCCGCTAATCGAGATTTGTTTGAAATTCGGATTAGAACTGCTGTACGTCCTCAAGATATTCGTCGTGCTATTGCAGAAGAACAGCCTCAAATTGTTCATTTTTGTGGACATGGCTTGTCAGATGGCAGCTTGCTATTAGAGGATGATGGCGGAAATGATAAGCCAGTTGCACCAAAAGGTTTAGCATCACTATTTAAGTTACACGCTGATTATGTAAACTGTGTTCTGCTGAATGCCTGCCATACAGAAAAAACTGCTATAGCCATTAGCCAATACATTAATTATGCAATTGGTATGAATCAGCCAATTGAAGACAAAGCAGCGATTGAGTTTGCGAAAGGTTTTTATGATGGACTAGGTTATAAAAATTCAGGGAATCAAGATGTGTTTGAACGAGCATTTGAAGAAGGCATGGTTGCCATTGAAATGGAAAATATTTCACAAGGGATGATACCAGTCTTGAAAAAAAGATGAGGCAAGTAAAACGTCAATTAAGATATTTGATTGGATAAAGTAGAATTAACAGATGTGACCACCAATTTAATCCAACCCATCCATTAATAGCTCGGACATCTCCAGTTGATCGCGATTGCGGTTATCGTCGTAAATTTGCAGCGTATTTAATTTGGCGTGTCTGCTGAGTTTCTGAGCTTTCCGCACATTGCCATCAGTCTTTTCAAGTACAGCAGTAATCGCACTGTGGCGGCAACGGTGCGGACTCATTTGCTTCTCAACCCCAGCCCGTTTAAACAAGCGTTTGACTATTTTATAGATGCCATCCCCGGTTAACCTGTGACCTTCTGCATAAAAATCAACCGAAGTAAACAACGGGCGGGACGAGGACATATCACCACCACGCGCAATCAACCAGTCAGTAATAGCTGTCACAGTAACTTTTGGCAGATTAACTGTCTCTCGAACTTGCTTGCCCTTACCCAAAATTGATAGCGTTCCCTTAGAACTGTCAAAATGTCTCAAGTCCAAGGTACTAACCTCATTTCGCCTCAAAGCATTGCCCCACAGCAGTAGCAATAAAGCATAGTCCCGCTTTCCTGCCAACGTCGAGCGATCGCACTCCTTAATTACGCTCAAAAATTCTTCTTCAGTGACACCGCTAGTATCGCGGTAAGCCTGCACTGGGATACTGTCTACATCGACAGCATAGTTACACACCCCCAGCTTTCGCCCGTAGGCCACCAGAGACTTAATTGCCGCCAGCCGTCGGTTAATCGTGTTGGGTGCTAGTCCAGCTTCAGCGAGTATGGCTCTATATTTAGTCACTACCAGCGTTGCTTTGTGGCCCTCCAGGTGTAAAAACTCCAAGATAGAATCACGGTTAGGGCGCAGGCCAGTCATGCGGACAAAGAAATCTGTGATGTCGCGGCGGTATCCTTTACGGGTTCCCTCACTATTTTTTGACCTCAGCAACTCCTCTAGCACGTCCGGCTCAGAATCCACGACACCAGCAAAGTATGCCTCAATTTTGGCATTGAGAGCATTTTCTAATTTTTGGAGTACAACTAACTCAACGGATTCTGTATCTTCGCTCATGACTCCACCCCGGCTGCGGTATTGAAAACGGCACTTTCCAATACCGTTCTTTATTATGCAGCTGTCGGGGGTCAGGGTGATTGAAAAATTGGTTTCTCCTTTAATTGTGAATCGTTGCTATCAAGAGAGTGATATCAACGCTCACCAGCAGTCCCAGATTTTCATACTTAGCAGTCTGCACCAAATTCTACACGACTGTCTATACCGAAACTCAATACTTTACTCTGTGCGATCCTGTTCTGTCTGGGTTTGAAAATTTACCACCTCTGAAGTGATTTCCTCAACGGATAAATCAACAGACGAAGCCACTTCGGAGATGATGTAGCCCATGCTCAAAAAGCGTGCTGCTGCTTTTAATAAGATTGATTTTATTTATTTTGGTACATCAACATAATTATTTCGTTCTAGTCCACCAGCGTAATATCTTCAAATTAGATTCTATTTCCTTCCAACAGTTGGCTGTAGAATCTGTTTTTCTAAGTGCTTCAAGTGTTTTATCTACATAGTCTAAATTCGTTATCCCTAACTGTTTTCTTAGTTCATTATCAACTTGAATATCCTGCTTAAAATATTCCAAATGATTGGGTAACTCTCCTTTCTCCCTGGTTGGCATATTAGGGATTTTATTAAGTTGTTCTTTGATTTTATCTACTGCCTCAATTGCTTCTTTTGGGCTTGGCTTTTTAGCTTGTAATTTTAAATCTTCTTGAGAGAAATCTTTTTCTTGTCCAGAGGTATCTAACTTGACTTTAATTTGTGGTTCTAAAAAGGCTGAAAATATTCCCTTATAAACTTTATCGTCAATGACTTCGCCTTGTCCATTCGGAGTTATAACCCTATCACCCTTTTCAACGCTCATAATTGGTATTACCCCTAACTTTAGTTATTAAGTGACTACCTATTGATATGGCTTATTATTCATTTTAACTGTATTAGAGGTTGAATGTATAACGAAAAACAAAAACAGTTAAGACAATAGCATTTCACGCACTATGTGCTGTTGCATCCTTGCAAATCCTTATCTTGCTTGAGTTTTATCCAGCCGTCAAAGAACGAATAAGCCAACAAGTAAGTCCGCATTAATCTGGAATCTGGCGCAACTATTTTTGCGAGTAACCAATAGAGTAAACAACCAATTTCCGCCCGCGACCGCAGCACTATCGACCTTTCTGTTGTTGACAAACACATTAAGCAGCTTTGTTACCATTAAACTGTCTTAGTCTAAAGTCCGCTAAATAGGAATTTTGTTAAACAAAAAGAAATAATTTATACAACATATTAGTCAGGTAGTATACTTGACTGTGTTGTTAAATGTTAGTAAATATACACAAATTTGTTAATCTGGGATTTTTACCTGTTAGTACTTTAATTTTTTCAACAGAGGCTCTCTATGAATACCCCTAACAGCTTGGACTTCGATTTTGACTTTGATGGAACAGAGCGCTCGCAGTTTTTAAATAAATTAAATGCTTTAGATTCTTATTTAGGTGATGACAGTCAAGGTCAAGCTCTAGAAAGCAATAAAACTTCATCTTTATTAGCACTACTCAATCAAGACGGAGCAAAATTTGCTCATTATCCTGACGTTTACAGGCTTTCTGAAAGTGACTTTAACAATTCTGGCATAACTGTACCCAAAAAACTCCAAGAACTCAGCAAAGATTACAATTTTTATTGGATTGAATTTCCTATCACTTTATGGACATCCTCTAAAGATTGGTATTTTACTAAACTGGAGTGTGTAGTGAAATTCTATTCGGAATTTTCAGAAGTACATTTGCAACCCAAAGCCCGTACTATCCTACCAGATCGTAAGTTTCAACAACAATTTCAAGCTAACGGCAATATAGAAGTTTGCATAGGAGAAAATCTGGAATTTGAAGCAACCACTGGACAGTTAAATCTACAAGCTGGGGAAGCACAGGTTACGACTAATGTAGGTGCAAATGCGAAGCTAACAAGTAATTTAGGGCTAGTGGCAGGGCCTTTTACTTACTCTCTTAAGGCAGCCAAAATAGAGCATAATAATCCTGGTGATTCTCTAGTAATGTGGCGTATTGATGGGGCAGAATTCTTTCAGGAAAACCATCCTACTTTGATAGTAGTTTTACAAATACCAAACTCAGTAAAAGAAGTTAAGGTTGATGCTGCACTTCAAGCTTACCATCGTCCTCATTTCTGGGCTGGTATATTTCATAAATTAAGTGATTCAATGCGTATTTTTTCTAGGAAAGAGAGAGATTTTTGGGAAAAAGGTGCTCCAATTAAAGCTCAATCTCCAACATGGAATATACCTATTGGTTAAGAATAATTGGACTTAAAACAACTAGTTTTCATTATTGAGTATGGCTAGTATTGCCATACTCGAAATGTCAAAAATAAAACTTATAATAAATAATTTTAAATGAGTAAGCCAAATATAATTATTTGCGAATTATTAGTTGAAAGCTACGAAAAAGTTCGTTTCCGTAGAAGTGATACTGGTCAAGTTACGGGAATTTTAAATCTAGCTCGTTTTTCTAGACAGATTATGAGATTTGAAAATCTCCTGAGAGCTAACCAACTCAAGAGTCGTCAAGACTTTGCCAAACTAGGCACACTCTTATATAGATGTCTTTTTAATGGAGCGGTTGAAAATTCATTTAAGCAAATTATTAAAGAGATAGAGGATTCCAAGAACAATAAAAATCCCAAAATATTTAGAATTCAATTAACTTTTTCTGAAGAGGTAAGTGATTTAGCTGGTATACCCTGGGAGTTTATTTATTACCCTGATAGTGAAACTGTAGAGGGTTTTTTTCTAATAGATTACTCTAACTTAGTTATTTCTCGCTATCTTCCTTTAGAAAAGGAAATTCATAGTATGAGGAATGAAGAAGATTTATTAAGATTTTTGATTGTGATTTCTGAACCAGCAGGATTGGGCGAAATCTTGAAAGATTCTGTAATTGAAAAAATTCAAGATTTGCAAAATTATTATCCTGGTATTAGTCTAGATATTTTAGAAAAACATAGTAGAAGACAGATTCAAGAGAAAATTGCTATTAGGAAACCACACATTTTTCACTATATAGGACATGGACGATTTAACTGGCAAGACCAAAAAGGAGAAATTGCTCTACTAAACTCCGATCTACAGACTCCTATCTGGATTTCTGATGACACTTTTGCAGACTATTTTAAAGACTTTAAACCTAGTTTAGTTGTACTTCAAGCTTGTCAGGGTGGCGAGGGAGATTTTACAGCTAATTATGCAGGTTTAGCTCCAAAGTTAGCACGTAAAGGAATCCCTGCTGTTATAGCTATGCAGTATCCTGTAACAAATAAAATTGCTAACGTTTTTAGTCTTGCATTTTATCAAGCACTAGCAAAAGGTGAATCAGTTGATACTGCTGTACAGCAAGGACGCAGAGAAATTGTTTATGATAGTGATGAGTATTACGATAACCGGGATTTTGGTAATCCTGTTTTGTACATGAGTGCGCGTGATGGTTATATTATTCCACGACTCAAAACTAAAATATTTGATGCCGAAGATTTAAGAAATTCGCCATCAGAATTAGAGAAAGCTATGAACACTCTTTTTAATTCAGAGGAGTTAGCCAACCTTGAACAGTTCGACGATCTTGTATTTAGTCTACGTATGAGTTATGAAGAACTTCCTGGTGAAACGCCACAGGAGAAGATAAAAGCATTAATTGCTTACTTGCAAAAAAATGGTGATATTGGAAGCCTAATCAACGCTATTAAGCACTTAAAACCTGAATCTTTTAAAGATAAATAATATAATTTTATTTCTCATGAATAATATTACGGGTTAGAGTTTTGAAAATTTATAAAAACTTCATCTAAAAGAGAGAGTTGCTTTTGATCGTCAAATTTTCTAATTAAGCCTTCAATCTTACCTTGAATTGTCTTATTTTTCTTTTCATTTTTAATTATTTCTAAGTTATCGTATTCTACAGGTGGTATGCCAAGATTTACTATGTACAGATTTAGTGTTTCTACAAAAGAGCGGAGTTCTTGAGTTTTTTCCTTTAGAAAATAATTAATAAAATTTTTACGGAGATATACTAGCTTTGGCGAATTCTCATCCCAGTGTGGTTGATTTCTATAATTTTTTGTAACTGGAATACTTTGGGAATTTGTTTCCGTTGGTGTGGCTTCTTCTTGTTCTTCTTCCGATGATACAGCCGATGAACTGTTCTGCTCAATAAGCTTGAACGACAGTATGTAGCCTTCAGAATTGTCAAAACTCGCTAACCAAGTTTTGCCAATAATATCATTAATTTTAATATAAAACTCTCGGTTACTACTCAAAATTGCAGCACCTCTTAACCAAAAAATATAGTATGTTAATTAAAACTTTTAGCTTTAAGATATACACAATACAATGTTAATTTCTGCGATTTTGAATCAGTAGTTGTTCAATACATCTTGTTATTCGTGCCTGGTATTCTCCGGAATTGTTTATACAGTTTCTACAATCTTGATCGGCTCTATAAACACCGCTCAATGAATCATCAGAAATAGGCCATGGTCTAGACCTTGGGTGTTTGAGTTTTTCTACACATCTCAAGAACTCATTCCTCTTTTGTCCGACAAGTAAGTTTGCTATATCTTGAATTTCGTCTTCAAGCCAACTCATGATCTTACCACTCCAAGTATCTTTTGATTACTAAATTTACTGGACATTCAGGGTGTAAACAATGACGATGGCATTGCAACCGTTGTTGTTCTGCACGAATTTCATTAACATGTTTCCTCAGTAACTTCCAAATGCTTTTTAGGCGTTCGGTTGGTGAAGTAACATTATTATCGTTATGTTCGCTCAACAAATCTTCCTCAATCTTACCAGGAGATAGGAGAAATTCTACCCTTCCACCGTGTTCAATAATACCAAAATCTACTTCTGCTGCCTTAATTACAGCCTGAACTACGCACTTGGAACCGCATTCTGTACCAAAGATGCTTTGAATCTCCTCTAAGTATTCATATCCTTCCTGATATCTTGAAGGATAGAAAGGTTCAAAATGTTTAAAGTATTCACTGTTTTGTTGAAGTAATGTTAAATACTCGTCGTTAAACAAAAAGTTTTTACGCCGATAAACTGTTTGACTGACACTCCCCTTGAGACGACGTAGTATAGTTAACTCCATCCACGTAGCAAATCCTTCATTTAGGATAATACTACTGTGGTGCAGAGTTTCAATTGCTGACTTGTATTCATCCTGAAGAAAAAGTTGCAGGTAGGGAGATTTCAACCCTTCGTGATCCACTTTGCGAAGCAATCCATGCCGATATAAGATTGCTAGTTGCTGTCCTACTTTTGTGTGGTTGTAAAAAAATCCATGACCGTACTTTTCATGTAAAAATAACGCTGCAATATTACCTTCTAGCCATGTTTGACCGTAATGCTCATATCCCTCTATACCCTGGAAATTGTATGCTAGCTGTTCCTCAAAAAATGGATGTTCTTTGATAAGATGGGCTGCTAATTTTGGGTCGTAAGGAATACAACATCCATGTATAGGTGAATAAGTAGGCGCAATCGACTGTAGTAATTTTTCAACTAGAGGTGAAAAACGCTTAGTTTCACTTCTAGCTGCTTGTAGTGCTTCTAGAAGTTGCTCTTGGGTACTGTAGTTATAAAGGCGATTTACTTGTTCTTCGGGAGTAAATAATTGAAAGGGAATTTGTCGTATTACTTCATTATCAAACTCTTGGCGTATTTGAGATACTTGATAATTAATTTCTGCTGCTAAGGGTGTCACTACGTCGCGTTGTATTTTTTCAATTTGGTTTTTTTGAGATGGGTATGCATGAACCAAGCGAGTAATTTTTTGGTTGATATCGTTGATATGGAGAGTAATTAACCAATCACCTGGATCTAAGACTGTTAAATACCATCGTTCTGTTGATATTTGTTCTACTTTAATATGAGTTAGGGGACACTCTAGTTGCATTCTTAGGGGAACAGCTTTCGCATGGTTTTTCCAGCGAGCGATCACCTGAACTTCAAAAGTAACTCCTGTTTCGACAATTTCTTGAGCTTTACCTTGAGGATTGAGAAATACAAGGTCAAATTCTGCATCTGGTAAACACTGGAATTGAGCAACTGGAGCAAAAAACAAAGATGAGATTTTACTAGTTTCGGAATTCTCAAGCTCAGGAATGTCTATAGTTAATCTGAGAGTTTGCTGTCCTATTTGTTGAGGAATAACATTCCATTGCACTTGAGTTTGTCCGTAACCTGGAAGAAAACGAACTGTTTTATATGGTTCTTGAATTAGAGCATTTTTATCTGATTCCAAGACACAAGTTATATTTTCTAACCGTTGCGATTTGGGATTAGCGATAACAATTGAAAATTTGGCACTTTGTCTGTAATTTACCTCTGTAGGAATACGAGAAACGCGACAGTCTAATGAATTTTGATGAGCTAGCCAACAAAGGATATTTGATGCTAGTTTTTGATTATTACCTGTATTAATATATTGATTGCTTAAAATTAAATAATTCCCTAAAACCACAACTCGACCTGATTGATTATTACCAGGAACTTCCACAGTTGCTATCAGAGTTTTACCTGTATAAGGCAGAGTTGCAATTATATCAATTGGGTAAGGAGAATTGGGCAGTGTTTTTACATAAACAGGCTCTTTAATATTTAATTGAGATACTTCAGAACTAATATAGTGTGGTAATAGGTTAAACACTTTTTCTGGAGGATGATTTAATAACTCCTCAAAGCGCATTCCCAAAGTTTCCAACACCGCATTTATACTGTCATCTTTATTTATAACAAGGGATTCTCGGTCACTAGCAATCAGAAGTGAGTTTCCTTGTTTTACAAAATTAACTATTGTTTTTACTTCCTCTGCGCTCAAAGCAGATTTAGGAGCAGCCAGAATTAGCAATTGAAAGTCTTCAAGTACCTGATGAGTCAGTGATTCTTTTTGAAAGAAGATTGCATCATCACCAAATAACTGTTTTACCTGACCGCACAGGATTGTCCATGCTTCTTTTGGAGTATTGTCTTCCTGCAACTGCGAGCAGGACAATTCCCCATGACATTCATCAAATAGAACTTTTATCACTGGAGTTTTAAGTACATCAACGAGCTTTTATTGTATTGTCTTAAGTACCATCTGAAACACTTAGTATAGTAGATTTTTTAAACTTGGCAAGTAGTTTATAAACTGAGACGAAAGGAAGCCTCCAACTATTAATCAATACTCTATCAAGGAAAGGTGTCGCCTTTTTTCGCCAAGAAGTAGACGAACTATTGGGGGAATTCGTCGCCTTTTTGCAGAGGGCGAATCTCTTGGACAGGAATTAAAACCAGACTATGAAACAATTCGCGAGCGCATGATTGCAGTCCGAAGAAAGCTCAATCGCACGTTCAACAAACTGAAAAAGGAATACGTAACCGTTTTGTGAACGGTATGGCTTAACTTTTTTCTTTCCACTCCTTTGGGATCTTATCTAACCTGTCATTAGCATCCTTGGCAAATTTCAGGGAACACACACTCGAAATGGCCCCCGCAGCAGTAGTGATAGAGCCTTCTTTAACAGTACCAAATAACAAAAGTATTGCTCCCCCTACAGTAACTATGCTACACAATAAAGTTGTAAACCAAGCCAAGTTGAAACTTTGACGAGCTTGGCGTAAGCGTTCTGTAGCGATGCTTAATTTGATTTCTGAATAAGGATTATAGGCAGGCTCAGGATTTGAAGATAGAGAAGAGTTTTTCATATCATTATCAATAACATTTGAATTTTGAGGAATAAACTGGTTGTATAAATTCCCTAACCTAATTGGTTGTACGTTGATCACCAACTTGCTTTGTGGTATTACCATCTCGGTAATCTGACCACCGAATCATTAATTTAGCCCAACCCATTTCCAGCAATCGTTGAGTAGTTCGTAGTTGGAAAACTAGTCTCGAACATTCAGAATCAATCCAATCATGTTGTAACTCTTCTAAGTCACTACGCCAGTCTTCCGGAAGTTTTTTTACAATCCATGCAGGTAATTTTGGACGGTGTTTAAATTTTTTAGGCTTACTACAAAAATCCTTGATTGCTTCATTAAATTCTGCATTGGCATTCTGAAAATTTTTCCTCGAAGTCTGCAATATTTTTATTGCATCTTCTAGCTCATGTTGAGCTTGCAAGAGATTATCTCTATCGCCATAGTTGCACTGATTCCCAGATTGAAGCGTAAATTTGATGGCATCATCCATCATCTCAATTTTGCTAATTACTCTGTTTATCTCCTGGTCTTTATGCTCTACAAACTGTTCCATGAATGTTTTAATTCTGTGTCTGCCACAAAACAAAACTATAAACGAGATTACTACTATTAATGTTGGCACTAGCCATAGCAATACTAATACTGGCAACAGCACAATCTGCAATATTATTGGTAGTTTAGGTACAAGTTTTAAAAACTTATTAAAAGATTCCATTTTACACCCCTTCTATTCCTAGTTGACTTACTGGTTGCACGAAACCCAACTGTTCAATAAACATTGGTTTCCATCCAGCAAGATGGGCACGGTATTCCTGAGCTTCTCTAAGCACCCGTTCCCCCAAGCCAGTGATTACGTAATACTTACGCCGCGCACCACCAGATTCAGTATCTGTTTCCTCGCCCCAACGGGGTTTAACCAAACCTTTTTTTTCCATTCGATGGAGAGTAGGGTAGAGGCTACCAAATCCTATCTGGCGCTTGCCAAGGCTAGCTTCATTAATAGCGTTCATAATTTGCAGTCCGTATAGCTCTTTGCCACACAACACTGTGAGCAGGTCTTCTTCAAGCGCTGACAGGGTGATTAATTCATCATTGTTTTTCTTATTCATGAATACTTTGCAAATTAGATGATATTGATTTAATTGATGTATTATACAAATTTGATATAGACATGACAAGTGTATTTTTAAGTACTCTAGTCAGTAACTTGGTACGACAAAAAGCCCTCAGAGAAAACATCTGAGGGCTTTTGGAGGAAATAGGTGTAAAAATCTTACTAAAACAATTGTACTACTAGTTATCACCCATCAACTCTTTGAACTGTGCGTAAGCTTCCTTCCAAGCAGCTGAACCGCCCTTTTTGCACTGCCAGAGCTTCTCAATGATCTCTGTTTGGTTCAGTTCAGTTCGCAGTTGGTTGATCAGTTCCCTGCACTGCTCACGGGTTAGTTTCAATGGTGTGAACCACTTTTCATTTGACGCAGAATCGTTAGGAGGCTGTTGGTTCAGTGGTTCAGTTTGTGGTTCGGATGGTTCAGGGAACTCTAGGCGGCGGTAAAGTTCCTCTAGCGATGGGCGGTCTTGTGGTGTGACTGGGCGATTGCTCACTCCAAAATCCGATATTTTCTCTGCCATAGTCGGCAGATTAACATCAAGCCATTCGTTGGAACTATCAAGTTTTACCTTAGCTTTACCCGTAGATTTAGGCTGTAGTGTAACTGGGTCCACTTCAGCCAAACATTCAACTTGCAGCATTTTAGAAACGAGATTATGTAAGCCTTTAATACCAAATAAACACGTAGTCGTGTTGTTGTGAGCAACCACAGTTAAAGGCATCTCTTGTTTACGGCTTTTAGTTAGTGCCAGCTTGCCGAATTTCTCCAATAATTCCGCATCTTTTATGAAGTCAGCGTAGGTGGTTGCCTCCTCACAAATTAGGGCTAAAGCTTTCCCCTCTGACCACAGTTTTTGTCGCCATTGGTCTTCACTGAGAGATGAATTATTGAAAGTTTTTAGTCGTGATTCTAATTCTTGAACGTAGTCACGGATTTGCTGCTCGATATCTGACCAGGAGTGGTAACTTTCAACCCCTCGCCATTCTGCGCGGTTACTGTCCGGGTCAAGGACAATAATACGGTAGCCTGTCTGTTTTTTCTGTTTAACAACATAACGAGCCAGCCACGATTTACCGCCGCCTTGGTTGCCCCAAATCAGGGCAGTTTGTTTAACTAAGTTTTGCACCCATGCGGTTTTATTGTCCTGTGGTGCGATCGCTCCTGCTTCAGAACCAGTAACCTTATCTGACGGGTCAATCGTCCCCTGTAAAGTCTGGCTACCTTGTAGATAAGGCGTTTTCATCTCACGAAGCTGTTTAATGTACTCTGCTTTCTGTTGCTCGGTCATCCCCGCCGTTTGCGCTTCAAAAATGGCATCAATTGCCTCCATTTGGGTCACTTCAATTTCCATGTGGGCGTAAATCTCAGCTTTTTGGATATCCACAGTGCGATCATTAGCGACTAGATCCAGGTCAGCTTGTAGTTGGACTTCTGCGATCGCAATATCTCGGTAACTCTCTAGTAACTCGGCTCTAGCGGACATCTTTGCTCTTGCTGCGTCCCGTTTTTGGGCAATATCAACAAAAACTGCCCTCTGTTTCTCCTCATGCTGGCAATGGCGCAGCATCCACCCTGCAAGCGCAAACCCCAGGAATCCCCCAAACACCCAAAACGGCTTATATGGGTTAGTCGCTTTCACCAGCCCATTAACCCCCATAGCTGGGTCACGCACTACTTGAGGGGGCATTCCTTCTAGCTTCCACTGCTCCCAGTAATGGGGGGTCATTCTGAAAGGACAGTTATTCTTGTCGTTACATTTCAGTGTTTTATTTGGTGTTGTGACACAGAAGTAAATGCGATCGCTTGACTCCCCTCTCCACGCCATTGCCGCCGAGCTAATACCTACAGTTAAACTCAACCCAATGGCAACGGCTTTAAAATCCATCGGCAACTGTCCAAACCACAACATTAAACCCGATTGTTGTGACTCGGATAACTGTTTATGTTTATCGCTTAAATAATTCATTTACTCTTAGAGCCACCGAATAAAAAAATCATTAATATCGCTATAACTATCGCCACACCAGCACCACTCACCCAACTTGAATAATCCGCAGTTTTGGGCTGATACATCTCTTGAATTGAAGTATTAGCACTCTCCTTAGAACTTCTCGCTTCATTCCATTCACTAATCGGTTCGGAAAGCGCACACAATAAAGCCAGTGATGCACTACAACCAGTCATTAAATTAGTGACGAAATTGTTAAATCCTTCACCTGTTGCAGTCGCAGTAAAATACAAGTGTGCAGTACCCACAGCTAGGAACATTCCAACTGGGTGAATTTGCAGCAGATGAAAGGTAAAAATAACTGCCGAATTTAGACAACTGCCAGCGACAATTTCACAAGCATTACCAGCACGTCTAAATGTTCTGCCTCTGTTATTTTCTGGCAGTGGTGGTAACTGTTCGGGTTGTTTCTGCTGATGTTGTTGTTGTAATTTCTGTGCCAGCCCTTCATAGAGAAAAGGGCTGACGCTATGAGGATCTTCATTTCGTTTCCTTACTAGCATCAGCCAAGTCCTTATTAATTAATTACTTATCTGTCGCCCAATTTGTTCCACAAGTTACCCAACATTGCACCCCATCCCCTGACTGTTCCCGTTGCACTAACACTTGACGATGGTGCTGAACTTTGCGATTGAAATGGTATAACTTCCTGGGGTGTTTGGTTCGGTTCTAATGCTCTAGAGCCATACCGCGCACGGGCTAAAAGTTGTTGGCGTTTTTCTCGCAGACTTGTTGTGATAGCTTGTCTTTCGGCTTGCACAACTTGCCTATTTTCGATGCTGCTAATCTTATTTTCATGCCTCCAAAATTCCGCTTGTAAATCATGGTGTAATTGGGCTGCCACTTCTGCAAGTCCGTGCTTACGTTTTTGGTCAATTCGCAGCAAGTCGGCTCTATCTTGGGCATCTATTTTACTCATCTCCGAATCAAACTCGGAATTTAACTTGCGAATTTTGGCGATAGCACCCGCAACATAAGAACCGTATTGTTTACGAAGTTCGACCCAGGTAACTTGTCCGAGGGTTAACTTCTCCATCGCCTCAAAGACGACCTTGGCGTTGTCCAGAAATGGCTCTAGTCTGTCACTCAACTCTTGGGCATTATTGGCGTAATCTGCGAACTGTTCTAGCTTATTTATATCGGAGAGATAGCCCAGAATATCAGCTTCAAATCCTCCCCAGTTTTGCGCTTTTTCATCAATGTGGGAACTATGACCGATTACGGGATTACGTATTGCAAAATCCATTGCGCTCATCTCCTAATAAGGTATTACGTCATAGTCGATATTGCTGTCTGGTTGGGACAACTTATCCCAGTAACCCATATCTTCAAAGCGATTTAAATCTAAGTTGCTGTGCGCTTGCAGTTCCCAGCCCAATTCAGTTAAAGCTTGTTGGGCATCTGCGACATTGACATCGGGTTGAAAATCAAGAGCTTTGAACTGTGGATGTTGGCGAATTGCTGAAAGTATTTCTTGTCCTTGTGCAATCAATTCTGGTAGTGCTTGAGTCTTCATCATTCACATAAAATACTTTGAAAATCTCAGTCTCGATTCAGAACGTTCGTCGATACAAAGAGGTAAGTATTTAATCTCAACATTTAAAGATTCATTGAGATTTTTAGTTTGCTGCGAACTGGTATATACATAACTACCAATAAATGCAGGAACTACAATACAACCCATCAAAATTAATGGATGTACCTTTAATGCTTGCCACTGATATGCTGCTTCTAGAGAGTCTCTATTAGCGTCGATTTTGATTGACATACATTGCTAAACCTACGACAAATAACCCCACACCGACTGGTGAAATAACTGCTGCTATGCCACCTATTAGAGACAAAGTAGCGACACCAGAATAAAAACAAGTTGCAGTGATTACGTGCATTTTTCTTTCTCTTGAAATACTCAACAACAACGATAAGAAGCGACTGTCTGACAATGCTAATTTATAGGCAATATCTAGATGTTTGCTGCCAGATTCATGATTTCTTCTAATGATTTCTGAACAGTTCGTTGTTTCGGGGTAATGCCCCTTTGGGCTAAAAAATCTTTAGCATCAACTCCTTTGATGGAGTGAGCAGCAGCAGTTAACTCACCCGCTAACTCATCTAAGTAATCTTCTAAACCGTTTCTGATTGTGTTGGAATGGATATGAACGAAATTATTAACAACTGATTGACCACTGATAAATGCCAGGGTGGAAGTAATTTTATCAATGGTTAAGGTGTAGTTTCCGGCAAACTCACTCAGAGCATTTAATGCTCCATTAATGATTTTTTGTTGTTCGGGAACTGGCAGAGTATTGTTAGTTGATGGCGCAATCGCAGCTACTTGTCCATTATTTTCTTGTTCGGCTTTCTGTTTGAGGATTTGAACTAATGTTTCAAACTCAGCAAAACTGATTTCTTTGAGGCTGTCAAAATCATCTGGGTGCGATTCTTGCAGAGACAATCTAATAATTTCCTCTGGCATTTCTAGCAGTTCACAAACTTCTTTGATAGAAACCATATCTTTCGTTTTCATGCTGCATTACCTCTAGTTACTTGATGAAATTGGCTTTGAAATTTTGCTGGACTAAAATCTTCGGGATGCTTTTTGATATAGTTCTTTACCCGTTCAGCCGATTTGAGATTTTGCATCACACGACCAACACGACTTAGCACCCAGCTTTGGTAGGGTGACAATGGGCAAGAACGGTCTGTACTGCCATCTGCTTTGACTGGGTAGGCTTGGCGATAGCTTTCTATGCGGTACAGTGCGATGCTGTCCCAACTGACTAAAGTTGAACGAGCAACGTTAAGAATTCTTGCGAGTTCAGATTTCGTAACATAACTTGAGCAAAACAAGCCAGGGGAGTCTAAATCAAGTCCCCGTGCGGAATTTGACGCTTTCATAGAGCATCTGTTAATTAATGGGCAAATAGTGATTAATAGCCAGTGGTAAGTACTGGCAGTTGTCAGACAGATATCTGGTAATCACCGTTGCATTGTCACGTCCACACGCTAAAAGGTTTGCAACATGGGCTTTTCTTTGGTTCGTGGACAGGAATCGGTTGACGGTGCTTGCTGTTTTTCTGTCTTGTTTGTTATGTTAAAGCATAAGTTGCTACTTAGCAACTTAATAACTTACATAAATAGCAACTCAATCGTTCTGTAACCCTTATGCTTCAATGGAGAGAGAAGTTGCGAAATTTATATTTAGCTACTATGCCCGCTAAAAAAGATGACCCCGATTATGTAGCACTTCGGGGTCACATCCCAAAGGAGTTATTCAGAAAATTCAAATTGTTTTGCCTTGAGCGTGAAATTGATAACAGTCAAGGCTTAGAAGATTTATTGAAAGAGTATTTTGACTGGAAAGACTCTCAACAAAAACAGGATGGGGCAGCGTAGAGCGAGCGATCCAACCAAAGTGGAGTGACACGATGAATGAATGACAAAGAAAAACACTATGGCTACAAAACAACGACTAGACCGTGTTGAAGATGACCTAGCAGTAGTAAGACATAGGAGGTGATTAAAGTGAAGCGCCAAAAAAAGACAAGTCAAAATAGCCCCTCTGTTCAAAGAGCGGCTACCGACTGATATGATAATTTTTACAACTGAGAAGCGGGTTAGCTAATCTCCTGCAACTTCTATCAGTGGGGCCTGAGAAACCTAAAAACTGATTTAGTTACGGGGGGGTTGCTTTCTAATGAATGGAACGCGGGTTTTGTACCCGTAAATCTATATTACAAGATTGTTGACCAAATCTTGTTACTTTCTGCTGGAAAAATTCCCGTAAAATGTGACAGATTTTTTGCACATCTTTGATTTCACCAAATGCGGATAAGACATTTAACAAATTGGTGAGATCAAAAGAATAAGCAGCAGTCCTGAAATATATCCAGCATTTATGGCACAGAACCCGCTCCAATGCCCACCCATACCAGGAATTGGAGTTAACAATGACACTTATAGGGTTACTACCAAACAACAACATCAAGACTTTTGACATTCGGAACTTTACAGAAAAACTGACTCCAACCAAGGAGAAAAATCGTTATATCTGCCCCGTGTGTAGCGGCAACAACCTGACTATCGACCCGGAAACGGGCGAGTATCAATGCTGGAATCAATGTGAGTGCCGGGATATTAGGGAAGCGGTTTCTCCCTGGGAGGAGGTTCGGGGGAGCAGGGGAGCTTTTGGGCAGAGGGGCAGAGGGGGAGGGGAGCAGAGGAGCAGAGGGGTAACTTTCCCCCAGGTGCGCCCGTTACCTAAAAAAGAGCCAGTCCCAGTCCCAGCAGATGCGACATTAGCAAGACTGGATACTCCAGTTACAGACTGCCCCCAACCTCAACAACCCTCACTCATCCCCAAACGAGTGAAAAGGCAGGTGGCAACAGCCAAAGCTAACTTAGCCAACGTTGTCGAAACCGTCTACAAATATTCTCCTCACCAACAGGTATCTCGCTTTGATTGGCCAGACAGCAGCAAAACCAAAGGCAGCGATAAAACCTTTGTACAGTGCCACATTGCTGCTGACGGCTCATGGCAATGGACTAAAGGCGATGATGACTGGAGTGCATACCGACTCGACGAAGCTCTAGCCGCCGCGAAAAACACCCCAGGCACAGCCGCAATACTATGGCAAGAAGGCGAAAAATGCGTAGAAATCGCCAGAACCCACCAAATTGCTAGCTCCACCTTCCAAGGCAGTAATTGGAGTGAAGCAGAAATCAAACGCATCCTCACCCAAATTAAAACAGAATTGCTCATAGCAGTCATGGTGTTCTTGTATGACCCAGACACCACAGGCATGAAGAAAGCCCAAACTTTTCAGAAATGCTGCATCGATGTGGGCTTGCCCTGCGTCCTAATTAACCCCAAACAAATTTACGACAATTTACCCCATGAAGCCAGCGACATCGAACAAATTCTGGCGCAAATGTCAGTCCCTGATTTTATCCGCAAACTAGAAGAGGAAATTCACGCCGCCGTGGACGGACAAGCGGAATTTGACCAACGAGTCCAAGAAGCCAATGATTTTCTCGCCGACATCCCCGACGACTTCCAGCCCTTAAGCGAAATCACCCAAAAAGCATTTGAAATGCTCTACGGCGATAAACCTTGGATTTGTGCCTTAGACAAACTCTACTGTTGGGATAACACCTACTACGAACACAGCCCCGATGTCGTCGAGTTAAGACGGATTGCTAACTTTTGCAACAATTACCCCGTACTCCAAGGCAGTCAAATTCGTTTCCCCTATGCCAACCCCGCAGCTGTCGAAAAGATTTTACGCTGGGTGAAAATCCGCGTCGGTGTCAGACCCGATGCACTCAACCCACCGGGGATCAATTGTGTTAACGGTGTTTTACAAATTATCTGGGAGAATAAAATCCCCAGTTGGCAACTAATTGAGCATACCCCAGACCTTTACTACACCTACAAACCCATCGCCCTTTATGACCCCAATGCTGATACTACTTATTGCGATCTCCTCTTGTCTTGCCTCGACCCTGCCCAAGCAGAAATCTTCTTGCGAACCATAGCCGCCTCCCTTGACCTCCCCACCGTGCGAAAACACAAAGGCCGCTTAATCAAGGGCTTGCTGTGTCGGGGCGATGGCAACAACGGTAAAGACACCCTGCGGGAAGTTGTCAGCCTGATGTATGGCAAGCGCGGCATCACCGGCTGCACCTTGACTGACTTTGCTGCCTACGACGAGGGGCGAAAATTCTCCTTGGCGAAGTTAGTCCATAGCCGCGTCAACTGGGCCACCGAAAATACCAACACCAACCGCTTAGACAAAATTCAAAGTTTGAAAGCCTTCATCACTGGCGAACCCCTGGATGCCGAACGTAAGGGCGTAGATAGTGAAGAATTTACCCCCAACGCCATCGCCTTATTTAACGTCAACGACACCCCCAACCTGCAAGGGACTCTAGAAGCAATCATCAGCCGCTATGCTGTGCTTTCCTTTAACAAAACCTTTGTCGTCAACGCCGACCCCACTAAAGGCGAAATTGAAGCCGACCCCCGGTTTAAATACGACCCCATCTTTGTGCAAACAATGGTTGTCCCCGCATTTTTAAACCGCGTCCTGCAAGCTTTGGTAGACCTAATGCGGGATGGCATTGACTACAACCCCACAGAAGCTGCCTTAGCTGCCATTCAAACCGAAAATTGTCACCTGTTCCAGTTCTGTCAAGATGTGGGCTTAGACTACAACCCCAACAGCATCTTAACTGCTAACGAAATTTGGACAGTTTTAGAACAGTGGTATCAGGATAACGGCACACTGGACTATGAAGAAACCAGTAACGGCAAGTTTAAAGCCGTTTGGGTAGACCAAGCCAAACCCAGCGATAAAAATATCAAAGCCCCGAATCAAATTATCCCTCGCTTTTTACAGCTATTCCCCAAAGCTAAAAAACTCACCATACCCCACCCCAGTGGCAAGAAAACAGTTTTGGCAATCCAAGGCATTGGCTTTAACTCTAGTTCACCACCAGATGAGTCAAGTTCATTGTCAATAAGCTCATCTCCCACCGCAATAAGCACCGCTAGCACCCCAATTCCACCCCAATTCCCACCCCAAAAAACCACGCAAAATCAAGACCTCCACCCCACCCACCCCAATTTCCTTTCTGCCATTGAAGAAAAAATAAATCATCATCATCAATGTCAATTCCAAAATGAACATCCCCAACCACAAGAAACAGCACCAACAATAGCCCAAACCTTGATGAATCAAGAACAACAACCCACCACTCCATTACCAAAGTCACTACCAGAGCCATTACCAGAACCATTACCACCCAATCCCAAAGAGAATCACAATAGTGAAACCAATCCAGCCCAATTGGGGTGGGTGGGGTGCGATGCCCAGAAATCAAGCATTCTTGGGGTGGCAACTGGGGTGGTAACTGGGGTGGCAGACACCCTTATTGCGGTGCAAACTCCCCTTGTTGAGAATGAAATTGCCACAGATGACACTAACTCATCTCTTACCCAAACAGAACCAACACCCAGTATTAATAAAGGAACAAGAGTCAGAATTCGTCCTCATACATTAGGAACGGTACGTGATGGTAAAGAAGGTGTAGTTATCCGCGTTAAAACTGAGAATCATGGCGGTAGTATAATCACCAAATTTATTGTTTGGCTTGACGATACAACTCTTGACCCCAGCTTGCGGCAAGTAGAATGTTTTTCAAGTTGGCTTGAGGTATTGCAGTAGTGTATAACCTCTCGTTAATACACTGAAAACTCAACTATTATTCTCAGTGCTATCGGCTAAGATAGCCTAGCTCTGCTATGGATAAACTTGAAGATTTAACCCATCGAGAATCATTAAAAATCATCAGCTAAATCCCATTTACCTGCGCCGATTAGGGTCAGTACCAAGACGGCGTTCAACTCGTTGTAACTTGGTATTAGTCCAACCAGTATGCTCTAAAATCTGTTGGAGATAACTGTAAAAACCGTCAGAGATTTTCACCGGAATAAAAATATTGACTAGAAAGAAAATCGACAAAGTAAATAAAGCCGTAAACATTCCAATCGTGCCATATTTACTGATAGGTTCAGCGCGATAAACCTCTTTTTCTATCGTGATAGGTTTCGGAGTCGGAGTATTCTTCAACTCCTGAATGGTCGTAGTCAACCTGTTCGTGTGACTCACTAGGTCGCTCCAATTCGACTTGAGCGCGGCGACTTCGCTCCTCAGCCCTTTGAACTCTAAGTTCTCGATTGTGGGCGACGATGCGGGAGTATTCTGCAATTGCGTCATGAAGAGAGTTAATTGCTGCATCAAATCGGCGTTGTTCTGCTCGAACTCGTGCGAGGAGAGATTCTGAGTCTTCAACTGTTCCGTCAACATCTCGATAGTCACCATAGCCTTGCTGAGAAGTTGATTCTGAATCAGATTCGTTTGCGCCCATGCTTGTAACTCCGCCCTATCGCGTTCCCGTTCAGTTTTTTGTGACTGCTTAAAACTGTCAAACTCTTTATATAATCTGCCCAGTGCCGTCTTCACCTCACCCAGTTCACTGGCATCTACAGAACTACCAATTGAGTCACTCTGATGACTAGAAAAGCCATTGCCGTTGCCATTATTCATAAGTCACACACCAAAATTAATACTTGAGATTAGGTGTAATGTATGGCGTAGAGGATGGACTAAAAACTCCGACCCTAAACCCCAGACTCTAACCCTCTCCTCAGTCCAAAATCATCAATGATTGCAGCCATGCCCCTCTGAGCATAAGCATGATTACTCACTAGCTTTCTTTTGAACCCGACGAGAAGTAGAAGCAGTTACTTTAGTCTGACTTGACTGAGTAGAAGCCTGAGTTTTCCGAGAAGTATTTGACTCAACTGCTGGTTGATTGTTCTCAGATTTTTGTAAACCCAAATAAACCCCAGCCTTCTCCAACTCCGGTTTAGCCTGATCTAAAAACCCACTTACCAGCAGATAATCACCAAAAGGAAAACCATTCTCCTCAGTCGCCGCCGAATAAGGCAGACCTTTTTCCGTCAACGTGTCAAAAGTCGAGTAATCTAGCTCAGGCATTTCAATTTCTATACCTTTAAATTCAGCTATAGCAGCCGAAGTTTTGCTATTCTCCCAGCGCAGAAAACCCGAACCCTTATCCCAACAGAGATTTTTCACCACCACATAATCAGCCTGAGAGCCACAGAATTCCGCCATAATTTTTAAACTAGTAATCACCGAATAACCAAGATTTAATACAGTCACCAGCGTTACCCGATAACCCAAATCACCAGCAATCTTGAATAGCCCAAACTTACTGATAATCTCCCGCGTTTTATTGCTAGATGCCCCCGGCATATCTACGACTATTGAGTCTGGTGATTCCGCTTTAATTTCCGTAAAAAAGCGTTTCGCCTCAGCCACCTCCAGGAAATTTAACAGCCTGACACCATTACCAAAATTTTGATAATACTCATACAACTCAGGATTCTCTGTATCAGCATCATAAGCGAGATAATTAATCCCCTTCGAGTGCATTACATCCAATAGCAAGCGAGTAAAAGCAGTCTTACCCGTACCGCCCTTCCCGCCCAAAATCATGACAATGCGTTTCATAAATCACTCCTGTCAGTGACATTAAACTGTCCATGAGTCTTAGCTGCTGCTCTTTTTCCTTTAGTGGTTTTATTTGTAGAATCAGAAGATTGTTCACTCGGCTCTGACAATGAATTAGATGAGCCATCTGAATCAACTGCTGAGATACCATCACCATTTGTAGCCTCATCATCAGTTGATTCAGATGCTAATTCAGAAATTGATTGCTCAGATGAACCAAGAGAATTATCACCAGATATATCAGTATCAGTTGCCAAAGCTTTCTTGTGAAAACTCTTAATACCACTAGCAGCTAGTTCAACACCATGCTCTTTGAATACCTCAGCCACATCCGAATAATCGTAACCAGCAGACAACATATCCTGAATAGGTTTAGCCAAACTCTTGACCAACTCCTCAAGACTGATAGTTTTAGGAGTGGCCGCTTTTTGTTTAAGGCTGGCTTGAATGTCGTCTAGTTTAGATAAAAGGACGGCTTTAGGTTTGCGAGGCATAGTCAGCAGTAGTAGTAACAAATTATTCAATTGTAAAGAAAAATAGTACAAAAGAACTTTAAGATTCTTGTGTAGATGTGACGAATAGAAACAAAAAACAGCTACACATCTGCCCTTTTAGATTAGGCTAAAAAATATCAAAAACAAGAAAATAGGTGCTGGCTCCTTACCAGCCCTCACACACAGCCACATCTCAGGATTGCCCTAGATTACACACTGTGGCGTTGCTGCTAGATCCGCGCGATGCCCCGGAGATTGGGTTGCCCTGGTTCTCGCGTGGGGGCTTAGGCAAGCAATACGCCTTAACGCGCTCCGCGCTGCTTTCCCTGCGGGAAAGAGGCGTTCATTGCTTGTTGGGGGTGTCCCCCAAACCCCCAGTAAACAAGTATCTTAAAGGGGGAAATCAGTCCAAAAGTTCCGGGTGATTCGCCTACCTGCTCGGCACTTCGTGCCATAGCAGCTACAGCGAATCACCCGGTTAAAAAAAGAAAAATTCAGATAGCTAAAAGCCCAGTTATGCAAATAGACCCCCGCACAAACCTGAGTAATCAACTAGCAGATGCACTAAATAACCGGACAATAGAGCCAGATACAAAGCGAGAAATAACCATCACCTTTAGGGTAAGCACTGCCGAAAAATCTAGGTTAGAACAACGGTGCAATGGAGTCGTGCAAAGTGACTATATTAGAGCGAGATTATTTGATTACCCTTTACCCCAACCAAAACTGACTATTCCTGAAGTCAACAGACAAACAATCTACGAACTAAAAAAAATTGGTAACAACCTCAATCAACAAACCAGAGCCATCAACGAAGCAGTAAAAATTGGTAGCCAACCTCTAACCAATAATGTCAAAGAATATCTGCAAACTATAAAAGAACTAGCTGCCTTATTAGAACAAACTCACGCCAGCTTATCTCAACCGATAGCAGAAGAGGATTAGCGAAATGATTACCAAAATCAAAGCCAATAAATCATTTCGCGGCACTACCAAATACGTACTAGAGAAAGAGAAAGCCCAGATTATTGGCGGCAATATGTACGGGATAACCACCGATAAATTAGTAGAGCAATTCACCCTGTCAGCCCACCTCAACCCGCAACTAAAAGACCCCTGTTATCACTTAATGCTCAGTGTACCGAAGACTGACAGAGATTTAAATGATGAAGAATTAGCTAATCTTTCTCAACGTCACTTTGCAAATGTCATTGTGCTATCACGGCTAAAAGGTGATGAAGCCCAAGTTAAACAACCTCTAAAAAGAATATCTGACACCAAACTAAACCAGCTAGTTGATGAATTTATAGAAACAGAACTACCAGCCTATGACTTCTTCATAGCCCGACACTCAGACAAAAAACACGACCACACCCACATCGTTGCATCCAGGGTCAATAACCTCGATGGTAAATCAATCCGCACCTGGAATAATTACGCCTATTCTGAACACTCAGCCCGACTATTAGAACGAGAATTTAACCTCACACCAGTACAGAGTAGTTGGGAAAGTAAACGGAAAGCTATGACTCGAAACCAACTGGAACGGGTAGAGCGAGATGGACTTCCAGGCGAAGAAATAATGAGACAAGCCATTGAGCAAGCCGCTGCTTCTAAACCCACAATGCCAGAGTTTATTGAGCGATTATGGTCAGAGCATCAAATCAAAGCCATCGTGAGTTATTACAGTCATGGTGCAGTCAGAGGCATTAAGTTTGGTATTGATATCGGCTCAGTTAATGAAGATGGTTCGCCCCGACTACTGTGGAAACAGGGAGGTAATCTCAATAAATACAAATGCTCATTTAGCAAACTTCAAAGTGAATTAGCCATAAATTATGAACCATTACGGGATGATGCAGAAATTAAACGCCTCACTGACCTCATAGAATCAGCCCCAATTCCGCCAATTAATCAACAAATAATAGAGCAAGCAACATCTACTATAACTACAGATAATCTGGAGATATTACCCAAACAATCCGAGCCTATAACAGAAATTAAACCCCCAATAACTCAGACTCAATCATTAGAGCTATACAGGCATTACAGCTTAGAACTAGAGAATGAATTGTTCACAGACAGAGATAAACAAGTAGCGGTCAGAGCCATACAAGATGGTAAAACCGACCCAGAAGTTGCAGAAATACTCAAAGCCAGCCCCGCACTATGGAATCAAGAAGAAGCCAGAGCTTTAGTATTGATTGCTAAAAATCAGTTAGCCAAACAGCAACCATCACCTGAATCACAACAAGCAGAACAACAGCAATTAAGACAAGAATTATTAGCTATAGCAGTCCCCGTAGGTGTAGAGCTAATCAATCACCTAATTGAAGATACTGGTAAAGATAGCCTGAAATTTAAACACTCTAGCCTATCAAAACAGGGTAGAGAATTAGTGTTTACTCATGATGAGCGAGGAGAGGTTTTTCGTGTCCAAGTCAACCGTAACCCTCAAGGTGAGATTGAGTATTCTGTAGTAAATATAGGTGAAGTCAAGCAGTCAGATATTGAAACTTGGCAAAAAGCCAAGCAGATATTGCTGGAATATATAGAACATGAACGACAGCAATCAATCACTCGGACTAGAGGATTATCACGGTAAAGAAAAGTGAAATGTAGTCGAGCAGCAGTTGCAGTTGAACTATTATTTAAAGTTGGTTTCCTGGCTACCTATAACTGTTACAATTGTCTAGTTCAAAATTATTAACTGAAACTCCTGATTTTACCCGTCTAGTTTACTGAGAATTCATACTAGAGATATTTGATAAATCACAAATTATTTCCAGGAAATCTTTAAAATTGAGAGTATGACTATTCCTACCGATACACAACAGTTATCACCAAATAATAAAAATCTTTTCGCCCCTATAGACTCTCTACAATATCGGGCAATTGGTCGGATATGGGGACATTATGTTCCTAGTGCCGAGAATATACGTAAAGGGGAACTAATCACAACAGACGGTGTAATAATCAATGTCAATCTCATGAATCAAATGGTTAAACTGGTTGCTCATCATCTGGATTTATCATCAGATTATTTGTGGACTGCTTATCCTAAAACTCCACAGAATGATTTGGAAATAGGGCTTTATCTCAGTTTGATTAGCGTGAAAGTAGTCCCAAATTATACGGAAATCATCAAAACTGAATTACAGTCTCAAGCTGATATTTTTTCCATCCAAGGAGAAGTAATATATCAGGACTTTGAATTGGGGATAGTGACAGTAAAAATTCGGCGGACACCTCGGACAGAAAACGATAATCCTCCTGATTTTAAGTTAAGGCTATTAGGATTTTTACCGCCTAAATCGGCTGGGCATTTCTGGCATCTTCATGTGCAGCGTGTAGGGACTAACTTAGTGATTCAATCAGGGGAATGTATTAAATTTATGCGTCAAAAGCAATCAAAAGCTAAAAAGTTATCAACTCCTCCATCTGAAAATAATCACGAGTCAGTCTCAGCTAATCCTACGCTACAGATAACCGAATCAGTTTAATCATGACTGACTTTGTGTTTGCTTCCCCCATACCAAAAAGTATTGAGCCGTAAATAACTCGTTATGCCCAAGCGTAAATCTCAAAAAACTAACAGCCAATCATCACCAGAAATAGCCACGCCTCAAAAACCTGCTATTCTGCGTATCGTTAAGCAAAATCCTACAGATACATCAGCCAATAGTTCTGCACCACTGGAGTTATCAACTGCTGTACCAAAGGAAAATAATCCAATTGAGCCTGAGTTAAAAGTAAATAATCACCAGAGTGAAAGTATTAAAGTTTCAGAAAAATATAGTAATCCTGTCCTGACTTCTGATGCTGCGTCTCAAACAATAATCTCTGATAATGAACAGTCTGACTTACCTCCGCTTATAGAGACAACACCAGTTAATGTAGAAGAATTAACTGCAAATGCTGAGACGGTATTTGAGGTTTTAGGAGAAACTGAACTAGATAAAGAACTGACGCAATCAAGTAAAAAACTATCATATAAACAATTAGAGACAGCAACTAATAGCCAGGGACAGACCTTTACCGTAGGTGAGGAAATAGAAATTAAAACTGGTAATTTTGGCACTCAACAGGCTGTAATTACGTTTTTATATTCAGCACCAGATGGAAGTATTTGGGCTAGTTACAGTCCTGTGAGTAAAGAACAGAAACAGCAATGGCGACGGGGTTTCTGCCGGATTGAATATTTGTAGAGTTTGGGTTAAATATTGTAGTGCGATGTATTACACCAGAGCCAAATAAATATCTAAGCAAGTAAGAAAAGCAAGTAAGAAAAAAATTTGATTCCCTGGTTAGAAAGAGGTATTTATAAAGCTGACCGCCGCCAATGAGGTGTAACTTCCTTGCTCAGTCGCGGCTATCATAGAAATCCTGAGCGATTTTTTAATAATGTATAAATATAAATCTATAAAATAAAAGCTATCACACTGCCATAATTTTCATAGATATACACAGCCACCTTAAAGAACAAACATATATAAAATTTAATTGAAATTTTTAAGACTGCTTAAAATTTAGTTTCCTGAAGTTTATTTGCGCTGTACGATAATCGACTCTACACCGTTCATCTGTAAACGAGTATACAACCAATCCATTTCTACTTTAGTCCCGCTATAAATAACCCCAGATTTAGCATTAAGTTCTTTTAGCTTTTGATATAACTCGTTTGTAGATATTCCAAAAATCTGACGCAAACATTTGATAATAAGCCGCTTTTGTTTTTCAAGATTTTCAACTATTATTTCCCATTCTCCTTCCTCTAAAAATACTTTTTGGCGAATATCTTCTGGTAGTAAATTTACGTCATCCATTTCAATGGCAGCACTACAAAACGGGCAATTATAAGAAAGATACCATCTTAATTTCTCATGAATTGCTGTTTGGTTAACTTCAATTTCTATTGAGTTATGGCATTTATAGCATTGACCTATAATTATAGTCATACCTTCTGTAAAATTTTTTAAGTTGATAAGTGCGATCGCTAATTTTGGACTACTGCTTTTTAAACACTATTTTAGGAAATGTCGTGATATATGGGTTTGACGACATTAAAGTAGATTCTATAGTTAGACTAACTATAGATTTTTAAGAACTTTATTTCAGTTCTTAAAAGACAGCTATTTAAGTATTAATACTCTCAGCATTAGGGTTCAAAAAAATTTTAATCATTTTAGCTATTTGATATTTACTTGCAGAACCAGAACTATAAAGATAAGTTAAAGGTAAAATTTCACCCGAATTTAATATAAAAACAACTCGATAGACAGTACTTTCTTCGCCATCAGTACTTTCGACCTTTACATCAACAAGTTCATCTAATTTATGCTGAATAACTAGTTTCCCAAAAATTCCTAGCCATCTGCTACGAGTTAAAGTCATGAGGTTGGCTTCTTTATCAAAAGAGCAGGTTATAGACACATCACTAGTTATAATTAATAAAGATAGTACCTCCAAAAAAAGACTTATAATACAATAAAATATTACTCCACAGATTATTAAGAATAAGATTGTAAATAACAAAAAATTGAAATCAATTTGCATAGATAAAAAGGATCACTATGTCATTTTTGTTAAAGTTTAAGCTAAGAAATCTGTTTTAGCCAGTACCGCGCAAGTGAGTTGCTCGGTCGAAGCTCTTGAGGCGCTTGAGAGTGCGATCGCACTTTGGAAGCCCCGACCGCACAATAGAGATGCACCGCATTGGCTTGAAAAATCACTGATAAGTCTCGGCTGTGACAAATAAAACTCAGAAATTCGCGGCGGGATTTTCTTACTTTTGGATGCTCCGCCCCGTCGGAGACGATCGCAATTTTCTCCCATAGCCCCGACCGCGCAACAAGCTTGCGAAACCGCACCTACTTCAAAACCTTATCTAGCACGGCTTTTAGCATAGATATTAGATTAATTTCTTACTTTTTTCTTACTTGACTTGATTATCATCAATAAATTACTAAAAAATCAACAAAACCATTGATGAAAATCTATATTTAATGCTGATATCTTCTGACCCTAAAAAAGTCAGATGTATCTAGGACATACTTGGTAAATCGTCCTACATTTGTAATTATTTGTTACACAAACTGCCATGACACGGTGCTTCTTGCTGCGCCCAGAGGCGATTGCTTTCAGCACCAGCGAAGCTGATCGCCTTTTATATAGAGAGATTTAGTTATGAGTATTTGAGTATTTACTCAAATGAAGTTTTACTCAATCTTTGGAGACTGGGGTATCTAGATACGCTTCTAATGCCTGGATCACAATGTTGGTAATGCTGCTACCCTTGCCTTCCTCTATGGCCCGTATCTTAACTTTGTTGTGTAAGCTGACTGGTATTTCCGCATTGAGGCGGGTAGTTTCTTCCTTACTTGCTTCTTCAATCGCCAAGTTTTTCTGCTCGTGGTCGCGTCGTGTTTTCTTTGCTTTAAGCACCATGCTTAAGTACCTCCAACACTTCCTTTTTGAGTGTATTAATTTCTTTAGCCGCATCGCTGCTGGGGTCACTGAAAACAGTTAATCCCTCGGCTGCCGTGGTGGGGTAGACTACCCGTTGAGTCGTGCCTGCCTTAAGTACAGGTAACCCGTAATCTGAGAGTGCTTGATTAATCTCCCCACTGAGCTTGGTATTTTTGATTGCTCTGCTAATGACAAAAGCGGCTTTTGGTTTACCGTTGGTGACTTCTCGACGTGCGGCGATAATATCAACCAAGTCTGCACAAGCCCAAATATCATAGGGGCTTGGCTGTACAGGTATAAGAACCAAATCAGCAGCCTTGACTGCAGCTGCACTAAGCTTGGCGATTTGCGGCGCACCGTCAATTACAATCCAGTCGTATCCTTGCGATATAGCTTGTAAGTCCTTAGCTAGTGTTTCTCGGTCTAGTCCCACAACCGGGATGATGTTCCCTCCACTTGCTTCGTTCCAATCTCTAGCACTGCCCTGTGGATCTGAATCTACCAGTAATACTGTGTAACTATCCCGCTTCAGTGCATGAGCAAGATTAGTAGCAATCGTTGTTTTACCTGAGCCTCCCTTCTGGTTCAGGATGGCGATAACTGTTGGCATTTATGGACTCCAGCATTTGAGTAAACGTTCATTTGAGTAAATACTCAAATCATCAAAGCATTAATTCTGAGTAATGACAAGTTAAAAATCAAACAAAATTCTGAATCACGAAAGAGCGAGTTTTAGTTGATGAGATAGACTACAGTATTTTGAGTAAACACTCATTTGAGTAAGTATTCATTTGAGTAAATACTCAAATTTTTTTAAGGAAACCTTGTTATAGATGAAGCAAGCTATGCTTAATGAGAGCGAAAAATGCCTACTGATTGTCAATGACCTAAATGAATCCGACTCCTGAATTTCCTATCATTTTTGTTACCGAAGCCGATTATGAGCTTTCCAGTAACGAAGTGATGGGCAGTAAGTATAAATTTTGGTTTGAGCATGAACAACTTGGTCGCTGCCTATATAAGCAAGCGCGACAAAATTTAGGAGAAGATTGGGCAGAGAAAGTAGCATCAGAGTTGTCTTTTCTTTTAGGATTACCCCACGCCACTTATCATCTAGCTGAAACTTGGGAAGGTAATCGGGGTGTAGTTTCACCGAACTTTTTACCACCAGGAGGGACGCTTGTTCATGGCAATGAAATTCTCACGCCAGTTGTGCCAAATTACCCAACTTTCGCCACCTACGGCGTATCACAGCATACAATAGATATTGTTGTGCAAGTGATAGAAGCATTGGATGTGGGACTGCCAATAGCTTGGACACCACCGAGCGGTATCCAAAAAGCCGTGGAAGTGTTTGTTGGCTACCTTCTGTTAGATGCTTGGATTGGCAACGGAGATCGTCACCACGAAAACTGGGGTTTTCTACGAAATAGGGTAGCATCCACAGAAACTATACACTTAGCACCCACCTATGACCATGCCTCTTCTCTAGGACGTGACCTCCCTGACGAACAGAGACAGAAACGCTCAGTCGAGGCTTATGCAAATAAATGTTATTCTGCTTTTTATAACAGTGTTGAAGACAAAAAGCCCCTAAAAACTTTTGATGTATTTCACCGAGTTGCTTTCCGTTACCCCCAAGCTGCCCATATCTGGCTGGCTCGTCTTGAAAGCATCTCAAGAGCGAATACACGCTTGATTTTTAATCGCATTGACAAATCGCGTATCTCAACTGTTGCTATTGAGTTTGCACAGAAGATTTTGTCAGTCAACCAAAATAAGCTACTTGATTTAAGGAAATCGCTCCAGTGAAGACACAAAAAACACTATTTTTAGCTTGGCAAGACCCGGAGAGCCGCTCTTGGTTTCCCATTGGTCGGTTAACATTTGACGGTGCAAGATACAAGTTTGTCTACACCCAAGGTGTAAAAGAGGCACAACAGATGTGCAGTTTTTCACCTTTATCTTCATTTCCTCACTTAGAACAAGTATATACATCAACCCACTTATTTCCAGTTTTTTCTAATCGGCTGATGTCCAGTTCCCGCCCTGATTACGCCAATTTTCTGCAATGGCTGAATATTTCAGAGCATGAAGTAGATCCACTGGCAATTTTAGCCCGTAGTGGTGGACAACGGGAAACAGACAGTCTCGCCGTCTTCCCCTGCCCTGAGCCAGATGCAGCAGGCCAGTATCAGTTACACTTTTTCGCCCACGGGCTAAGACATCTACCTGAATCTGCAATTGAGCGGATTAATCACTTGGAGCCAGAAGAGAAGTTATGGTTAGCTCACAAATTTCAAAATCCTCATGATTCCCTGGCATTAACTCTCCATAGCGAGAATCACTGTATCGTAGGTTACTGCCCACGGTATTTACGAAGTGAAGTTTTTGAGCTTCTTCGTCAAGATCCTTCTTCAGTAGACCTGCGTGTAGAGCGTGTAAATTTACCACCTACACCGTTCCAGTTCCGTCTATTATGTAGGATAACGGCTTTACGCAAAGACAATTTTCATCCCTTTTCTGGTGAAGAGTATCAGCCGCTCATCAAGGAAGATGTTGCTACAGCATCCCTGATTTATCATCCTTAAATTATTTTCATAGCACGGATTTAAGCATCATAAGTTAACAGTAATACTATGTAACTAAATTGCTTCAGTGTACTAGGAACATCTGTAGCAACAAGTGTTATCTTCTAGCTTCTGTTTTGCTTTAAAACGGCTATAACCCTTATTATTTAAAGATTATAGCTTTTTGAGTAAAAACTCATTTGAGTAATTACTCAAATAAATACCAAGTTGATTCTAGATAAGGACAAGTCAAAAATAAAACAAAATAGAACTAGCTTTCTGGCTTGCATCAAATTAAGAAACTCTGGTAATTAATTTCTTACTAAACATTTTCACAACTTAAAAATATCAAGGTATTTGAGAGCTTCGGCGGTGCAGCTTTATTGTGCGGTCGCCACTTGGATAGACTTTGGTGCAATTTCTGGAGATTGGGATAAAGACAAGTAAACATTAAATTGGTCAGATATTGATTGCATCTCGTTCTTTATCCGTGGTAGGTGCGATCGCTAGATTGTAACAAACACCTTTTCCTCATCTATACTGATGCAATTTTTCAACCGCATATAGTTTTACACTTATCCAAAGGTATAATAAGGCTGTAAATAACAGCATAATTATTTTATGCTTAGAGAAAAACAAAAGCAGACTGATCGCTTAAAAATTCTGGAAAAAGTCTACGAATCAATAGAACAAAGAATGACCACCAATTCAGTTGCAGTATATGTTCAACTTGCAAGGCAGTATGGGAAAAAATACCAAATAGAAGGTTTAGTAGAAAGTTGGATTCTGGAAGGAAGAAACGTTTTTTTTACTCCTGAAAGTGCAAAGGCATGGGCAGATACCTTACCATAAGTTAAATAGATATTAAAATTAGCGATTACACAATTCACCTCCCTGCTATCATCGCTCACCCTAGTTCCCATGTCCAATGACTCATAAATAAGTTAATGATAAAAATTAATATGTTTCATCAGTAAAACCTAGTCTCAGTCAATACCTAGCTCATTAGCTATTGATAGAGCATGATCGTAAAAACGTTGAGAGTTCTGTTTTTCAAATGCCAAACAAATATCATTAATTGTACTTTGATCTTCTGATTCAATAATGATATTTACATAGAAAGCTTCTTTCCAAATCGCTGCTTTCTTAATATTAATAACCTTGACATCAAAATTATAATTATAGTTGCCTATTTCCGTGAGGTTTTCTAATTCATCAAGGAATCCTACTTTAAAATTACGAACTGTGAAAATATCTCCTACTTGTAAAGGTGGATTGGATGTATAAGTAGCAATTAAAATATGTCCATTGCGGATGTTTGGAATATTTAAACGTAAAACCAGATTATATAAAATTTGTGATTCCATTACTTTTATATTATTATAATAATTGCTAAAATTTTATCACTGTTACTATTGAAATGTAATAATTAATTATAATAATTATTATAGAGAGTTTTACAAGTGGGGCATCATCTAAAAGCCAATTACCAAAACCTGCTTCCGTTTCTATTCTGGCGTAACCTCTAGATAACGTTGCAACATCTCCAGACTCTACTCCCTGGACTGATAGCTACGCTACCCAACGAAAACGGTGATAGCTATGGTGAAGCATTTAAGGCAGAACTCAATCAGCCAACCATAAAACCTATTGAATTTAAGCAATCTAGATTTTTATAATTTTTTACAATGTCAGAAAGTCAACAAAAGCGCTCTTTAATAGACGTTATTACTTGTAATGGTAAAGCAGATCCTCTGTTTTTATTTGAAGAATATACTTTCATTGAAGAAGACTGGAAAAAAGAATTTTTTGATTATTGTCTAAAATGGGGTTATATTGCTTTAATTGAGCAAGAAGCTGATACAAAACAATGGATTTTCCATAGCATAAGTCACGGAGCAAGCAATCGAATTTGGAAAAAACCAATCGCTGATAATTTTGAAAAGTTAGATAAATTAAAATATCTGACAGAGAAGAGATATGAAGAACTTTTTGTAACTTATTTAAGGAACCAAGGAATAGGGGTTCAGCCGGGATACGCGCAAATTGGGACATGTTGTAAAGTTATGTTACGCAGATGTTTGAAAACCCTTGATTTGACGTTGTTTCGATACCGGATTGAGGGTATCCTCTCTTGCGAAGACATTCCCGAAAAAGGTCATTTATGGGCAAGTTTAAGAGACTGAATCGCGTAAAGAGTTGATTTTAGTGTGCAAAAATTTGAATGCCCTGATACCATTTTTGGGCAAGTTAGTAAATTGCAAAATCTGTTTCTGCAACATTTGTTTACAACGTGTCTCTTTGTTAGGGTCGAGGGGAACATTACTGTTCCACCCCTCCCATCCGAAACCGTGCATGAAAGTTGTCCCTTCACACGGCTACTCAATGTGTTTCCCTATTGTCATGCAGGGACTTCTGACTACCATCAGTGGCAGTTTTGACATCGTGGCAATGACGGTGCAGTAATTGAAGATTGTTCCATTCCTTTTTACCTCCACAACTCAGGGGTTTGATGTGGTCAATCTCCAATAAATCACCTTCAAGAAAATTTAAGCCACATCCCATACATTTACCTTTCTGTTGCTTAAGGAGGTTCCTTTTAGTAGTAGGTAAATTGGGATGATTACTTAACCTTAAACTCCAGTAGATAGTGTCACCATCATAAAGACTTTTATCACTTCTAACTTTTACATAATCGTTAACACTGGAGTGAAATTCGATATGTGATAATAACTTTAATCCGTTACTATCTGGTCTAGTTGTGAATACCCAATGGTTGTCGCCTATGGTATGCCAATACTTTTGATGACCGTGATAAATACTTCCGGTTTGTCTTTTAGCCCATCTTCTTAGACGAAGATAAGTTATTCTATCTAACCGGGCGAAATCCCCAACAGTTCCAGCGTCTGAAACTCTATAAAATGTAGCCCATCCCCTAATAATAGGGTTAAGTTCTTTAATTAGTTCCGCTTGGGAACGTGACTTACATTTTATGATGATGCTTTTCATCTTATTTTTGTGAGCATCAATCGCCTTTTTTGAAGGGGTAATGAGGGTAATGAAACCAAGACGAGTACCGAAACTATTTTTGTTTTCTCGGTATTTACCCACTTTTTTATGCTGAATATGGTGTCCCAGAAAATCAAATCCTGCTTGACCATCTTCACTTAAATCTGGGTGCAGTGTATGTGCTACACGGGTCTTTTCTGGTTTCAGTTCTAAGCCAATACCTTTGAGCCAAATTCTGATGATTTCCTCACACCGATTAATGACCGCTCGTGATTCGTGTAAAACTATGAAATCGTCCGCATACCTAATGAAGGTCGGTTGGCAGATTTTATAGCCGAATTTGGTTTTTGACCCTCTTACCTTCCCACTTTTATTAGCCGGAAATTCTTGATTAATCAGGTCTTCTAAACCATGTAAAGCAATGTTAGCTAATAATGGCGAAATTACCCCACCTTGGGGTGTGCCAGAATTTGTAGCTATCAGTTCTCCTGAATCTATGACTCCAGAATTAAGCCAAGCTTTTATTTGTTGCTTAACTTTTCCCTTCATGTTTAGTTTCAAAAGTAATGCTTTCTGATCAATGCGGTCAAAACATTGCGAAATATCTGCATCTAGTACAAATTTAGCTTTTGATACTATGCAGTTTTTGATATGTTTAATGGCATCGTGGCATGACCTACCTTGTCGAAACCCATAACTGGATGCCTCAAATCGAGCCTCCCATTCTGGGTCTAAGGTAGCTTTGACTGCGGCTTGTAGGGCGCGGTCAAACATAGTGGGTATTGAAAGCGGGCGTTTTTCAGTTTTCCCTGGTTTGGGTATCCAAATTCTACGTGTTGGTTTGGATTTACCATTTATTCTTAGCCCTTTTGCTAGGTTGAGACGTGCTTCTGGGGATAAGGATTTTACCCCATCCACTCCTGCCGTCTTTTTACCTTGGTTATCTTGCGTTACCCTTCTTACCGCTAGTACCCTATTCGACCAAGACCTCATTAAAATTCGCTGAAGTTTACGGACTCGCTTGATATCACCACAACGCGAAGCGGCGTAGATGCGTTTTTGCAACTTGAAGACGTATTTCTCGACTTTGCGCCAATTTATATTTCTCCATCCCTCAGTATTCTCAATTGAATCTGACTTAGGCATATTCATTGCTACTTACACCCCTAGCTCTATGCACATTGCGGGTTACGTCTGCTTATCCCGGACGTTACTCCATCCCTTTTCGGGCTTTAACCGTTACTTCGGTTTGGGCGTTTGCTTCTTAACCCATCCCTCCCAAATAAAACTTTTAGCCTGACCGCCTACCTATGTATCGACCACCACAGGAGTTATAATTTGGTTTACTTCGTTCCTGATATCCATTGTTTTGAGTCTTTAGGGGATGCCTATCCACCGGGGGTCTAGGAAGTGCGCTGTTTCGGTTGCAAGAACCTAACAGTCCTTACCCTTTCGGTTATTTCCGAACCAAGGTGTGTCCGAAACACAAGCTTATATCCCTTGGTGAGATATGACGATGGCTCAACGACATTTCGCTTGCTCTCCCCATAAACTCTTGCTTGCGGCTGGTGTTTTCAGCAATTATCACCTTTATCCGCTTTCGTCCCCGCTTTACGGATTTGATAGTCATTCTCCTCCGTAGGGGCTACCATTTTCTGGTAGTTTACGTGCTTTCAACCCCGCACCAGGGTGGTAGGACTTGGTTTTATAATTCACCTCACCTACATGGGTATCAAGTTGTCATCAGTAGAGGATTAAAGTGCGGACTCAACCCCATCAGGGGTTACTCTACTGAAGCCTGGAATCCACCGAAATATTTGGTTTCTCCAGAACGAATCGCACTTGCAGGTATCCCGGCTGTACCCCTAAGTCGGCGTTAAAAAATCAAGCTATGTGACGAAATGTAAAATCAACGAATAGCTTAGAAATTGGTCATTCTACAGTTCTTACAAAACTAAACATACATGGTTTTTATCGTGCCGACTTACTTACGTTTATAAGTAGTCGTGCAAAATAAATTATCTACTTAGGAAAGGGAACACGGAAGGAATACAGCGATTTCAATCACGTTGAAAAATGGCTAAATATTTATGCGTAGGTACTTATGAGGTAAATTGACTCAAAAACTGTGTTAGTTGGTTATACTGAAAGCCTATTTATATAACTTTGAATGGGCTGATTATCTGGTATCTGATTTCTCTGCAAGTCCCTTAATTTCAGATTAAAAAGTTCTCTATCACGCTGACATCTCCTAAAACTATCTTGACGCTGAAATTATCTCCCACAGCAGCGTTAAACTCCAATGAAATTTTTTTGTTATCGTTTTTTGCTTTAGCTTCCATAACAGCAGTTTCCTCTTCATCTAAAATCATCACATGAAGAGAGGATGGCAAGTACTCTTGACCATTTGTTGGATGTAACTCTACAATAATTTTCATATCGTCAAAGTTGCTTTCGTCATGACTGACTTTAACAACTATCCCTACTGATTCCCTATTAGCTTTTATCCCAAAATCAATCAATTTAGCCCGTTCAACAGAGTTTTTTAACCCCTTTTCTGTACTTCTAAATTGCCAAGCTGGTTCAGTTAAGAATATAGATTCAATTGTTGACCAACTAGACTCAAAAATATTCTCCAACCATCTTTTTAAGTTGGCAACATTTTGACTAGATGAATCCAAATTCTGACTGGATGATACCAAGTTTTGATTAGATGAATCCAACTTTTGACTCTTAAATTTAGTTGTTTGTAATTCTAGAAATTCTAAATAATTCAGGAAATTTTCTAGAGGTTGTAGTTGGTTAATAGGAAAGTTATCAATTGATACCTCCTTGACAAATCCTAACAACTTGGCTGATTGGAAAGATTCACTTATTTCCACAACTACATAGCCAATCCGGTTTGATTGGACTTTCGGTGGTACATAAACAAACTGTGCATTTTCTAACACCGGACGGCATTCCAATTTCCCCAAATTTGTAATCAATAAATCAGCTACATCCATCAGAGTTTGTTTTACTAGATTCCAACTGTCACTCGCTTCTAGGTCAGTCTCAAACTCCATACATTCTAGATAGAAATTCACGAAAGATACAGACAAGGTATTAAGCAAAACCTGCTGGCTTTTTTCGGGTGTGGCTTGCTCTCTTGACCATTTTTCTGCTAGCCTGCGAGCGACGGTTGATATCGGACCAGTAAATGTAGAAATAGTTGCCATGTCACTCATCATTTGTTTCCTCTAAGTTAAGTCTTCACCACCATATAAATCTCTAAATTCGTCGCGAAATTTTTCTAAAGTTCGCTGATAAAAATTACTTAATGTTGCCACTGGAATATTCAATTCTTCGGAAATGTCTTTCCAAGATATACCTGACCATCTTTTGACAGCAATTTCCTGGAAATTTACTTGCGGATATTTTTTGATATGTGCTTGTTTAAAAATCCCTTTTGGGTCTATTTCTATATATCGTCTGATTTTTTTAAAAGCAAAGATATAATTATCCTCGTTCTCGCTATCGTCAAATACCAAATCTTCCAAGTTTTCTAAGACAGAACTTTCGACATTAATTTCATGGACTTTGCCAATTATTTTGGGAATAGCCTCTTTAAAAAAACGTTGACTCAATAACATATTGACCCAAGTCATAAATAAAGCCCGTTCCGGGTCGTACTTGTCAATATTTTTACAGATATACAAAAATAGGTCTTGTACTGCCTCCTGATAAATTTGTTCGTAAACTCCTTGAAATTGACCGTTATATGGGTGGCAAAGTTTGCCTGAGCGGTATATACCATCGATTAGTTTTGATAAAGTTATCCGTCTAGCAGTTGTACCTAGTGGGTGTTGTTGGGCTTGTAGAGCTAGCTCTTGAAGCTGTTGCTCGTTCATATATTTATTTGTGAGAATCTTATTCCTCTAAAAACTATCGGATGTTAATTGTGGCTTTTATCGAAATCGTCTAGTAAAGGTTACAAAAATTTACAATATAATTTTTGGGGAGGCTTCCCGTGAGCTTTCAGACTAGTGGGCGATGTGGATGCTCATTAATTTTGCCACTTCTAGTGTCCCTTACAGATTTGACACTCGCCAACGATATCATTCAATCCCCAGGCGAGCGAATTTCCCCATGTTGCCGAATATGTTCAACTAACCGTTTGGTTTCACCACCTGCTAATTCTAGTTCCCTAACATTGCCCACCAAAATAAACAATTCCTTAGCCCTACTAACGGCTGTATTCAGTAAATTGGGTCTGCGGTTAAGGAACCAAAAACTATGCTCTTGGTGACACTGGTAAGGAGAAAAGATAATAGCTGCTTTCTCCCCACCTTGAAAATTATGAACTGTGCCAATATCATCCCAAGAAAAGTTTCGCCAACGGTTAGATAATCGATACCTAAGCGCGTTAGCTTGCTGCAAAAACGGCGACATTACCCCAATTGTCTTTGAGTTATCCTCCGAGCTAACAGAGTAACCTTGCTTCAGCAAGGATGTAATTACAGCTTCTACAGCTTCGATTTCTTCTGGATTAGTGTTATGGGTGTGGCTTCCCTCGACATGGTAAGCCAGTAGATGCGGTTCTGTTGCCGTCTGGTGATTATTGGAAAGGATTTGCAGACCACCGGGATAATTGGGGCTGCAAAACTGAATAATGTCTGGGGTACAACGGTAATGATTTCTGAGGATAATGCCATTGCCATTGTCCCCTTCAGTACCACTAGCACCAGCAGCACGATGATAAGCCGTAGCTGTGTATTTGGCAGTGGGGGCATAGCGATAGTAATCTTCATTCCTCATGCCCCGATCCAGAAAAGCAGTTTTGAAATATTGCTTGATGGTATCGTCGCTCATGTTAACAATTGGCTCAATCTGTTGGGGGTCGCCTGCTACTACTGCCTGTTGCGATCGCACCAGCAAGGGAAATAATTGATGTATAAGAGTTGTCCCCGCTTCATCCACCAGTGCCAGCTTGATGATATTAGGCTGAAGAATTGGCAACATATTACGCATTGATTGAAGGGTGGAGGTAATGACAGGAAAAATCAAGCTCAAGTGACTTAAGATGGCATCACTATCAGTAGACAGTTTGAGCAATGCCTCTCCATCCCCTGCTAATACGCTGCCGTAAGTTTCTAATGCCCTCATAACGCTATCTTTGCGTCGGAGAGTTTCTTGCAACAGAAACGCCCAGGCACGTTGAAATAGTTCTAGCTGCAATTGGTGATAGTCACGGTAAAAGCGACTGTAAAAATCTGCTTGAGGGTAACTATCAAGTTGTTTTTGGATTTGTTGCTTTTGAGCCTGTTTTAGCTCTAGTTCCTTATTTAAAGCCGCTATTTGGCGTTGAATTTCAGTTACTTCCAGGTTTAGATTGCGCCATTGCCGTGACAAACCAATTTTTTGGTGAACGCAGGTGATTGCTGTGCTTAAACTGGAGGGATCAATGGGTATTTGAAAGGGATGCGCTGTAGCTAAGGTGTTTAAAACAGCCGCGTTTACTCGATTCGCCAAACGCTGAAAAATCCGCTTGTCGGTAGTAGCATTGAGCCAGTCTAAAGCGCGTTTTGTCATGGAGTCAGAATCTTTTGGCAGTTCGCGTTCTGCTTGGAATAAAGCCTGTTGTATTTGCTGATAGGCATCAATGGGAAAATTTTCGTAAGCAGCCAAACTTGATAGCTGTTCAGTTAGGGCTGGCAACTCGGCAGACTTAGCAGCAATATCGTTATTGAAAGATTGGATTTCTACATCCAATTGCGATCGCCGTTTAATGTCAATAACTTTTTGAGCAGTATTCAAGCGGTCTTGATCTTGGAGTTGCTGAATTTCACTCTCGGCTTGCAGCAATTCGAGTTTGGCTTGTTGCCAAGCAGATTGATTAAAGAGAGCATTACGCAGCCAATCTTGGGTTGATTGCAGTTTGGGTAAGGTTTCCTTACGGATATTAGCTTGGTTGCCGCCTGAAAGATAAAACTGTTGAGCAGGAGAATTTATAGTCAGTCGTTGTTGGAATTTTTTAACGGTGCTGTTATTAGCCCCGACAAAGAATATTAAATTATTTACATCATCTTCACCGTGAACAAGTCGTAACGCTCGATTTACTACTTGCTGTGCTATGAGGTGCAGAAACACCTCGGTTTTTCCATTCCCCGGTGGCCCACAAACAGCAGTTAGTAAATTCTCCTGGGCGTGTTTGAGGACAGAGGCTTGAAATTCATCAGGTGCATGAGAGGGAAAAGCACCCCAGAACATCACTTCATCTCTGGGTGATTGTGGCTGACCCCAGAGGTACTGCATCGCTGGATGAGTTTCAATTAGCCATTCAGCCTTAGAGTCAGGTTGTTGCAGTTCCTTGAGGATTTCTTGTATGTCTTGCTTGAGAAGGGCGTTATAGGGGGTAAAGTCGCAGCGAAGTAAATAAGGTTGTCGAGAGGTTTTATAGTTTCCTTGGGGGAAGTCTACCAGTTCGAGAAAGTCTCTCAGCGTTGGGAATCTTCCTTTAAATGTGTCTTCTAAAAATTTCAAAATTCCTGATGCAACAATCAGTGATTCAGCTTGTTCTTCCTCTAGTTTGTATAGCCGCATTAAATTAACAATGACTGGCTGAAACTCGTATTCGGTCAAGTCCCAGCCAGTTTTGCGGTAATTTCCTTTAAGAATGTTTGAAATATCGATGGTGAACAGAGGCAAGTATTTCAGCTTTTGGTCTTTGCCCTTGCCGTTGATTATATAGATTTGTGGAAAAGCGACAGCCATCTGAACATCATTTTTGTTACCTCTAGTGGCTGCTTGTTGCTGTTGCTGAAATTGGGTAAATACTTCACTATCAAGGAGTAACTTGTTGCCAACAAGCTGCACTCCCTTATCTACTACTTTTGAATAGATATCTGAAGAACGCTCGACCTCAGCTTGAGTCAGTTCCTCTAACCTGATGTAATTTAACCAAGCTTGTACTATCTGTTGGAGTTTTTCTGACTCTAGCATGGGAACACTTGTAGAAGCGACTGTACTACTGGCATTAGATTCAACTTAATACTTTTTCGCCTTTGTTGCCAGAATTACCCAGTAGCAGACGGTTTTCCACAAAAAATTTAACAATTCTACTTACTCATAATTGATGGGCGCTATTACTCAACACTCGTCAGCGCCTCCAGTTGGGACAGCAGTTTTTCGATTTGCTTACGTTTTTTTGGATCTGACCAGATACGTGATTTTTTTAGTTTAGTGGTCGCAGCAGTAAAACGTTCTTTGTAATTGTTAGATTCAGTTTGAGAGTTAGAGGCTCTTGGTTTATTTTCACTAATGCGCTGTTTAATTTCGCTTAAAGACCAATTGTTAGTAATAGCTTGCTCTACAAAGGCAACGCGCTCGTCTAAATCCTGAATAGTAGCAATGGCTTTGGCTTTGGTGTACTCAATTGAACCATCCCTGAGTGCATCAAGAATATCTTCTGGCAGGTTTAGCAGTGGAAGACGATTCTTGACGAAAGATACCCAAGTCATTAAGCCCAATCCCTCAAATACTCCTTCAACAATTTTTAAATCTGGGTCGGCTACTGACTGATCATTGAGGGCGGAATTAGGGGTTTTGGTTTCGCCCATAACGTTATGGGTAGGTTGATCGCTATCGCCTTCATCCTCACTAATAGCGTTGTTATCAGAGTCACTTTCAACTGCGCCCATAACGTTATGGGTAGGCTCATCACCTTCATCATCGAGTGCGCCCATAACGTTATGGGTAACTGTAGATGCCTTGTTTTGTAGACGTTGTAGACGATACAGTAATGGGGGTACTTCCTCAAGGCTTCGACCTAGTTTGAGAGCCAACAGTTGCAGGATGCCTTCAGTTTCTTCGACTGGGTTCAGGTCTTCTCGCAGTAGGTTTTCTACGAGTGCCAGTTGAAAAGCTGCATTGTCGTCTAATTCTTTGATGACAACGGGAACTTCTTTTAAAGCAAGTTCTTGGGCTGCACGATAGCGACGCTCTCCTGCGACTAATTCGTGTTTGCCACCATCAACGGGGCGTACTAAAAGCGGTTGCAGGATGCCATGCTGTTTTATGGATTCGGTTAACTGCTTTAATGCTTCCGGGTCAAAGTAACGGCGTGGTTGTGTCGCTGGCAGAACAATCTGGTCTAGCGGCATGGATTGGGGAGAGCCAGCATTCGCTATACCTGTGGTGTCCCAAGGTACTTCAATTTTGCTTTTAAGGGGTTGGGTGGCTTTAGTGCGTCTCATTTTAAGGTTGATAAACTAAGGGCTATTTTTTTGAGGATTTGGACAGATGGGTGCTTGGGGTCATAAACTGCCAAGGGCATTCGTTCCTCGGAAGCATCAACAAAAGCAGTAGAGCGCGGAATGGGCGGGAATACTGTTCCGGCTGAGGCTAGTTGTTCGGTGATGGCTGCTAGGGTACGGGTGTCTTGGGAGTTACGGGCATCGTATTTTGTGGGTACAAACCCAGCTATTTGTAGTTTGCGGTTGGGTTTGTTGCGGACGGTAGCGACCGTTTTTAACAGTTCGCCTGTACCCTCAAAGGCTTTGAAATGGGTTTCTAGGGGTACGAGAACATGAGTGGCAGCTACAAGGGAGATGTAAGAGAGTAGCCCTAAACTGGGAGGGCAATCTATGAGGATGAAATCGTAATTGTCTTGGATTGGTTCAATGGCTTCTCTGAGGCGGAAATCGCGCATGGAAGCATTAACCAATTGCATTTCTGCCGTAGCAAGAGAGATGTTAGCCGGGGCTAAATCCATGCCATGAATGTTCTCATGAATTGGCAGAGGTTGTTCATCCACGATGGCATTGTTAACAGTTTGCTCTATGTCTCTTGGAGCCAAGCCCATAAAAATGGTTAAGCTGGCTTGGGGGTCTATGTCGATGAGCAGGACACGATGACCCAATTGTGCTATTTGGTAGCCCAGGTTTTGGGTAAGGGTGGTTTTGGCAACACCTCCCGCCTGATTAAAAACTGCGATGATTCGGCTCATAAGTGAGTTGTTTTACCTGCACCGTTACAACTAAAGATAACGGTGAAAAGTCGTTTAGAAATGTTTATTTTTGTTCGTGGCTGCTATTTTATTTGAAAATGCGATCATCATATTAGGTTATAGCCGATTTAATTAGTTAAGAACGCTCTTCTTGTGAGGAGGATGGTGTGCATGATGATTTCATTCCCTCAAGTCGATAAACTTCCAGAACTAAGCTTGAGCGAAATCCAGCAGTATCTAGAAAGTGGACTTTTTCGAGGAATTGGAAAAAAAACTGCCCAAACTCTTGTCAACTACTTTGGCTATGACACCTTATTGGTATTAGATGCCCATCCAGAAAGACTTGAATCTATCCCTGGATTTGGTGAATCTCGAATCGCTAAAATTACCAAAGCTTGGTCAGAGAGTAAAGTCAATCCCACAAGAGGAATTATCGCCCAGCTTTTGGGTGTAGGAACATCACTACGATTAACCTTAAAGATTTGTGAGCATTATGGACACACAACCGCATTGCAACTCAAAAGCGACCCTTACAAATTAATTGATGATATTGAGGGCATCGGCTTTAAAACTGCTGATGAGTTGGCGATATCGTTGGGGATGTCGGTTGCAAGTGACGCTCGTTACTCCAAGGGTCTACTCCATGTCTTGAAGTCGGCTTTGAGTGAGGGTAACTGTTTTCTGCCTGAATCTGATTTGTTGGGGCGTGCTGTGTCTTTGCTAGAACGTCCTCACCACACACCAGACTATAAATCTTTGAATACAATTTTAGGTCAGTTAGTTGAGGAGCAGACTTTAGTTTATGGTGAGGTGGCCAATAGTGTTTATACTAGAGCCGCCTACCGTGCTGAACTGTCTGTAGCGTTAAAAATCCAAACTCTAATTAACCGACCAACTTACCCGACCGAACATTTAGAACATTGGTTAGCCGACTTTGAAGCGCCTTCATATCGTGAACTCTCACGCTTAACTACTGAACAAACCAGTGCCTTGTTAATGGCAGTTAAACACCCTATTAGTATCCTTACAGGGGGGCCTGGGCGGGGGAAAACCTATGTGCTACAAGCTTTAGTGCAATGGTTAACATTTCGGGGGGCAAATATAGCTCTTGCAGCCCCGACCGGAAAAGCAGCGAACCGGATGAAAGAGGCTACTGGAATGGAAGCCAGCACCATTCACCGTTTACTCCAATGGCAGGGGCTAGGGCAAAACTTTTACTATAACGAGGATAATCCCCTAACTATTGATTGGCTGATCGTTGATGAATTTTCAATGGTGGACATATTTTTATTTAATTCCCTATTAAAAGCTTTACCAACAAAAACCCAAATTCTGTTAGTAGGGGACTCTGACCAATTACCCAGTGTTGGCCCTGGAATGGTGCTGCGAGACTTGCTCTCTGCGGAAATAGTACCAACAACAAGATTACAAACAATTCATCGACAGCGAAAGGATAGCCCAATTATCTATGCAGCTAGTGAGGTAAATTTTGGCACAGTTCCGCCACTGGATAAATTTAATCAGGCTGAGTCCTGGATGGATGTGGGAGAGTGCGCCATGCTAGAAGCTAGTTCACCAGAAATGACGGCTAAAAGCATTGTCTCTTTAGTCGCATCGATGAAGAAAGAGAATGTCAATTTGAATCAAAACGTGATAGTGTTAGCACCCCAGAAGGAAGGGGCGGCTGGTGTGAACAATCTCAATAAACTGCTTCAGCCTATTTTTAATCCCCAAAAACCTAATTTGCCAGAAGTGGTTGTCGGCTCAGTGGTATATCGAGTCGGGGATAGGGTGATACAACTTAAAAATCGTTATGATACGCTCCCGCCAGTGATGAATGGTGAGACTGGTCAGGTGGTAGCGGTAGATGAGAAAAAAGAAATGGTGAAAATTTCTTGGGAGGGGGGCGCGATCGTCGATTACTATCCAGGTTTCTTTGACCAAATCATGCACTCGTTTTGTATAACGTGCCATAAGAGCCAGGGCAGTGAATTTCAGTATGTGATTTTCCCATTATTAATGGCTAACTACCGGATGTTAACCCGTCAACTGCTTTACACAACAATGACTCGCGCTCAGGGAACATTTATCGCAGTTGGGCAGCCAGAAGCATTAAAGATTGCTGTAGAGACTGATAAACCTGCAAAACGGTTTACTGGGTTGATGGCTCTACTCATTTCACCAATTGATGAACTAACCAAAACATTCTCACGTTTAAGCCAAGCCAAGGCGGTTGCTGCGACACCAGCAACCGTCACCGTGGCGTCTAGGCTACAGTCACGCCAACTCACTGCCACGCCCGGACAGATGACGACTATCGGTACTATCGCCCTACAAATGTATGAGGAAAAATATGGACATCGCCCGTCGAAGCAACTAGAACAGGTAGGGAAGTTTAAATTTAAGACTTATCACTATGAAATATCAGCAGTTGAGTTAATTGATTCAGCTATTGATTTGGTGATGAGAGAGGGGAGTCATAGAGAAGACTGATTACAGATTTTTGCGAACGCTTGGGTGCTAACCTAATTGCTTGCCATGTAGAAGGGAAGCTGGAGAACAACGTTAATTGGGCAGAAGTTGATGCAGTAGAAGCGTTGATTGAGGAGTTGTTAGCGGCGGGTTATTGCTTAAATTCTCCTGATTCTGACAACACAATTGGAGTGATTTCACCTTATCGCCGTCAAGTAGATGCGCTGACTCAACGTTAAAAATCTCGCTGGTCAGATTTTTCTCCCAAGAGCATTGGCACAGTTCACACATTTCAAGGTGGACAGAAATCAGTGATAATTTTCTCGACTCGCCAATGCCAATCAACTGATAGCCTTTGGTTTATTAATCGGGCTTTCAAAACCTGTTTTCGATAAATAATTTCCGACGTAGTATGAAGGCTTTGGGCTATGTAATTGCTCAACTTATGCTTTCAAAGTTGGTTAGAAAACAATGCACTAAAATCTTGGTCACTCACAAAGGAGTCAAGGCGATCTGCCATCGTGATGCAGAGGTTACCCTTCGGAAAAATAGCTTTGGCAACTTTAGCAGTTTCTGCTGGTACCAGTATAGCCCTGTTGTGGATTCAGTGACATCGAACGATACCTCAAGCGATCGCTTTTTAGATCCTAAATAACTCTTGATGGCATCAACTTATTTGTTAAGCAATATTTCGCCAGCAGTATCAAAATCTGACAAGAACCACTTTATCCTTTAAACAACAGTTTTAACGGCAATCTTATGGTTCTACCGACAGTGACACCTATATGGGTATATCTTCCCATAATGACAGCTTCGCTATATCTACGCAAATTTTTGTGCTTCTATAGTAAAAATTCTCCGTATAAACACTATTTTTATATGAAATTATTGACGATTTTTAGTATTATCTCTTACCGTTGAACCAAATGTGTTAAATTCCATAACGCATCTTGCCCAAAACTTTGAAAATCACTAATCTGAGAAAAATATGTCGCAAAAAAATGCAGAGATGTTTTTAGAAGAAATTTTTGAAAAGGAAGATTCTACAGGTTTTATAGAAAATATCGAATTACTCAATGATATATTTATAGAAGCAAAAAAAAGAGATTATGAATTTTCTGATGATGAACTATTATTGGCTGTTGAAGATAAAATAGAAACAATTCAATTATTTTTTCCAGAAAGAGACGAAGAACTTACGTCAGAAAACCTCTCTACAAGATTTCCGGCACCAAGAACACCAGAAGTATGGCTAAGGGCATCTGCACCAAGCTCTAATAAAGAAATAAGTGTTGAAAGCTTAGAATATGGAGATATTATATTAACAAATATAAAAAATTTAAAAAGTACAGAAATACACTTATCTAAATTAGGGATTATAGGAGGACAAAAATTTACCTTGCCTCATTTAAAATTTGGTTGCCCATACACAGTTCATGCCTCGCTTTTTATTGGAAAATACAAAGGAGATAACAATCATTATGTAGCTGAAGCAATTAAAACAGGAATAACAACAACTAAATTTCCTTATGAAGGAGAAAATAAAAAAAATAAATATTTTGTTTTTAGAAGTAAAAATAAGGCTAAACATACTTATGGGGGGAATCTTAATTTTCCAAGTTTAGCGAAAGAAATAGCACAGAATTTAGTGTGCCAGAGAGAAAATGATCCTAAATTTGGAAATTACAATCTAGCACTATCATCTGATGAGCTATTAAAACTACTTACTCTAGAAGGAAGAATACAATATTTGATAGATAAACTACGAACAGCTACTGATAAAAAGAAAAAGCAAGAAGGAAGTGCAATAAGCTCTCTTTTCCTACGAGCAATAATAGAAAAATCAGATTTTATAAAATATGCACAAGAAATTTACAAAAAACCTCAAAATACATTTTTTTGTACCGATTTTGTAATAATTTGCTACGCACTAGTCGCAGCCAATGACTTTCTTCTAAGAGAAGTTTCAGAACAAGAATGGACAAAAGAGTATGCTAATGATTTCATATTATTAAGAGGTGATAGAACACCACCAAGACAGCTAGAACATTACTTACGATCAAACAAAAAAAACTGGGAATTCTTAGGTACACTAAAAAAATAATTGCGTTATTTGAAATTTATTTATCTTAAGGAAATTCCACGCAAAGCCCCTACCAAACCATCGGTGATAGGTTAAGATAAAGTGCCTTTTGTCAATCAGTTAAAATACTCAAGATAGCTTTAATAAGAATGATAATTGTGTGCAGGGAGAGGGGGAGTAGTAGAACAACATGCTTGAGTGACACATTTGAGCAGAGGAATACCACCTTGATATCTGGATGCCTAAGCCGGAAGTGCTGTAGTTGTAACGACCTGCAATACTAATCGCTCAAACCTGCAATCAAGACATTTACAAACCAGGATTATTTGCAACTATAATTACGCTTCAGCCAGGATTAATTGCAACTGAA
>NZ_JACJTU010000040.1 GCF_014698835.1 Nostoc paludosum FACHB-159 | reverse complement strand
AGGCGATGCAACAAAGGTGCAAGGCGATGCAACAAAGGTGCAAGGCGATGCAACAAAGGTGCAAGGCGATGCAACAAAGGTGCAAGGCGATGCAACAAAGGTGCAAGTCAATGCAACAAAGGTGCAGGTCAAGAGACTTTTGTGTACACCGTAGGCAAGCGGGGAGGGAATTAAGGGGTGGGGTTCTCCGGGTTTATTGAAGGAGGCAGAAAGCAGAAGGAACAATTGAGAGAGGATTCAGACCCCTCCCAATTGTAAGCGCCGTCTAACAGCGGGGTCTTATATCATGTTCGGCAAAATAGTTATGATTAAATCTCACGCAAAGACGCAAAGGCGCAAAGAAATCTGCAAAGTTTTTATCGTAACTAATTAGACGAACCTGATATTACACCCTTGCTCCCTTCTCTACAAGACGCTGCGCGAACGGTTGCGGCAGCAGGCTCCAGAGCAGTTTTCCTCCTGCCTCCTGCCCTGGAGCCTCCTGCCTTCCTCGATAAGTAATCAAGCGGACATGATATTAAACAGTGGCGTTGCATAAATGCGGGATGAATTAAGATTTTTGACGAAGGCTAAAGGTAGATTCTTTGCGCCTTTGCGCCTTTGCGTGAGGTAAAAATCATCCCTAGATTCAGCAATGCCTAAACAGTATGTGGAAGGACAAGGGAAGGGAGCAAAGGGGAAGTAGTAGTAAATCTTTCCCCTGTGTCCCCTATCCTTTTTCTATGCCCAATGCCTCAATTAAATACACTTGTGATCGACATTTCTTCGATGCTACCGTCTACAAGGTGACAGAGGATTTGAAAGGGTTTACTTAACGATGAAATGTAGACACAAAGTAGGTTATGGTTTGACATCGGTGTTTGGTCTCAATTTAATATTTAGCTTAGTTGCACTTGATGGGGGAAATGCAACACCACCGAGAAGCCCAGATAAAAGTGTCAATTGCGATATTTTAGTTGTGGGTGGCGGACTATCCGGTGCGGCTACAGCTTATGAGGGGTTACTCGCAGGACGAACGGTTTGTCTAACCGAAATTACTGACTGGCTAGGGGGGCAAATTTCTGCTCAAGGGACATCTGCATTAGATGAACGCCCAACCCAACGGGCAAAGCAATTCTATTCTCGCGGCTATCTGGAATTGCGAAACCGGATTGAGCGTAAATACGGTAAACTCAATCCTGGTGATTGCTGGGTTAGTGACTCTTGTTTTCTGCCTCGCGATGCCCACAGTATTTTGGCTCAAATGCTCAAGGATGCTGAAAAGCAGGGCAAAGGAAAGCTGCAATGGTTTCCCAACACAGTAATTAAGGATTTGGAAATCGGTGCTGATGGTAAATTAATTAATAGTGCGATCGCCATCCAACATCAACCAGCAAAAGACGCACTACCGCTTAACAGTTTGACTTTATCTCAAGTCATTGAAGACGCCTATCGCTACAATAACTCGTCTCTATTTACCAAAAATATTCTCCGTTTCATTCCCAAGCAAACTAAGGGAGATGCTCCCAAGTGGTATGTTGTAGACGCCAGCGAAACCGGGGAAATTATCGCCCTTGCTGATGTCCCCTACCGCTTAGGCATTGATGCCCGTTCTTACCTGGAACCTTCTGCTTCCAGCACCACCAACGATCCTTATTGCCCTCAAGGCTTTACCTATACCTTTGCAATGGAGGCAACTAAGGAACCACAACCCCAGACACTGCCACCATTTTATTTACAATACTCGCCATACTTTAGCTATGAATTGACACGGCTGGCTAATTTTGACTTAGTTTTCACCTACCGTCGCATCTGGAGTCCCAAGAAAGGGCAACCTACAAAATTTGGTGGTGTAACTTTTAATGCGGCGACACCAGGGGATATTTCGATGCAAAACTGGACTTGGGGTAACGACTACCGCCCCGGAACAGCCAAGGATAACCTAATTTATACTCGCCAACAATTACAAAGTACTGGGCAGTTAAAGTCAGGGGGTTGGATGGGAGGACTGCGGACAGAAACCCTCCGCAAAGGTGAAGAAAATGCCCTTTCTTACTATTACTGGTTAGTGGCTGGAACTACAGATTCTCAATTAGGAGAAGGTGTTAAGCAGCCGCGAACTAATAACCGCTTTCTGATGGGGCTAAATTCGCCAATGGGGACACTACATGGCTTATCGAAATATCCCTATATGCGAGAAGGACGCCGCATCATTGGCCGCCCTAGTTGGGGGCAACCAGGAGGCTTTACTATTTGGGAAATTGATATTTCTCGCCGCAATTACAATGACGAATATTACCGCAAAACTCTGCCAGCAGATATGTATCGGCAATTAACAGCCGCACTTGCAGGGTTAGAAGCGACATCTGTAATTGCAGGCGAGATTTCACCAGATAAAGTAATGCGCCGGACTCGTTCTACCATCTTCCCCGACGCTGTGGGTATTGGTCACTACGCCATCGATTTCCATCCTTGTATGACCAACAGTCCCCCAGAAGCCCCTGGTAACACAGAACGTGCAGGTGAAAGACGCGGTGCTGGTCAAGCTTATCCCTTCCAAATCGCCCTGAGAGCGATGATTCCCCAGAAAATTGACAATTTGCTGGTAGGAGGTAAAAGTATTGGGACTAGTCATATTGCCGCCGCTGCTTATCGAGTACATTCTTTTGAATGGTCGGCTGGCGCAGCTGCGGGTACTGTTGCTAGCTTTGCGATTAAAAATGCGATCGCACCTTATCAACTAGTCGATGACTTACCCAAACCAGAACCACAGCTCGAAGCACTCAAACGCTTGTTGCAAAAAAATGGTAACCCGACTGCCTTCCCAGATACATCCATTTTTAACCAAAACTGGGAAGATTGGCGATAGGGTATTGAGCGTTGGGTATTAGGTATTAGAAAACAATTTCTAGTTCCTAATTCCCAAAAACCTTTATTTTCGGCTTTGTTTGTTAACAGTTCCTTATCATGGAAGCAAGCCTGTAGATAAATTGATATCGATGCTTACTCATATTAAAGACTTAGCAGCAAAACTAGCGCCTCGCTTAATTGAAATTCGCCGCCACATTCACTCCCACCCCGAACTCAGCGGTCAGGAGTACCAAACAGCTGCCTTTGTAGCTGGTGTTTTGTCTTCTAGTGGTTTACATGTGCAGGAAGGGGTCGGTAAAACAGGCGTTATCGGAGAACTGCAAAACACTAGTCAAAGCGATCGTTTATTGGCAATTCGTACCGATATGGATGCTTTGCCAATTCAAGAGGCCACTGATTTGGAATATGCCTCTCGCGCACCTGGTGTGATGCACGCTTGCGGTCACGATGTCCATACCACAGTGGGGTTAGGAACGGCAATGATACTTGCCCAAATAGCAGAAGAATTGGGTGGTAAAGTGCGGTTTTTATTTCAGTCAGCTGAGGAAATTGCCCAAGGGGCAAGCTGGATGGTGAAAGACGGGGCAATAGAAAACGTCTCAGCTATATTAGGGGTTCATGTTTTCCCTTCTATACCCGCAGGTTCCATTGGGGTGAGGTATGGCGCCTTGACTGCTGCGGCTGATGATTTAGAAATTTTGATTGTTGGTGAATCTGGACATGGGGCGCGTCCCCATGAGGCCATTGATGCCATTTGGGTTGCAGCTCAAGTGATTACTGCATTGCAACAAGCCATCAGCCGCACACAGAACCCCTTACGTCCCGTAGTGTTGAGCATCGGTAAAATTAATGGTGGCAGAGCGGCCAATGTGATTGCTGATAAAGTACAGTTATTGGGAACAGTGCGATCGCTTCATCCTGAAACCCGTGCCCATTTGCCAAATTGGATCGAAAATATTGTAGCTAGCGTCTGCCGTGCTTATGGGGCAAACTATCAAGTCAATTATCGTCAGGGTGTACCTAGCGTTCAAAATGATTATGCTTTGACACAATTGTTACAATCAGCCGCAGAAGAAGCTTGGAGTAGCGATCGCGTTCAAGTCTTACCCGAACCGTCCCTTGGTGCCGAAGATTTTTCTATATATTTAGAACGCGTCCCCGGCTCAATGTTTCGCTTGGGTGTAGGCTACAAAGAAAGAATCATTAACCATCCATTACACCATCCCCAATTTGAAGTTGATGAGTCTGCTATTCTCACTGGGGTTGTGACTATGGCCTACGCCGCTTATAAATATTGGCAGCAGAATTTGGATTGTAATCAATAGGCAATAGGCAAAGATTATTTGTCTGTTATCTCTTTGTTTTTTTGGGGTATACATAATTTTTGTAGGCAATCAAATTTTAAATTGAAACTAAATAAAAACTCCTAACACTATGTGTTAGGAGTTGCTCTATTTACCTAGCAATTTGGTATCGCAACTAAGTCAGAATTAATTAAGCGAAATTTGCCAATCTATTAACTAAATCTTAGATTCAGTAACAACGCCTAATCTCTGTTGAATCCGGGTTTTAGCAGCTTTGAATTCAGTAGCGAGTTGCTCGCTTTGCTCAGTACTCAAGTTGTTGCGAATTCCAGCAAACATTGTGCTTTCTTCTTGACGAATGTGGTCGCCAACAATTTCCATCAGTTCTCTGACTCTATCTTTGAATTCAGGTGCAGAGGGGCTGATAGATTTAATTTGCTCTAACCGACGCTTCATATCAGCTTGTTCGTCATACAGTTCTTGGGTGTTGTCTTGACCGTAGAAAGGACGTACTCTTGGGTAGACAACTTCTTCTTCAGCTTCAGCGTGAGCTGTAAGATCCTTGTAAATTTGACCGAAGTATTCTTGGATCTTTTGTGGATTGTTGCTTTGTAATAGTTCGGTAAACAGAGTATTTACCTTGTTGTGATCTAGGCGAATGACATCTTGGATATTCAAATCCTTTTTGTCGCTGGTTTGGGTAACAGCACTACCTACCACACCACTTACCGCAGCCAAAGCATCTTGAACGCGTGCCCAAATTCCTTGGTCTGCATCTTGTCCAGTTAGTTCGCGGACACCGAGAATTTCTAGAATACCTTTGAGTTGCTCTTGGTGAGCGCGGTTTTCAAAGTTAATGGTATTCAAAGGCCCGATGGCCACCATTACATCAGCACCTACTTTTTGAGCGGCTTTATGAACTATCAAACCACTCATTACAATTTGATGTTTCAGTAATTCGTGTTGAGATACTTTTTCATATAGGCTTAGCTCAGAACCCTTAAACAATTCGCGAACTTTTTCAATAAATTGTGTCAAGTTCTTTTTAGGTTCAGCCTGAATGCCATACTGAGTAATTACAGTTTCCAAAACACCAAGATTTTTTTCATCATCTTTGATGAAATTGCGGATGCGATCGGCGATTTCAGAATCAAGTCCTTCTCTCAAAAGGAGTTGTTCATTCTCGATGACCAATTGTTGCAGTGCTTTGATACTTGCCAATTTCACAGCAATAGCATTGCGTTTCGTATCATCTAAACTAGCTACCATCCTGAGTTCTCCTCTAACAAAGTGTTCGGAATTATTGCTAATATCACGTTGACATAAACTTTAGGGTGATTCCATCTTTCTTTTGAGCGATTGCCTTCACAACTGTGGGTAGAAAAATATCAAGTTTTTTGCTGGAAAATAAAAATATGAGTGAGGGCGATCGCTTTGATTTGTAATTCTAATCAGAGCAGGGTATTCAGTATTCATTCAAGTTGAACAGATTACCCATTCTGGAGCGAAAAACTATGTCTTTAGGATGATAAAACAGCTATACATTTAAACTGCATAATTAGGCTAGGCAAGATGCCCACTCTACAAAACTTTAATCAAATTTATATATGCAAGCTTAATGTGGAATAGCTTATCAATTTGCAGTAGTTTTCCTGTATAGGAATCATATTTGATTTGGTGAAAAAATCTCAGTAGTGTCTGTTAGCAGAGCCTAACACACCATTCCAAACTTGTGATGCCGTACTCTCGTCGCTAACACAACGCCAGTCCACTCAAGTCGAACCACTGCGTCCTTGGTGGTTCCAAAAGTTGTAGCAAGTGGCGTGGAAAACCCGCCCACGTGACTGGCTCCCCTATGTGTATTTTACGCAATCAAATACTAGTCCTGTATCTGAAGCATATCTATACGTAGACGTAGAGGCACAGCATTGCTGTGCCTCTAGCAGATAATCTATTTCCCTGAAAATACGATTGCAAAAGCGCAACACCAAAAGATTTTTAAGCCTGTTGCCTATTCCCTGCCATAGATGCAATATTGACAGCAAGACCTGAGGATAAGTTGCTTAGTTTGAATACTTGATTACTGCTGCATGGAAGGTGTGCGAAAAATTCTGCTGAATATAGGAATTCTAATCTTGGGTTGAGGCGCAGTTATATTAGCTTGAGAAACAGAAGTGTTACTCACTGTCTCAGATAAGATAGTTGGTTTGCTATCAGTAGAATTGCTCAAATCACGTAGTTGGATAGCAGAAGGTGAATTTGAAGATATGGCGCTAATATTATCAGTGTTTTGACTATCAGATTTTGCAGGCGTTTGAGCATGACATGGAGTAATAGTGCAAGTCGAAATTGTTGCTAATACCAGCATTAGCAGATTCCAAATATATTTGTGCATGGTGATTTTTCAAATTTGTTAATAAATATTGCAAGTTTTCAGAGCTTGTATTTGTTCTCTGTCTCAAACAAAATCCTGATTTTACCCAGATAACTTATTGCGCTCTCAAATTAAGCCTGTTACCTATTCCTAGCTGTGACTAGAAAATTGTGTAACTTACAATATCAATAATTTAGTTATATTTGCTTTGATTTTAAACAGAAATATTACTGATTTTAAAAAAATAAGTCTTCATCTTAGGACTATCATTTTTGTATTTAAATAAATTTCAATACAAAATCAACACATCTTATTTTTAATAACTTGTACTTTTGATGAAGTAGCTTCCGTAAATAAATACGTGTGTGTGTTCAAGGACGGATATAAACCTGATTTTGTTAGGTAAATACTGAATGCTTGTCAGCTTAACAGTCAATATTCTAAAAGTCGATTCGATACAGAAAACTCACAATTAAAGAATCAGTTTTTTGATTGATGTCGCTTTTGGAAGGTTTACCATCCTTTTTAGAAACTTTGGTAGCATCTGTTCAATCTTAGAGATTAAACTAGATTTCTCTGGTTTATTGGCTGTTGAGGATTCACAGTTAACTGTCAACAGCCAACACCATAAGTGAAAGTGGAATTTCCAAGCATAATGGCTTAACATTCACGCTACTATCTTTTTCAAATTTATGAAATTTATAACCTTCAAAAATCCCTTGTTACTCATACTAGTTAGCTTCACTCTGTTGCAGACAGCCGATGCTCAAACTCCTGTAACTGAAAAGTCTAAGTTATCTCAAGAAGTTGCTGTGCTTCGCAAACATGGTGCAAATGGGTTACAAATATTCCTCAAATCCCATACGAATGAGTTAAACAACTATTCTTCAGACACAGTTTTACCTTCTGCTGCACTGCGGGCGGCTTTAGACGAACTGTGCCAGCAACGGGACTGTTACGCCTCTCGTTTGTATTGGTATACAGACATCGAACAAGCCAAAGCTGCTGCCAAAACCAGTGGTAAACCGATTTTGTCTCTGCGCTTGCTAGGCCGACTAGATCGCGATTTGAGTTGTGCTAATAGTAGGTTTTTCAGGGTAGCGCTGTATCCCAATAGTGAAATTTCTCGGCTGCTTCAAGACCGCTTTATATTGCACTGGGAATCAGTGCGACCTGTACCGCAAGTTACAATTGATTTCGGCGATGGGCGCAAGTTGGAACGGACAATTACAGGCAATAGCATTCACTATATATTAGATGCGTCGGGTCGTCCAATTGATGCAATTCCAGGGTTATATGGCCCTAAAGCATTTCTTCGCGAGCTACAGCAGGCTGAAGTAGCAGCAAAAAACTATAGTAAACTTAAACCAAGCGATCGCGAGGCTTTTTTAAGAAAATACCACAGCGATCGCTACAATTCTATCCAAGCCCAATGGCTTGCTGATTTATCCCGCTTGGGTATCCAGTCTCCCCCAAAGTTGGTGGAACTAAGAAGTAATTCCACTCAACCGCCAACAGCCGAAACCGCAAGTTCCCTGGCAGTTTCTAAAATGAGAGTTGAAACACCAATGCTCACTGCTCTCCAGTCTAATGCCCAACAAAATCAAAAGGCTTTAGCTGAAATTACCGACCAAGAAGCTTGGAACAAAATTGCTCAACTTTACGCCAGCGATGCCAAGCTAGATGAAAACAGCATTGCTTTAATTAAGGCTAAAAAGTCTCAGCCTGCCAACACTACAAAAGATAATTTGCCGATAATAGTGAAAAATTTTGAAGCCGCAATGGCTTTAGATACAGTCAGAAATGAATATATATTGCACAGCCAAATTCATCAATGGTTTTTGGAAGGTAACCAAACAAAGAATGTAGAAATCCTCAATCAGCAAGTCTACGCCCAACTATTTTTAACTCCTAGTTCTGACCCTTGGTTGGGGCTTTTCCCTAGCGATAGCTATAGTGCAATTGATAATGATGGCATCCGTTAAGTGAATTTTGGATTTTGGATTTTAGATTTTGGATTGGGAATCGCTTTTTGGGTGTTTCTGAATCAGCATATCAAATGCCAAAATTACGTTTCTTTGTACCTTTACCATCGTTTATTATTTAGGGTGATACTGCATAAAGATAGGTAGGGGCGTACAGCTAGCTGTACGCCCCTACAGACAATTCATCATTTTGCCAAGATTTTTGTGAGTAAATTGGGAATTGAATTGTCAATCTAAAATTGCAAATCTAAAATTGTTAACTTTTCAAGTGGGTACTAATTCTCCAGGACGCAACTTCGACCATTTACCCATTTCCCGCTTAAAGCTCAGACAACCAACAACGTCCCATTCCATTTCAATCACATCATCTTTAGTCCGGATGTTGACGTTGATAGATGGTTCATTCGGGTCAAAATCTGGTGTTTCGGTCAAGTGGGGTTGTTGGTGCTGCCCTTCTACGGCATGATAAGTGAGACAGCGGTCTACATAGTGGCAGTTCACGCAAATACACATAATAGAACCAACTCCAGGGGCCTTTATTGTTAATCTAGCTTAAGCTGGAGTGTTATTCATTAGTTGCTGGGTTGATTTTTATTACAATGCATTCTTTTGTTGCTTCTACTCTAGCTCCCGAAAATTGGCCTTTTAGTTTGGCATTATTGCCACAACCCGCTTATATGGTGGGTGGTGCTGTGCGAGATGCCATCCTTGGCAGAACTCGCGAATATCTAGATCTAGATTTTGTCATACCATCTAACGCGGTAAAGGTAGCAAGAGCGATCGCCCATCATTATAATGCTGGGTTTGTCTTACTTGATGCAGAACGACAAATCGCCCGTGTGGTTTTCCCCCACGCCACGGCTGACTTTGCCCAACAAGAAGGAGACAGTTTAGAGGTTGACTTGCACAGACGGGACTTTACAATAAATGCGATCGCCTATAATCCCCACACGCAAGAAATCATCGATCCTTTACAAGGCTATGCAGATTTACAACAGGGCATTTTGCGAATGGTATCACCCGCTAACCTCGAAGACGATCCTTTGCGGTTAATGCGAGCTTATCGCCAAGCTGCCCAACTGGATTTTACTATTGAGTCAACTACCCAAACCACAATTCGTTCTTTGGCATCACACATCAGCAAAGTTGCAGCAGAACGATTTCGGGTAGAAATCGGTTATTTATTGGCAAATTCTCAAGGTACTCCCTGGATAACAACTGCTTGGGAAGATGGTTTAGTTAGCCCTTTCTTCAAAAACGCCACCCGTGAAAGCTTAAATAAACTAGCAGCTGTTGATAATGCAGCAGTTTTACTCGCTCAAAATTGGCAACAACTGGGAGTACAACTACAAAGATATGTCCGGGATACTATTAAAACTACATGGTTAGCCATTGCTAAACTTGCTTGCCTTGTCAACCCAAATCCAGAATTAGCAGAAATAGAATTACAGGAACTTACCTACAGTCGTGCTGAAATTCGTGGTGTAACCACTGCTCTCAAATTATCACCGCAGCTGAAAGTGGCAAATATGTCTTTGCGAGAACAATATTTTCTGTTCCAAGATGCAGATATTGTGTTTCCTGCCACGGTAGCGCTAGCCGTAGCATTTGATAATTTGGTAGAGGCGATATCTGGCAACAAGCAGCTAAACACAGCAGTTGTCTTTGCACCTTTAATCAACCGCTACCTGAACCCTGACGATCTGGTCGCTCATCCCACTCCATTAGTCAGTGGGAAGGAGTTGATTATAGCACTAGATATTCCGGCTTCACCAATAGTAGGCAAATTATTAACAGAAATTGTCATAGCACAAGCTGAGGGGAAAGTTTCCACATCAGCAGAAGCGATGGCATTGGCACGTCAGTTAATTGAAGCAGGAATGATGGACTAGTACAGCAAGGCGGAAATAAGCAGACCATTAAAGAGCCAAAACTTTGCCCTTATAAGTCCACTGAAAAGGTTTAGCCATTGTTTGATTAAAGTAGTCGATAAACTGGAGAATTCGATTTTTCAAATCATCCTGACTGACGAAACTAGCACGCTTTAGTAACTTGCGAACCAAAATACTGAACAAAATCTCAATTTGATTAAGCCACGAAGAATGTAATGGTGTGTAATGAAACACAATTCGGTGTGCGGGGTTACTCAAAAAAGTAGCACGGGATTTCATTGATTTGAGGATGCCATATTCTCCCTTAACACCCAGATCAATGTTCAAACCTTCTATTTGTGCAACTAACAGAACCAGAGACTCAGACTGATGAGTATTGAGGCAGTCCATAATCAAATGCCATTTTTTGACCTGTGGGTCAGTTTCAATTGTTCGACGAACATGAAGTGCAAAATCAACTTCTGTTCTTGTATCTGAACAAGTTGGCTGGACTATTTGACCAGTGGCAACATCGAAGCTGGCAATTAAGCTTTGTGTACCGTGACGGATGTACTCAAATTCCCTTCTTTCGACTTTGCCCGGTCGCATGGGCAAGTCCTTTTCTAAACGTTCTGTAGCTTGAATACCTGTCATTTCATCGATGGATATTGTGCGTTCTCCCTGGAGATGACGTTCAATCGCGCTGATGTATAAACCAGTTATATCTTTCACTTTGGCATCAAATTCTTCGTCCACAGGGGGGGGTTAACCAGTAGCGCGAGGCGTGTGGTTGAAGTTCTGCTTCCTCTAATAACCTTCCTACATGGCGGACAGATATGTTTGGAATTATTCCTTGTTTGATGATTTCGTCCGCTAGTTCTCTCGCCGTCCAATGACTGATTGGCCTGCCATAATCCGATGGTGGGGAACAAGCCAATGCAAACAACTCGATTACTTGTTCCATACTAAACTTCGGACGTGCGCCCACACGCTCCAAGTCTTGTAATCTTTGCTCAATTGATAATTCTTTCCTCTCGGTTTCCAACCATCGGTTTCGCCATAAACGCGCCGTTTGCCGATTTAAATCTAAATTTCTGGCAATTTCACGATGATTTTGACCCTCTGCTCCCATAAGAATTATTTTGGCTCGTAGTGCTATCTGTTGTGGCGTGTTGTGTCTGTTGACCAACTGTTGGAGTTGATCTCGCTCGCCATCGCTTAAATTTAATATTTTAGGAGTTAATCTAGCCACACCCTGATTCCTTGCGCCGCGCCTCAAAACTGGTTTTATCCTGATTCTTTATCTTCCCACCAATATGGTCTGTTTATTTCCGCCGACCTGTACTAGGGAGATGGGGGGATGGGGAGACGGGGGGACGGGGGGACAAGGGGACAAGAGAGTATTCTTAACTCCTCAGTCATCAGTCAACACTCAGCACTCTTTTATGGATAACCTAACTTTTTTTTCCGATTACTTAGTTGCGAGTTTGCGTCTAACTGTACCTCTGGCATTTGCCGCACTTGGCGGACTGTATTCGGAGCGTTCGGGAGTACTAAATATTGCCCTAGAAGGTATGTTACTGACTGGAGCTTTTAGTAGTGCTGTTGCCACTTTTTACACAGGTAATGTTTGGGTTGGTGTCTTTGCAGCTTTGATTGCTGGGGGTCTGGTAGGTGTACTTCATGCTTTTTTGTGTGTGACTTTGCGTGTTGACCAGTTGGTATCAGGGTTAGCAATTAATCTCGTAGCATCTGGAATGACATCGTTTCTGGCGCGGTTGGTGTTTAGCGGTGGTAGTACCCAACGATTACCAGGAATTGAAGCTATAGTTATTCCTGGTTTTGCTAATATTCCGCTGTTGGGGTCGGTGCTATTTCAACAAGATATTTTTGTATATTTACTTATTTCTCTAGTAATTATAACTACATATATTTTGTTTTATACAAGCTTTGGTTTGACTTTGCGGGCGGTGGGAGAACATCCTCAAGCAGCGAAAACAGCTGGAATAAGGGTAGAATCAGTGAGGTATTGGGCGGTGGCGATCGCTGGCTGTCTCGCCAGTTTGGGAGGTGCCAATCTTGCTTTAGTGCAAGTAAGATTTTTTACAGAAAATATGAGTGCTGGCAAAGGATTTATTGCGATCGCTGCTTTAATTTTTGGTAGGTGGCATCCTGTAGGCACTGCTTTGGCTTGTTTGTTATTTGGCGCTACAGAAGCCTTGCAGTTGCGAATTCAGGCGTTAGGCGCAAATATACCTTATCAGTTTCTAGTGATGCTACCTTATGCGATCGCAATTTTGGCATTGGTAAGTAAGGCTGGTAAATCCGTAACCCCAAAAGCATTAGGTCTTCCCTACTTTCCTGAAAACCGCGATCGGTAGCGGTTTAGAAATGCTAAACACTTATACAATATGTGCTTTTTAAAACACATTTTCTATCAATGTGTAATCTCAAGTCAACAGCGATCGTCTATTCCACTTTTGCGGGAACACTAGATAAAACTTTTTAGTCGTTAAGCAAGCACAGATTGAATATTGAAGGCTTAACTAAGAACTTAGAGGTCAAAAAAAATCAGAATTAATTAGTGGAAAAACTATCACTAATTGTAGGTCGCTAGATATTTTATTTAGCGAGTAAAAATGCTACGTATTTATTTAGGAAATCTATATAATTTCCACGCTGATTCTAATTGATGATGCTGAACTTGCTTGAGATATTTTTATCAGCTAACTATACTTAATTTCAGTATATCAATGTGACTTAAGTACAGCAGAGCAATTTAGTCTTCAGTAACTTGAAGGTGTCTATATCCCTGGGAATTAGCTACATACCGCTTTCTAATCAAAAGTTTGAGAGTTTAAATTTTCTAAAAATTATAGTTCGCAAACTTCTACTCAATATCATCGTCAATAAGCTAATTACTTGACAAGATTGAGCTTATTTCAGATATTTTATCCATACAATAATTGTCTAAAAAGTTAAAAGTTATACATAAAAACTTTTTTAAAATAAATAGGCTTCCTTACCTTGTACATATTTTTCACGACTCATTTAGGATTGCTACAGAATAATTTTATTTAGGATTTGCTAGGCTTTTTAAACTCAACGTTTTAAGGCTAACGCGCTACTACGTTTTTTGCACTTAGCTGATACGCTTCTAAATTGTACATTTTGCTCCTAAGACTGCTCGTTATCATTATCGATGCCAGGGCATTTAATTATGGGTTCGCGCCTTAAAAGCTCAAACTTCGGATTGTTACCCAGACTTACTTTTCCAGCTTTGGCAGTATTGAATTATGCTGTAATTTAAAAAAATAAAGCGGATTAATATAACTGTGAATCTGGTGTTAACTCAATCAGTTCAATTTTTGAGGTTTTCCTTGAAGATAGACTTCAGGTAATAGATTTTAAAATAACAATAATTCCAGTACGGCCTGTTGCTAAATTTGTATTCGTCATCAGGTCAAGGACAGGTTTGCCAACAATTTGCTCTATTATTTTTTTCAATTGTGGCTTAATTAATTTATCTAAATATAATCGCACTTGTTCAGCTAAATTGTCATAGCCTCCCTGAAGTAGAGTTTCTTCAACAGGGGTAACGGAGTTTTCTAGAGAAATTACAATTTCATTATCAAAAAAATGGCAAATAATTTGGCTAGGTGGCTGTCCCAGTCTTTGATTATATAAATTTTTAACCTGGTGTGATATTTCTGTTTCTAATTGTCCAAGAGTGGGTTGTATCATTAGCTGTTAGAGTATAATATTTATTCTTCAACTCTTCAAGTAGGAGTTTTGAAAATTATACTATATTCAGGTAATATTTAGGACTTACGCAAAATATCTCTCAAACTCTTATTTCTCCGTGATCTCTGCGGCTCTGTGGTTCGATTTTTGTGAAAAACTTGTTGTATGAGTAATTAGTTTATTTGGTGCCAAACAAGCGATCGCCTGCATCTCCTAACCCAGGGATAATATAACCATGTTCATCTAAATGGTCATCAATAGCAGCTGTATACAGCGGCACATCAGGATGCGCTCCACAGAAACGCTCAATACCTTCCGGTGCTGCAAGTAAGCAGATAAACTTAATTGATAGGGGATTAGTTGATTTCAGGCGTTCCACAGCTGCCACAGCTGAATTACCAGTGGCCAGCATTGGATCAACCACAAGCATATCGCGCTTGTCAACATCATGAGGGACTTTGAAATAATACTCAATAGGAATTAGAGTTTTAGGGTCACGATATAAACCAATATGCCCTACCCTTGCTGATGGTATTAATTCTAACATTCCATCCAAAATTCCTTGCCCTGCACGCATCACGGAGACTAACACCAATTTTTTATCGGGAGCCAGCATTGGTGCATTCATTGGGGCTAATGGTGTTTGAATCTGTTCAGATTTGAGTGGTAAATCTCGCGTGACTTCATAAGCCAATAACAGACTAATTTCTTTGAGGAGGGTGCGAAATTTCGTGGTGCTGGTTTCAGCTTTTCGCATTAGCGTTAGTTTGTGCTGAATCAAGGGATGTTGAATTAATGTTACTTGGTTGTGCATATTTTGTAAAACTTTTAGATGATATTGAACACCGACTCAAAATCATGAAAAAAAGAACTGTAAAAGACGCAAAAAAGTGAAAATTTCACAGAGTTTTTGCATAAGTTCTAATATTGATTATCTAATTTCAGCGAGTCTGGAAATACTGTCCCCAGCTTCTCAATTGTCACATTTTTATGGAATTGCAACAGCATAATCAAGATTTATAGCATCTTGTATTGTATAAGTGCCAGTAAATTTTGAAAGCAGTTTTGGTAAAATTTAGACAACATTAAGTAAGGGGACATAATTAAATGTAAAATACAACTTAGCGAAACCCTTTACTCCCTTTACTCTTGAGGGTTTTTCCTTCTGCCTTCTGCCTCCTACTTTCTACTTATCATTTGATAGGTCTTGTTGAGAATATCTGACTTTTGTTTTTTTACCCCAAAACGGTTACGCTCTTCTATTTCCTTACCTTCAGCCCCTTTATTACCGCTTTAGTACAAACGCTTAAAGACAAGATTCTCTGGCGTTATGGGCTAGTAGCAATTTATTAGCTTAGATTTTGGGCTGTTGGTATTCTAGGGAAGTTGGTTGTGGTTGCTGAAATCGGTACAGGGGACACTCCCTTTCAAGTTGACATAATTGATACGCTGCCATTGCCATGTAGAAACCAAATGTTCCAATTCCTAATAAACACATTAGGCCTAAAAATTGAATGACATCTTTGAAGACTCTCTGAAGCATAATTTTGAGATGATTACAAACGCTTTATTGTAGATATACAAGCGATTGTCTGGTGATTACGTTCAAGGACTTCAATAAATCTCAAATTTTCCTGACAATGCGTCCTGATAGCAATTTGAAAAAAGAAGATATAGAAAGAGATTTTCAATCAAAATCCAAAATCTTATGAGTTAGCGATCGCCATGCGATTTATGCCATGCGGTATATGTACGCGAGGTACAGTAGCGATTAACTTAAGCATAGGAAAATGCGCGGATTGGCTAGGTTTAAGGTGAAGGAAACCCTTTAACTTACTTCATTGATGGTATTTATTTACAGCCTGACTGCTTGTATTTTTCAGTCTTGGGAGTTTTTAACAAGCTCACTAAGGTGTTCTGCTGCCGTCTTTGGCAAAAATCTCTAGTAGAAATCAACCTGTATTAGGAAGTGGGCAATGCACATTGGATTTCTCAACCCTCAAGGCAATTTTGATTCTGGCAATAGTCACATAACCAAACACCCAGATTTTGGGGGTCAGCTGATCTACGTTAAGCAAGTCGCTATTGCCATAGCTCAGCAGGGACATAAAGTTGATATTCTCACCCGTCAAATCATTGACCCGGAGTGGCCAGAGTTTGCTGAAGTAATTGACACCTATCCAGGGGTAGATAACGTCCGGATTATCCGGTTAACAGCCGGGCCAAAAGAATTTTTGCCTAAAGAGTTATTGTGGCCTCATCTAGTTAAAGATTGGGTACCCAACATCCTGCAATTCTATCAACAAGATGGGGGTTTTCCCGATGCCATGACTGCTCACTACGGTGATGGAGGACTGTGTGGTGTTTTGATTGAGGAAGAAGCAGGCATACCTTTTACCTTTACTGCTCATTCTCTCGGCGCTCAAAAGATCGACAAACTAGAGGTCACCCCGGAGAATGTTACAGAAATAGACGAGCAATTCCACTTCAAATATCGCATCTTAGCCGAACGCTTGAGCATGAATCGCTCCGCTATCAATATTACCAGTACGCGGCAGGAACGCTTTGAACAGTACTCTCATCGAGTCTATGGTGGTGCAGTGGATGTAGACAACGACGATCGCTTTGCAGTGATTCCACCAGGAGCAGATTTTTCGATTTTCGGTGCAAAAGCGCGTTCCGAAAATGAGGAGGCTACCCATGAATTCATTCAAGAACGATTGGCGCGAGATATTGCCGAGTCACGTCGAGATTTGCCAGCGATTGTTGCATCCAGTCGATTAGAACTGAAAAAAAATATATTAGGGCTGGTGCAAGCCTTTGCAATGAGTCCGACACTACAGGAACGAGCTAACTTGATTTTACTCACAGGGGGACTGGACGATCCTTTACGAGAGGCGGCTAGCGACGACATAACCGAAGAAGTATTAGCCCCCATTCGGGAGGTGGTCAAAGAAAACGACTTGTGGGGAAAAATCGGTGCATTTGGTTTGCCAGATCAGTCTCAAGAGTCACTGGCAGCAGTATATCGACTTATGGTTAAACGCCACTCGGTATTCGCGCTGACTGCACTTTACGAACCCTTTGGACTTGCTCCCTTAGAAGCAGCAGTAGCAGGTTTACCGGTGGTAGCAACCAAAAACGGCGGCCCTAGCGAAAGCTTCCAGCAGGGAAATAAGGAATATGGGGTACTCGTTGACCCAGAAGATCCTGCTGATATTGCGCGGGGCTTGGAACGGTTGTTATGCGATGCTAAGGAGTGGGAGTATTTTGCCCAAGCTGGTCAGCAAAGGGTCTTGAAAAAGTACACGTGGGAATCTACTGCTGAAAACTACCTGGCTTTCCTTGAGCAGATTGTGTCTTCACCTGACACCCGCCCTCGTGCTGAACTCCTTCCCATCCATCCCTACTTCCTTAATCCAGAATCCGAGACTGATGTTTCATTAAAAGAATTGAGCGACCTGTACTTTGGCTCTAACCAAAGGTTACTAAGTACACCTAGCGTTTAAATCAGCTAGGATTAGCTTTTTCAAGGTATAGCAGGGAACAGGGAACAGGCTTGAAAGCATGATATCAAAATCCTTTTAGAGACGTTGCAATGCAACGTCTCTACTTTTTTTATCTCTGTGAAGTCTCTGGAGTTTAGACAAATTTGCTCAACTGGTTACAGATGCGCCGCAATGGACTGAATGGATGGCGTGAGAAAGTTGCGATCGCTTACCAAAAGAATTTGCATTGAGCAAAATAGATGCGAGATGCTAAAAAATAGCACCTCACAAACCTTACCGCTTGGTGACTTACAGAGCGCTAAATCCGATTAAACAACCACAAAATTGTTGTTGGTTAGTGACAATCCAGTAGATAGTTGTGCAAATTGTACCTGAGTAAACCCAGATGCACTGCCATCTTGGTCAAAGAACAGTCCACCTGTGGTGCTGTTGTAGATAAATCGCTGATCGCTAGTGGTTGCAGATGTTCCAATAGTAAACTGACTTGTCCCAAGTGAACCTGATGATAATCCCTCGCCAAAATCATAAGTCGATAGCTGAATTAGTTCATTAGTGGAGTTAAAGTCATAAATAGTATCAACACCCTTGCGGTAACTATTGAAGGCAAAGGTATCAATACCATCTCCTCCAATTAGGGTATCATTACCAAACTCACCTATCAGAATATCATTGCCAAAACCACCATAAAGGGTATTATTGCCTAAATCGCTAGCAATCAACCTATCGTTACCTGCACCGCCAACAAGTGTATCATTGCCACCACTGCCCCCATATATCGTATCGTTGCCACTGTTTCCCACAATATTGTCATCGTAATTGTTTGTACCCCAGATATTTAATCGTTCGATATTCTTGTAGCTAACCTGATTCGTGCCTGCTGTAATTGATCCAGTATTAGTACTAGCATTGAAAGTCGTTGTGATTCCTCCATTAGCACTCCTGTAATTGATCGACAAAACATCGTCACCCTTACCCCCGTCTATAGTATCTTTGCCATAACCCGCAGAGAGTGTATCGTTCCCACTATTCCCCACAATATTGTCATCGTAGTCTGTACCTCTGATATCTAATCGTTCGATATTTTTGTAGCTAACCTGATTCGTGCCTGCTGTAATTGATCCAGTGTTAGTAGTAGCATTGAAAGTCGTTGTGATTCCTTTGCTAGGAGAGCTGTAATCGAAATCGACGGACAACAAATCGTCACCCTTACCCCCGTCTATAGTATCTTTGCCATAGCCCGCAGAGAGAGTATCGTTGCCATTGCTCCCCACAATATTGTCATCGTAGGCTGTACCTCTGATATCTAATCGTTCGATATTTTTGTAGCTAACCTGATTCGTGCCTGCTGTAATTGATCCAATGTTAGTAGTAGCATTGAAAGTCGTTGTGATTCCTTTGCTAGCAGAGCTGTAATCGACGGACAACAAATCGTCACCCTTACCCCCGTCTATAGTATCTTTGCCATAGCCCGCAGAGAGAGTATCGTTGCCATTGCTCCCCACAATATTGTCATTGTAGGCTGTACCTATGAGATTTAATCGTTCGATATTTTTGTAACTAACTCGATTCGTATCGGCTGTGATTGTTCCAATGTTAGTAGTAGCATTGAAAGTCGTTGTGATTCCTTTGGTAGCATTACTGTAATCGACGGACAACAAATCGTTATCTTTACCCCCATCTACCGTTTGAGTTACTAAAGAAGAGGGGGCAGTATCTAGGGCAGTTACATAGAATGAGTCATTGCCATCGCCTCCAGAGAGCAGATTATTGCCTTCTGAATTGTCAACATTCAAGTAATCATCACCAATACCACCGTTGAGAGTGTTATTACCTGTTGTATAACCAGCATTCAAGGTATCGTTACCAGCATCACCGTTGAGGGTGTTATTGCCTGTGCCATAATATCTAAAAAAAGTTCCTCCTCCACCGTCGGAGAAGCCAGAAACAGAGAGATAATCATTACCAGTGCCACCGGAGAGGAGATTATTACCTGTTGAATAGTCAATATTCAAATAATCATCTCCAGCATCACCGTTGAGGATGTTATTACCTGTTGAATAATTAGCATTCAAAATGTCCTTACCAGCACCACCGTTGAGGGTGTTATCGCCAGAGATAGGATTGCCAAATGAAATTGAGCCTCGGTACTCGCTGTAGTCACCAGAGGCAAAAAGATAATCATTTCCATCGCCACCAGAGAGCAAGTTATTGCCTTTTGAAGAGTTAACATTCAAATTATCATCCCCAGCACCACCAATGAGTGAGTTACTCCCCGCACTACCAATGAGCGTGTCATTGCCTACACCACCAATGAGAGTATCATTGCCTACACCACCCCGCAGCAAATCATTGCCACTCAAGCCATCGATTTTGTCATTGCCGCCCTGACCATTGACGACATCATTTGAGTTATCTAAACCCGTAATGTTGTTAGAGAGGTCATTGAGGAAAGTCACCGTGTTCTTGATACCCAGGCTCGTTTCAGTAGAGTTGGCATCTAGGACATTAAAGCTGTCGCTGATGCTAGTTTGCCCATCAAAGATAATATTGCCAATAGCTGGGATACTACCAGAAGCTTTCAAGTTCTCCAAATCTTCTAGTTTGAAGTTTTGCAGGATAACTTTGACTTCATTTGCTCCATCAAAACTGATTTCTAAATTGCTACCATTCTGTGTCAGCAGCAGATTTCGCGCAGTCAACCCTTCCCCAATAAATTGTATGGTATCAATTTCAGCAATGACTGGTGCTGTTGGGTTTGTTCCTTTACCTACACCACCGAAATCAGTAATAATATCAGTCTCATCAGTACTATAGGCAAAGTTATTATCGAAAAAAAATCTATCCTTACCGCCCCCACCTGTTAAGGTGTCTTTACCTCCCTGACCATTAATGATATCATTTCCAGCTTTGCCATTAATTGTGTCGGCGTCGCTACTACCATTTAGGGTATCGTTTGCGTTGGTTCCAATGATATTTGACATAACTTTTTCCTACCTGAATCGATTTTTACGGTAAATGAAGTTCTCAATTTGCTGTGAGTACTGGGGAAAGCGCACAAAATTTCGCCGAAAGCATCATATTTCGGCATACCTTATATCACGTTGGAAAATTAGAAATTTTTGATGAAAAATCTCCTTTTAAGTTGTTTGCAAGTAGTATTTATCCAACTATTGAGGGCTGTCCATGTCTTAAGCGCCCTACAGATTTGTGAGGATGTAGATTCACAAAAACAACTAGTTTCACAGTTGTTTCAAGCATCCTCCATTAGTAACGTTGGCAAGCATTTAGCGTAGACATTGCTGAAGAAGATATGAAAAGCTGAGCTGGAATGTCCTAACCCAAAAGTTAATAATTGGGTTGGTTCTATAGTTTCAAGCCTACTAGTTGCAAAATCGGGAATACTTGACAGGGATATAAAGCAATAATTTCTGTACCTTTTTTGCAGGCGATCGCCTTCGGGCATTTCGCTTACAAACAAGAAATATCTTCAGATAACATCATATTAACTCAATCTAGAATATTTACTTACATTTGTGGATTTAAATACATATCTTTGCATATTCTTTATATTAATTGCTAATAAATCTATTCATAAGCACTGAACTTTGTATCTGCTTTATATTTTCAAAGTCAATTTTCAACTAGCTCATCAAAACTCCCGACCGCGAGATAAATTCTTGAATTTGGTAAACTGATGGTCAAACAAAAGCTTGACTGTCCCAGTGGGCCCAATACGGTTCGGTTAACGTGTTTATTCCTCGAAGATCCCCCCAACCCCCTTAAAAAGGGGGGCTTATAACCCTCTTTTACCCCCTTAAAAAGGGGGTCGCCGTAGGCGGGGGGATCTTAACCGAACCGTATTGCCAGTGGGCCCATTCCTCTGCTTGCGAACGATTAACTCAGCAATGCCACGTTCAGGTGTATCGGGATTATGCATTTCTTCCCTGTAGAGTATAATTACAACATCACTAATAGAACTTACGCATTGACAAATTAGACAGGAGGTGCTGTAAGAGTAATGAGGATAAAACAGACACTCAAGAAATTGTAGGGACTTGAAAGGCCGATAATTTAAGTCATCTCTATCAGCAGGTTGGGACTATCAGAGCGACTACCAAACCATCCACAGGCAAGTGTGACCCAGAAGTTGGGATTGACTGCATAATATCAATTTTCTGACAATGCGTAAGTTCTAGTATCATTAAATTCTCATTTTTAACTTGACTGTACACTAATTAGAGGATTAGGCACAGGAAACGAACGGTTTTTGAGAACTCTAAATTTCCCATCTTCGGCATCGTAGGCAAACACTTCTCCACTTTCAATTTCATAAATCCAAGCATGAAGTGTAAGTTGATTACTGTGAAGTTTGGAACGAATTACAGGATAAGTCTCTAAGTTTTCTATCTGTGTGAGGACGTTTTGCTCAATAGCAATTTTTAACAGTTTCTCATAAGGATAACCTTGGTAGTTATCTAGCACAAGACGGCGGGTAGCTTCAGCATGATTCTTCAACCATTCATAAACCAAAGGCATTTGCTGAGCCAGATTACCTATTTGTAGTAACCCTTTCATGGCACCACAATGAGAATGTCCGCAGATAACAATATCTTTAATACCCAAAGCCTCAACAGCATATTCTATACCCGCAGCTTCGCCACTATTCAACCTTCCATAACATGGTATGAGATTACCAACATTACGAATAACAAACAAATCTCCTGGTTGACTTTGTGTAATTAAAAATGGATCGATTCTTGAGTCTGAGCAAGTGATAAACAACACTTCTGGATTTTGCCCATGTGACAAATGCTCAAATAACTCACGGTGAGCAACAAAATAGTTGTCCTGAAATTCATTTAGCCCAGCAAGAATGCGCTTAATCGGCACAATTTAATTCTCCTTACTATCAGAAAAGATATTATTAGCATCATTGTTTTAAGAATTCAAAAGTTAGTAGCTAGGCTGCTGAATCAGGGAAAATCAAGAACTCATCATTAATCTTGTTTTGTTTGATTCAAAGCCACTGCTAAAATCTCAAAAAGTTCTTAATTAAGGATACTAAAGTCTATTTAATGTGCAATCTATTTGACATCAGAAACAATACATACACAAGGGTAGCCACTGAGATACCTGGCGGATATCCCACAAGCTTTCGCAGAGCAGGGGGAGCTCTTGAGCTGATCTCTCCCCTGCTCAAAACCATTTACCTCATTCACCCCAAAAATTTAGCCGATGTTGACCGCAGTTAGAGCAAATCTGAGAACTAGGAAAAATCCTATCCACAAGGATTAATTTACTTGAAAATTTCTCAGTTTTGTACTCCAATTGGCGGCGAAATTCATACATACTACAATCAGCAATTGCACCTGCTAATTTATGGTTTTTGAGAAACGCTTTAAGGTGTAAATCCTCAGTTATGATTCCTTGCCCCCAAAATGGGACTGCCAGACAATAATCCACTTTAGCACTTAGATTCTTGAAGTCAGGCAGATTCAGACCGATCGCTCCCACGAATTCATTAGCTAATCAATCGCTGGGCGGCAACCTGTGCGCCATCGCTACGCACTTCGGTGGCAACGGATTGGGCGCGGGCAACCACGTCTGGCTTTAGGGTGCGATCAAGTGCGATCGTCAGCGAGTCAGTGGTGGGTGGAACAGGTGGATGTGCGGTTCCAATGCCCAGTTGGTGGACCCGTTGCGCCCAGTAGTACTGGTCGTAATGCTGCGAGATAACAACCTGGGGCACGCCAGCTTGTGCGGCTGCGGTGGTCGTGCCCGCGCCCCCGTGGTGGACGACCGCAGCAACTCGTTTGAACAACACCTGCTGGTTGACTTCACCGATGGACAGACAGTCCGGTTCATTGTCCACCAGTAATAGGTCTGCCCAACCCCGATAAACGATCGCGCGCAATCCGATCGCGCGTGCGGTTTGGATCATCACCTGGCTGAGGTCTGCCGATACACGGGTACTGCCGAAACCGAAGTAGACAGGCGGCTCACCAGCATCGAGGAACATCTCCAGTTCGCGGGAGAGCGGGCGGTCATCCGGAACGATCCACGCCCCGGTCTGGAACACGGTTTGGTCTGCGAGATCGAACCAGGGAGCCAAAGTTGGATCGGCAGCCAGCCAGGGCTGGTTGGTCAAAATGTGGCTACGCACGTCGTTCAAGGGAGCCAGACCCAGTTTTGTCCGCTGTTTGTTGAGTATAGAACTCCAGTGGTCATTCCAGCGTTGGGCGTCTTGTGCCCAGAGTCCACTGTAATCGGTCATTGCGGGCGCTGGCTGGTCTCCCAGCAAGGTCAATACAGGTGGCGCGTGACGGGGCGAGGGCAGGACTGCGGGACAGTAAGCAGCGAAGACATAGGGGATGCCCATCTTCTCTGCGATCGATGGAGTGGCTATCTGTAGAGCTGTTGCGCCCACAATCATGTCACAGCCTCGCGCTGCTACTGCGATCGTCTCGAATTGTGTGGCGATCGTGCCTTCCATCATCTGCTGCCGCTGCTCAGGAGTGGGGTTGATGGCTGCCGATGGGCTGACTTTCCCAGTCGATTGCAGCTCAGGTCCAATGGGCGTGACGGACATTCCCAAGCTCTCGATCCAGTCGCAAAAGTCGGGCGGCACACACAGATGGATCTCCTGACCGAGGGTCTTCAGTTGTAGCGCCAGCGCCACCAGTGGTTGGATATCGCCCCGTGAGCCAATTGTCGATAGGAGTACCCGCATTATCGAATGCCTCGCGCAACATCACGAAGAACACTGAAAACAATACGATTGACGAACCAATCCAACATCACCTGCTTTGGACTACTCTAAAGTGAGCTTGTCCACAGGCAACGCCAAATCAAATCGATTGTCCCACGAATAATGCCTCCACGATCGCATAACCTCATACCCGCTTCGACTTGGGTTAATATCTTGCCTTGTCCGTTGCCGCTTCAATTGTAGTTTTTAAATAGTTAGTTGGACTGTCGAAGCTGTTATCTGTAGAATCAGCCATCGTTTGCGCTTCGAGTAATTACACTTAGCTGTTATTGCAAAATAGTTTGGAAATGACTGAATTGGGCTTTTTTCCCAAAAACAGAAATCAGTGCTTATACTTACAGCAAGCGAATAGTCAAATTGAGAAAGTGGGCAAAGTGAAGAAGCAGGGGGGCAGAGGGGTTCAGGGGCAGGGGAGAGAGTACTTTCATTTCCCCCTTGCTCCCCTGCACCCCTGCCTATAAAGCTTGCCCACTCTTTCCCTTACGCCGCAACGAGTTCTCGCACTGGGTCAGGCTCCATCATTATCAGCTACTCGTCAGCCGTTAAAAATTGATTATTTTGTTAACAGCGTGCCAATAAAATAAACAATTTTATTGTTGTTTAAGTGCTTAAATCTCGGTAAAAGCATCAGCCAGGGAATCGGGAATGTGGACTAAATCTGTGGCGGAATGTTCAGATGCGATTGAGTAGACCTTCTGTTCGGCTTGGTCAAGGATGACAGGGAATTCGGTTTCGGTTGCTTAGCCGAGTTAATCAAGTGAGCGATTCGAGTAGTAGGCAATCAGATAGGCTTCAGGTAGCGATCGCAAAATTAGTAATAATCTAAGTTTCAGTCCCAACAATGATTTATACAGTGTGGTTACTTGATAACTAAGGGACTGACAAATTAAAAATATCCAATTAAATCTTCTAGGGTGGGCATCTTGTCTGCCCTGTGAACTGGGTGGCACTGGCTTTATCATAGGCGATTATCCGAACATATATTACAGGGTGGTTGCTCTAAAGCCTTATGAAAACATCCCCCATATCCCATTGGCATCAAGAAAACCTTGCTACACTAATTCAAGCTACTGGCTATATTCGTCAATATCTAGAAAATAAGCTCGAAAATAAAGCGCCACAACCCCTTCCCAACGAAACAATATTACCTACATCTGCCTTGGCGAATTTATGTCGCCTCTTCTACCTCACTGAATTTGAACGGGATATCCTCCTTCTGTGCACTGCCCTGGAGATTGACCCCACCGTTGCCCAATTATGTGCTAAAGTCCAGGGAAATCCGCAATTAAATTATCCTACTCTTGCCTTAGCTTTAACCACCTTTCCTCAAGCCAGTTGGTCTGTGCTTTCTCCCCAAAATCCTTTACAATCCTGGCGATTAATTGAAATTGGTACTGGCTTTACCCTTACGCAAGCCCCCTTCCGCATCAATCCACGAATTCTCAGTTATCTAGTTGGAGAAGCAGCTTTTGATGAGCAATTAATGGGTTTTGTCCATCCGCTTCCCCTTCACCTTGAGCAAATACCCTTAGCTCCCTCCCAGGAAAAGATTGTAGAACAATTAGTTGCTATTTGGTCTGAGCTTTCCTCCTCTTCTCCTACGTTGCAACTATGTGGTATGGAAATAACCGCTAAATATGCCATAGCCAAAGCTGCATCTATTCGCCTTGGCTATAATTTGCATGTCATGTCTGCGGCGGTGCTTACCCAATCCCCTAACGAAATTTACCAAATCAAACAACGTTGGGAAAGGGAAGCGTTATTAAATAATAGTCTGCTGTTACTGGACTGTGATGATATTTTCTCGAATGAGCCAAAACCGGCTTTCACTGTTTCCCAGTTTGTGGAACATCTGCAAACACCTGTGATTATTTCTAGTACGCAACGGCTACAGGTTAAACACAATCATCTCATTACCTTTGATGTACCTCAACTCAGCTATCAAGAACAAGCAGGGATTTGGGCAACCCATCTTGGCACCCAAAGCAACCAATTGAATGGAGAGATTACCAAGTTAGTATCTCAATTTAACCTCAGCAACGCCACTATTCAAGCAGCCTGTCTGCAATTTAAACTTCAAAAGGCACATACCGATACCTCTGACACTCCCCACGCCAACTTATGGGATTTCTGCCGCCATCAAGCCCGTCCTAGTATCGATGGTTTAGCCCAACGCATAGATACATCTGCTACTTGGGATGACTTAGTGTTACCGGAACAACAACGCCAGGTACTCGCAGATATAGCCACTCAGCTGCGACAACGCGCAAAAGTTTACCAAGAATGGGGTTTTGCAGGCAAAGGTAGCCGCGGATTAGGGATTAGTGCCCTATTTCACGGGGAAAGCGGAACTGGTAAAACTATGGCAGCAGAGGTATTAGCAAATCAATTTCGTCTCGATCTTTACCGCATTGACCTAAGTGCTGTAGTGAGTAAATATATCGGTGAAACAGAAAAGAATTTGGAGCGCATATTCACAGCAGCCGAAACCGGAGGAATAATTTTACTATTTGATGAAGCAGATTCTCTATTTGGCAAACGTACAGAAGTCCAAGATAGTCACGATCGCCATGCAAATGTAGAAGTATCTTATTTACTCCAGCGTATGGAAGCATATCAAGGTTTGGCGATTCTGACCACAAATTTAAAAAATGCTTTAGATTCTGCGTTTTTGCGCCGTATCCGCTTTATGGTTGCTTTTCCATTTCCAGAAACCTCCTCACGTACCGAAATTTGGCAGCGTATTTTCCCGTCTCAAACACCCACCCAAGGTTTAGACTACGAAAAATTAGGACAACTCAAGGTTGCTGGCGGTAATATCCGCAATATTGCCATGAATGCCGCTTTTCTCGCAGCCGATACCGATGAACCAGTGATGATGAAACACATCCTACAAGCCGCACAACGGGAATATCTCAAATTGAAAAGATTATTAAATGATCAGGAAACTAAAGGATGGATCTAGTTCTATCGCCACAATTTTAGATACTAAATTGCCATGTAATAATTTGGTTTTTAGTTGGCGATCGCTAGAATTAAGATTAATAATTTGAGGTTTTTGATTATATGTATGATTTGTAGTGTAAACCTACGCTATTTTAAGCGTCTGGAATAAGAATTTTTAAATCACACAAATCACTTAACCATTTTCATACCTAAATTCAGCAACGTCAATAATTTCAAAATATATTTTTAACCAAATATAAAATGTAAAGATATATTTTGTGTTTAACTTGACAGACAATGTTGTTGTTATACTCAGCACTATTGTTTAAGTAGTGAATAGTCACAAAAAATACGAGTTCTTCATTTTGCTAGTTAGAGCGGATTTATAAAGTAAACCTTAAATTTTCGGGTGCGTTATAGCAAGGCTTAACCCACTGATAAATAGGGTATTCTGCGGGTAATTCTCACTTTCTTAAACTGCTAAATCCTCGCATAACCATAATACAGGCAGTTGCGATGCCTGGGTTGGGCTACGCCAACGGAGGAAAGCTGCACTCATCCTGCCTCTTTTACCTAATATTTACTTTATAAATAGACTCTTAGCTCTTAATTAGTTATCAAAACTGTTTTTGGTAGCTAACAATTGTCATGTTCTAGGAATAACGTGTTGGTTTGAATAGGAAAAATTAATTATTATTGCCTATGATAGAGCATGTCCTTTCATTCCTCAAAGAACAACTTAACACCTACATCCGAGTCAAAACCGGAGCGCAGGACTTTGAAGTCGTATTTGTTAGCGATCGAAATCAAAAAGAGCTTTCCTTCCAAAATGATGCCATTACTACCTTGCTAGTCAACGTAGAAGAAGACTATACTTTTCGTTCTGGAGCAGCCTATGAACGGATGCCTAATCAAGGTGGTAACCCACCAAAAAGCCCTAATATCTATCTCAATTTATATGTTCTCTTTGCTGCAAATTTTACCGATTACAGGCAATCTTTACAATTTTTATCCCTAATTATCAAATTTTTTCAAAGTCATCGCTTATTCAATCAGCACAACTCTCCAACGCTGAATTCTGAAATAGATAAATTGACCCTTGAACTTGTCAATTTGTCTTTTACAGAACAAAGAGAGGTTTGGGCTGGTTTGGGAATGTCTTACATGCCTTCAGCCATTTATAAAATCAGAATGGTTGTCTTTACAGATGCGGATACAGTGGAAGTTGGCTCTGATATAACTGATAACGTAGTTCTGACTTCAACTATCTAAATTTTTTCTAAAAAATAATACATATCGTCTAGATTATGCATTATAAACAACTATTTGAATTGAGGATTATTCACGAATATTATCGAGATCGAGTATGCTCTGACTTCAGTCTTGAACCAACAAGTCAATGTCAGAAGATACTTAGCGGTCATCGTCTGATTGTCAAAAACCAAGTTAACGGAATAGTGATAATTGCACCAGTAGATTCAGAAAGCAAGCTTTGGATAGAACTTGCTGAAAATTTGCAATTTAGTTTTATATTAAAACTCAAAAATAAAGAATTTATAGATTTCACAGAAATTGACTGGAAACCTGTTGATAATGTTATTTATCAATTTAATAATAAAAACCATAGTAATATTGAAGTATCAGACTTAGAAATAACTCAAACTAAATTGTCTGATAGGAAATTGCCCAGAGGACAAAATATTTTTGGCATTGTCGATATTTATAATCGCTCCTCTATATCTCAAATTTTGCATCAGGCCAGTGAATATAAAATTAATTTTCAAGCTAAAAAACAACAATGGCATTATTACTTGCTCACTGATAGTGAAACTAATGGCGATGAGTTCTTGATTAAAGATAAAGATACATCTAGGAAAACAGAAATTAAATTTACTAGATTTACAAGCGCCCAAGCTGAAAAAACAGACCCTATATTTTCGCTTCTTAAGCAACAATTCCCTCAAACTCAACAATATCTCTTTATATCTGACTCAGAAATTGCTTGTCAGGAAGCAGGAATAAAAAATATTCAGCTTTTAAAAAAGAAAAACAGTGAAAGTAGTAATTCAACTGTGTGGATAGAACATTTACCTAACCCGCCTAATTATAATGGAATCCAAGTAATTAATGTCCTCAAATATCTATAAAAATTCAAAAACAAGGATTGAAACATGGTAACTTATAAAACTCCCAACGTTTATGTTGAAGAAATTTCAATATTTCCCCCCTCAGTCGCCGATGTATCTACAGCGATTCCTGCCTTTATCGGTTACACAGAAAAAGCTCTAAAAGATGATGAAGATTTAACTAAAAAACCAACTCGCATTAGTTCGCTCCTTGAGTATGAAACTTTGTTTGGAAAAGCTCAAGCATCTAATTTTGAGGTGACAACTGATGCAGGTGTAATTAGTAGCATTAGCACTCCTGAACTCAAATATTTAATGTATTATGCCTTGCGCCTGTATTTTGATAATGGTGGGGGTAGTTGTTATATAGTTTCGGTAGGGCAATACGGCACAGAAGCTTTGAAAAAAGCTGATTTTGAAGCAGGTTTATCAGCTTTAGAAAAAGAAGATGAACCTACTTTAATACTACTGGCTGATGCAGTCAACTTAAGCGAAATAGATTATTACGCGCTTTGTCAGCAAGCTTTGAAGCAATGCAATAAGTTAAAAGATAGATTTGCCATTTTCGATGTTCTAGCAGAGAAAAAAGATAAGACAGGGGGAGTTAATAAATTCCGAGATGCTATTGGCACAGAAACAGACGAATTAAAGTATGGTGCAGCTTATTATCCTTATTTGCAAACCTCGCTTAATTACTATTACACCGATGATTCTGTAACTATCAAAGGAGTTGGAGAAACTGCTGATGCACAAGATGAAAAGTTAACTGACAGTAAAACCCAAAGAACCGATCTCTACAACAAAATTCAGACAGAGATAGGTAAAAAGCGAGTTGTATTACCTCCAAGTGCTGCTGTCGCAGGAGTATATGCCAGAGTAGATAGGGACAAGGGAGTTTGGAAAGCACCTGCTAATGTTAGTTTGGCATCGGTACTTGCTCCTACAGTAAAAATTAGCAACGAGGAACAAGAAAATCTCAACATAGATCCCACCGCAGGTAAATCCATCAATGCTATTCGCAGTTTTACCGGAAAAGGAACCTTAATTTGGGGTGCAAGAACTTTAGCTGGCAATGACAATGAATGGCGCTATATACCTGTGCGGCGACTATTCAATCTCATTGAAGAATCAATTCAAAAAGCCACCGCATTTGTTGTTTTTGAGTCTAATAATGCCATCACCTGGCTAAAAGTGAAATCTTTAATTGAAAGTTATTTAGAGGGATTATGGCGACAAGGTGCGCTGGCTGGTACAACACCAGAACAGGCTTATTTTGTCAATATTGGACTCGGTAAAAGTATGACCGCGCAGGATATTTTAGAAGGACGCATGATTGTAGAAATTGGTCTTGCAGCAGTTCGGCCGGCTGAGTTTATTATTCTAAAATTCTCTCATAAGTTACAGCAAGCATAGAGAAATTCTGGGACTTTCCAATAAAAAAAATCCCATTGCTTTGATGGCAAGGGAACAGGGGGCAGGGGAGACAAACAAAAGTATTATCGAAGTAAATTGGATAATTTATTTTCTCCAAGTCCCCTAAAAGAACTAAGGACACTTAAATTAAGGACAAATAAATCATGGCAACCTCAGCAGAAGATATCAAAAATAATTATCCAATTCCTGTCTTTTATTATCGGGTCACCATAGATGGAGATGATTCCCACGCTTTCTCAGAAGTATCAGGATTAAGCATTGAATATGAAACCATAACTTATAGAGATGGCATGAGTTATAAAGATGGGGCAAAGCACATGCCAGGATTAAGCACTCCTGTTAACTTAAGCCTAAAAAAAGGCATAGTCCGAAAAGACAGCTATTTATTTAGTTGGATTAGTAGCGTTAAATTGAACACTGTAGCCAAGCGCGATATTCGCATTGACTTATTAGATGAAACAGGTGCAGCAGTTGTCTCTTGGACAGCGATAAATGCTTTTCCCAAAAAATTAGATGCACCATCATTTAATGCAACTAGCAATGAAGTTGCTATTGAGAGTTTAGATCTAATGGCTAACGATCTCAAGATTGACTATCCAGGATAATTACTCATTTTTATTTTTTTCCTTGACTTTTCCAAAAATTCTAGTGAGATGGCAGATAAATTTCCTATTCCGGAACTTACTTTGACAGAAAATCCCCCTGTTGGATTTTATTTTATGGTTGTCTTTTTCATTGCCGGAATTGTGCCTAATCCGTTAGATATTCGGTTTCAAAAAGTATCCGGAATTTCTGCCGAAATAGAGACAACAGACATTCGTGAAGGTGGTGAGAATATATTCAGACATCGTTTGCCTACTCATGTCACTTATAATAATCTAGTTTTAGAAAGAGGGATGGTGATTGGTTCTCCTCTGACTACAGAGTTTAATATTGCCATGAGTTCTATGAGATTTACACCTAGCAATGTCTTAGTTATGTTGCTGAATGAGAATAGTATCCCTCTTTTTAGCTGGTTATTTAAAAGAGCTTATCCCGTGAAATGGACAGTCTCCGATCTAGATGCTAGTGCCAATACAGTAGTTATAGATACGATGGAATTAGCCTACGCAAGATTTCAAAGTGTGAGTATTTAGCTATGCCCGTAGAAATTAAAGAATTAATTATTCGTGCCAACATTGTCGATAGTAATGATATTAATCACAAATCTCCAATTGAAGGCAATTCTGACCAAAAACAAGAAATCATTGCTGCTTGTGTGGCACAGGTACTAAAAATCTTGGAGCGTAAGCGAGAAAGATAAGGAAAATATATGCTTAAAAACCCTTTTAAATTAGAAAAGTTAAAAATTTGTGTTTATGGAAATAGACTTCGGATTGGTTTACCACAAGAAACCTTTGAAGCTATGTTTAATCCTGAATCTTATTCCTTAACATACGAAAATGTTTATCAATCTTATCAAGGAATTAATACTAGTGGGCGCACTGCTAAATATTCTCTGAGCAAACCTCAGAAGTTATCTCTCAAGTTGATTTTAGATGACACAGGAGTAGCAGATTATGGGCTTTCTGGGTTTGCGGCTGCTGCATTCCTTGGCAAGCTGAAAGGAACGAAAGATATTTACAAACAAGTAAATCGCTTTCTTGAGCTAACTACTTATATGGATGGCAAGAGCCATGAACCTAAATTTCTCAAAATTGAATGGGGAGACTTAATTTTTGATTGCCGTCTGGAATCTGTTAATGTTAACTATACGCTTTTCAACCGCAGTGGACAACCGATAAGGGCTGAGTTAGATACAGTTTTTATCGGTGATATCCAAGATTCAAAGCGCATTAAAAAAGAAAATAAAAGCTCGCCAGATTTATCCCACTCTAGAACTATCAAAGGTGGAGATAAATTGCCTGTGATGGCTCAAGAAATATACGGTAATTCTGCCTATTACATTCAGCTTGCTCGTGCTAATAATCTTAATAACTTCAGAAAGTTAAAACCAGGAATAAATATAAAGCTACCGCCAGTTAAAGAAGTATAAAAATAATGAGTGGTGTTGTCACAGTCACAATTTTGAATGATGGGTCAACAATGAACCCTGAATATAACGTCATGTCAATTGACATTATCAGAGAGGTCAATAAAATCCCCATAGCTCAAATAATTTTATTAGATGGTGACGCTACGAAACGAGAGTTTGCTATTAGCAACACAGATTTTTTTAAACCTGGTAATAATATCGAAATCAAGCTGCGCTATGAAGGCGATCGCCAAAACGAAGCTACAGTTTTTGAGGGGATTGTAGTTAAACATTCTCTGCAATCAGATCGATATGGTTCTCTGTTAACTGTTGATTTAAAAGATGCAGCAATTAAACTAACTCATCAAAGGAAAAGCGCTGTTTTTCGAGAGATGGCAGACAACGAAATTATCAGCAAAATTATTGAACCTTGGGGATTGGAAATTACATCTATTGCTGAAACTGAACCAGAGCATAAAGAAATGGTGCAATATTACTGCACAGACTGGGATTTTATTGTATCTCGTGCAGATGTCAATGGTCACTGGGTTTTAGTTGATGATGGCAAAATTACTGTAGAACAACCTAATCTTAAGGGGTTACCAAAACATACCTTTGAATACGGTATTAGTGATATTTATGAATTTGAAATGTCAGCTGATATTCGCCATCAATATGCATCGGTAGAAAGTACGGCTTGGGATATTAAAACGCAAAGTATATCACCACCTCAAAAAGCTAAAAATGTTTTTATTAGTCAGGGTAATTTAAAAGCAGAAGAATTAGCAAAAACTATTGGTGCAGACAAATATCAATTAGTTAGCTCAGGAGAAATAGACGAACAAGAAAGACAAGTTTGGGCTAACGCAAAATTACTTAAAAGTCGTTTGTCAATGTTGAATGGTCGTCTCAAAGTCCCAGGTTTTGCTGATATTAAACCAGGAGAAGTGATGGAAATTGCTGGTATCAGCAAACGCTTCAATGGCAAAACATTAGTGACGGCAATTCGGCATCAAGTTAATGAACAAGGTTGGCAGACAGACATACAATTTGGTTTATCTGCTGAGTTTTTTGCTCAACAAAATCATAATATTATTGATATACCAGCAGCAGGATTAGTCCCGGCAATTCATGGTTTACAAATTGGGATTGTTGAGAAATATGAAAGCGATCGCGATAAAGAATATAGGGTAAAAGTCAGAATTCCGTCAATTGAAAAAGATGGTATTATTTGGGCTAGATTAGCTTCTTTGGATGCTGGTAATGAAAGAGGTATTTTTTTTAGACCAGAATTAGGTGATGAAGTGATTCTCGGCTTTATCAATGACGATCCCAGACAAGCCATAATTTTAGGTGCAGTGTATAGTGAGAAAAACGCTTTACCCCCTGGTTTTGCAGTAACCCAGGAAAATAATAAAAAAGGGATCGTCACCAAAAAATCACTAAAAATACTTTTGGATGATGAAAATAAGTTAATTGAACTTAGTACACCGAAGGGCAATATTTTGAAGTTATCTGAGGCGGACAAAGGTATTAATTTAGTCGATGAAAATGGTAATACTATGACTATGAACGATGGAGGGTTTAAAATTGAATCAAGTCAAGATATTACGATTCAAGGGAAAAATATAACGATTAAAGGTACAAAAATTAACATAAATTAATTATTTCATATTACAAAAATATATAAATTATGGAAACAAATAATTCTTTTTTAGGAACGGGATGGAGTTTTCCCCCTACATTTAACCACGATACTGGAACAGTAGAGATGGTATCGGATGAGGAAGATATTTTTCAAAGTTTAGAAATTATCCTCTCAACTCGTCCAGCAGAAAGGATTATGCAGCCTGATTTTGGTTGTGAATTAAGTCAGTTTGTCTTTGAAGAAATTAGTCAAGGTTTAATTACTGGTATTAAAGGGACAATTTCTGATGCTCTTTTGTACCATGAACCGCGTATTGATGTAGAAGAAATTAATATTGATGAAAGTGAAGAAGGTTTATTACTAATAAATGTTATTTATCGCGTGCGAGTGACTAATTCTCGATTTAATCTGGTTTATCCTTTTTACATTAATGAAGCGCAAACGGTTTGATGCTATCTCGATAAATCGGGGGAATTCTTAGATAAAACAGACCTGAAAATAAAAAAGGCATTACATATGGCAAATCTCGGTAAGCAACAAGTCTCATCCAGGCAAAAACCCAAATTAGTTCAGAAAAAGAGCGTTGTTGAGCAAGGCAAATTTCCTGAGATGGTGCCCAATGTTACAGCACCAACAGCTACAACCGATTTATCTGACTACCACGAACCTAAGTCAGGGGAAATGATAGCCAATGTAATGCGATCGCACTTAACCTCAAATTCCATATCAACTGCGACCTTGGCAGATAATAACCAATTATTAGCACCAAAACGTCAAGATAGCGAAGCCAATTTTTCACCTACAAATCAGCTAAAAACAGCATCAAGGCTCAGCTTACCAACGGACGGGGTAGTTCAAACAAAGCTGACCATAGGCAAACCCAATGACCGTTATGAACAGGAAGCGAACAGGGTCGCAACATCGGTGGTACGGCAAATAAATCTTCCTTCTGAGACTCAAAGTGGAGTAGTGCAGGGAAAGGAAAAGGAAGGGCATGGACTGAGGAAGAAGCCCCAGCCAATGGTGCAGCGTCAGGAAGCTATAGGTGGGGGTGAGGCATCAACGGATTTGACATCAGCTATCAATAGTGCCAAGGGTGGTGGACAGCCTTTGGATGCCGGACTACAGCAGTCAATGGGGCAGGCGATGGGGGCGGATTTTAGTGGGGTTAGGGTACATACGGATAAACAGTCAGACCAGTTGAATCAATCGATTCAGGCGAAGGCGTTTACGACGGGGCAGGATGTATTCTTTCGGCAGGGGGCTTATGAGCCGGGAAGTTGCGGGGGGCAAGAGTTAATTGCCCATGAATTGACCCATGTGGTGCAACAAAATGGCAATGAAATTCGTCGCAAACAGACCCAACAACGGGACGACCAGAACACTGGAAGCGATATTTCCATCTGCTCAACTCGAAGCGACCAAGTTCAAAGGCGTTTTGGATTTGAAATTGAACTACCTATGTTGTTTACACACAAAGCCAACATACCGGTTCCATCTCTAGCAGGGGGGGGCAATATAGCTATGAACAATGTGCCGATAGATGCAGGAATGGGAGGTAGACATACGAATTTAGTGGATATGACTGTTGCAAGCCACTGTTATTTAAATGTTGACCATAGTAGAACCCTTAATAAACTCTACGAAGCAGAGCTAGACCAATATGCGGCAGATAATCATCTAAACCAAAATGAGCAGGACAGCCTGCAAGATTACCGTGGAACTCTCATGCCGAGTCACGCCAGTATTGTCGAGGTTGTGACAACAGCATGGGATGAAAATACCCTTTCTAGAACTCAGGTTCTAGCGAGGGTACAAGGGGTAGTGAACGCAGTAAACGATCTGTATGACGATATAGATAATGATACACAAGCGGCTGTGGGCGCACCTCTTGACGCATATTACATCGGCTCAGACAGTCCAAATTCTTCCCTTTTCCAACCACGTTTAGGATATTTTCACGCAACTTATGGGATAAAACTTGCACAAGTACCCCATTTATTCAAGCAGACTACCCAACAAAAGAACAGAATGGCTCGATATGCCGAGCAAAATCTACCAGAAAAGGAACATGCCAAGAATGTAGAGCTGACCAAGCGTTCGGTAGCAGTAGCAAAAACGGCGATGACAGCCATCAAGAGATTGTGGCCAACAGTTAATGTAACACGAAAATTTTTGCCGGATACAACAAAGATCGACCTATCGAGCGCAGCAGAAAAAGACTTTCTTGGGTTTTTAACGCTCTTATGTAACTACTTCATGCTGATGAATGAACACACTGGAGGGGGCGATCTTGCGAAGAAGCTGGTGGGGATGCATTACTATAAGAGCGACCTTTATGACGTGGCAAGCCAGTTGCCAACCCAAGTCATAAACAAGTTGCGTGCAGTTAATACTACCTTGATCGACCAGGTAATAGATGAAATTTGTACAGCCGTGGGCATAAACAACACTGATACGTTGAACGACGCTCTCAGCGGTTATACGGTAAGAGGGTATCTATATCAGATATTCAGAGGGCATTTCGGTGTCATCCAAGACAATAACACTGGCTTAGCCCAGCAGGACGCTTCCAACAACACGTTCATCGATCCCGTGCTGGCTGACAGTATTAATCCGTACAGTAGTAAGTTAGGGCCAGAGCAACTGGGACCTGTGGGACGACAGGGAATAGGAGTTGTAATGGAGAATCGACATTTGGAGTATCTAAACCCTGCATACGGGACTCTCTTGGACACAGACCAGGAGAAACAGAGTGGAGAAGTAATTCAGTATGGGCCGCCGAAAGCAGGACTTGACACAAGGACGGCGCTAGAAAAAGCTATGTACGATTCCATAGGAGCGAGAGCGGAAGGACCGGCAAAGCGGCCCATAGCAGAATGGGAAGGGATGATGATGGGAATATACGACATGGTGAAAGCCATTAATAATCGGATATAGCCCGATCGCTTGCTCTTGTAGCGTGGGTTAACAAACTGACGTATACAAACCAACCCATCATAACGCAGTGCGATCGCCTAATTCGGAAAATAGATATCGAGCGATCGCTCACCGATTATTTTTCATTTTTATATACAATAACAATTCATAATTTAGCTATGAATATAAATAAGCAAATTAAAGATCAGATTTTTCGAGATGGCGTTAGTCAGCGCGATCGCTTGCTCAGAGAACTGGAACCAGATTATGTTGCAGTTGATGAGCGCGATACATCAGATTTACTTACTTTTGTGCAAGAGTATGCTACAAAACTCAACTATTTTGATGAGTCTAATACGATAAAGGGTGATTGGTCGCCTTTTTTTGCCGGAGATATAAAGCAAATGGTTGCTTACATTAATAACCCGGAAAGTTTCGCCGATGATGAATCGACATTAAGACAATTTTCTCAACCTCATCTAGTTTTATTATTTACGTTTTTACAATTATTACGTTATCCGCAGCAACAGTTTAAAGCACTGACTCAAAGATATCTTGATTTTTACTATCAAGAGGTACTGAAGTTAACGACAAAAGCGGAAGTTGCAGACAAAATAAATGTCATTTTTGAGTTGGTGTCAGGAGAAGATACACATCTCATTAAACAGGGTACTTTGCTGAATGCAGGTCAAGATAGTCAAGGTATTAATCTCAATTACGCTACTGATGAAGACATCATCGTTAATCGAGCTACAGTAGCGAGTGTTAAAACTTTATTTGTAGAAAAACAATACATAACTTTAGAAGATATTCATCAGCAAGAGAATAGAAGCGATCGCGGTTTTGAAAACATGCTGCGATGGGCAATTGGTAGCCCAAATCAAGGAGATAGATTACCTGATTTTAATGGAGAAGCAGTTGATATTAATTATCTCAAAAAAAATATTTATCAACAACTTAAAAATACTAAGCAAATATCTCAAGAAGCAAAAAACTATGTTGAAAGTAACCTATTTTTTGATACGATAGAAAATTTTCAATATTGCTTTGACATACACGATCGCCAAATAAGTCAGGATAACCCAACTCTCAAAAAACCTACGGAATTAGAATGGCAAGAGGTTTATAAAATAATAGAAAAAGCCTATAGAAAAAAAATTACTTTCGCTAGGCGTAATACTTTAAAAGAAGAACGAGAAAAATCAGGCTTCGATGGAATGCTGAAATTGGCTCTCGGTAGTCCTAATTCTGGCGATGCTTTACCAGAAATGCCGAATAATTATTATACCCTGGTTGAAATATTTGATAATCTTAGCCAAGAGCCAGTTATTAGATATATTAAAGAACAACTTTATATGAGTGTGGAAGATTTCCGGAACATTATGGAAATCCAAGCTACTACAGTAAATCCTAATTGGGAAGAAGTTTATCGCCTTGTTGAAAAAGCACAAACCAAAAAAAGTAATTTTATTTATCCTCCCATTGGCAGAACGGAAATTAAAAATATTTATCCCAATTCTCCAGTTGATGTTAAAGAGGGAGAAATAGCTAAATTTCAACGTTTTAATACTTTTGGAAGTATTCCTCAAAGCATACAAAACTCTCTTGGTTTTGCAGTTACTTCACCTATATTTTTCTTGTCAGAAGGTACGCGTACTATTACCCTTACCTTTGCTTCTTCTGGAAAGACATTGAATCGAGATGCTTTGCAACAGACAATAAATAGTAAAGTTAAACCTTTTGAGATTTATTTGAGTAGCGGAAAGCAATGGATACAACCTAAATCGTTTAGGTATGAAATTGGCGATTTTATTTTAGAAGATCCAGTTAAATTTTATAATATTTCGCAAATAAGTTTAGGTGCGATCGCTCCGGAAAGTCGTATCTTTACAAGTGTGTCTTTGACCGCTGATGATACATTTGATGCTAGCAATGTCGGGCAGCTTCTTGTTTGGAATGACGGTAAAATATTTGAAATTACAGAAATAGTAAATAGTAAAAAAGCTAATATCCAGCAAATTGATAAGGGAATATTTTCTCAAGAGGTGATTAGTAATGACAAGATTAAATTATATAAACCTTCTGCTATTTATCTTAATAGCTTACAATTTCAATTAACCATTGATGACAGCTTACCTGCTATTTTACCACCCAAAGCAGAGGAATCAGCTTCTTTGATGGCTACTCCCTATCCTGTGGTCAAAATTCTGTTGAGCCAAATATCAGAATTAGACAATCCTCAAGAAAAAGTTATTTATTACCAGCAATTGCGATCGGTACTTTTAAAAAAAGTAAAGATACAAATTGAGGTTGAAAATATTCAAGCTTTACAATTGCGAAATGATAACTCAATTATCAATACTAAAACTCCTTTTCAACCCTTTGGTAATACTCCTAAAGCGGGTTCAAGTTTTTACTTTGCCAATAGAGAAATTAGTTACAAGAAATTAGATAGTCTTTGCATAAATATTGAGTGGATGGGACTTCCCAAAAACTTTGGAGAATACTACAAGGCTTATTCGGATACTGGAGTAATTACGAAAGTTGCTAATAATAGCTTTCAAGCAGGTTTGAAAATTCTCAATAATAGAAGCTGGGTGGACATTGAAAATGATAAACCTATTTTTTCTGAGGATGGGAACAATTTAAGTAATTTAATCCATCTCAAATATCAAAAATTTAATATTCCTGGCTATGCTCTCGACACTTCTACTGTTGAAATTGCTACAGACGATCCTTTTGAGCAAACCAGATACTTCAAACTGGAATTAGAAAGTCCTGATTTTGCACATGAATTATATCCGATAGTATTAAATAAGGTTGCTTTAGCAACCGATGACAAGAAAAATCTGACAGTTTATCCTCCCTATACCCCTCAAATTAAAGCTATCTCCCTCGACTATACGGCTTCAGTGGAAGTTGACTTACAAGCGTCTTCAACCAATTATGAATCGAGCCAAATCTTCCATCTTCATCCCTTTGGCTATGCAGATATCCAAACCTTAAATCAAGATAACTCAACAAATAACCAATATTATCTCCTACCTCAATATCAAGAAGAAGGTAGTTTATATATAGGTATCCGCAATTTACAACCACCGCAAAACATTTCCATCCTTTTCCAAATGATAGCGGGAAGTGGCAATGGAGAACTAACTCCGCCACAAATTTACTGGAGTTACTTGAGTGGTAATAATTGGCGAGAATTTCAAGACACAGAGATACTTTTTGATAGTACCAACGGATTAGTAGATCCGGGAATTATCCGCTTGAGTATCCCAGACAAAGCCACCAATAACCATCAATTATTACCCAGTGGATTGCATTGGTTACGAGCCACTGTTAAGGAAAATACCACCGCTATTCCTGATATTTTAGACATCAAAACTCAGGCAGTTAGGGCTACTTTTGTTAATCAAGGGAACGCAGCCGAACATTTCAGTAAACCCTTGGCAGCTAATTCTATTCAAGGATTTGTGACGCGAGATCCCGCCATCAAAACAGTACAACAACCATATACATCATTTGGTGGTAAACCCAAAGAAGATAACCGCGCTTTTACTATGCGGGTGAGTGAAAGACTACGCCATAAACAAAGGGCAATAACTCCTTGGGATTACGAACGTCTGGTACTGGAACATTTTCCTCAAATTTATAAAGTTAAATGTATCACCTCTGCTGCTGGCTCCAATAATCCGGGTGCTGCAAAGGTGACGATAGTAGTAATACCCGATATTTCTAATACTGCGCCATTCTTTCCCCTCGAACCCAAAGCACCTTTATATTTGCTTAAGGAAATTGAGGCCTATCTGCAAAAATATACCTCACCTTTTGTGCAAATTGTAGTTAAAAATCCCCGCTACGAACGTATTAAATACAGAGTGGGTGTCCGTTTTCGCCAGGGATACGAACAGGGTTACTATCTCAATCAACTTAACGAAGATATTAAACGCTTTTTGTCTCCCTGGGCGTATGAAGAGCAAGCAGACATTACCTTTGGAAGTTCAATTCACAGTTCTTCACTCATTTATTTTATTGAGAACAGACCTTATGTGGATTATGTTGCCAATCTGAAATTAATTGAACAAATCGGCATTAAAGCTGGTTCTCAAGGTAAATCGGATACTTATTATCGGGTGAATCAGTCAAACCTGGCCCAGGTGCAATATCAGGATGCAATTTTGGTTTCTGCACCCGAACATATTATCGATTTAATTGGCACAGATAATTATGATGAAGAGAACTTTGAAGGTATTGGTTACATGATTGTCGGTATTGATTTTGTTATTAGTTAACAGGAGTAAAGATCGTGACTCAAAAAAGTAGAAGTGAACTGCAAGGATTATTCAAAACAGGAACAAAGCCTTCCCAACAGGATTTTGCCGATTTCATCGAATCCACCCTCAATATTAAAGATGATGGCATAGAAAAGCCGTCTGGGGCAGATACTCCGTTGAAGATTACGGCGCAGGGTACTGATGAGAAATTAATGGATTTTTATGCAGGTGAAACAAAAACCTGGAGTTTTAATCAAAAATCAGGAGATAAACAAGGCTTAAATATATCTAATTCTGGAGGTAGTAGGCTTTTTATTGCTAACAGTAATGGGAATGTCGGACTAAGTATTGACCAGCCAACGGCGAAATTGCATATTCAGCAGACAGCTAATGAAGATGCTTTGCGAATAGATGATGAGTTAAATGATACGACTGCTTTTCTAATTAATAAAGATGGCAACGTGGGTATTGGGACGATAACTCCAGGAGCGAAGTTAGAAATCAATGGTAATCTCAAGCTACAACAGGGAATAGCAGTCAATAAAATTTCTAATGATGTAACTCTGGCAGGGAATAGCGACCTTACCATCCCAACAGAAAAAGCAATCAAAACATACGCAGATACTAAAGCACTTCTGGCGGGTTCTGCTAACCAGGATTTTCAAACAAAAAACCTAACTGTAAATAGCAATCTCAAGCTACAGCAGGGAGTAACAGTCAATAAAATTTCTAATGATGTAACTCTAGCAGGGAATAGCGACCTAACCATACCAACAGAAAAAGCAATCAAAACCTATGCAGATACTAAAGCACTTCTGGCGGGTTCTGCTACCCAGGATTTTCAAACAAACAACCTAACTGTAAATAGCAATCTCAAGCTACAGCAGGGAGTAACAGTCAATAAAATTTCTAATGATGGGACTCTAGCAGGAAATAGCGACCTTGCCATCCCAACAGAAAAAGCAATCAAAACCTATGCAGATACTAAAGCACTTCTGGCGGGTTCTGCTACCCAGGATTTTCAAACAAAAAACCTAACTGTCTCAGGAAGTCTAACTGTAACTAATTCTTTATCCCTTGCTGGATCTACTGGCAGTATGGTAAATATCGATTTATCAGGACATGTCCAACTCAAAGAATACAGCACACAAAACCTTGCTTTTTTTCAAGCAAGAGACGACTCATCCAATCGAGACATTGGTTTGAGAATCAGAACTCAAAAGAAAGGTGATAGCAAACCAGCTATTGTAGATGCAATCACCATTAGTCCTGACGGCAATATAGGAATTGGTACTACAACTACAGGTGCAAAGTTAGAGGTGAATGGCAGTTTAAAAGCAACTAGTCTACAACTGACAACAAAACTAATCTCAGTCAAAAAGTATAGCAATATTGGTGATAATACTAATTTTAAAACTGACTATTCTACAAGTCGATGGATTTGTAGCATTGCCGGATTTAATAGCGGTTCTGGTGATATAAATGAGGGAGGTGTTGGCGAAATTATTAAGGTTTATACTTATCCTAACTCCGATGGTTGGTGGTATATTAGGGGTGATTTTTATAGTCACAACAAGGATGAAAACTGGACTGTTTGGCTAATGGCGATTAGTGTAGACATAGCAGAAGCAGCCAACTCTCTGTAAGCAGTGCGGATTGTCTAGTGGTTAGTTTTTTAAAGCACCATCAATCGAAGCTACACCAGTTTTAATTTTTAGCATTAACTAAACTGTATTGACTGAATACCAGCAATAATAAACTTAAAGTAATGAGACAACAACTGGAAAACCGTCTTCAACAACTCAAAGCTGAATTTGCCTCAGGACAAAAAGTCCTTGCAGATTTAGAAGCCAAACAAATCAATGTCCGAGAAACTTTACTCCGTATTCAAGGAGCAATTCAGGTATTAGAAGAAGAATTAACTAAAAATAACGGTGTTGTATCTGAAGTAGAAAAACTAGAGGTTTTAGAAACACAGAAAATAGGGAGTTAAATCACTAGCTAAAACTACAAAATCATCATGACTGAACACCTCACTATCTCCAGCACTCTCCCCGAACATCCTGGGATGAATTTTGCCTTATTGCGACAAGAAGGCATAAAGTACATTGAACGCCTAGCAGGGCAACTGTGGACAGATTACAATACCCACGATCCTGGTATCACTATCCTAGAACAGCTCTGCTACGCCATCACGGATTTAAGCTATCGGCTTGACTTCGAGATCAAAGATTTGCTTGCACCTTCTTCTGGAGAAAACAGAAAACAGTTTTTCACAGCCAGAGAAATTCTCACTGTTAATCCCCTGACAATTAATGATTATCGGAAACTATTAATTGATATTGATGGCGTTAAAAATGCTTGGTTAGAACCCATCAAGAATCGGCAACTTCCCATTTATTACGATTTAATTCTTCATACATTAAGTTTTAAAGCTTCTGATTTCACTGAAGAAATCAATTTAAATGGGCTTTATCGGGTAATGGTTGAAAAAGAAAAAGATATATCTGATGAAGCTAGCTTACTAGAAAAAATAAAAACTAAACTTAATCAACATCGCAATCTGTGTGAAGATTTTGCTTTAATAGAAATATTATCCATTGAAGAAATTACCATTAAAGCTGATATAGAGGTAGATGAAGGCTTTGATATTAATGAATTAATGGCAAAGATATATTTTGGCTTAGATAATTTTATTTCTCCGAACTTACAATTCTTTACTTTAAAAGAACTATTAGACCGAGGTAAAACTCCTGAAGAAATTTTTGAGGGGTTTCCCCTGGAACATGGCTTCCTTGATGACGAACAACTTGAGAGTTTCACTAAGAAAGATGAACTCCATACTTCTGATTTGATTAGAATTATTTTAGATATTACAGGAACAAAAACAGTTAGAAATATTACCCTTGCAAGCGACAAGTCATCAGAATTAGAAGAATGGGCTTTGGCATTAGATCGCAATCTAACACCACAACTTAAAGATATAGATAGTTTGGTAAATAATATTACTTTTTATAAAGGACAAATTCCGTGTAATTTGAACCTGGCTAAAGCTAAAACTCATCTGGAATTATTGCAACGGCAAAATACAAAATCTATATCAACTACACAAATAAAAGATATCCCTATCCCTCAAGGACAATATCGAGAATTATCTGATTATGAATCAATCCAAAACGATTTTCCTGCTAATTATGGTATTGGAGAATTAGGTTTACCTGCTTCCGCTTCTCCTTTACGCAAAGCTCAAGCGAAGCAACTGCAAGCTTATTTAATGTTTTTCGATCGCCTTTTAGCTAACTACTTTGCTCAATTAGAACACGCTAAAGATTTATTCTCTTTTCAAGATAAAAACAAAATCACTTACTTTTCTCAAGATATCTCTCAAATTCCAGGTGCGGTCGAAATATTAAAGATTGATAACAATTCATCAGCAGTTCAATGGAATGACATCGATTTAGAAAGGAAAAACCGTTTTTTGAATCATTTAATAGCGCAGTATTGTGAAAAATTTACAGATTATTCTTTACTTTTATATAACTCAATTCTGGAAGAAAAACTAATTAATCATAAAGTTAATTTTTTACAAAACTATCCTCAAATTAGTGCCGGAAGAGGTAAAGCATTTAATTATACTGATTCTACTCAAGTTTGGGATACAGACAACGTATCGGGACTAAAAAAAAGAATTTGCAGTTTAATCGGAATCCCTTACAAGCGGCAAACTTTAGCTCTCTCTGATGAATCTACTAAAACAGAAGGATTCCATATAGTCGAACATATTTTACTTCGTCCTTATAGCAGCCAAAATTCCGAAGATAACCCTAATTTTTTAAATTTTGGTCAGCACATTTCAGAATTTCAATCAAGCACAATTTCAAACAAAATAGTAACTTGTGTTTCTCAGGAACACGGACTTTTTGAAAACGAACATATACAAATATTTGACACAGATAATTACAATGGAATTTATTTCGTTACTAATGTTCAACAAAATACGTTTGATATAGAAATAGAAACTGGATTTGTAAAATCAGAAGAAGGACAGTGGGTACAAGTAGATCGACCGCTAGATCCCTACTCTTTTCAACTCAGCTTTGTATTTCCTGATTGGCAGTTTCAAAATGAAAACTTTAGAAAGCTAATTTATAAAATTATCAGTGCAGAGATGCCTGCACATATAACTCCTTATTTTCACTGGTTAGATAAATCAAAAATGCAATATTTTGAAAGATATTACACTCATTGGCTGAATACAATTGTGGACAAAAATGCCACACCTGAAAATCTTAAAAGTACGAGTAATAACCTGATTAAAGCTTTGGAAATTGCTAGTGTTGATATTAGAGAGTTTAATGTTCTGGGATACATGACTATCGGCACAGATTTTGTAGTCAGTTGATTAAAATTTCTGCAAGTGAACCAACAACAACATTCAATCAAAAAACAAATTATAGAAATTAATTTGAGTTCACAGACAGGTGCTTTTGAATTACAAAAAGAATTAAGTAGAATATATAACCATAAATTTATTCCTATTATTGATAATTTGTTGAGTCAGTTTAGCAGTTCAGAAATAATATATCGGATTAATACCTTAGAAATTAATTTAGGCAATATTGATATTAATAATCTAGAAGAGGAATTAGTTAATAAATTTATAGAAAAACTCGAAGAACAATTACTAAAACAAATTGGTGTATCAACTTCTAATTTTTCAGAGCAAACACAACCCGATACTAAGTTACGTGAATCTTCAATATTGCTTCCTGCTATAGAAGCTTTGGTTGATGAAACAGGTAGACATGGGGATAAAAATACAGGAGAAAATCAAGTTAGCTCCGCGGATGCAACTTGGGATAAAAGAAGATCGGATAAAATTGAAATACTAGAAATTGCTGATAAAGAAGCCTCACAATTAAATATTTTTAGCTACTTTATCCAAACAGGTATGCTACCTTGGTGGAGCAAAAAATTAAGCAAACAAGAGCTAGAAGAGTGTTGCGATCGCCTGATAACAAATTCACCAAATCAAATTAAATCTCTTGTCGAGAAAAATTTTAAAATTCCAAACCAATTACAGCGCATCATTTACCAATATTCTGATTCAATACTGCTGAAAATAGTAGGATTATTTACTAATGATGCCGATTTAGTAAAGTTTATTGCAGACTATAATACAGACACAAAGCTTATCTTTAAACAACTAGAACAAACTAAAAATATTCCGCAAGCAAAATTAAGATTGGATAAATGGCAAGGAATATTTTTCAGTCTTTCTTTAGATAGCAATATTCAACTGAATAAACTTAAATTAATCCAAGCTAACTTATTACACATTAGCACTAGTAATGGAATTAACTATTCAGAATTATTAAACAGTCTGGTTACCAAAGTTAACTATTTAATTAGAGAAGGTCAACATTTCAAAACTACACTTACAAAAATCCTAACAGAAATTCAAACTGCTAGCCAAGAGACACAGTTTTTTAAAGAAGATAAACAAGTAAATCTACTATTAAGCGAATTGCAACAACTAAGTCTAAATAGACAGATATCACCGCAATATGCACAAGAAGCCAATCAGCTTATACATGAACTCAAAAGATTACTAAATGAAATAAAAAATTCTGCTACGCTAGAGAATCAACCTCACCAGACAAAACGCCTCAATCAACTTTTACAAATTGCTCAAACTCTGAAAATCAAAATCCAACAAGAAACAAATTTTCAGCAATCCACACTTCTAAATGCTGTTAATACTTTTAGTCAATCTGATGAAATCTATATTTACAATGCAGGGTTAATTTTACTATGGCCATTTTTGAATCGTTTTTTAGTCAAAATAGGGCTAGTAGCAAATAATCTTTTTATTAACAAGATGTCTGCTGAACGAGCATCTCTTTTACTCCAGTATTTAGTTGATGCTTCAACAGAGTCATCTGAACATATTTTTCCCCTAAACAAAATACTTTGCGGCATAGATTTATTAGAACCTATAAACACTAATTTAGAAATCACTACGAACGAACAAGCAGAATGTGAAAATTTGTTATCTGCTGTGATTCAAAATTGGTCTATTTTAAAAAATACGTCTATAGAAGGATTTAGAAAAGCTTTTTTACACAGAAATGGCATCTTGAAAGTTCATAATGATGGCTGGCTGCTACAAGTTGAACGTGAAACTTATGATGTTTTGCTAGATAGAATCCCGTGGAGCATACAAGTTATCAAACTGCCGTGGATGGAAAATATTTTATACGTAGAATGGTAGTCAGTTAGCAAACTCAATCAATATGAAAGTATTACCGTACAATACCTTTACGATTTCTACACCCGATCCATTGCCTGTAGTTCTGCAACGGCTAAATGCAAAAGTTGAGCCTATGAAAGCATTCAGATTTTCTACAAAACACGCGCCTTATCAAGGAAGCATTTCTGAAGAAGGCTTTAAAATTAGCCGTATAATTCACTACCGCAACTCCTTCTTACCAATGATTAGAGGGCGCTTTGAAGTCGAATCGCACCAAACAATAATTCATATAGAAATGAGTCTACATCCTTTTGTTATGGCATTTTTAGGATTGTGGTTTTTCTGTTGGTATGGTGCGATCGCTCCCATAATATTAACAGGTGCTATGCCTAAGCATATCGCTCCGTTATTTGCAGGGATGCCCATACTGATGCTAGTCATCTTTTGGCTAGCTTTTTGGTTAGAAGCAAATCGCAGTCGCACTGAATTGACTCAAATTATTCAAGGACAAGTATAATTAAGCGTTCCTATTTGCTCTGATTTTATAGAGATTCTATCTGGAAAATGTCAACCTAAAATGGTAGCAATCTGTATATACAAAGCGAGATTAAATCATAGCCTTTAAATAATATGCCGCAGAAAAAGAAAGAGCCAAATGGATGTGGATGCTTAAATATTCCATTTTCTGTAATTATAGCCGTGTTAGGAGGTGGCTACTGGTGGTTCAGCCAGAAAGGAAATTTAGATATTAGCAAATTTTTACCAAAGAATGAACGAATAAGTATTCCTATTGTGACGCCTGCTCCAACTGCATCCAAAATTCCCACCCCAACTATTTCTCCTACTCCGGTTTCTACTTTACCAACCCCAAATTTACCAGTTAATAATAATAAAACTACAGAGGAAAAAATCCAAAATCAAAAAACGCCATTACCTCCTACTCCTTGGGAGAAAAAAGTAATTAGAGGAATTTATTTAACTCGCTATCAAGCTACAAATAACGCTGATGAACAAACAATTCGCCAAAGAGTTCGTTACTATCGCGCTCAAGGACTTAATACAATCATTCATGGTGTTTGGGGAAATGGTTGTACGATGTACAAAAGTGAAGTTATGCAGCAAACTCTAGGGTATGATAGTTGCCCAAACCAGTTTCGAGAACAATGGTTAAATTGGTTGATTGATGAGGCACATCAACAAGGAATGCAAGTTCACGCTTACTTTGAGAAGGGAATTAAAATAGATCAAAATAGTCCAATTTTTGATTTAGCAGTTGCCCGAAAATGGATTGTTCCGGGAGTAGATAAAACTTACGCTGGAATCGATCATTATGTACTTGACGTGGAGAATCCTGAAGTTGCTACTTTTTTTAAAAGTATCTTAGTCGAGTTTGTCAAAAAATATCCGAATATTGATGCAGTTCAATGGGATGATTATCTAGGATATCACGCTGAATTACCAGGGAAAGTTGATAGAACTGCAAATTTAACTAAATTTGTGCAAGAAATGACAAGCTCGATGAAAAAAGCTAATTCATCAGTAAGTTTTGATATTTGCCATCATAATCCTTATTGGGCTAAAAGATATTTTGCGGCTGACTGGGAACAATGGGGTGTAGATCGCGTATTTATTCAAGCTTACAATGATAATAATTTTGAAGAAGAATTAAACTATGCTCAAAAATATGCTGGGGTGGCCATTACAGATAGTCAATTAAATCGTTTAAGAAATTTAGTTAATAATGCAAATATTAAGAGTATCTTAGTTTTTCCATTTTCTGGTAATCCAGAAAAAACAGCTTCTAGCTTAAAAAATTCGATATAATGCTCCGCAAACTGCGGTTGCCAGAGCAAAAGCGATCGCCTTTAATCAGTAAAAAGGCAACAGCGAACAGCCAAGAGTTTGATACCCCATACATAGCTGTTGGCCATAGGATGCTGACCATTGAAAAACAAAGTTCCGAAGGGCTTTCAGAAATTAGGTTCTCCTGTGACACAACAGGGGTGAATAAAATTCTTTTAATCTTAAATTAAATTTATACTCATTTTTACCAAAATATAAAATAATTATCTTTATCTTAGATATGTTCAAAAATTAGTTTTCTCAATTAGTTAAGCTTTTAGGCTTTCCTAAATTCAGTTGCAAATCTTAGATGTAAAGATGCTTAGCTAGACCCTTTATGTAAGTTTTTGGTATTATGTAAAATCATTTTTATTATAGATAAATTAACACTGCAAAATAATTTTTGATTTGACATTTAATTGATTGCAAGCATCTCAGCAATCAACTAAATGAAATTTTTGCTATCAAACAATTTTCAGACCCATAGGATTTTTCAAAGTATGGTTCAAGTCAACTTTAATATTTGGGGTAACGGTTCTATCAACCGTTCGGGGCGCATTAATTCTGACGCACCGACCTATGTTGTTATTCATGGTTATCAAAGCACTGGCGGCAACGCAAATAATAACTATCAACCCGCAGATTGGATGGCAAACATAGCCCAAACCATTCGACAGCGCGAGTCCAATGCCAACATCATTTTGTTAGATTGGGAGGAAGCAGCTAGTTCCTGGTGGTATTCTACTTCAGCTGCTAGAACGCGCGATGTCGGTAATCAGTTAGCTACGTACTTAATAAATAATGGCGTAGATCCCACTTACACCAACCTCATCGGCCATAGCCTGGGAGCGCACGTTGCTGGATTCGCTGGTTCTAGCTACAAGGCATCTACTGGACAGTCTATTGCTCAAATAGTAGGACTAGATCCTGCGGGGCCTGATTTTGAAGGCAAAGCGGCTAGCGATCGCCTAGATCCAACTGATGCCAGTCGTGTTGTAGCATTACATACAAGTGAAACATTGGGCTATGATGCTCGGTTGGCTACCCTTGATGTCTATGCCAACTGGAACGACTTGTTCCAGCCCGGACAGTGGAATTTTGCAGGGAATCACAGCTATGCCCACACTTTGTATACACAATTACTCCAAGGCTATAGCTTTACCCAGTCGTCCAGTGTGCTTCTAAACCTCAACACAGTAGTCAATGCTGGATTTAGCGGCCAGAACGATGCCACAACTAAAAACAATCAGACTATTGTTGCTCTCAATCTTTTGGGTACCGTTAACAACGACACTCAAGCGGGTGGTGCAGGCAGTGATACCATTCGTGGCAATGCCGGAAATGACTATATCACAGGTGGCGATGCCAATGATTCCCTGTTTGGAGATAGTGGTAACGATCTTCTCTACGGTGGACGTGGTAATGATTCTGTCTTCGGTGGTACTGGGAGCGATCGCCTGTTTGGAGATGAAGGTATCGACGTACTCACAGGAGCAGATACACTAACAATAGGTGTTGGCGAATTTGACCGTTTGACAGGGGGTGCTGGGAGCGATCGCTTTGTCTTAGGTAGTACTGTAAGTGTTTTCTACAATGATGGCAATGCCGGCACTTCTGGATTAGGTGACTACGCCCTGATTACTGATTTCAATGCTACTGAAGACACCCTGCAATTGTCTGGCTTCAAGTCTAGCTATAGCTTAGGTGCAGCGCCGACTGGTTTAGCTACGGGTACAGCTTTGTTTTTGAATGAAAGTAGCCCAGAACTAATTGCTATCATTCAAGGCACCAGCAACCTCAGCCTTAGTGCCGACTATTTTTTAACCGTATAAAGCATATAGGAACAGAAATAGGACTTACGCAACTGTCACAAGTGACGGCATGGCTAGACCGTACCGTCACTTGTGACATTATTGCATCAAAGGTTTACTTTCCTTTACTTGCGATCGCATAAAAAAATCTAACGCTTATTAATATGTCAAAAATTAAAGATAATTTCCAATTTAAATGGCAGTAGAATTGAACACTGAGATAAAACTCATAGATAAAACTTATAGAATATCAATCAAAAATCGGCAGGTTGTATCAAAAAAATTTAAAATAATAGTAGTGGGGCGAGTAAGTAGGGAAGTAAAATTCTTTACCCTAAGATACTAAAAACGAGCGAGAAACTATCAAAATGATTTTGGAACTATTTAAAGAATCCTTTTTATTAGGGGCTTCCAGTTAAAAAAATATCCCATCCCTCCGGGACACTCCGCGAAGTAAGGGTGCAAGGCCTTGCGCCCCTAAAAATCTACAAATAATTTGGGATAATTTATTTTTTGTAAGTCCGTTACCACAATGAGTTTTTTTAGCTGATTTGAGAATTGATGTCACTCAAGTGACAAAACAAACATGAGTATTATCCTTGCCGATTACAACCTCATCAAAGTTATTTTTGATGGTATAAATACCTGCATTTACCGTGCCTTCAAAGAATCAGACCAAACTTCAGTAATTATCAAAACTCTAAAAACTGAATATCCCACCATAGAACAAATTGCCCAAATAAGGCACGAATATCAAATACTGCAATCTTTGGAAATAGAAGGAGCTATTCAACCTCTAGCCTTAGAAAGCACACAAAATGGTGTTGCACTGATCTTGCAAGATTTTGAAGGAGAAACACTCAAGGATATTATTAGCACCCACAATTTGAAACTCAACAATTTTTTGCAAATTGCTATTCAATTAGCTACAACCTTATATCAACTACATCAAAATCATCTCATTCATAAAGATATTCAACCTCATAATATTCTCATCAATTCCAACACAGGTAAAATAAAAATTATCGATTTTAGCATTGCATCACGCTTATCTAGAGAAAATCAGATAGTTAACGATCTCAATTTGCTAGAAGGTAGTCTAGCTTATATGTCGCCTGAGCAAACTGGGAGAATGAACCGCTCAATAGACTATCGAACTGATTTTTACTCCTTAGGCGTAACATTTTACGAAATGCTAACTAGCAAGCTGCCCTTTGTCGCAGATGATCCTTTAGAATTAATTCACTCACACATTGCTAAAATCCCAGTTTCGCCTCACGAATTAAATGCCAAAATCCCGCTAGCAGTTTCTGATATTGTCATGAAATTATTAGCTAAAACTGCTGAGGAAAGATATCAAAATGCCTTAGGGCTAAAAGCTGATTTAGAACTATGTTTACGACGACTGCAAACAACTGGTAAAATTGAAAATTTTGTTGTTGGTAAACTTGATTTATATAGCCAATTTCTGATTCCCCAAAAACTTTACGGTAGAGAGCGAGAAGTTACCAAATTGATCGATGCCTTTGAGCGGGTTAGTTCTGGTGCAACTGAGTTAATGCTAGTTAGTGGGTATTCTGGCATTGGTAAATCTTCTTTAGTAAATGAAGTTCATAAACCCATCATTCGCCAGCGTGGCTATTTTATTTCAGGAAAGTTCGATCAGTATAAACGCAATATACCTTATGCTTCATTAATTCAAGCTTTTCAAGAATTAATCCGACAACTCTTAACAGAAAATGCTACAAAAATAACAAACTGGAAAACAAAAATTTTAGAAGCCGTTGGTGTCAATGGCCAAGTTATTATCGACGTTATTCCTGATGTTGCAAAAATTATTGGTTCTCAGCCTGAAATACCACAACTAGGAATTAATGAAGCTCAAAACCGCTTTAATAGATTATTTCAACAATTTATTCATGTATTTTCTCAAGCCGAACATCCACTGGTAATTTTTCTGGATGACTTACAGTGGGCAGATACAGCTTCTCTCAAGTTAATTCAACTGCTGATTAGTGACCCAGAGAGTAAACATTTATTAATAATAGGAGCATATAGAGATAACGAGGTGACTCCGACTCATCCATTAATACTAACTATAGAAGAATTGCAAAAATCCAGTGGAGATGTTAACAATATTGTTCTCCAGCCTTTAGAAATTTGGCATATCAAACAATTAGTTAACGATACATTCCGTATTTGTCTAGAAAAATCACAGGAACTAGCTGATTTAGTATTACACAAAACTCAAGGCAATCCATTTTTTGTAACCCAGCTACTGAAATCTCTTTATCAAGATAAATTATTATTTTTTAATTTTGATACAGGTTGTTGGGAGTGGAATATTGAACTAATTCAAGACATTGATATTACTGATAATGTCGTTGAATTAATGGTTAATCAAATTCAAAAATTATTACCAGAGACACAAAAAGTTTTAAAATTAGCTGCTTGTATTGGCGATAAATTTACTTTAGATATTTTGAGCATTGTTAATCAAAAATCTTTGTCAGAAACAGCCAAAGAGCTATGGGAAACTTTGCAAACAGGTTTAGTTTTACCTATAGACTCATCTTATAAAATACCCCTGGTTGTTAACGAGCAGTTAGAAGAACAGCAAACAATTGCATACAAATTTTTGCACGACCGCGTACAGCAAGCATCTTATTCTTTGATTCCAGATAGTGAAAAAAAAGCAACTCATCTGAAAATTGGGCAATTGCTTATTCAAAAAACTTTGCTGGAAGAGCAAAAAGAAAATGTCTTTTATTTAGTAAATCATTTAAATCATGGCATCGATTTATTAACTTCAGAATCAGATAAATATGAGCTAGCTGAACTTAATCTTATAGCAGGACAGAAAGCAAAAGCAGCAGCGGCCTATGAGTCTGCCATGCGCTACTTAAAAGAAGGTTTAAGGTTATTAACAGTAGATAGCTGGCAAAATCAATACGAATTAACGCTATCAATTTATGAGTCAGCAGTAGAAGTAGCCTACCTCAACGGTCATTTTGTACAAATGGAGAAATGGGCAAACCTTGTTCTACAGCAAGCAAAAATTCCACTCCATAAAATGAAAGTCTATGAGGTAAAAATCCAAGCTTGTATGGCACAACTCAAACCAGTTGAAGCATCGAAAATTGGTTTACAAGCTCTAGAATTGTTAGGTATTAATTTTCCAGCTTCACCTAGTTTGTCAGACATTCAGGAAACTCTTAATCAAACAGCTACTAATTTAGCTACAAAAAAAATAGAAGACCTGATTGACCTACCGTTAATGATAGATATAGATAAGTTAGCAGCTATCAGGATGCTAACTTGTATGGGATCGCCTACGTATCAAGCTGCTCCTGCATTATTTCCGTTGGTGATATGCGAACAAGTAAATTTATCTATTCGTTATGGAAATGCATCTTTTTCAGCTTATGGTTATGTTTGTTATGCAGTCATTTTAAACAGCATTATTCAAGATATAGATTCAGCTTATAAATTTGGTAAATTAGCATTAAGCTTAGTGGAAAAGCTAAATATTTTAGAATTAAAAACAAGCATCTTTTTTGTGGCTGCATCATGTACGATGCATGGAAAAGTCCATGCTAGGGAAACGTTGCCACTTTTAGAAAATGCGTACTCTAGTGGACTAGAAAACGGACAGTTTGAATATGGTTGCTATGCTGCGGTACAAAAATGTCACCATTTATATTTCCTTGGAGAAGAATTGCCAAGACTGGAAAAAGAAATAGCAAGAATCAGCCATGTTATAGCTCAACTTAAACAGGAAAATGCTTTAAGTTGGAATGCAATCTTTCATCAGTCAATTTTGAACTTACTCCGACTTTCTGAAAATCAGTGTCGTCTAGTAGGTGAAGTATACAACGAAAACGAATCATTGCCACTACTAGAAACAGCTAACGCTAGAACTGGACTTCACTACTTGTATTTAAACAAACTGATACTTTGCTATTTATTTGCTGACTATCAACAAGCGGCGCAAAATGCAGTACAAGCCGAACAGTATCTAGATGGAGTCAACGCATTTTTTCATGTGCCAGTATTTCATTTCTACGATTCTTTAGTACAACTGGCAATTTATCAATTAACATCCAGCGAACAGCAAAAATATCTCTTAGATAAAGTCATTAATAACCAAGAAAAAATGCAAATTTGGGCTAACAATGCTCCAATGAATTTTCAGCATAAATATGAGCTTGTGGAGGCAGAAAAAGCGCGAGTATTAGGACAACATTGGCAAGCAATGGAATATTACGATCGAGCAATTGCTGGAGCTAAAGAACAAGGATATATCCAGGAAGAGGCTCTTGCCAATGAACTAGCAGCAAAGTTTTATTTTGAATGCGGTAGAGAAAAGGTAGCTCAGACTTACCTTACTGATGCTTACTATGGATATAGTAACTGGGGAGCAACAGCAAAGCTGAGAGATTTAGAAGTAAAATATACCCAAATTTTTGCGCGGCTGTCGGAACAAAGAACCCACAGACCAGAAAAAAAACAGATCGTCCACTCTCTGAATAAAAGTATTAGCGAATCTTTTGATTTAGCAACAGTTCTCAAAGCTTCACAAGCGCTTTCTGGTGAAATTGTTTTTGACAAATTACTAGCGAAATTGATGCAAATTGTGTTAGAAAATGCTGGTGCAGAAACAGGATTTTTAATTTTAGAGAGGGGCGGAAATTTATTTATAGAAGCTTCAGGTAGGTTTGGTAAAACTGAAATCAATGTGCAGCAATCAACACCTGTAGAATTAAGTCACCAGTTACCTTTATATATTATTAATTATGTATATCAGACTCATGAAAATATTGTACTCAACGATGCTACCCGTGAGGGGGGATTTACGACGGATAGCTATATTGTTCAACAAAAGCCAAAGTCTATTTTATGTAGTCCAGTTATTCATCAAGGTAAGTTGATTGGCATTCTTTATTTAGAAAATAAATTGATTGCTGGGGCTTTTACGCCCGAACGATTAGAAGTTTTGCAACTTTTATCATCACAAGCTGCAATTTCATTAGAAAATGCGCGTCTCTATAATGATTTAGAAGAATATAATCGCACATTAGAAATAAAAGTTAAAGAGCGCACTCTCGAATTACAAGATAAAAATTTACAATTACAGCAAGAAATTAGTGAACGGCAAAAAGCTGAAGAAATAGCTGCATCTGCCAACCGTGCCAAGAGTGAATTTCTCGCCAACATGAGTCATGAACTACGAACTCCCCTCAATGGTATTTTGGGTTATACTCAAATTTTCCAGGGAGATACATCTTTAACTGCTCAACAAAGGAATGGCATAAATATTATACATCAATGTGGCGAACATCTACTAACACTAATTAATGATATTTTAGACATCTCCAAAATAGAAGCTCGAAAAATGGAGCTTTATTTACAAGAGTTTCATTTATCGGCTTTTTTAGAAGGAATAGTAGAAATTTGTCGAATTCGATCTGAACATAAGGGAATTAGCCTAATTTTCCAACCTTTATATCCATTACCTAGTCTAATTTGTGCGGATGATAAGCGCTTACGTCAAGTTTTAATTAATTTATTAAGTAATGCAGTTAAATTTACAAAAAAAGGTAGCATTACTTTTAAAGTAGGCTATGTAAATCAGTATGGAGAATGGATAATTAATACAAATAAACTTGCAGAACAATTATCAAATTCCAAAATTCGATTTCAAGTCGAAGATACAGGAATTGGGATTGCTACAGAGCAATTAGAAGAGATATTTTTACCTTTCAAGCAAGTAGGTGAAGATAGCCTAAAGACAGAAGGAACTGGATTGGGATTGTCTATTAGCCGCCAATTGGTTCAGATGATGGGGAGTGAATTATATGTCGCAAGTGAATTAGGTAGAGGTAGCGTTTTTTGGCTAGATTTGGAATTACCAGAAGTTGCTCAACCCACAAAAAATAATGTTAATGAATTTAACATTATTGGTTTTGTAGGTGCTAAACGCAAAATTATGGTGGTAGACGATAAATGGGAAAATAGGTCTGTGTTGGTTAATATTTTAGAACCTCTAGGTTTTGAAGTTGTAGAAGCAAGTGATGGTTTAGATTGTCTTGGCAAAGTCCCTGAATGTCAGCCAAACTTGATTTTTATGGATTTGGTAATGGCAAAAATGGACGGATTTGAAGCTACCCGTCGCCTGAGAGTGCTACAAAACTTTAAGGAAGTGATAGTGGTTGCTGTCTCCGCTAGTGTCTTTGAATTCGATCAGCAAGAAAGCCGTAAAGTAGGCTGTGATGATTTTCTGGCGAAACCAATTAAAAAAGCAGAACTTTTAGAAAAGTTACAGGTTCACTTGGGATTGGAATGGGTATACGAAGATAAAGGTAAGGTAAGAAAGATGAAGGACGAAAACAAAAGTCCTGCTAATACTTTAAACTTGACATCTCAGACTCTTATTGTCCCTCCTTCAGCAAGTGAACTGGCAATTCTGCTAGATTTGGCTATGCGGGGTGATTTAAGAAGCATTGCTGAACGAGCTGTAAAACTAGAAGAAATAGATGAGGAGTTGCAGCCTTTTGCTACTCATTTATATCAACTAGCTAAAGGTTTTAAAGGAAAACAAATATTGGAATTTCTCCAAAAGTATTCTGAGTGCGTATGAAAAATGATGTTAATAAATCGAGTGTAATCTTAATTGTTGATGACACTCCCATCAATTTAGAAATGCTGTTTGATTTTTTAGGCCAAGCAGGATTTACCGTTTTGATTGCTGAAGACGGTGAAAGTGCGATCGCCAGAGCCGAATATGCCCCACCTGACTTAATTTTATTAGACATCCTCATGCCGGGTATGGACGGTTTTGAAACCTGCCGTCTCTTAAAAAGCAGTGAATTAACACAAAATATTCCTGTTATTTTTATGACTGCACTTTCCGAAACAGTGGATAAAGTTAGAGGCTTTGAACTGGGTGCAGTCGATTACCTTACCAAACCACTCCAACACCAAGAAGTCTTAGCCAGAATTCAACTTCATCTCAAGCTGCGAACTCTGACAAAAACACTACAAGAACAAAATTTACGTTTAGAAAGCGAAATCGCTGAACGCTTACGAGTTGAAGAAAAAATCCGCGAACAAGCTGCTTTGTTAGATATAACGAGCGATGCAATAATTGTCAAAGATTTTGTTAATCAAATCCGTTTTTGGAACAAAGGGGCTGAGAATTTGTATGGCTGGAAGGCTACCGATGTAATTGGTATGAATGTCAATCAGATTTTATATCCACCAGAAAGCTTATCCCAAATCCAAAATATTTCTGCAAGTATAGCTGAGTCTGGTTTTTGGCAAGGTGAATTGCATCAGGTTAATAAACAAGGAAAAGATATTATTGTTGCTAGCCGTTGGACTTTAATGCGCGATCGCAACGGTCAACCAAAATCAATTTTAACGGTAAATACTGATATTACCGAAAAAAAACATTTAGAAAATCAAATTTTGCGGGCGCAACGTTTAGAAAGTATTGGCACCCTAGCTAGTGGTATCGCCCATGACCTAAACAATATACTGACTCCCATTTTGACAGCATCACAACTGTTGCAACTCAAAATGTCTGATACTAATGAGCGCAATCAACAGATGTTGCAGACCATAGAAAATAATTCTAAACGTGGGGCTGCTTTGGTCAAACAAGTCTTGCAGTTTGCGCGAGGAGTCGAAGGACAGCGTACCATCGTGCAAGTTAACCATCTGTTCTCAGAAATTCAGCAAATTGTCCAAGAGACTTTTCCAAAATCCATTGAATTGGCAGTAGATATTCAGCCAGGACTTTGGGCTGTAATTAGCGACCCAACGCACCTACATCAGCTACTGATGAACTTAGTGGTTAATGCTCGTGATGCTATGCCTAGAGGTGGTCAGATTAAAATCTCTGCGGAAAATCTCTTTATCGATCAACAGTATGCGCGCATGAATCTTGATGCCCGTGTCGGTGCTTACATTGTGATTACTGTTGCAGATACAGGCATCGGGATGCCCTCAGACATCCTTGACAGAATCTTCGAGCCGTTCTTTACTACTAAAGATATTGGCAAAGGTACAGGATTGGGTCTGTCTACCGTCAGGGGTATCATCCAAAGTCATGGTGGTTTTATAACTGTGGCTAGTCAGGTTGCTAGGGGTAGTGAATTTAAAGTTTACTTGCCAGCAGTGGAAGTAGCAAAAACACCACAAGGACAAGACCTGGAATTGCTCAACGGTAACGGAGAATTAATTTTAGTAGTTGATGATGAAAGCGAAATTTTAGAAACAACCAAAATTTCTCTAGAAACTTACAACTACAGAGTTATGACAGCAAGTAATGGAATTGAAGCGATCGCTCTCTATGCTCGCCACGAAGACAAAATCAACCTAGTGTTGATGGATATGATGATGCCATCAATGGATGGTGCTACTGCCATTAGTACCTTACAAAAAATGAATTCCCAGGTCAAGGTTGTGGCTGTTAGCGGGCTGAATGCTAACGATAAACTCACTAAAATACCTGGAGTTAAAAAGTTTATTCCTAAGCCATACACAACCAAGGAGTTATTGCAGACTTTACACAATATTCTTGTAGAGAAAGCCCCAAACCCAAAAGGTGCCGTTAAAGCTTGACACTCACTTGCTAACCCATCAAATTAATGGAGGCGATCGCTTTTACCTACCGTTGTATTTTCCTAATTTCAATCCAAAATCCTATAACTTCGGTACTTTGAGGATTCTTCCAAGAATAGCAGTTGCCAGTTAGGTTAAAACATAAACTAATGGTAAAATCCTGACACCAAGACACTTTGAAACCTGTCGCCTGTTGCCCTTTGCCTGTTGCCTGCCATAGCATAGATATATTCGCTGCGGGCTACCCTACTGATGAACAGCCATGTCAGAAACCACCCTACCTGCACCTCTAATTGAAATTCCACCCACCCAAGCACAACTCCCTTATGATGATGGTGTCCCAATGGAAAGCGCACGGCACAAAGTCCAAATGGACTTGTTGATAGATGGCTTAATCCCTTGGCTGTCACAGCGAGAAGATGGATTTGTCGGCGGCAATATGTTTGTCTACTACAGTCTGGCGCAGTTGCGAAACCAAGACTTTAGAGGGCCAGACTTTTTTGTGGTGTTGGGTGTCCCTCAAGGTGAACGCAAAAGTTGGGTGGTTTGGGAAGAAGGAAAAGCGCCGGATGTTGTCATTGAATTGCTTTCCCAAAGTACAGCCACCACGGACAAAAACGAAAAAAAGCTGATTTATCAAAATCAAATGCGCGTACCAGAATATTTCTGGTATGACCCGTTTAACCCAGATGATTGGGCGGGTTTTTCTATCCAACAAAGAGTTTACCAACCACTGGTGGTTAACGATCGCCATCAATTGGTGAGTGAATCCTTAGGGTTAGCCTTGCAGCGCTGGCAGGGAAATTACAAAGGAATTGATGCAACTTGGCTACGCTGGGCAACTTTGGAGGGAGAATTACTACCAACGCCTGAAGAACAAGAACGCCAACGAGCCGAACAAGAACGCCAACGAGCCGAAAAGGCAGAGTCCCAGTTATTACAAACGGCACGCAACTTACTGGCGGGTGGTATGACGGTAGAACAGGTAGTTAACATCACAGGCTTAGATGCATCAGCGATCGCACCATTGATACCTCCATCTGAGTCGTGATAAAAATGGCAATTGCCTGGTATTTTATTCAAAACTACCTAAATTTGCTGATTCACAATACAAACGATACAATTCGCAGGAAAATTTAGCGCGATCGCACTCAAGTTTTATCAGCCCAATACTTTCTAATTTATAAGCAAGCATAGATTCTAATTTTATATCTTGTGCAGCAATTAACTTTTTAATCGCACCACCCAATTCTCGCTCCTCCTGGAGTGCTGTTAACAGCCGTCGTAAATGGTCGTTATAAATTCCTGATTCCGTGGGAGCTTGTTGTAATAGCTGCTTTAAGGTAACTTTTCCCTGAGAAACGTGATACAAAGCTAGGCGCACTAAATAGGGATGTCCCCCCACCATTGACATCAGTTGCTTGGCTTCTTTACTATCTCTCCAATCTAGCCCATGACGCTGTGCTAAATCCTGCACTTGCTTGATTGTAAATGGGGGCAACTTTAGCGGTAATCCGATATTAAACGGTGATTGGTTTAGCTTTAAAGGAATATAAATTTCTGTTGAATAAGCCACAAGCAGCCGGAGTTTTTCCCAAATTTCTATTTGCTTAGCTTGCTCGTGCCAAGAACGCAACAAAGGTAAAAATTCTTGAGCGATCGCTGGATACTCAAACACCCGATTCACTTCGTTCAATGCCAAAACCAAGGGACAACTAAGATCTTCTAGCAAATACCTTTGAAAATAATTGGTACAGCTAACTTTGCTGCCGATATCTTCATCCCAATATTCATGGAGTTTGGATTCTAGCTCTAACTTACTACTGATGTTGGCACAAAACCAACGTAAAAATTTATCAAGATTGCAAAATACTGTTGAGTCTGCTTGCTGAAAATCCAAGTTCACACTGCGATAGCCAACGGATGTAGCGTAATCAATAATGCGTATCATCAGAGAGCTTTTTCCCATCTGACTAGAGCCTTTGATGCGAATAACACACCCCGGCTCAGTAATTTCTTTGTAGGCTAATTCCTCAATTGGCGGACGAGGGATATAAAACCGGGAAGATAGCATTACTGGTCCGCTGGGAAATTCTAGCGTAGTAACGGTACTGGTGGCGTGTTTCTCAATCTGTTGCTGTTGTGCTTTGGTGAGGGGGCGTACCTCTAGGGTGTGACGGAAGTTGGTTTTGCTAATTGGTTCTCCAAAAATTTTACTAAGTACATGCCACAACTGAGAAGCTACTTCTCTAATACTTTGTGCCCCATAGTGAACTTCACCTGCCATGTGATTGTAAGTTTTTCCCTCCCAGGACGAGCGCAACACTAATTCTTGCAGGGGTGTCAAAGGTTTTTTTTGGCTGACTGATAGAACTTGTATCACTTGATCGATGTTCATTTTCTAGATGCGTAGGCAGCTTTTTACCTTGATTAAGATCTAGGCAACTCCGACAACCCAAAATGTAGTTAATGTTCGGCTATGTTTTAGAGTTAACAGTAGTATATTTGTTCAAAAACCTACAAATCAAGTGTTGACAATTATATTTTTACATGGTATTCAGTAAGTTATTATATAGCAATTAAGCTGCTTTTAACAGCAAAGACTGAAATCTATAAACGAAATAATATTGTTTTTATACTAAATAATTATTTTGTTTATACACTTATAAAATACAAAATGTAGGTAATTTTTGTAGTTCTAGCCATATCTTGACGAAAATTAAGCAACAATTTTCTCTTTACTTAATTTCTGGTTTAATTTAATAATACTTTCAATGCAAAATAATTAGTACAAAAATATTGAAGGTTCTGCTTTAGTTGTCGCAGAAAACATATTATTTTAGTTAAATTAATAATTGCATACATAAAATATTTAAAAGATATTTAGTAACAGCAAAGCCTATTTACATAAATCGAATGAATAAATTTCTATTAAATATTAAAAGATTGACAAAATATAATGATATGAAATAATTAACATCTATCCATTTGGATGTTGTCTAAAATTATTCAAATTATATGGTCAAAGATGAACATATTAATTATTGTCGCTGAAGTCAGCCTTATAATATTTGTGTTTTTACTTATCAACTGGCTTGTAAGTAAAACATTTAAGCTGTTTATTAAGTCCTCTATATTTAGAAGCAATGATAAGAGTATCAAAACCCTACGACGCAACATCACAGGGTTACTCTTACTTGCTTGTTTAGTCTTATTTATTCTGATTGTAGGTGCGAATGGTTATTTAGTTTATCGTGGTGAAAACCTCCAGGAATACACATTAGCCATGATTCGTCGTATTCCATTAGCATTTTGGATAGAGCTAGGAATTGGTATAGCTAAAAGTGTTGGCGTATTGATTGGAACTGCGATCGCACTGAAATTTCTCAATTATTCTCTGAAGGTAGCTACCACTCGCGCCAAGAATTTAGAAAGAAGTACTGCTGACGATGAAAGTATTGATGCTTTCTTCAACGCCCTCAATCAAAGAGTCAGTGGTGGAATTTGGCTGTGGGCTGCAATTTTGTGTGCCGAGTTTTTGAAATTACCACCAGCAGTTTCGCAATATCTCTACATTGCACTGCGGATTTATCTAATTATCGCCGTCGGTTTCCTGATACTCAAAGCAGTTGCAGTGTTAGTTGATAGCCTAGATGCTTTGAGCCTCAGATACTCTAGCCCTGATAATCTTTTGAGGTTCTACGATCGCCTGCGACACCTGATACCCTTTTTAAAGCGGTGTCTAGAATTTGTAATTTATGTCTGCATGGCGACATTGGTAATTCAACAAGTGCAGTTAATTGCCAACATAGCGGCTTTTGGCCCGCGAATCATCAAAATCATCGCCATTATCTTTATTAGTCGTGTAATGTTTGAGGTGGTCTACTTATTTATTGAAGAGGTGCTGTTTAAAAACCAGAATCTAACTGACATTCAAAGAAGTAGACGCCTGACCCTCGTTCCTCTGCTTCGTAGTTTCTTACAATACTTCATTTACTTCGGCGCGATCGTTTCCATTCTTTATACCCTGGACATCGATCCTACTCCCATACTTGCAGGTGCAGGTATTGTCGGTATAGCTGTCGGCTTAGGAGCACAAACGCTGATTAACGATATCGTTTGCGGCTTCTTTATTCTGTTTGAAAACTACTACTTAGTGGGTGACTATATCGAAGCTGGAAAAGCCGAAGAAAAAGTTGTCGAAGGTATTGTCGAGGCAATTGAACTGAGAACCACCCGTGTGAGACATCCGAATGGTCAATTGCAGATTATTCAGAATGGGAATATTGGCTCAATTACTAATTACTCCAAACAGTACATCTATGCAGTAGTAGAAGTTGGCGTTCCTTATGATTCCAACTTAACTCATGTCTATAAAGTAATTGAGGAGGTAGGACAGCAGTTAAAAGCAGATTATCCAGATGTACTCGAAGGTACACAAGTGGATGGCATCGAAAGTCTTGGGGAGTCTAACTTGTTGCTGCGGACATTGACGAAAGTCAAGCCAGGAAAACATCTGCAAATCCAGCGTATTCTTCGCAAGATTTTTACGGATACTCTATTGCGTGAAGGAATTGTTATTCCCAGTGGTGTTGCAAATACAGAAGATTAATTTACTAACAATTATAGAGTCATTTAATTTTGAATTTTGGATTTTTCCTGCGATGGAAAATCCAAAATCTAAATCATGCTTCAACAGCAACAAACTTTCAAACTACTTAAGATTTGAGGTAAACACCAAATGATTTATACGCTCATTGCCCAAGCGGCAGAATCTACATCAAAAACCCCAATACCACCAGCACCGCCCACTATGCCAACAGCAGCACAAATGAATGCTTTTTTATATACATTTGCGGCATCTGTAATTGTTTTTTTTGTCATCTACGTATTACTCTTTTATGTACTGCGAGCCTTTTTTAGGCGTACAGAAAAAGATACAGCCCTGCTCATTCTTGCGATTTCACAAACCCCATCCATCACAATTTTTATATTTGCTAGTCTCAAGATTTCCCTATTCCAATTAGGTTCAGGAGGAATTATAGATTGGATTGACCGAGGATTGACAGCTTTGCTAATTGCTACTTTGACTTACTTAGTAACTGTATTCTTTACAGAAGCAGCAATTTCCTACTTAAAAGACTACGCCCGCAAAACTGAAGCTGTCTGGGATGACGTATTAATTCCACTACTGCAAAACTGTATTCCAGTAATCACATACATAATTGGAATCTCTCTGTTTTTTAGCACCCTTGGAGTTGATTTAAGTGGCATCGGTTTAGCAATAGGTAGCATTACCGTAGTTTTGGGATTGGCAATCAAAGATATTTTAAGCGATTTTTTCAGCGGGTTGGTATTGTTAGTTGATACACCCTTTAAATTTGGAGATGTTATCTCCATGCCAGATGGGTCAATTGCAATTATCAAACAAATTGGTATCCGGGTGACCAAACTATATTTGATTAACGAGCATTGCGAGGTATATGTACCAAACACATCATTGGGCGGTCAAAATATCGTCAATCTCAGTCGTCCTACAACCCACTATGCTTACACAATTAAAGTCTCAGTCAGAGTTGATGCTGATGCAATAGTAGCAACAAAAATTTTGCAAGAAATCATCATTGGGCATCCAGATACTTTAGGTGATATCGATGAGAAACTGCAATATTTAGACAATTTTGCGGCATTAAGAGAAGCAGAGGATGATAAAATATCAAAAAAAGAAGCAGGACGACTGCGTTTATTAGTTGAGAAAGATGTTAATGAACAGCTGCAAAAGCTTGAACAAGCATTTGAATATTTTGCCCTGGAAATTAAGCAGCTAGAAAAGGGAGGCTTGAATTCAGAGGAATTGAGAAGTATCCAGAAAACCTATCTGGAAATATTGAACATTGCTGGTCTGGTGGTAATTACAGAACGTAAAGGTAAACGAGTGCGATCGCGCCTAGAAGAACAACAACAGGCTGGAAAACCAACTTTGATTATTTTGATTCGTAAATGGTATGAAACTTGGCTTCAAGACCCTGATTTAGTATTTGAAGACAAAAATATTTTACCTGACGAATGGGAACAAAAAATTGAACTTTTGAAAATCAAACTGAATAAGATTTTTCAAAAAATTTCTAATCCTGGAGTAGATGAAACCAGATTAGATGATTATTCATTAAAATTTGTTGAATGGTTGCATGACAGTTTTAAAGAATCTAATACTGCCTGGAAAGAACCACAAGTTCAACTAACTGATATCCAAGGCTCTGGTATGCAATTTTCTGTAAGATTCTACGTTGATAATATTCAATTAGAACACTGGCGGCGTGGTAACCGCGTCCAAAATGAGGTGCGTCGAGAAATGGTACGGCGTTTAAGACAAGCTTATATTTACACACTAGGATGATGAAATAGAGGTTATCAAATAACCTCATAGTATTTCTCGCTTTTGTGAGGTACAAGGTAGGGGCGTCCCTACCTTGTACCTTATGTAATTGGCAACCGCTACATATATGGACACGATATCAGCCACTTATACCATTTCACTAAAATCCTGATACAAATTCTTTCCCCTCTGCTCCCCTGCTTGCCTAGTTTCACAGTTAGGTTTAGAAATTGGGAAAGCAAATGTATCCGATATCGGTTCCTCAACAAATATGGATGCTCGTCTAATGGAAGTGAGAATTGCTTTAAATCAAGAAAGTAGCTGTATTGTAGCAGCAATGACGAATCTTAATGTTGATGTATCAATAGGTCTTGAAGAATGATTCGATGTTTGGTAAATGAACTGAGAAAAATACTTATTGCTTGGTTGCAATTGAGATACCAACGCAATCAAACAATTGCAGGAACTGTGGGAATACTTTGCATTACATTTCTTATTTTTATGCAGTTGGGATTGAGAAATGCTTTTTTAGAGGGAGCATTGCAATTAACTTTGAATCTTAACGCAGATATTGTTTTAGTTAGCTCCCTCTCTTCGACTGTACTGCAACCAGTCAGTTTTTCATCTAGACCTTTACATCAAGCACTGGCACTCAAAAATGTTGAATCTGTCGCACCACTTTATATTAGTTCGACCCAATGGTATGACAGAAATCAGTCTGTTTATCGCATTCGCGTAAATGTCATAGGTGCTCCTACAAACATACAAACGCTAAACCTACCCGGAGTAAAAGAGAATCTTGACAAACTAAACAGGCAAAAATTTGTTTTATTCGACCGTAATGCCAGAAATGAATTCAATCCCATCATTAGCGAATTTAAAGAAAAAGGAGAATCATCAGCAGAAGTTTTAGGAACTACTGGTTCATTGCAGAAACTTCGAGTTGCTTAACTATTTGAATTGGGAGCCAATAATGCTTATGACGCTACTTTTTTGATGAGTCCCGGAACTTTTAGTGAATTATATAGCTAACTATATAGCTAACTAAAATATCAACTACCGAATAACAAATTAATACGATCAAAATACTGGAGCAACATAGCGAATAGTACGTAATTAGCTACCATGAGGATGCCAATGAATATGTGTGGTGTTTTAATCAATGTGACTTTCATAAGTTAACTAAAGTGAGGGTAAAAAAGTGGGAAAAATGTACCCACTTATAACGTTTGAATACCCTACAATTTGTAGCTTTACTATCTACTTATGAAATCAGTTGAAATACTGAAAGATTTTCTCATCTTCATGATTGAATTTAGCTCGTGTCCGCCTAATCACTTATCCTTAAAATCTCTTTGCATCAAAACATCCTCCGAAGTTCATATCGGTTGGTAAGCTGATGCGCTTTTAAATTGCATAGTTCAATTCGCTAGAAAGACGGGGGGACGCAAAGATGCAATTTGAATGACGATTAGCTTACGAAAGAATAATCTTTTTAATACCAGACACTAATAGACTTTCGCAAGCCTGTTGCCTATTCCCTGCTATGGCGATCGCAATTCAATCTTCGCTCCAATCTTCACGACCTAATAGATCTATAATCTTGTCCCGAAGTAAAAATTCATTTTTTTCTAGCTCAAGTTCCACGCAAACCCACTCACGACCAGGAATATATCTACACAAAGTATAAATTGGCTCGTTACGACGAATTACTCCTTTTTTAACGAGTTCACGTGCTTCATCTTTGATAACTTCAATATCATATTTAACAAGAGTATCCATAACAAAACCCCCTGGATGTTTACGACGCAGGTTGAGCCTAAGTATTAACACTTGGACTCTAACTTCAATTTATCGAAACTATTTGAGGATTTTGTGAAGATTGTAAATTACATTGCTAATCGTCGATTTCCATACCATTGGCTCAAATCGTCTTCCATCGCCTCAATAATCCCAATCGCCTCAGTTATTGATTTTCCATCAGCGCTTAAAAGTGCAAACGCTTGCTCTACCCTTTGTTGATAGTCTTGCGGGCAAACAGCAAATCTATTAGCGATCGCCGTCGCCCCTTTTTCATTCAATAAATAATCTTCATTAAGCGCGAATAAAACCTGATTAATACATGCCACACTGCGGAAACAACAACCTGCTGCATAAACAACATCATTGCGTGCGATTGCCTTTTTTGCCACTAACAGCGAGAAACTTATTTCCCAGGCGAAAGTATCAATAGTTGCCTGTTTTAGCTGCTCTGGATAAGGTTTTGTTTTTACCTTTAAAGCTTCTAAAACACCATCAGGGTCGTAAAGTATCTGGCAAATAGCAATTTCCCCCATATAAATAGAGGACACAAAACCATGAGGATGTCCTGGTTGATAATCAATAGTAATGCGTCCCATATGGCAATCATCAATGACACGATTCACCTTTGCCAAATCGCGATAGAGAAAATCTACACCTACACCTTCCACTTTTAGCCAACCGCCGCCGTTAATCCACTTTCCCCATTCACCAATTCGAGTAATCAAATTTACGCGATGGTTGTCATCAAGTTCACAGGCAAGGCGATTCAGAGCAACTAAATCAGGCGGGTTTTCTGGATTATAATAAATGCCCAAATCCACATCTGACTTGTTCGTGTGGTTTCCTCGTGCCCGCGAACCACCCAGTGCGATCGCTTTAATTCCCTCAATTGAACGCAAATTTGAAACAATATGATTGATGAATTGGGGCGATTCCTGATTCATAGAGCGATTGTTAAATTCCTATCGCTGTCATTCTATATTTTAAAGACAAACCCTGAGCAGGGGAGCAGGGGAGCAGGGGAGAGTTCAATGTGCCTTGTTCTTTCCCCTCTGCATTTCAAACTTGTAAGAAATGCGGGAGAAACACCCCACCTTGCCACTTAGTTAAAGAGGAAGTCGAACTGTAAATGTACTGCCCAGTCCTGGCTGACTTTGAACGTGAATGCTGCCTTTGTGTGCTTGGGCGATCGCTCTTGCTATGGCTAATCCCAGTCCGGAACCGCCAGAGGTACGGGAGCGATCGCGATCGACTCGGTAGAAGCGATCGAATATTCGCTTTTGATGTTCAATAGCAATGCCAATTCCGGTATCTTGAATTTTAATAATGGCGTAAAACTCACTATCTGACAAAAAAACCGTGACTTTTCCCCCGCTAGGTGTTGCTTGAATTGCATTCACAATTAAGTTAGAAATTAATCGATAAAGCTGTTCTTCATTTCCCATCACATACAATTTTTCTGAAACTTGCACCTGCTTAGAGAGATTTACCTGATGTTCTAGTGCCAAGAATGCTAATTCCTCCATTAAATCGCTAATCAAATCATTCAAACAGCAAGGTTGATATTCTCCTGTTAGTTGTTTTTGGTCTATCCTTGTTAACAGTAACAAATCTCCTACTAATTGCGATAAACGACGATTTTGGCGTTTGAGAACCTCTAAAATTCCACTACTTGATTTTGGTTCTTGCTGTAACTTAATAGCAGCCTCAATCGTAGAATACATTGCTGCTAGGGGTGTGCGAAATTCATGGGCAGCATCAGCAGTAAATTGTTGCATCTGTTGGTAGGAAAGATATACAGGTTGCATTGCCCTTCCTGCTAACCACCAACTAGACAAAGCAACGAAAATCATGGAAATCGGCAATCCTAACACCAAAGTTAATTTTAAAAAAGTAATATGCTGTTCTAAATCATTCAGGCTTCGCGCTACTTGGAGATAACCCGAAACCTGACTTTGAGTATATAAAGGTAAAGTAATTTGACGGTATCGAGTGCCAGAATAATCTGTGATAACTTGCCAACCTGGCGATGGTAAAGTAGTTTTTAAATTATCAGCTTGTATACCTGTAATTGCAAATATTTTTCCCGATTTATCCAACAAACGTATATAATAATTGACTGGATTAGCTACCTCTACTAAAGGTTGTTTGATAGTAGTTTTAGGCAAACAGTTTGTTGAAGTTATACATAATTCTAAGGAAAGTTCCTTAGCAAGTTGCTGTAAATGTCCGGGTTGTTGCCAAGCAGGTTCAATACTGTTATGGAGTGCATTTGCTACTGATTGTAATCCCTGGTCTATGGTTTCATTGTAAGCATGAGCAACCACACTATAAACTCCTAAACCAGACAGGCCTAAAATACTACCCATGACGAGGGTATACCAAGCAGCTAACCGCAACCGAGTCTGGCGGAAAATAGGATTACGTTCCATATTGCTAAAACCGGCTTAAAGTATTGCTGTCGAGTTAGCAAAAATCAGCAGCCTGAATTTTGAGACGATAGCCGACACCATAAATAGTTTCAATTAAAGATTCGCTATCTTCTTCTCCTAATTTACGTCTTAATAAGCGAATTTGTGCGGCTACTACATTACTAACTGGTTCTGCACCAATTTCCCAAAGCTGATTAATAATTTGGTCGCGGCTGAGAATTTGGTTAGGATGCCGCATAAAATATTCCAACAATTGGAATTCTTTGACAGTTAAAGCGAACACTTGCTTTTCACCGTCACAATACTGACGAGTCAGTTCATGGGTGCTGTAATTGAGCATTAGACAACCTACTTGTAAGCGTCGAGCTTGGAGTTGGGGTGTAAGTGTTGTTCCTGTGTAGGAGGCTCGGCGTTGTAATGCCCGCAATCTGGCCAGCAGTTCTGCCATATCAAAAGGTTTCACTAAATAATCATCTGCACCACTATCTAAACCAATAATCTTTTCTTCCATTCGGTCTTTAGCCGTTAGCATTAACACAGGTAGAGTTAAATGGCGATCGCGCAACCATTTACATAACTCTATTCCTGAAACTCCAGGCAGCATCCAATCAAAAATCGCTAAGGTGTACTCAGTCCAGCCAGTTTCTAGATATTGCCATGCTTGAGTCCCATCTAAAAACCAATCAACTACATACGCTTCATAAGTTAAGACTTGTTTGATTGCTGCACCTAAATCTTCTTCATCTTCAACTAATATCAGCCGCATAACCAATCCAGTGCTAAAAGCTTCTTTTAATTACGCTTTCACAAAACAGTGAAATAACTATGAAATGTTGATTCTACTTTAGATAGAAACTGGTTTTCGTAATTCGTAATTAAATTTATGTAGGCTGCATTTCTCAACTTTGGGGTTTTGATAGTGCTTGTAATTCTTCCCAACTGTAATGACGGGGTAATTCAACTGGTTTGCGATCGGCACCTAATCCCAAGCTTATAGTCGGCTGAAGTTCCTCAATAAATTCCTCTGCGTACTGAGCTAATTTATTGGCTGCGACTGTGCCAGTAATTGCTCCTGCAACGCCACCAATGGCAGCACCTAGTGGTCTATCGCATTAATTTTGCTGGGTTAGAATGGAAACAGAGAGTCGAGCGATCGCAGATCAGAAGAGTATGCCAAAAAAGCACATAGTAAAGCTAACACAA